>NZ_JBBGYW010000003.1:0-578553 GCF_037479515.1 Ochrobactrum sp. MYb379
TTTTAACATATTGAAATAATATATAGCGCATTAGGAATTATTACCTGATCAAATGAATGCATATTAATTTTCTAATCATAACTATCATTTTGATTTCATTTTAAAATACATAAATTGATGGCTAACGTCTTATTTCTTACGTTGATTTACCATTCCTTGATTTATTAATTTACACCTTGGCAACACTTTTGAACTGGGCATGCAAAATTTGAGCGACTCCGCCTGTCGAGAAGTCATAAACAAACAAGACGATAACCTTAGCAAAATCGACAACTGATACGGTGTTAGTAGAGCCATGATTAAGCAACGGACATCTGTCACAAATACCCCAGTCGGATTCGACAGTCGTCGCCCGTAATCTCGATGCGAACGCGTGCAGATGTCTTAAACTTAAGACATCTGCGAAAGCCTAGGCTTCTTTTGATAGTAAAAGCATATCAGATACCGTGATCATAGATATGATGCACTTAGCAATACGTTCCCAAGATCAAATGTTAAAAACTTAGACCCAGATTGCCTTTTAGCGTGCTTGTCGAATATTCTTCACGATACACGCCCTTATCCTGCAAAATAGGGATTACTTTTTCGACAAACTCATCAAAGCCGCCCGGCGTGAGATGTGGTGCAAAAACGAAGCCATCAGCAGCATCGGCTTGCACGTATGTGTTGATTTCATCCGCAATTGTTTGCGGCGTGCCCACAAATTCCTGTCGCGCTGTTACCTTGATAATTAAATCACGTATGCTGAGCTTATCTCGGTCAGCAAGCTCACGCCATGCCCGCGCCGTATCAATGCGGTCATCATAACGGTTGGCACGCCCCAAAGCCAATTGCTCATGTGCAACATCCGGTTCAAGTTCCGGCAGAGGACCGTCCGGATCATAGCTTGAAAGATCACGGTTCCAAACCTGTTCCAAAAACGTAATCGCCGATTTCGGGCTAACTTGCTGTAGACGTATCTGACGCAGCTTGTGCTGAGCATCCTCTAGCGTATCACCCAAAACAAAATTTGCGCCCGGTAAGATTTTGAGTGAATCTGGGCTACGTCCGTAATGCGCAAGGCGCTGCTTCACATCGTGATAGAACTGTTGACCGGCTTCAAGTGTGCCATGCCGCGAATAAATAACATCGGCATGACTCGCAGCCAGCTCCCGCCCTTCCTGCGAGTCCCCAGCCTGTGCAATTACAGGCGCACCTTGCGGCAGAGGTGCTAAATCAGAATGCCCCTTAATATCGAAGTGCTTCCCCTTGAAAGCAAACTCACCACCGCCCCAGATTTTTTGCGCGGCATCCAGAAACTCGCGCGCACGCTCATAGCGTTCCTTAAAAGGCAGATGATCACCCCGCCGGAAATTTGCGCCCGTAAATGCGCCAGGTGACGTCACCACATTCCAACCAGCACGGCCACCTGAGAGAATATCAAATGTCGCGAGCTGACGAGCCAGTGCATAAGGCTCGTTAAATGTGGTGGTGAGCGTACCGATCAGCCCGACATGCTCGGTGATTGAAGACAATGCGGTGAGAATGGCCAGCGTATTCGGACGGCCTGCAACATCGAGTTCGTGCAGTTTGCCTTTTTGCTCGCGTACCCTCAACCCCTCCGCCAGAAAGATAAAATCAAATTTTCCACGTTCAATTGTTTCGGCAAAATGCCGGAACGATGAAAACTCAATCTGGCTCCCTGCTGCCGGGTCGCTCCAAACGGTGAAATTGTTGACGCCCGGAAACTGCGCTCCAAGAATAACCTGCTTAAGCTTTGTCATTGTGGTTTCTCCTTCGCTCAAGCGGCTGTTTCGTAACGATTAATTGCTTCAGGCAGACCAAAGCGCGCACGCAGCGTGGAGCCTTCCACATCGCGAATAAGCTTTTGCTCACGCAGTGCTGGCAGCAGCTCATTCAGAACAAAATCGCTTTGTGATTTCGGATCGGACAAAACCAACCTTATCCCCTTCGCGCACAGCGCTTCGCTTCGGAGAATATTTTCAATCACTCGCTCTACATTTGGCACTTCTGAAAGCTCGATATCTCCGACGATTACGGGCGCAGTACCACCTATCGCTTTGAAAAGTGGTTCATCCACGGGAACAAAAACGACGTCAGCGCCGCGTGCTTTGACAATGTCATTATGGTTGGTGATTGTGGTCGCAACGACAGGCTGTCCCTGCGGTGGGCGCGGTGTAATCGACGGCCCAAGAACCTTAAAATTATCGCTCTCAAACTTGATATAGTGAAGCTTGGAAGCATCAAGAAAACGCTGGGTTTTCTTATCGCGAATGACCGCATCATCTTCCCAGCTATCCCACAGCCTGCGGATCACTTCGATTGCGTCTTGCGCATCGCGATCAAGTACTTCTTGTTCTAGCGAAGGGTAGCCGTTCAAAACGCCTAGAGCTTCGTTCGCCTCGATATTGCGTTCTTTTGCAAGATTTTGCACCAAAAGGCCTGCCCGTCCCTCACTGACATAATCGAGCGTTGCAATGGCAGTTGAGACGTGAAACGGCTCCAGAAAATTCACCGCCGCACCAGCGATAATTCCGATATTTGACAAACGTGGAGCCAACCAATTTGCAAGCAATATGGCATCCAACCCGTCGCCATTTTCGTTAGCAAAACTATCTTCCAGCGTCAGAAATGCGAACTCGTCGTCAAACGGCTTTGTCAGCTCGGTCCAGAACTCTCGCGATGGCTTGTCACTGTTCTGCGAAGCGGTAGCCACATCGATACCCACACCGAAGAGTAGACCTTTGGATTGCGTCATGTCTTTATTCCGATCGTCAAAAATTGATTGATGGCTAGCCAGCACGAAGGGCGCTGAGTTCTGGACGAGAAGCGCCGGAGGCTGGGATGATCTTTGCGAAATCGCTCAAAATTTGCGCATAATCCTCAGCAAAGAACTCATAAGGTAGCTCAAGCCGAAACTCTGACACCAACGGCAAAACCGGATCTTTGGATAGTGTTTCCAGAATCTCATCAGTCGTACCGACGATATCCGGCAAGAACAGCGTGCGACGCGGACCGTGAGCAAAACCAGTCCTTTTATCGCGCTCAGCAACAAATTCAGCATAGCGACGACGTGCATCTGGGCTAGCGCTATCGGTTGGCAAGATCACACGACCCAGAGCAACACGCGGCGCGCGTTCATGCGCCCACTCTTGCCGGAATCGCTCAATCAACGCTTTCTGCGCGGTCAGAAAATCATCTGTGTTTTCGCCGCTGACAATGTTGCCGGTTAAAAGGTTGAAGCCAGCCTGCCCCGCCCATTTTGCGGAGTTTTGTGAACCACCGCCATACCACAAGCGGTCTGTCAGTCCCTCAGCGAACGGCCTTAAACGTGGAATTTGTGCGCCAGCAGCATTGCCCGCTTCGGTCTCACCCGAAAGCGGCTCTGAGCGTAAGGCTCGCGCCAGTTTTTCAGCCCGCGCATGGCTGTAATCAGCAATTGGAACCGTATCAACAAAGTCCTCAATCAGATGCGCAAAAGGCGGTGCACCAACCGAGACACCAACATTTAGCCTGCCATGTGAAAGCAGATCGACGGTCGCCAAATCCTCAGCAAGACGAAATGGATTTTCATAGCCAAGCTGAATAACCGCAGTGCCTAGGCCAATGCGTTTTGTTCGCTGCGATGCAGCTGCAAGGAAGGTCGATGCAGAAGAAATGCCACGCTCCAGATGACGCTGGCGCACCCAGCCACTGTCATAGCCTAGTCGCTCTCCATGCTCGAAAAGTTGCAACGTATCTTCAATGCCTTGGGCCGGATTGTCCTCACGGTGACTGCCGGGAATGAGAAAAGCAAAATGTTCAATATTGGAAAATGGCATATTCTGCCCCCTTTAAGCAGCTGTTTCGCGATAGCTTTGAAGTCGCGCCAGGATTTTTGCTTCCTGCACCGCTTTGCGTTCCTGCACACGTTGTGTTGCCTCTTCAAACGAAGCTGCGGCCGGATAAATTGGCGTAGCAATTGGATGCCCCAACTTGGGTCCGATATGCTTTTCAAAAGGCAGTGAGCGATAGCGCTGAACATCGACTGATGTATCAAACAGCGGTCGATAGCCGAGCGAGATATAGAGGGCAGTCGCCTCCGGCTGGCGGAAGCCTGTCGAAAGATAGGCCCGCGTATAACCCAACTCTCCAGCAGCTTCCTCAAGAGCGACGACGATGCGGCGCGCCAGTCCCTGTCTGCGCAAATGCGATGCAGTCCAGATGCGTTTGAGCTCCACTGTCTCATCATCCTGGCTCATAAACGCACCACCGGCGATAGTCTCTCCATCGCGCTGCAACAGCAAAAAACCTCCAAGCGGCGGCGCGAATGCCTCCGTTGGGTAGCGAAGGATTTCCGTGCGCGCACCACCGGGACGATCTAAGTTCGCGTAGCGGCTGTCATACTCTTGAACCAAGCCATCAATAAGTGGCTGCGCAGCTGGGTCCAAAAGTGAGGATTGGGTAATAATATCTACCATAAGAGACCTCTATAGAAACAAATACTTTTTCATGAGCGGTTTTCAGACAGCAAAACCAAAACATGGAAAAGCATATTTTCTATACGGTGCATCTTTGTTTTATGATTTGCACGGCATGAACGTTTAATCAAACAACAAATATTAGAAGAACATTGCTAGATTAAAACTCTACAAAAAACATAGGCTATATCTTCATTGATTTTACTGATGGGGACAACATGCCTTATGCGCTTAGCTTTCTCGACAAAAGCCCTATTCATGATGGCGAAGATGCCCAAACGGCTCTCAGCCGCACAATAAAGCTTGCACAGAAAGCGGAAGCCGCAGGTTTTCATCGTTTCTGGGTGGCCGAGCATCACAATTCGCCAGCACTCGCCAGTTCTTCGCCGGAAGTGCTGATCAGCTTTTTGTTGGCACATACGAAACATATTCGTATCGGCTCGGGCGGCGTGATGTTGCAGCACTATAGTGCTTACAAGGTTGCTGAAAACTTCAATCTCCTTGCCTCTCTTGCTCCAGGACGGGTCGATTTGGGTGTCGGAAAAGCGCCGGGCGGCCTGCCGCTTTCAACGCGCGCACTGCAAGGGGCTTATGATCCGGACCAAAAGCTATCCTTTGAAGAACAACTGAAAGAGCTTGACCATTACCTAAGCCATCCCATCAAAACGGCTGACGACGAAAATCATCTGGCGGCCTATCCGGTTCCACCGCAAAAGCCTGACCGTTTCTTGCTGGGTGCCAGTGTTGAAAGCGCTCAGCTTGCAGCGCGCCTCAATTGGGATTTCGTCTATGCTGGCCACATTCAAGGCGATCCGATAGCGATCAAAGAAGCGGTAGAAGCCTATCAGTCAATTGCGAACCGCCCTGCAATTTTAGCGGTCAGCGTTATTGTTGCTGAGAACGATGCTGAGGCGGAAAAACTGGCCGTTAACACAAGTCGTTTCCGCGTAACCGCTAAAGGCTCGCAGCCTGTCAATGTCGGCAGCCGTGAGCAAGCACTGGAATATGTAAGGCAGGCAGGCGCCACGGAATACACAATCGAAGAGCGCATACCGCATGTCATTCGCGGCACGGCCCGCCATGTTCACGCCGAACTTCAACGCCTGCATCATGATTTTGGCATCGCTGAGTTCGTTATCGACTGTCCAGTTTCAGAGGGCAGCCATCGTCTCAAAACCATTGAGCTGCTCGCCAACAATCGCCCGGCAATCGCGGCATAAGTTTTCCCAATCTCCCGACACTGGATGATCAACGTGGTAACAAGACGAATTTTTCTTACAGGTGCCAGCGCTATTGCTTTCACCATCGCTGCAGGCTTAACAACAACTTACGCTCAAACAGAAGCCAAGCCAGTCAGTGGCGGCTCTCTCACATGGGGCGTTGAGACAGAGCCAAGCACGCTCAATCCGCACTTGAACGGTCAGGCCAAAGCCAAGCTCATCTTGCGCAACAGCTATGAATCCCTTTTGGCCCGCACACCGGAGGGTGGTTATGTGCCATGGCTCGCCAAGAGCTATGAAGTTGCTGAAGACGGCAAAACCTACACGTTTAAACTACGCGACGGCGTGAAGTTTTCGGATGGTGAAAAATTCGATGCGGCGGCTGTTGCTCTCAACTTTAGCAAACTCAAAGAACCCACTTATTCGGGAAGCATCAGTGCAGGGCATGTCGCGCGTGTCAGCGAAGTAACCGCCGTTGACCCACTAACTGTCGTTATAAAACTCGACCGCGTTTACGCACCTTTTCTGGATGGTGCGGCCGGCATTGAACTGATCTCGCCCAAAGCATTCGAGTCTACACAGCTGAAGGCTGGTGGAACAGAAGTCGCAGGAACCGGGCCATTCGTTATCGACCGTTATATCAAGGGTCAGGAAATCCGTTTCGTTAAAAACCCTGATTATAATTGGGCGCCCCAAAATGCCGCGCATCAAGGCCCGGCCTATCTTGATGATGTGACCTATCGTTTCCTGCCTGAATCCTCAGTGCGTATCGGCGCACTCACTTCCGGGCAGATTGATGCCGCAGAAGGTATTTCGGGCAATGACGCACAGCTTTTCAAGGATAATCCGGAATTTACCTATCAGGCTGCGCTCAATACCGGAACACCCTACACACTCTATCTCAACATCACCCGCGAACCCACTTCCGACGTCAATGTCCGTAAAGCAGTGCTGGCTGCCGTCGATGTCGAACGCATTATTCAGTCGGTTTATCGCGGTGAACGCGAACGTGCTTGGGGCATTCTTACGCCCGCTGACACTGACTTTTACGACAAGTCGATTGAAGGCACTTACGGGTTTAATCCAGAATTTGCCAATAAGCTTCTCGATGAAGCTGGCTGGACAGAACGTGATGCGGACGGCTTTCGCACCAAAGACGGCAAACGTCTGACAATCGAGGTTGTGCAGTCGCAATCCACCGTGCGTGATCAGAGGGATATTCTGTTGCAGGCCGTGCAAGCACAGGCGCGGCAGAATGCAGGCATCGATATTGCGCTGCAATATGTAGATGCGGGCACCTATTCCAGCCGTCAGAAAGACGGCGAATACGGCATCATTCCAAACTCGACCACGACGCAGGAAAACGGCGTCACCATCTATTTCCATTATCTGCCACGCGATAAGGGCGGCTCGATCAACTATAGCCGGACAGAAGACCCCAAAGTCTCCCAATGGCTGGACGAAGGCGCTTCCACGCTCGATCCCAAAAAGCGCTTTGAGACTTACGCAGAACTGCAACGTTTTGCGTTGCTTGATCAGGCCTATGGCCTGCCGCTCTACGTGCCTGCCGATCAAATCGTCGCATCATCCCGCGTTCAAGGCATTGGTTTCCGCGCTTTCAAGCGGCTTCCGGAAAACGCCTACGACATCTGGCTTCAAGATTAATTTCATCCTTCTTACGAGAGACCGATACATGCTTAATCGCCGATATTTCCTGACACTCGGAACCGCAGTTTTCGCAGCGGTCGCACTGCCAAAAATCGCATTCGCGGAAGATGCCAAACCCGTTGAAGGTGGCAAGCTGGTCTGGGGCGTTGAAACACAGCCTGCAACGCTCAATCCGCAACTCAATGGTCAGGACAAAACCAAACTTCTGCTGCGCAATGCTTATGAATCGCTGCTCGCACGTACCGCTGACGGCGGTTATGTATCTTGGCTTGCGAAAGATCATAAGATTTCGGACGACGGTAAAACCTACACATTCACGCTACGCGATGATGTGAAGTTTACGGACGGCGAAAAATTCAATGCGGAAGCGGTCGTAGCCAACATTACGGCGCTCAAAGACCCAGCCTATTCCGGCAGCACAAGCACCGGGCCAGTGTCGCGCATTGCAGAAGCGAAGGCGCTTGACGAAAACACCGTCAGTTTCACACTCAAAGGCATTTACGCGCCATTTCTCGATTATATTGCCAGCCTGGAAATTCTCTCGCCTGCTGCATTCAAATCTGAAGAAATCAAATCCGGCGGACCTCAGATTGCAGGAACCGGTCCTTTCATTTTGAAGCGCTATGCCAAAGGACAGGAACTCAACTTCGCAAAAAACCCGGATTACAACTGGGCACCAGCAAATGCTGCTCATCAGGGGCCAGCCTATCTGGATGAAGTGACCTACCGTTTCCTGGGCGAGTCCTCGGTCAGAACCGGCGCCCTTACGTCTGGTCAGGTTGATGTCATTGAAGGTGTTTCCGGCAATGATGCGGCCTTGTTCAAGGACAATCCTGACTTCACCTATCAGACGGCCTTGAATACCGGCACACCTTATTCGCTTTTCCTCAATGTCGAATGGGGGCCAACGCAGGAGCTGAATGTTCGCAAAGCGCTGGTTGCCGCGATTGATGTCGATGCCGTTCTCAAGTCTGTCTATCGCGGGGAACGCACCCGCGCATGGGGCATCACTTCGCCTATTGATCCGCAGTTCTACGATAAAAGCATCGAGGGAAAATACGGTGCAAATCCAGAGCTTGCCAATAAGCTTCTTGATGAAGCGGGCTGGACGGAACGCAATGCGGAAGGCTTCCGCACCAAGGATGGCAAGCCGCTGACCATCGAAGTTATTCAGGCACAGGCAACAGTGCGTGACCAGCGGGACGTTCTCTTGCAGGCTTTGCAGGCGCAGGCGCGCCAGAGTGCGGGCATTGATCTCAAGATCGTTTATGTGGATGCCGGAACCTACACAGATCGCCGAAAGACCGGCGAATTTGGCTCGATTGCCAATTCCAACACGCCAACCGACGCTATCGATATCGAGCTGCATTACCTGCCACTCGATAAGGGCGGCTACATCAATTACAGCCGCGCATCCGCGCCTGAGTTGGCGCAATTGCTAAACGAAGCCGCTTCGACGCTCGATCAGGCCAAGCGGTTTGAGCTTTACAGCAAGCTGCAAAACTTCGCCATTTTGGATCAGGCCTATGCCCTGCCGCTTTACGAGCCAGAAGATCAGGTTGCGGCAGCAAGCTACGTCAAAGGCATCAGCTTCCGCCCATTCAAGCAACTTCCAGAAAGCGCGCACAATATCTGGCGCAGCGAATAAGCACGCTTTTTCGCGGACTTCGACACAAAGGAGCTACAGATCATGGATGCTGAAAATACCACGACCATCGGTCGCGCACCCGCAAGCTGGTTGCCCCGGCGTTTCGGAGTTCCGCGTAACAGTCTTACGGGACAAATCACCCTGCGCATAAGCTCAGGTCTACTGGTGCTTTGGGCGGCGATCACCCTGAGCTTCATCAGCGTCCACCTCGCGCCGGGCGATATCGTCAGCATATTGATTGGCGAGCAGTTACGCACGCCTGAAGTAGAGGCCGCCATTCGTGCAGAATGGGGTCTAGGTGAACCGATATTCGTACAATACCTGTCCTATCTCGGACGCATTCTGCATGGCGATTTTGGCCGCTCTTATTATCTGCAAACAGATGTTTCTGAGCTGCTTTATTCGCAGATGTGGCCGACGCTAAAGCTCGCAGGGGCCTCGCTTTTTGTGGCAATCGTCTTTGCGGTGAGTAGCGCGGTCCTGACTGCTGGTAAAAAGCTGCCGCGTTCAATCGCGGCCGGCACAGAACTTGTGCTGATTTCAACGCCATCCTTCTGGCTTGGCATCGTTCTTCTCTTCGTCTTCTCCTTCACACTCAAGCTGTTTCCTGTGTCGGGCGACAGGAATTTCGCAGCACTCGTTCTTCCAGCTCTATCGCTTGGTTTGTCTTTAGGCGCGGTGATCGGACAGGTCCTACGCGAAGGTCTGGAACGCGCACTGGAAGAACCCTTCGCGCTCACCGTTCGTAGTTGGGGAACCAGCGATCTCGTGTTGCGGCTTCGACATGGTTTGCGCCATGCGTCGCTGCCAGCCGTGACACTCACCGGCTGGCTGATTGGTGGACTTCTTTCAGGCGCAGTCATCACCGAAGCCGTTTTCGGACGTCCCGGTCTTGGGCGCATCACGGTTGATGCAGTGCTTTATCACGACCTACCGGTGGTGCTGGCTGTCGCTATTTTCTCGGCGTTTATCTATGTGGTGATGAGCACCATCGTTGATGTGCTCTATCTGCTGATTGATCCGCGCCTGAGAACCGAAGGCCGGAGATAAATCATGAGTGTCACCCCCGCACTTGAAACGCACTCGACGGCAAAACCGGCTGGTACAAGCTTACGTGATCTGACCCGATTGATCCTTTCGCGCCCGTCACTGGCACTACCATCACTCTTTCTAACGCTCATTGCCGTTGCAACACTCTGGCCGGGTTTACTTACAACAGCCGATCCATTGCTCGCGGATCCGCTACAAGCACAATTACCGCCTTCTGCAGAACATTGGTTTGGCACCGATCATTTGGGCCGCGATGTGTTTTCACGCGTGGTTCACGGTGCGCGCTATTCCGTTCTGATCGGCTTTAGCGCTGTAGCGATCGGTGCTATCGCTGGCTCGATTTTGGGGCTGCTGGCTGGACTATCGCGCGGCTTGGTTGATGAAGCAATTTCCCGCTTTCTCGATGTGGTGTCCTCGTTTCCCGATCTGCTGCTGGCTCTTGTTTTCATCTCGTTCACAGGACCGGGCACCGTCAATCTGATCTTTGCGCTTGGGGTTGCTATCATTCCGCGTTTTGCCCGCGTCGTGCGCGCGCAGACCTTTGTTATCGCGCAAAGCGGTTATGTCGAGCAGGCGAAAACATTTGGGCTGAAGCGTCACATCCTCGTGTTGCGGCACGTATTGCCCCACGCCATTGCGCAGGTACCAATCCTTGGAACAATCGGGCTTGGCACAGCAATCATCAGCGCTGCGGGCTTGAGCTTTCTTGGCATGGGACCGCAGCCGCCAGCTCCCGAATGGGGCGCGATGCTCTCAGAAGCGCGCAATTATCTGCGTGTCGCATGGTGGATTGGCGTCTGGCCCGGTCTGGCCATCACACTCACCGTTATCTCCATCAGCATTCTCGGACGACGCTGGCAGCTTGCCTTTGAAGGCCGGAGACAGTCATGACAACGCCCCTTGTTGAAATCCGCAATCTATCCATCAGCTTTCAACGCGATGACCAGTTGGTCAAAGTCGTCGAAGGCATCAATTTGACCATTCACCCCGGTGAGACGGTAGCGCTTGTTGGAGAGTCCGGTTCGGGCAAGTCAGTGACGGCACGAGCACTAATCGGACTTTCAGGCCCAAGCGCAATCGTCAAAGCCGACCGCTTTGAAGTCGATGGTCTGAATGTCCTTGATTACCGCGATAAGGAATGGCGCGGTCTTCGTGGCAACAAAATCGGCTTTGTCCTGCAGGACGCGCTGGTTTCGCTCGATCCGCTACGTCGTATCTCGCAACAGCTTTCCGATGCCTTCGGCGTCAAGGGCTTCTTCCGAAGGCCGGATGGCACGGACCGCAGCAAGGCACTGCTGCGCTCGGTCGGCATTCCCGACCCTGATCGCAGATTGTTGCAATATCCACATCAGCTTTCCGGCGGTTTGCGGCAACGCGCACTGATCGCAACAGCAGTTGCACGTTCGCCGTCACTGCTCATTGCCGACGAACCGACCACAGCGCTTGACGCGACGGTTCAGAAACAGATCCTCGATCTTCTTGCGGAGCGTCGCCGGGCGGGACACACACTTCTGCTGATTAGCCATGATCTTGCTGTTGTATCACGGCTGGCCGATCGCGTTCTGGTCATGCACAATGGCCGCATCGTTGAGGAAGGCCCGACTAACCAGATCCTCAATGCGCCGAAGGAAGCCTATACCCGACATTTGCTTGAAGCCGTACCGTCGGCCGGGTCGCGGGGCTACCGGCTATCGCCAGCACAGCCGCACCAAGCTCAAGTCAGGGTGGCTCTGCCAGCAAAGCGCATCGATGAGAGCACCAATGTTCTGGAAGCCAAAGGGCTTTTCAAACATTATGGCAAAGCCAACACGCCTTTGGCCGTCAATGATGTCTCATTCTCGCTGAAAGCTGGCGAAGCGCTCGGCATTGTTGGGGAATCCGGCTCTGGCAAAACCACCGCCGCAAAGATCGTTCTAGGACTCACAGAACCCGACCAGGGTACAGTGCATATTGATAGCAGGCTATGGAGCAATCTGCGCGAGGAGCAGCGCCGCGAACAACGTGCGCATATGCAACTGATTGCACAGGATGCCCTCAGTTCGTTCGATCCGCGTTACACGGTTGAAAAGATCGTCGGTGAAAGCCTTGATTCCGTTCATATCTATGGCGATGAACGCCGCAAGCGCGTGGTGGAAGTGCTGGATGCCGTGCGTCTGGGGGCGCAGTTTCTCAAGCGCTATCCCCGTGAATTGTCGGGCGGTCAGCGCCAGCGTGTCGCCATCGCGCGTGCCTTTGCACCGCGCCCGAAACTTTTGGTGGCCGACGAGCCTGTAAGCGCGCTCGATGTATCGGTGCAGGCTCAGGTGCTCGACCTTCTGGCCGAGCTACAAGCAGCTTCAGGCACATCGCTTCTGTTCATTTCCCACGACCTTGGCGTCGTCCATCATCTGACAGACCGCGTTCTGGTGATGAAGGACGGTCGCATCGTTGAAAGCGGCGCTGTTGAACGCGTCTTTTCCCAACCACAGCACAATTACACACGCGCCCTGCTGGATGCGGTTCCAACGATAAGCGCCGCTTAATTTACAAGGACATTACCATGACCAAAACACGTACCCGCCGCTTGAAAACCCTGTTCGGTGCCAGCAACGTTGTTTCCGCAGACAATGACCAGGACAAGACCTTTGGGTTCAAACGCGCAATAGAGTTGGCAAAGAAGGCGGAAGCCGAGAAAATCACCGGTCTTTTTACTGCCGACCTTCTGCAACTTGATCCGGCGGGTCTTGCAGGCACCACTGGCACGCAAGACCCGGTTATCGCGCTTGCAGCGCTGGCACATGCCACATCGCATATCGGGCTTATTGCGACCGTCTCAACGACATTTTTGCATCCTTATAATCTCGCACGCCAGATCGGAACGCTGGATCATTTGAGCGGTGGCAGAACGGGCTGGAATGCCGTTACCTCTTCGGTCGGCGAAGAAAATTTCGGCGGCGATCTGCCAAGTCCGGAAGAGCGCTATGAACGGGCTGCGGAATTTATCGAGATCGTCAACGCGCTTTATGATGCAAATGAACGCGATGCAATCACCCGCAAAGCTTCGGGGAATATCGCGGTTGATCCGTCGAAATTTCACCCCATCAACTATCGTGGCAAGCATTTCAGCGTAGAAGGGCCACTGAATGTGCCACCTCTGCCGCAGGGTCGTCCGGTTCAGTTTCAGGCCGGCCAATCCGACGCCGGTGTCACAGTTGGCGCACGCTATGCGGAGGTTGTTTATACATCGCAGCCAAAGCTTGAAGACGCTGTGGCCTTTGCCACCGAGCTGTGCCGCAGAGCAGCACAGTTTGGCCGCGGCAACAATCTGCCATTCATCATGAACTCGCTTCATTCGCTCATTGGCTCATCGGAAGCCGATGTTGCACGCCGTGTGAAGGATAAGCATGAGGCTATCGATTATGATCAGGGGCGTGTCAAACTTGCAGATATGCTCGGCGGTCATATTGATCTGAGCGATCTGCCGCTCGACAAGTCTCTACCGGAAAACCTGCTGCCGGAAGTCACCAGCATTAACCGCCGCCGGGGCCGTGTTGAAGTCTTCCGCCGCTATGCGCGTGAAGGCCTGACGCTGCGTCAGTTGATTATTGAGGCACAGGAAACCGGTCACTGGTCGGTGGCTGGCACGCCGGAGCAACTCGTTGATGCGATTGAAGAACGCTTCAATACGGGTGCTGTCGATGTTCTCACGCTGCACGGCATTGGTAATCCCGATCAGGAAGATTTGCTTCTCAATGGTCTGATCCCGGAGCTTCGACGCCGGTCGTTGATTGATACGGATTATATCGGTTCTGACTTCCGAGCCAATCTGGAACTGCCAGCCTTATCCGTTGCAACACCATCTCAAGCCCGGAGCGCCTGAAATGGCAAAGCGTGAGGGTTTTCTGCGTTTTGGCTTGTTCGTCTATCCGGTCGGCCACCATATTGCGGCATGGCGGCACCCGGATGCTGTTGCAAATGCTGGCATCAATTTCGACTATTACCGCAACGTTGCCTCGCTGGCAGAAGCAGCCAAATTCGATCTGCTGTTTCTTGCTGATGGTGCAGGAACTCGCGGCGACAATCTCGAAATTCTGAGCCGCACAGCGCATAGCTACGTAGCACAGTTTGAGCCACTCACGCTTTTGTCCTCGCTCTCGGCTGTCACCAGCCATATCGGTCTTGTTGCAACAGCCTCATCGAGCTTCAATGAGCCTTTTCACATCGCACGAAAATTTGCCTCACTTGACCATTTAAGCGGTGGTCGCGCAGGCTATAACCTTGTCACTTCGGCCAGCGACTTTGAGGCGCGCAATTTCAATCTCGACCGTCATTATGAACATGCCGACCGTTATGAACGGGCGGAAGAATTTGCCGATGTCGTCACGGGGCTATGGAATAGCTGGGAAGATGATGCCTTTCTTTATGACAAGGAGCAGGCACGGTTCTTCGACCCTAACAAGCGGCATGTGCTTGATCATAAGGGTAAGCACTTTTCCGTTCAGGGACCGTTAAATGTGCCGCGTTCGCCGCAAGGACATCCGGTAACGGTGCAGGCCGGTTCATCGGCAGCTGGAAAGGAACTGGCAGCAAAAAGTGCAGATGTTGTTTTCACAGCACAGCAGACGGTTGAGGAAGCTTCCGCTTTCTACAAAGATGTCAAACAGCGTGCAGCGCACTATGGCCGTGATGCCGACGATATAAAAATCATGCCAGGCATTTTTCCGGTTGTTGGCCGCACGAGGCAAGAGGCCCAGGATAAGTTCGATCAGCTCCAGAACCTTATTCACCCGTCTGTGGGGCTCAATATTCTGTCTTCGGGCTGGTCTGGCCCCGACCTTTCTCAGTTCGATCTCGACGGTCCCGTGCCGGAGTTGCCGGAAACTCAAGGCAGCAAAAGCAGACAAGAGCTTCTGTTTGAATTGGCGCGGCGCGAAAATCTGACCATTCGCGAACTTTATCTACGGGTTGCAGGTGCGCGTGGTCATCTGCAAATCATCGGCACGGCGACGGACGTGGCTGACGCACTCGAAGAGCGTTTTGAAACCTATGGCGCGGATGGCTTCAATGTGATGCCGCCTATCTTTCCGGCAGGTCTGGAAGACTTTGCCGAGCTGGTGCTGCCGGAGCTTCGTCGCCGCGGGCTTGCCCGCAGCGATTATGATGGTCCGACATTGCGGGACAATCTCGGTTTGAAAATACCGATCCATCCCGCGACATCGGTTCAGAGTTCAGACACCTTAGCTGCCATTAAAAAAGCGGTTTGAAGGGCGTGGGAGACCCAGGTGTTCACGCAGCGTGGCGCCCTCGTAATCGGTGCGGAAAATGCCACGACGTTGTAATTCCGGCACCAATTTATCCGCTACATCATCAAGGCCTTCCGGCAGAAACGGGAATACAACCGTGAAGCCGTCGCTCGCATCCTCTTCCAGCCATTTCTGCATTTCATCGGCAACGCTTTCGACGGTTCCGACGAAAGCAAGGCCTGAATAGCCGCCATAACGCTGAGCGAGCTGACGGACAGTCAGCTTTTCCTCTTCAGCCAATTTAAGCACTTGCGCCCTGCCAGACTTGCTTGCATTGGTTTCGGGAATTTGAGGCAGATAGGCGTCGGGATCGAAGCCTGATACATCATGGCCAAGAGCTATAGATAGAGATGCAATACCGCTATCATAGTGAACAAGACTATCGAGCTTCGCACGCTTCTGCTTGGCTTCCTCAATGCTATCACCAAGGACGATGAAGGCTGCAGGCAATATCTTCAGCGACGTTGGCGCGCGACCGGCAGTAGCCAAGCGCGACTTCAAATCAGCATAAAGCTTTTTCGATTCACCAATGTCGCGCGGCGCACAAAATACCACTTCCGCAGTTTCTGCCGCCAGCTTGCGACCCGGCTCTGATTGGCCTGCCTGAACAATAACTGGCCATCCTTGTACGGGGCGCGCGATATTGAGTGGTCCACGCACGTTAAAATCATCGCCATGATGGTCTAAAACATGCATTTTAGATGGATCGAAGAAGATACCGCTTTCCTGATCGCGAATGAAGGCATCATCCGCAAAGCTATCCCACAGGCCAGTTACAACATCATAGAACTCACGCGCACGCTTATAACGTTCTCCATGTTCAGCGTGCTCATCCTTGCCAAAATTCAAAGCTGAATCTGGGTTTGACGTCGTCACGATATTCCATGCAGCACGCCCTTGACTGATATGATCGAGCGACGCAAAGCGGCGAGCAATATGGTACGGCTCTTCAAATGTTGTGGAGGCGGTCGCGGCCAGACCAATTTTATCAGTCACCGCAGCCAAAGCCGAAAGCAACGTAAATGGCTCAAACGACGTAACGGTGTGACTGCGCTTCAGTGCCTCGACAGGCATGTTCAGGACTGCAAGGTGGTCTGCCATGAAAAATGCGTCGAACTTGGCCGCTTCTAGCTTTTGCGCAAAGGCTTTCAGATGCTGAAAATTGAAATTCGCGTCGGCATAGGCGCCCGGATATCGCCAAGCGCCAGTATGGAGACTTACAGGGCGCATAAACGCCGTAAGATGAAGTGACTTTGTCAATTGATTGTTCCTGAGGCTATTGCGAAATGTGGGATCGTCTTGATGAGTGCTGATCAGATCAATGATTTTACGACTACAGGTTCATTGAGCTAAGAAATATGGTTGCGCAGCCTGCGCTACTCAAGGAATTTACGCTTCATATTTCCGTGATTCATGCATCATCATGCTCATCATCTGTCACATAGAGATGATAAACTTCACCCCAACATATAGCGTCATCTTTATTGGGTTTTATCGACAAACGCGACATGGCATAATTTCTGAGTGGAACCGACATCGGCGTTTTGACGTTGAAGATGTGGTTCCGATCAGCCTCGGAGGCAAAATGGTTTCGCTTCTGGGCCTTGAGGAAAACAACAAAGGGAGGTCAGAAAAATGAAAGCACGCACAGCGAGTGTCGGTGATCTTGAGAGCGTTTTTCACGACCTTTCAGAGCGTATGGCGACTGAATATAGCTCTGCCGGAAAAGACGTAAAAGCTGCCCATGATAATTTCACAATGAATCTCAGTGAGGGCCGTGCGCATGCGTTGATTGAAGGCGACAAAGTCGTCGCCATTATTGCATGGCAGGAAGCTGACGAGGCTACAGACACACTTTTTGCAGCCAAAGAAGACTTTTTCAATGCACGGTCAGTCAGGTTCTGTCGCAAGCACATAAGACAAATTCAGGCTCTTTCTGGCGACCGCCCCATCCATTCAAGAAGCTGGCTTGATCGACCTGACGTCGTCAAATGGTTTCGCATCATTGGCTATCGAGAAATCAGCGGTGAGAATGGAGCGCATCTCTTCGAGCTTAGCGCCCCGGCAGGAAACAGTCTTCCCAGCCAATGACATCACTTGCGCCGCGCTTATCAAATTCAGCGCGGTGCGATCCATCTCAAATCCTCTGCTATAGCGTCAATTGTTACCCGCACGCGCGAAGCGAGAACACGTCCGCCGGGCCACAGGATATGGATGGGAAGCACCGGCATTTTAACAGCTGATAAGACCTGAACCAGCGCACCAGATGAGAGCTGATCTTCAACGAGCCATTGCGGTACCTGTGCGAGGCCAAGACCGGCCGCTGCCGCATCTACAATCATATCGTAGGCTGCAAAACTGTGCTTTGCGCGCATCTCGCATCGAACAGCCTCTCCTTCAGCGTTCAATGTAAGCCATGCGTCACTCTGCCTACCCCGAAACTGCGTGATACAGCTATGCTCAAGTAGTTGTTCCAGCTTCAGTGGTTCGCCATACAAAGCGATATAGCTAGGCGCTGCGCAAATAATGACATCTTGCTGGCCGATGCATTTTGAAAATAGATCTGTGCTATCCGGCAAATGGCCAATACGAACCGCGAAATCAAACCCTTCTTCGATAAGGTTTACAATGCGGTTCTCAAACGACACCTCAAAATGAATGTTTTGATGCTCTCTAGCCAATTGCATCAGAATTGGTGCAATGCGTTTGCGCCCGAACAGGTCCGGCAGATTAATCCTGACCCGACCTGTAGGCACTTCCTGACGCGAAGAAAGTACCGTCTCTGCATTGGCGAGTTCTTCAAGCGCACGGCGGCAGCTTTCAAGATAGACACGTCCCTCGTCCGTTAGGCTTAAGCTGCGGGTGGTACGTTGAAACAACCGGACACCGAGACGCTCTTCAAGTCGTGCAACAGCCTTGCTAACTGCAGATTGCGACAACCCAAGCACTAAAGATGCAGCAGCAAAACTACCCGACTGCTCCGCCTGAACGAAAGCTCTGATACCATTAAATCGTTCGTTTGAGATCATTATTCGATACTATGTGTCTTATATGACTATATAAAATGCCAGAAATGCGAAATTTTATCCATGATAAATTGCCTCACACAGAAATCCAGTCTGCAAAGGGCAAAAAAATGTCAGATGCGTTGAAAGATAAGACTATCGTTGTGATTGGTGGAAGCACAGGCATCGGCTTTTCGGTTGCTCAAACTGCCATAGCGAAGGGTGCCAATGTCATTATTGGCGCACGCGACGCCCAGAAATTACAAGCGGCAGCGGCAAAACTTGGCGAACGCGCAAAAGCTTTAGAGGTCGATACATCTGACCATGAATTGCTTGCAGCCTTTTTCAAAACAGCGAGTAAATTCGATCATCTGTTTATTTCTGCCGCGACCTATACAATCGCTGGTATCGACAGCAACAATGAGCAGGCAATCGAAAGCCCCTTTCGCTCCAAATTCTGGGGGCAGTATTGGGCCGTAAAGCAGGCATTACCTTATCTCGATAAAGCGGGGTCCATCACATTGATGGCTGGTGCTGCCGGTGCGAGACCGATCAAGGGTGGAGCGATCTATGCCGCCTGTAACAGTGCGATTGAAGGACTTGGCCGTGGACTGGCAATTGACCTTGCCCCCATCCGTGTGAATACGATTTCACCGGGCACAATTGATGGCCATTTATGGCAAAATCGCCCGCAAGAAATACGCGAGATGGCCTTTGAGCATTATCGCGGAGCGTCACTCGTTGGACGTCCCGGAACTGAGCAGGAGATCGCTGATACAGTGCTTTATCTTATGGAAAACCGCTTTGTAACAGGCTCAACGCTCTATCCGGATGGGGGCTACGCGCTTCGCTGAAAAACGATTTAACAACTGGCTGCATTATCTGAAACTTCTAATGCAGCCATTTGAATTTAAAACGTTTCTCCCCGAAGATGGCTTGCTAGAAATCGGAGATTATCCTGCCCCCAGTAAGTCTCAGTGTCATAGATATAGGTCGGGAAACCGAACACACCCTTATCGACAGCACGCTCACGATCAGCCTTCCACTTGGCCTGAACATCGTGATCATTTTCGCGCCCGACAAGATACGCGCCATCGAAGCCCGCTTCATCCGCGACCGCCCTGCGGACCTCTGGATTGCCAATATCTTTCGCTTCGGACCAGAAGGCGTTTTGCAGAACGCGGGTGAGTTGCAGCCAGTTCTGACCATCCAGATAGGCCGCGATTACACTGAAGGATGCAGGGGTCGGATCGCTCAGAGCGGGCCTATCATCAATCAAAAGTGGCTTGCCACGAAATCTGGCCCAACGCTTAAGATCTTGCGTGCCATAAGCGCGCCGGGCTTCCGGCCGGTTGCGCGAGAAGATGCCACCGTTCTCTTCAATCACAGTTGCAAGATAAGGCTTTATTTCGACCACATGCCGTTCTGCCAGTTCCTCAAGCGTATCAAGCCCCAAGTAAGACCATGGCGATCCGATGGAAAAGAAGTAATCAATCGTTTTTGGCACGTTGTGTCCTTCGATAAATGCTGCATTGGGAAGGTTATTTAAACTTTGGTAATCCGGGCGGATTGGTTTCAGATCGCTCTAAGGCTTCTTCACTCAGATGCCAGCGATCAAGAATACGAGCGTAGTCGCCGCTCTTAATCAGAGTGTTGGTGGCCACAGTCAGCGGATCAGCCAGACCGCTGCCTTTACGTGTAGTGATCGCCACGTCGGACCGATCTGGCCAACCTGCGCTCAGCGTACCCACACGTTTGATATTTCCGTCACGCGAGGCAATGAACACAAGCTGTGCATGAGGCTGCACAATCACATCGGCACGTCCCGACTGCACAGCCAAAAGGCTCGCGGCCTCATCATCATAATATTGCAGTTCAAGCGGCTTTAGCCCGGCCTTTTCGTTTTCCTCACTCCACTTGACGAGGATACGCTCCTGATTGGTTCCAGCTCCCACGATAATGCGCAAACCAGCAGCATCTTTGGGTTCTTTAATGGACGTAACGGCACTGTCAGTTTTCACAAACAGGCCATGTAGACCCTGCCGATAGGTCGAAAAATCGAACTTCTCTTTGCGTTCCTCTGTAACGCCAACATTTGAGATCACCGCGTCATACTTGCCAGATGCAAGACCTAGCGGCCAGTCAATCCACGCAACCGGCACGCTTTCCAGTTCAAGGCCGAGGCTCTCAGCAATGGCCGATGCATAATCCAGATCAGCCCCAACGACCGTTTTGGCATCTGTTGCATAGGCTGCAAGTGGTGGTCCTCCGGGTGCAACCGCCACAGTCAACTTGCCCGGCGTTACGAACTTGAAATCGGCGGGGATGGCGGCAATTGCTACGGCATCTTTCTGGACGTGAATGCGCCCTGACTGTTCAGGCGACAAATCAAAATCGTCTGCCGCGAATGCTGGCAGAGACGAAGCCGCGAACGCCGCCCATGTAGCGAACAACAGAGCACTTGCTCTCATAAACCATTCTCCATCTGTTTGAAAACTTGTGGGCTGGCGCAAGCACCCCTCATGCGCCAGCCCAAACCCTTACGATCCGCTTTTTGGCAGACCCTGCGGGTTTGTATGTGCCTCGGTGATGGCTTCTGGTCCAAGGTTCCATGTTTCGAGAACCTTGGTATAGGCACCGCTTGCAATCAGATCGTTGAGGACATTGGTCAGCGGCTGCGCAAGCCCGCTGCCTTTGCGCGTTGTCACTGCAATTTCAGCGGTAATCGGCCAGCCACCACTGACGGTGCCAACAAGCTTGGTCTTCCCGTTGATACCAGCCGAATAGGCCTGTGTCGCATTCACGCTGAACACTGCATCAGCGCGGCCGCTCTGGATCGCGAGATCTTTTACGGCATCATCGTCGTAATACTGTACCTCAATCGGTTTCAGACCAGCTGCAACATTCTGACGATCCCACTCAAGCAACACCTTTTCCTGATTGGTGCCAGCATCAGTAATGATCTTGAGACCTTCAATGTCTTTTGGCTGCTTCAACTCGCCAATTGCGCTGTCTGACTTGACGTAAAAGCCAAGCTCATCCTTGCGGTAAGTAGAAAAGTCAAACTTCTCTTTGCGCTCTTCCGTCACTGTAACGTTGGAAATCACAGCGTCGAATTTGCCGGAAGCAAGACCGAGCGGCCAATCAGCCCAGGCAACAGAAACCAGTTCCAAATCCCGTCCAAGACTGTCTGCAACGATCTGAGCCAGATCGACATCGTAGCCAATAACGGTCTTGGAGTCAGACGCATAATCATGCAGCGGTAAGTGTCCGCTGGTGCTGATACCGATTGTCAGAACACCATCTTTGACGAATTTGAAGTTCTTAACCTCATCGATACGATTATCGCTTTTCTCAACCCGCAAGCGGTTTGGCTGTTCGGGGCTAAGGTCAAACTTACCCTCGCTCCACGCTGTCCCCGAAGTCAGCACAGCCATCGAAATCAGGCCTGCAGTGAAGTATCCCGCTTTTCTGATATATGTCATATTCCCATCTCCTTGAGCTTAAAGCTCCATGTAATGACCTGATTTCTCGATATTCTGGCTCTTTACGAGCGGATTTTACGATCCGCTTTTTGGCAGGCCAGCCGGATTCGTTTTGGCCTGATCAACAGCTTCTGAGCTCAAGCTCCAGCGTTCAAGCACCTGCTGGTACTTGCCATTTTTGATAAGTTCGTTGAGTGAAAGCGTGAGCGCATCGGCCAGACCGCTGCCCTTGCGTGTGGTGATTGCCACTTCTGCTGTCTGTGGCCAGCCACCGCTCACAGTTCCGACAAGCTTGGTTTTGCCATGCTGCGATGCTGCATAGGCCTGCACGGCGTTGACACTGAACACCGCATCCGCGCGACCGGAATCAATTGCAAGGCTCTTGACCGCATCATCGTCGTAATACTGAATTTCAACAGGCTTCAGACCCGCTTCAACGTTCTGCTTGTCCCATTGCACAAGGATGTTTTCCTGATTGGTGCCTGGATCGGTGATGATTTTGAGACCCGCAATGTCCTTCGGCTCTTTCAGCGACGTGATTGCGCTGCCAGCCTTCACATAAAAGCCGAGTTCATCCTTGCGATAGGTCGAGAAGTCGAACTTTTCCTTACGCTCTTCGGTTACGGTCACATTGGAAATAACAGCATCGAACTTGCCGGACTGAAGCGAAAGCGGCCAGTCAGCCCACGCAATCGGCACAAGCACCAGTTCACGACCCAATGTGTCGGAAACGAGCTGAATGAGATCAGGATCAAAAGCCACGACAGTCTTTGCGTCCGTTGCATAGGTGCTGATCGGAGGGACCCATGGATTGATGCCGACGACGAACTTATCGTTCTGCACGAATTTGAAATCTTTCGGCACGGCATTGATGACAGCGTCACTCTTTTCCGTGCGCAGACGGTTTGGCTGCTCCGGGCTAAAATCGAGCTCTGCGGAAAAGGCTGGTGCGCTCAACAGGGTGGCTGCTGCAAACAAGCCACCCAGAATTGCATTTTTATAATGAGATGGTTTCACTGAATAACTCCCGAGATTGATCTGAATTTTCGACAAACAGCTCCCGTCAATCGCCTGTGCAAAGGCGATTGCTGCTGTCTGAATTTTGGTTGAATTAGATGGGTGTTCCTGCGTCAGAGAACTTTGGCGAGAAACTCCCGGGTTCTTGGATGCGTGGCCGCGTTAAACAGCTGTTCCGGCCTGCCGGTTTCGAGAATACGGCCCTCTTCCATGAAGACGACAGTATCTGCCACTTCACGCGCAAAACCGATTTCGTGCGTTACGATCACAAGTGTGGTGCCAGAGCGCGCAAGCTCCTTAATCACGTCAAGCACTTCGCCAACCAGTTCCGGGTCAAGCGCAGAGGTCGGCTCGTCAAACAGGATGACTTTTGGATTAAGAGCCAGTGTGCGGGCGATGGCGACACGCTGCTGCTGACCACCGGAGAGTTGACGCGGATAGGCATTTATCTTTTCGCTCAGGCCAACACGGGCCAGCAGACGCTTTGCGATCACGGTTGCGGCGTTGCGGCTCAGACCACGGACAATCATCGGTGCTTCGATGATATTTTCCAGCACAGTCAGATGAGGGAAGAGATTGAAGTTCTGAAACACCATGCCGACATCGACACGCTTTTTCAGAATATCCTTTTCCTTGAGTTCATAGAGAGTGTTTCCGCTCTGGCGATAGCCCAATAGTTCGTCATCAATCGCGATGAAACCATCATCAACGCGCTCCAGATGATTGATCGAGCGAAGAAGCGTTGATTTACCGGAGCCCGACGGCCCGAGGATCGCCGTTACACTGCCTGACTTGATATGAAGGCTAACATTGTCGAGAACCAGATTATCGCCAAAGCTTTTTGATACGCCATGAATATCGACTGAGCCGCGTCGTCCACCTGTGAACCCGCCAATAGTCAGCGCTTCGGTAATCTGTGAATTCTTCTCACGGCTGACAACATTCTGCACTTCAGCGGATGCTTTAGGCTGTGATGGAACTAAGCGGGAGAACAGACGACCAAACAGAGCCGGTGGCGGGTTGCGCAGAGCGCCACGTGAATAATACCGTTCCGTATAATATTGAGCAATCGACAGCACAGTCATGATGATCAAATACCAGACGGTCGCAACCATCAGCAGTGGAATGACTTCAAGATTGCGGCGATAGATGACCTGAACAGTATAGAAGAGCTCCGGGAGTGCCAGTACGTAGACCATCGACGTGCCTTTCGCGAGACCGATGATCTCGTTAAAGCCCGTCGGCAGGATCGTGCGCATGGCTTGTGGAAGCACAATGCGGAAAGCCTGACGACGACGCGGCAAACCAAGAGCAGCAGCAGCTTCAAGCTGACCCTGATCAACTGACAGAATACCGCCGCGAATGATCTCGGATGAAAATGCTGCCTGATTAAGACTAAGCCCAAGAAGTGCTGCTGCAAAAGGGCTCAATATCTGCACGGTCGGATATTCAGCGAATGTAATATCTGTATAAGGCACACCGAAACGCACGGTCTCATACAAATAGCCAAGATTGTTAAGTACGAGCAGCAGAACGATCAACGGAATAGAACGCAACAGCCAAATATAAGCCCACGATAATCCCGACAAAAGCGGAGAACGTGAAACGCGCGCCAGTGCAAGTGCGGTGCCAAGTGCAAAACCCAGCACCGTTGCAAGGGCAGTCAGCCAAAGTGTGCGCATCAGACCGACAAGAACGGGTTCAGCAAAGAACCATTCTGCAAAAACCGACCAGCCCCATTTGGGGTTTGTCAGAACCGATTGCGCCGTCGCGATGATAAGAACTGCCGCAATAATTGTACCTACAACACGCGCTGGATAACGTGCTGGCACGATGCGGTAATGTTTAAAATCACCGGGACTGACGCGAGGTTTAGCCTCGCGTTCGGTGCCGACAAAGTCTGTAGCAATGGCCATGATCAACGCTGCTCCGATTGGTCATTCAACTTATGACGAGAAGCGAAGGCGTCTGTCATGGAAGTCATATGTTGCAATATTCGGAGAAGATTGACCGGTTTTCAAAACAAATAAGTCTATTTAATCGAGCTGACGTGGATGTTTTTTCTACAACACCCACTTAAACGCCATGCATTTACTTAGCCAAAAACCGGCTGCTTCTGCGGAGTTTTAGTTGATTCAAAACCGAGCTCAGAAATATTTGCAATGTGCTTTTCAAACGGCAGTGTGCCGTAAATTTCCGGATCAGCGGCCACATCAAAAAGTGCCGTATATCCGTTGCGCAGATAAAGTTCCTTGGCTTCTGGCTGCCTGAAACCGGTAGTCAGATAGACGCGTTTGTAACCTTGAAGCCGAGCCTGCGTTTCAAGCTCTTGCAGTACCTTTTTCGCCAATCCCTGACGACGCAGATCGCCATGAGTCCAGATGCGCTTGAACTCAGCGGTCTCATCGTCATAACGCATGAATGCACCACCGCCGATGGTCTGACCGTCGCGCAACAACAAAAGGAAATTACCATGCGGCGGCGCGAAGGCTTCCGGTGGATATTTGTTCATTTCCGCAGCGGCACCTTCATCGCTGAAATAGTTGCCGTAGCGCGTGTCATATTCAATTGTCAGCGCTTCGATCAAAGGCACTGCACGACTATCAAGTGTTGTGGTGTAGAGAAATTCATCCGCCATGATATGGACTTCCGTATCAGTTGAGAGAAGCTTCGGTCAGACGCACCCAAAACAGGGCTGCTGGCAGTAAGATGTCATCGTTGAAATTATAGTCCGGGCTATGCAGACCGGCGCTGTCGCCATTGCCGACGAAGAGATAAGAGCCCGGCTTTTGCTCAAGCATGAAAGCAAAATCCTCGCTCGCCGTGCGCGGCCGAAAATCTTCGATCACCGTGCCTTTGGGAAAGCTTGTAAGCGCGACCTGTTTTGCGAATTCGGTCTCAGTTTTTGCATTAATCAGCGCCGGGAAACCCCATTGATAATCGACATCCGCAACCGCGCCATAGCTCTCAGCCTGCGCACGGGCAACGGCTTCAATCCGACGCCGCAGATCTTCACGCACGCTTTGTGAGAACGAGCGAATAGTTAGACCAAGATCAACATGCGCTGGAATGACATTGAGTGCATCGCCGCCATGAATAGAAGCCACCGTGACCACCCCCATATCGAGCGGATCAAGATTGCGCGCAACGATAGTTTGTAAAGCCAGAACAATCGACGAAGCAACCACAACTGGATCAACCGACTTGTGTGGCTCCGCACCATGACCGCCGCGACCATTAACGCGGATTCGTGCACGATCCACGGATGCCATTGCAGACCCGCTCACAAAGCCAAATTGCCCGGTAGGTACGCCCGGCCAGTTATGCAGCCCATAGACGGCATCGCAGGTAAAGCGCTCAAACAGGCCATCATTGATCATACGCTTCGCCCCTGCCCCAATCTCTTCCGCGGGCTGGAAAATCACATGCAGCGTGCCTGAAAAACGACCAAACTCGGCGAGATACCGCGCAGCGGCTAGAAGAATGCTCGTATGCCCATCGTGACCACATGCATGCATGACGCCGGAGTTTTTGCTTGCGTATTCAAGGCCAGTCGCCTCGATGATCGGCAGCGCATCCATGTCCGCCCGGATGCCGATGGTCTTGCCGGAGTCACCACGCTTCAAACTTCCCACGAGACCAGTACCGCCAATACCGTTTGTAACCTCATAGCCCCATTGGCTGAGATAATCGGCGACAAGTGCAGAGGTCCGAACCTCTTTGAAAGCCAGTTCTGGATGAGCATGAATTTCGCGACGCAGAGCGATAAACTCGTCGATAAACGAGGCAAGACCTGCCTCGATTTCGAGTTTTCGGTTTATCTCTGGCGACGGTTGAACAGTCATGCCGCGCCCTTCTGATCACCTTCCTGCGCAGGCGCCGCATAACGGCTCTGCGGAAGGATCAGGCCCAGATTTTCACGCAACGTATCGTGTTTCAGCGTGCCTTCATGATAGCCGCGCTTTTCCAGAATTGGCAGAACATGCGCAGTGAAATCATCAAGCCCTTCAGCAATGACCTGAAAGCCGAGGATAAAGCCATCTGCAGCCTTCTGCTCTTTCCAGCGGATAATTTCGTCAGCAATCCGCTCTGCCGTGCCGATGAAAGAAGTGCGCGGCGTTGCAGCATTAAGAGCCACCTCACGCAAAGTCAGCTTCTGTTCAGCCGCATCACGCTTGATACGATCTGTTGTCGAGCGGAAACTGTTTCTACCGATATCACCCAATTCTGGGAACTGCGCGTCGAGATCATAGGTCGTAAAATCATGATGATCGAAGAAACGGCCAAGATAGGCGAGAGCCTCGTTGACGCTTACCAAATTGCGGATTGCCTGATATTTTTCTTCGGCTTCCACTTCCGTTCGCCCGACAATCGGACCAATGCCGGGGAAAATACCGATATCATCCTGTGAGCGCCCATGCGCTACAGCACTGGCCTTGATCTGCGCATAGAATATCTGGCTGTCTTTAATCGTGCCTGCATTGGTGAAAACAGCATCCGCATGTTTACCGGCCAGACCAATACCCGCTTCCGATGCGCCGGCCTGAAAGATAACGGGCTGCCCCTGCGGTGAACGCTGAATGTTGAGCGGACCTTCAACGGAGAAGAACCGACCTTTGTGGTCAAGACGGTGGAAGCCTTCCGGCTTGTAAAACTGACCAGTTTCGCGATCACGAACAAAAGCGTCATCGTCCCATGAATCCCAAAGGCCTTTGGTGACGTCGAGATATTCATCGGCAATTTCATAGCGCAGTGCGTGATCGGGATGCGGCTTGCCGTAATTCCGGCCCGATCCTTCCAGCGGGGTTGTCACAACATTCCAGCCAGCTCGTCCACCTGAAATTAGATCAAGCGATGCAAACTGACGCGCAATCGTAAACGGGTCGCTATAGGACGACGAAACGGTACCTGCGAGGCCGATACGTTTTGTATGCGCTGCCAGCGCCGACAAAACAGTCAAAGGCTCGAAGCGATTGAGAAAATGTGGAATGGAAATCTCATTGATATAAAGCCCGTCTGCGATGAAAGCGAAGCTAATGCCCGCCTCTTCGGCCTTGCGCGCCGTATCAATAACGAATTGGAGGTTGACACTGGCATCGGCAGGGCCGGACGGATGCTTCCAGGCGCTCATATTTCCGCCTGCTCCTTGCAGCATCACGCCAAATCTAATCTGTCTGGAACTCATTTGAGATTTTCCTTATAGCCAATGGCTTTTAATCAGGCGGCAATAGCTAGACGTTCGCCCGCGAGGCTTTCAATCGCAGCCAGTCTTTGCTCATGGGAAACAGCAGGGAACTCGAGTACAAACTCTTTAACCCCATATTGCGCGTGCAATTCATCGAGCTTCTGCTTCACCTGCTTTGCAGAACCTGAAAGCACGCTTGGGTGCTTTTCCTCAACACGATAATCAGTCTCACCAGCCTGCCGCGCAAACTCCGCTGCCGCCTCCGGCGTGCCAACGGAAACAGATACACCCGACGCCAGATGGACTTTAAAAATCTTGATTTTGCTGACGGCCGCATCGACGTCGTCTTTGCTTTCAGCCACCACAGCGCCCAATGCTAGGACGGGCACTTTTCCAGTCGCATCACGATAGACGTCAAAGGTTTTCTGCAGATTGGCGGTATCGCCGTTGAGATGGCCTGCATAAACGAAATCCCAGCCTGAACGAGCGGCGAGCAACGCGCTATCAGGGCTTGCACCAAGCACAAATTTTTCGGCCGGAACCTGCGGTTTTGGCGTCGCCGCCAATCCCTCAAATGGGCCGGAAGCTATTTTGTCGCCGCCAAGGAAAGCACTGAGTTGTTCAATCTTGCTGTTAAAATCGAGCCGCTTTTCGGCGCCGAACTCCTGCTGCAAAGCCTTGGTTGATAGCGGCAACCCACCGGGCGCTTTCCCCACGCCAAGATCGACACGCCCCTGCCCGAGTGCTGCAAGCAGGTTAAAATTCTCGGCAACCTTATAGGGGCTGTAATGCTGAAGCATAACGCCACCAGAACCTATTCTAATACGTTTGGTTAGTGCGAGGAGATAGGACACAAGAACTTCGGGCGATGGCCCGGCCAACTCATCTGCATGGTGATGCTCTGCAACCCAGAAACGCTTATATCCAGCCTTCTCTGCCGCTTGCGCATAAGACACGGTATTAGCAAGTGCAGTTTCCGCGTGTCCTGCCGGCACCACAGGGCTCTTGTCGAGAAGGCTTAACTGATAGGGCATCGACGTATCCGCTTTCATTGAGAAATTGAAACCGCCTGATTTGCCAGGCAGAGCTTTCCCATTATGCGAAGCACATAGATGCGATCAGCCGAGCTTATTTTCCCGGCGCTGACATAAAATCTCAAAGATCCAACGACTGAAATATACTGTATTCAGGCAAATTAATTCTGTTTCATTCCGTATTTTTAAAATGCGCTTCTTCACTTTTATCTTCTGCACATATTCGATCAAGAACAGCGGCTTATTGTGCACCTTCACCAACACCACGTTCGGCGATATTGCTTTGGCCCTTGCATAAGCCCTGCAACCCTTATTCGGTTTCGCTAAACATACAATTGCATCTCAAAATATTAAATATGGCATTCTATGAAGTCGCCGATCTATATCTTTAAAATACCTGTAACTTTTCCATCAAAAAATAGAAGCAACTCGTGGTGTCTTGGATGTCATACTAGATACAACGACGAGCTGATTGAACTCACCACGTTTGAAGGCATTCAGAAACCGCGGATAGTCTTTAAAAACAACGCAGCCATTCGAGTTTCCACTTTTGCCCAACATATATGTATGCGCAAGAAGACCATCCCGATTATGTGGATTACGACCGTCGACGGGCGTCAACCGAATTGCTGCGACGCCGTGGAAAAGACTTTCGCGCATGCGCAAATTATATGTATGAGGTGGCGTCGCACCACGATTTTTTTGGGTAACAGAGTTCGGATTATCGCGCATCGGCCCTATACCCGAATGCGCTTCCAAACGTTCGCCATTTGGTAAATAAACGGTCGCAGCCGAAATATCATAAATGGCAGTACGGCTATTAATTGGAGACCTGAACAGTCTCTTCAAAAGTCCGTCATGCTTTGGTTCGTCATCCCGTGTTGCTTCCGTAGCATAACGAGTTGTCTGTGCAGGTAAGCGGCTTATTACAGGCTTACGCGAAGGTAACGGAACTTCGTCAGGCATTAATGTTTCTGGCGCATTTTTTATGATCGGTATCTGTGGAGCAACGTCAGGCCCCAGATGTGAGGCGTCTATTTCGGCGACTCTTTCAGCTTTAATCGGCGTGTAAGGAACACGTTCTGCACGTGGCTCCACTATCTTTTCTGAAATTGCCACTTTCTCTTCAATGACGCTATCTGGTCCGATATCCGAAATGATATCTCTGTCACCATCGACTTTGTTGCGATGCCAATCGACATTTGAATAACGCGTATCAGCGGTATAAGCCGCAATAAAACGCTGCCGAATGACATTATCTATACCAAGGCTATGATTTACAGTCGCAAATTTCTGCGGAAAATCCCCAGGCAAGCGCCGCATTACAGGGGCAACGGAAGCAAAAATGGGCAAAACAGTCTCAGCGACACCTATCGCACTTAAAACACCACTAAATGCAAACAAGCCAACTGCTAAAATCGTAGCAATTTGAGGAAATCTATAATTCTTCTTATTGGAAAATTTATACCGAAAACTGAATGCGGTATCAAAACTAAAATCGAATGTATCAGTTACCAGCGCCATAACTCTTAACCCGCATGGAAAATAGAATTCAGAAAGTCATCGAAGCTAGGATTTCGTCAAAAAACAAACACCCGTAATCTCAATGAACCGCTGATAAGACATTCTAATTATGCAAAATTATGGTAACCAAATTCTTTACGCGCCCATCCTCATCTACGAAAATAAATAATTCACTCGATAAGTGATATGATTCAATCAACGACGCGCTCGTCACATTCCCGACTATAGATACGCCTGAAGAGCTAAAAACCGACAGTTAGCCGGATGAGCGGCCCGTTTTTCTTGTAAGTAGTAGCTTTCAGCCCCTCCTCGTTTTTTACAGGGACGAAATACAAAGACACAATATAAACAATTAAAGGTGATCCACTCTTAAAATATTTTTTTATAACAATATCAAATAATTCAAGAATATTGAGACACATGGATCGTAACATTATCTGTTACTAATTAATTTCGCCACTTGGTAAGATGTTGCTGAAATGGCATTCTGAAGCCAATTTATTATGAGGTGGAGACGTTATATGCGACAACAGTTTGACCTTTTTAACGCCTCCTCATCGGAGGTTGAAAAACAGGCAGAACTGCGTCCTATCCGAACCAAAGTTGGGAAATCAGCCCCTATTGATGAAGCGGAAATGGTACAGCGCCTGAAAGACAGCGGGCGTTATCGTATTTTGCAGAGACTTGATCCTCCGCGAACAGTCGCGAATGCTGATAAGATTAATTTCCCACGACTTGGCGTTGTGGTCGATACTGAAACCACCGGCCTGAGTGCTGCTCAGGAAGAAATCATTGAAATCGGTGCGGTGGCCTTCCGTTATGCTGATGACGGTTCAATCGGAGACGTCTGTGCAACTTTTGGTGCGTTGCAGGAGCCCTCGAAACCTATCCCCGCGGATATTACCCGTATCACAGGTATCACCGATGAGATGGTCGCCGGGCAGATAATCCCGCGCGCCAAACTCGAAGCACTGATTGCTGAAGCCGACATCATCATTGCACATAATGCTGGTTTTGACCGGCCATTTCTTGAGCGTTTTTCGCCCATCTTTGAAAACAAGCCATGGGCTTGTTCGGTCAAGGAGATTGACTGGACGGCACGCGGCTTTGAAGGCACTAAACTTGGTTATCTGATCGGCCAAAGCGGTTATTTCCATAATGGCCACCGTGCAGAAGATGATTGTCAGGCGCTGCTGGCGGTTCTGAAAGAACAATCAGGCAAAACCACTCCATTTGCAGAATTGCTTCAAGCGAGTCAGAAATCGCGCCTTCGCATTTATGCAGAAAACAGCCCTTTTGAAATGAAAGACAAGCTGAAGGAGCGTCGCTATCGCTGGTCCGATGGCACAGACGGACGGCCAAAGTCTTGGTGGTCGGAAGTCGGCGAAGACGAGCTTGATACGGAACTCGAATATCTGCGCACCGAGATATACGGCTGGCGCGATGCAGAACCTCTGGTTCAGAAACTCACCGCTGTTGATCGTTACAAAGAGCGAGCGCCACTCAGATCAAAATAAAGAAAAGGCCGCATCACGCGGCCTTTATTCTTATGCAATGATGGGCCAAGGACGCTGGACAGGCCGCATGTCCTCATAGGCCTTTGCAAGTCGTAGCACGCCCAGATCATCAAAGCGCTCGCCAAAAATCTGCAAGCCAATAGGCAGCCCCTTGGACGTATAGCCACAATTGAGCGAGATTGCAGGCTGTTCCGACATATTCATCGCAACGGTAAACGCGATGTGCTCGAAAGGGCGTTGCGGATCATTGACCGGAGAGGCCCATTCCGCCGGATAGGTCGGCATTGGAGCGGTTGGGGAAATGATGAAATCGAAATCCTTCGATGCCGCAAGCGCTGCATGGCGCATCACATCTATTTGGGAAAAGCCGGAATAGACTTCCTCGCCAGTCAAACCTTCAGCGGTTTCAGTCCATTGATAGATGTATGGCAAGATTTTCGCACGGTTTTCCGGTGTCATCTTAGAGACGTCGGCCCAGGAACGCGCCCGCCAGAAGCGATCAAGTCCATCGATCATGGTGCGATTGAGGAATGGAGCAACCGGCTCAATAATTGCGCCAGCACCCGCGAACAGCTTCGCGGCGGCTTCCACAGCTTCGCGTGTTTCATCGCCCGTTGGCTCGCCAAAACCAGCATCGAGCCAAAGGCCGATTTTGAGACCTTTTACATCAATATCAAGGTTCATCCAGTCGATATCCTGATATGGCAGGCTCATCGCGTCACGGCGATCAGGACGGGAAAGCACCGACATATAAAGCGCGCTGTCGGCAACTGTGCGCGTCATTGGCCCTGCAACGCGGCCAAGAAACGCCGGATCGATTGGAATACGTCCGAAGGACGGCTTCAGGCCAACCAGACCGCACCAGCCTGCCGGCAATCGAATAGAGCCACCAATATCCGTACCGATATGCAGTGGCCCGTAACCAGCAGCACCAGCGCTGCCTGCACCAGCACTTGAACCGCCCGGATTGGTGTTCAAGTCCCACGGGTTGCGCGCAAGCTTATGAAAGCTCGAAAGCCCAGAGGACAACATACCGAGATCAGGCATGGTTGTTTTAGCCAAAAGCACGCCACCAGCCTCGCGGGTTCGGGCTGCGGGCGGCGCATCAATGGCTGCGGGATTGAGAGGCAGTGCTGCACAGCCCAGCGGAACAGCTGTACCTTTCGTGGCAATATTTTCCTTAATCGTCAGCGGCACACCGTCAATGGGGCCAGCAGGCTCACCTTTTGACCAACGTCCTTCCGATGCCTTCGCAGATGCCCTCGCGTTTTCCGGATCATAAGCCCAAAGCGCATTCAGTTTCGGCTCATAGGCCTCGATGCGCTCAATTACAGCTTCCGTAACTTCAACCGGCGAAAGCGATTTCGCCTTATAGGCAGAAACAAGATCGACAGCTGACAAATCGGCAAGTGAAGACATGGCGTTCCCTTATTTCATTCTGGTAGTTTGATTGTAGAATTGAGCTTGCGGGCACGTTTGCGCCGTCCCGAGAATGGCTTAGGCACAGCATCAACCAATGCGCGCGTATATTCATGTTGCGGATTATCGAAGACCGCGTTGGTCTCTCCCTGCTCGACGATATTGCCGTGATAAATCACCGCCACACGGTCAGTAATCGCGCGCACGACACCGAGATCATGACTGATGAAAAGATAGGAAAGGCCGAATTTTTCCTGCAGATCCATCATCAGATTGAGAACCTGCGCCTGAATGGATACATCAAGAGCTGAAACAGGTTCGTCAGCAACGATGAGCGCCGGTTTGGTAATTAGGGCGCGAGCAATAGCGATACGCTGGCGTTGCCCCCCGGAAAACTCATGTGGATATTTTTCGGCAGATGCTTTTGGGAGGCCGACAGCTTCCAGCACTTCTGACACGCGCTCGTCCCGTTCCTTGCTGCTTGTCCCGCGCTCCAGTGAAACAATCGGCTCCGAAATGATCCGCTTAACCGTGTGGCGCGGATCGAGCGAACCATAAGGGTCCTGAAAGATCGCCTGAAAACCTTTACGCGCTTCACGCAGTCCTGAACGGTCAAGCGCATAGATATCCTGACCATTGATAAGAATTTGGCCAGACTGCGGTCGTTCCAGCCCCATAACAGCACGCGCAAGTGTTGATTTGCCCGACCCACTTTCGCCCACGATACCAAGGCTTTGCCCTGCTTCGATCTCGACATTGACACCGTGGAGAACGCGTAACGATCCCGGCTTTGAAAGGAATGATGGGCGCGGGAGCTGATATTCACGCACGACATCACGAACCTGCAAAATCATCTTGCTCATGCCAGCACCCCGCCATCGCGTGGATGTAGACAGGCAGCGCGATGGGCAATGCCTTCGCTTTCACCGATCAGATCGAGCGCCGGAATGAGTTTTCGACAATCGCCTTCAACGAATGCGCAACGATCAGCAAAGCTGCAATATGGCGGGCGGGCCAGCGGATCCGGTACAACGCCGGGAATTGCAGCGAGGCGCTGACGCGGCTTCGTATGATCGCGAACCAGATTAGCCCCATGTGGAGAAGCCTGAAACAGCCCCCGCGCATAAGGATGCGCCATACGATTGAACACGGCTTCGGTTCGCCCCGTTTCCACGATCCGCCCAGCATACATCACTGCGATACGATCAGTCATTTCCGACACAACGCCGAGATCATGGGTAATGAGCATCAGCGCTGTTCCAGTTTCGTCGATCAGCTCATCCATGAGATCAAGAATCTGTGCCTGAACAGTGACATCGAGTGCCGTGGTCGGTTCATCAGCAATCAACAGATCAGGCTCGCAGGCAATCGCCATGGCGATCATCACGCGCTGGCGCTGCCCGCCGGAAAGCTGGTGCGGATACAGATCGAGATTAAAGCGCGGTGCAGGCAGACCCACGCGATCCAGCAACTCACGCGCTTTGCGTTCGGCATCAGTGCGACTTTCGCCAAGATGCAGACGGCGGCCTTCGGCAATTTGTGCACCAATGGTTTTAACCGGATTAAGCGCTGTCATTGGCTCCTGAAAGATCATTGCCATGCGACGACCGCGCATTTTGCAGAGTTCGGCTTCTGGCTTGTTTGCCAGATCCTCCCCATCAAAACGCAAGGTTCCGCGCACGCGCATCCTGTCAGGCAGCAAGCCCATGGCAGCAAGCGCGGTAATCGACTTGCCACTGCCAGATTCACCCACAACGCCCAGGCGTTCACCACGGTTGAGGGTTAACGTAATACCCGACACGATATCTGCAGTGCGCGTGCCAAATGGCAGCTCGACAGACATATTGTCCATTTCAAGAAGAGGTGTTTTTGGCAAAGCTTTTATCATCTCTGCCTCCTTACGCGCGGATCAAGTATGTCGCGCAGACCGTCACCCAGCATGTTGAGGCCAAGGACTGCGAGTGTAATGGCAAGACCAGGGAAGATTGCCAGCCATGGAGCATCATAGATAAAGGTCTGTGCATCGTTGAGCATCTTGCCCCAGCTCGGCATTGGCGGCTGTGTGCCCAGCCCCACATAGGAGAGGCCTGCTTCCGCCACAATGGCGAGTGCGAACTGGATAGTCGCTTGTACGATCAGCACGTGATTGATGTTGGGCAGAACATGCAGCAATGTGATTGAGATATCGCCGCGCCCTGCGCAACGCGCTGCCTGCACATATTCGCGCTTCCAAAGCCCAAGCGATGCACCACGCGTAACGCGGGCAAAGACCGGAATATTGAAAATACCGATTGCAATCATGGCGTTGACCGCACCGGGGCCAAAAATAGCGGTGATAATGACTGCGGTCAGCAACGCCGGAAATGCAAAGGCCAGATCGGTCATACGCATGACAAAGCCATCGACCAATCCACCGCGCGCTGCAGCAAAGGCACCAAGAGGGATACCTATACCCGCGCCAACAAGCACAGCAATAATCGACACGGCAATGGAATTACGCGCACCGACCATAATCATGGAAAACACATCACGACCGAAATTATCCGTTCCGAACAGATGACTGAAGCTCGGCCCCTGCAGCTTGTCGCGGAAGTTCATGGCGGTGGGCGAATAAGGCGTCCAGAAATAGGAGACGAGAGCCATAGCCACCAGAATAGCGGTAACAAGCGAACCGATCACAAGGCTGCGGCTTAAAAACAACGCCCGAAAGCGGTTTGGCTTTGCAATTGTCTGAACCTCACTCATCGACTGCCTCCCGTCGAAAGACGCGGATCAATGAAGCCATAGACAAGATCGACAATGAAATTGACCGTAATCACGGAAGCCGCAAGCAGCGTCACCAGAGACTGCACCGTTATCAGATCGCGCTGGGCGATTGCCTGAAACACCAGCCTTCCAAGGCCGGGGAGATTGAAGACATTTTCGATGATGATCGTTCCAGCCAACAGAAATGAGAATTGCAGGCCAATAATTGTGACAACCGGGATCAGCGCATTTGGCACCGCATGGCGCCAGAGTGCCGCGTTACGGGTAAGACCTTTTGCGCGCGCGGTCCGCACGAAATCCTCACCCAGCGTTTCGATGACGGCGGAACGCGTCACGCGAGCAAGAATAGCGGCAAGCGGCAAGGCAAGAGCCAGCGCGGGCAAAAACAGCGAACGGATACCATTCCAGAAACCACTTTCCCAGCCCGCGAAACCAGACGCGGGGAACCAACCGAGCTGCAAAGCAAACAGGAGGATCAAAAGCAGGCCGAGCCAGAAATTCGGGATAGCAACACCCACCTGCGCCACCCCCATGGAAAGCACATCGCCGGTTTTGCCACGTTTGGAGGCCGCATAAACGCCCACGGGAATAGCTACCGCGACCGACAGGACCATTGACAGAAGTGCGAGCGGCAGCGTGACCATAATGCGCGGTCCGAGCAATTCACTGATTGGCACAGAATAGGTATAGCTCGTGCCGAAATCACCTTTCAGAAAGCCGCCAATCCACGAAAGATACCGCCACCAAAGCGGCTGATCGAGGCCAAGCTGTTTGTGAAGCGCTGCCAGTGTTTCAGGCTGTGCGTTGATGCCGAGGATAACTGCCGCAGGGTCGCCCGGCAGCACCTGCATCAACAGGAAGACGATGACGGAGGCCGCAAGCGTCGTAAGCAAGAGCGATGCTAATCGCCCGGATATATAAGCCAGCAAAACGACCTCCTAAGCACAATCCCGAAAACTTATCCGGCTTTTCGGACAAGATTGTGCGTCATAAAAATGCAGGAATGAGCGCTTCACGCCATTCACTCCACATTCCATTTCTAGCCGTGCCGCAGCCCCTTGATTGTTATCGCTGCACGGCTATTCGCGTAAAACCGCCCCGCCAAAAAAGCCGGGGCGGAAATGTTCTTATTCGGCCCAGTAAGCCTGTGTCAGATCATCAGCGGGGATCGGCATGTTCTTCCACAGACCTTTTACGTTCTTATTCCACACACCGATTTTTGGCAGCGCATAAAGGAAGATATTCGGCTCGTCTGCAGCAAGCTTTTCCTGAAGATTCTTCACCAATTCGAGCTGTTCTTCGTCGCTACCGGCCTCGGCATAAGCTTTATAGAGCGCCTTATATTCCGGGTTGTTGTAGTTGAAGTAGTATTTGTCGCGAGCATAGATATCGAGATCACGCGCTTCTGTATGTGCAATAATCGTGGCATCGAAATCCGAGCGCTTGAATACCTGATCCAGCCATTGCGCAAACTCGATTGGAGCGAGATTGGCCTGAATGCCCACTTCCGCCAGCATGGCTGCGATGATTTCACCACCGCGACGCGCATAGGCCGGAGGTGGAAGCGTGATGGTGATTGACGTGCCAGCCGGAACGCCCGCCTCTTCCAGCAGCTGCTTCGCCTTTGCCGGATCATACGGATAGGTTTCCGAAAGATCGACATAACCCGGATCGACCGGCGCATAATGCGAGCCGATTGGTGTGCCAAAACCGGAATACGTGCCTTCAATCAGGCTCTTGCTATCAATGGCATGGGCCAGTGCCTGACGCACCTTCACATTGTCGAATGGAGCCTTGGCATTGTTAAGCGAAAGCAGAACTTTGCCTGCAGTATCACCGACTTCGACCTGCAACTTATCATCGCTCTTGAAGCGGCTAATCAATTCCGGCGCCTGGAACATCGGGAAGACATCAATGTCGCCAGCAAGGATTGCAGCGGCTGCAGCCGAAGGATCGCTCACAAAGCGGAAAGTAACCGCAGAAAGCTTTGCCGGCTCGCCCCAATAGTCCGGGTTACGGTCGAGCTCGACACGATCACCCTGCACCCAGCGTTTGAACTTAAACGGACCCGTTCCGACAGGTTTAGTCTTGTTATCGGCTGCCGAATTCGGAGCGATCATAACCGCGTCGCCCCACCCCATATTGAACAGGAAGTTCGAGGTTGGCCGCTTCAGCGTTACAACGGCAGTCGCTGGATCAGGACACTCGGTGCTGGCGATTGGTTCAAAAAGGCCCTTTTGCGCATTGGTGGAATCTGGAGCCACCGCACGCTCATAGGAGAACTTTACAACCGAACAATCAAACGGAGTTCCATCGTGGAATTTCACGCCCTGACGAAGTTTGAAGGTGTAAGTCTTCTTGTCATCAGAAACTGTCCAGCTTTCGGCCAGTTGTGGCTTTACTGTGCCGTCTTCGACAATACGAACCAGCCCTTCATAGAGATTGGCGTAAGTAACCTGCCGGATACCGGCAGCAGCATTTGCCGTCGGATCAAGGCCCGGCGGTTCCAGCACTTCGCCGACCACCAGCGTATCCTTTGCAAAGGCACCGTTGATCGATGCAAGCATCGTGGCTGTAATCAGCCCGGCTTTCAGCAGTTTACTCATCGTTTCTCTTTGGCTCCCCTTATCAATTTTTTAAATCGAACGCCCGCCATCCACGTCGAGCGCAACACCTGTAATCATAGAGGCAGCAGGCGAGCAAAGGAAAGCCGCAGCTTCAGCCAAATCATCAGGTTTCAACAGGCGGCCCATCGGAATGGAATCGCGGAACTTCTTACGGATTTCTTCGGTATCCTCGCCCATGAAAGTGGTGAGAAGCGGTGTCTCACCCGCAACCGGGTTCAAAGCAACCACACGAATCTTTGCCGGCGCAAGCTCGATAGCGAGCGCCTTAGTCACAGAAACCACCCAGCCCTTGGTCGCATTGTACCAAGCGAGATTCGGGCGCGGACGACCTGCACCTGTCGAAGCGACATTGAGAATGACGCATTCCTCTCCCTTGGCACCATTGCTCTTAAAATGTGGGATGAGCTTGCGCGTCATCAGATAAACGCCACGCACATTGACGCCAAGAATGCGATCAAACTCTTCCGGCTCAACCAGCTCAGCATTTTGTGGCTTATGGCCGATGCCAGCATTGTTGATGAGAATATCGACTTTACCGAACTTCAACAGGGCGGCTTCTACCGCTGCATCAACATCTGCTTCCTTGGAAATATCGGCAGCGACAGCCAGCGCTGCATCTCCAATTTCGCCTGCAACGCGCTCGGCACCTGCCTTGTCGCGGTCAACGATGATGACCTTGGCGCCGCCTCTGGCAAAGCGCTTTGCCATGCCCTCACCAAACCCTGAACCTGCTCCAGTGATGAGCGCGACCTTACCTTCAAGCGACACTGCAATTCTCCCAAATTCAAACTTCAGCACATTTTCGGACGGGAAACCGGTTCCCACTTTCCCTGAAAATGCTATTTTAGCCGTGATACACGGAAATCGTCTTCAGCGAGGCAAATCCGTAGAACGCCTCAAAACCCTTTTGACGCAGCCGAATGGCAATTCGATACCGCCGCCAGCGCCACAACATCGGCGCGCCCCTGAGTTAAGGGCTTGCCAACATCCTTCGATTCAAGATCAGTCAACAAGTCGATGTTTTTCAACACTTCTTCCGAAATGCGGTGCAAGGCGCGACCGCGCTCGGTCGCGGTCAGGTTTCCCCACTCACTGGAAAGTGCGGCACGGACTGCAGCCGCAGCCAGATCGCTACCATCGGAAGGATTGCGAAGCATAATGTGCTCGCCACCCAAAGCGTCCTGCCATTGACCAGCAATGAAATTGCGATAACGAAGAAGGCCTGAACCACCCGACTTGTTTTCATGCTTCATTTTCATGCTCCCGCAGAGGCATTTCAGCCTCCAGTCTTGCCGTGGTCGCGCGGATATGTGCCCGCGCCAGCCGTTCGGCCTCTTCCCCATCACGCGAAGCGATGGCTTCAACAATTGCTCCATGTTCGCGGATTGCTTCGCGTGCACGATCTACCGATAACGAAAAAGATGGCGCGAAAACCTGCGACGTCATGCGCAACAGCGGAACAAATGCTATCAGCGAGGCATTGCCCGCGGTGTTCATCACCGCCATGTGAAAATCGACATTCGTCTGGGTGTAAGCTTTGGGAGCCCATGGATCGACGACTGTGCTCTGCCCCACAACATGGGCGCGCAGCTTTGCAATATCCTCATCTGTTGCGCGTTCAGCCGCAAAACGTGCAGCAACGCCATCGAGAACTTCTCGCACAGCATAAGCATCAATCAGGCGTGTGAGATCAGCGGAGGCCACACGAACGCCCCTGCCAGGCAAGTGGATAACCAGCCCGTCACGTTCCAGAACACGCAAGGCTTCGCGCAAGGGCGTGCGGCTAATGCCAAACTCCGCAGCTATATGTTCCTGTCGAAGAATGGCACCCGGCGCATAAACACCCGCATAAATTCTCTCACGAAGCGCTTCTGCAACTTCGTCCAGCAAACGGGTCTGACTGCGCCATTCAAAAGCCGCCAAAAGAAAAGCCTCCCAACTTTTTTGAGTACAATATCCTGGATACAAAATTCGTCAAGCAACATAAACTGACATTTGTTTGTCCAAAATTGGCGCTTACATATGCGGAGATTTCTATTCGCTGACGAGCGCGCTGAGCATTTCAACCAATTGCAGCATTCGATCAGAGCCATTGTCTGTATGCTGGATAACGATTTCCATCGGACTGATAAGGGGGAGATCCGAAGCTTCGGGAACAATGCGATGCGTGGACAACGCCACCCGGTCAGGTAACAGGCTTACACCCAAGCCCTCTGCCAGAGCGCTTTGAACACTGGCAAGACTGGAACTCGTAAATACCACATGCCACGGCCTCCCTATATGATCGAGGGCTTCCATCATATCGCTACGATAAAGACCATTTGGTGGGAACGCCACAAGCGGCAAAGGATTCATATGAGACACTGGGTAATCAGCGCTTTCCAACCATGAAAGTGGCTCAGGCCAGTGTATCACACCCCGCGTATCACCCTGCTTTTGCTTGACCATCACCAGATCATATTCGCCGGTCTCAAACCCCTTCTGTAAATCACGGCTCATCCCGCTAGTGACTTCCAGCTTCATATTGGGATGTGCGCGAAGGAATGCTGCTAGTGCCGGCGTAACAAGTTTCGCCGCAAAGTCTTCTGCCAAACCGAGGCGAAACACCGCTGCCAATGAACTGCCGGTCATCGCAGCAGTCGCTTCGTCATGAAGATGCAGCATGCGTCTCGCATAGCCGAGCAGCTTTTCGCCTGCGTCAGTTGGCCGGACATCATGTCTGGCGCGCTCTAGCAAAGGTTGCTTCGCAGCGTCCTCGAGGCGCAATATCTTCTGGCTCACAGTTGATTGCGTTGAATGTAATTGCTGTGCCGCAGCAGTAAAACTGCGCGTATCCACGACAGCTACAAACGCGCGCAAAAGATCGAGACTAAAAATATTATTCATTTTATGAATGGACGCCAGTTGAACATTTAATTTTTAAATATGTCTCACTGCAACTATTTTAGCAAGAAATAGGAGAACAGCCATGCGTCAAACCTTAATCCGCTTGAATGCCTTGGCATTAATTGCAGGAGCAATTGTCATGTTAGAACCGTCACTGCCGGGTCATCAAGCCACAGCATATGCGCAGACTTCGCTTATTGATGCGGCTAGCGCGGGGAACCTCTCTGCTGTCAAAGAAGCAATCAAAGCAGGTGTCAATCTTGATACGCCTGGAAAAGCGGGCGAAACAGCTCTGCTTGCCGCAACACATGCCAATCACGTGGATGTAGCCCGCGCACTTATTGATGCCGGTGCTGACGTGAATGCAAAGGATTCGATCAAGGATAGCCCCTATCTTTATGCTGGCGCACGCGGCCACCTCGAAATCCTCAAGCTGACACTTGCTCACGGCGCGGACCTGAAAAGCACGAATCGCTACGGCGGTACGGCCCTTATCCCCGCTTCCGAGCGCGGCCATGTCGAGACCGTTCGCACGCTGATTAAAGCGGGTGTTGAGGTCGATCACGTCAACAATCTTGGCTGGACTGCGTTGCTCGAAGCTATCATTCTTGGTGATGGCGGTCAGCGACATATTGATATTATGAAATTGCTAATTGATGCCGGTGCAGACGTTAATCTTGCCGATAAGGATGGAGTAACACCATTGCAGCATGCACGTCAGCGCGGGTTTGCACCGATGGTAGCGATGCTTGAAAAGGCTGGTGCAAAATGAGCACCAGCAATGCTTTTCTCAGTCAGGCAATTGCGCTTGCTTTTGAAAACGCCGAACAGGGCGGACGCCCATTCGGTGCCGTTGTCGTGAAAGATGAAAAGCTTATCGCCACCGGTATCAACCGTATGCAGGCTGATTGCGATCCAACCGCGCATGCCGAACTGCTTGCATTACGTGCAGCGGGTAAAGCCTTGCAATCCGTGCGTCTCGATGGTTGCACGGTTTATGCGAGTGGTCAGCCCTGCCCTATGTGTTTTGCCGCCATGCGTATGTCAGGCATCACAGAAATCATCTTTGCCTACTCAAACGATGAGGCAGAGCCTTTCAATCTTTCGACTGCAAAGATCGCGAAAGAGCTTTCCAAGCCAGTCAGTGAGCAGACCGAAATAAGGTTCGAACACTGTTCCCCACGTGATGAAGCTCAACTCTATCGCGCATGGCAACAAAAACAAATATCCGAGCGCCAGACGGTAAAATGACTTCAACCTCAGCCCCATCCGTAGGCGAAAAGGCAACGCCTGTAGCGCTTATTGTTCTCGTCGTGCTTATTGGCCTCAATCTGAGGCCATTTCTGACGGCTCCCGGACCTGTGCTTAGCTATATTGCAAGCGACACTGGCATGGGTTTCGGTGCACTGTCATTGCTGACTTTTCTGCCGATGCTGCTGATGGGGCTTGGTGCGTTTGTTGCACCGCATATCCAGTCCGTTGTCGGAACACGGCGCAGCATGTTTGCAGCACTTGTCATCCTGGCAATAGGCTCACTTTTGCGAGGTTTCGTTCCCGATGGGCTGTCCCTGATCCTCACGGCGATTCTCTGCGGTGCGGGTGTGGCCATGATTCAGGCAATCATGCCGGGCCTCATTAAGGCAAAGTTTCCAACAAGCATTGCCACCGTGACCGGACTTTATTCCGCTATGATCATGGGTGGCGGTGCACTTGGTGCTCGTCTCACGCCGTGGCTTGCGGGTACCGATCATAACTGGCGATTCGCACTCGCAGTTCTTGCAATTCCAGCAGTTCTAGCCTTGCTCACCGCAATTCCGATTCTTCAGGAAACGAAAGCTGCCGGCCCAAAATCGAACATAGCAGGCAAATTGCTGCGCCGTCCGCGCACATGGATATTGATGATCGCATTTGGCCTTGTGAATGCGGGCTACTCTTCGATGGTTGCGTGGTTGGCACCTTATTATCAGGCAATCGGTGTCAGTGCTGCGGCTACCGGCAATCTGGTTGCAGTAATGGCGATTGCTCAGGCGCTTTCGGCTTTTATTCTTCCACTTCTTGCCCGGCGCAATCTTGACCGCCGACCGTGGTTGTTGCTGACGCTGGCTATGCAATCTGCCGGTTTTGCAGGTCTTGCGTTTCTGCCGCAACTCTCGCCGATGTTCTGGTCGGCGATATGTGGTGCCGGACTTGGTGGCAGCTTTGCGCTCGCCATGATTACATCGCTTGATCATCTACCAAAGCCTGAGGAGGCCGGCGCTCTTGCAGCCATGATGCAGGGCGGCGGCTTCCTAATTGCAGCGCTGGGCCCTGTTGCAACAGCTTTCTTGCACAATTTGACGGGAACGTTTGCATCGGGCTGGATCATGCATCTCATTCTGGTTGCCAGCATCTGTCCACTTTATCTAAGCTTCAATCCCCGCCACTATGGGCGCGTGATGAAACTGCCGGATATGAACGAAAACCCCACACAATAGCGTGACTACGCTTGGTTTAACCACGACAACCGGTGCTTTTCTGGAGCTAATGCTTTACATGACATATGAACCTTGCCCGTCTGGATAAGGTTTCCAAAACCCTCTTAAACATTCGCCGCGCGCTGGTCTGCTAGTGCGGTACTGGTCAGTGGTCGATGAAATGAAGCATGAAAAGGTTATTCAAGAAGGTACGTTCGTAGCACCGGATGGCCTGCCAAAGCCGCGTTTATACTGGGCCTGGGCGACGCTGATGGTCGGGCTTACGCTCGCTGTCATCGACGGCACCATAGCCAATGTTGCACTTCCAACGATTGCGGCCGACTTTTCTGCCGGGCCATCAGCATCGATCTGGATCGTCAATGGCTATCAGCTTGCAATCGTGATCACGCTTTTGCCACTCGCAGCCTTGGGTGAGATTTACGGCTATCGTCGCATTTATCTTCTGGGTGTATCGTTGTTCACGCTCGCATCCATTGCATGCGTTTTTTCCAACTCGCTTGAAGCTCTTACCATCGCACGCGTCATTCAAGGCTTTGGCGCTGCGGGCTTGATGAGCGTCAACACCGCGCTCCTGCGCTATACAGTGCCACAGGCAAAATTCGGTACTGCTATCGGGCTAAATGCACTGTTTGTTGCGGCCTCTTCAACAATCGGGCCGACGCTTGCAGGTGTGATTCTGCATTCATTGAGTTGGCCGTGGCTGTTTGTCATTAACATTCCGCTGGGCGTTCTGGCTGTTGCTATGGGACTGAAAAGCCTGCCCGATAATGAACGCTCGTCACGCCGTTTCGATTACCTGAGCGCTGTGCTAAGCGCGCTTACGCTTGGGCTTTTGGTGACAGTGGTTGACAGTGCTGGTAGCGAAATTGATGGATTGTGGCTTCTGTTACAGGCTTTGGCGTGCATTGCCGCTGCAACGTGGCTTATCCGCCGCTCAATGCGCAAAACTGATCCACTATTACCACTCGATCTGCTACAAATTCCAGTATTCAGCCTTTCACTCTGTACCTCTATCATGTCATTTTTGGCACAGATGATGGCTTTCATTTCACTGCCTTTCCTGTTGCAATCGGTTTATGGTTTCCAGCCCATCGAAGTCGGTTTTCTGATGATGCCATGGCCAATTGCTCTGGCAATTGTCGCACCTATATCTGGTAAACTCTCAGACAAATATTCGCCTGCAACGCTCGGCCTTATCGGGCTGATCATTTTCGCAACTGGCCTTGCTCTGATGGGACTTTTACCCGAACAACCAACAGTTCAGGACATCTGCTGGCGTATGGCAATCTGCGGAATTGGATTTGGCTTTTTTCAAGCGCCAAACAATCGCATGATTATAACATCTGCCCCGCGCGCCAGAAGCGGTGCGGCAAGCGGCATGTTAGGAACCGCGCGGTTGATGGGGCAGTCGCTGGGTGCTGCGTTCGTCGCATTTCTGCTAGGACATTGGGGACTAACCAAAATCCCCAATATCTTACTTGTCGCAGCTGGCTTTGCCGCTTTTGCATCGATTATCAGCATCACCCGACGCAAGCGGTGAATTACCCTGTGAATCTTTGAAAATAACTTAGTCGAAACATGAAATTCCCTGTTGCAATCTCAAAAGCGTTGGTCCATATAGCGCTTGCCTAACGGAAACGACTTCTCCTAGAGAACAGTTTCCACGCTGAAAACTGGCGCGAGCGGGTGTAGCTCAGGGGTAGAGCACAACCTTGCCAAGGTTGGGGTCGAGGGTTCGAATCCCTTCGCCCGCTCCAGTTTTTCAGTTTAACGATAGGTATCAAAATCCCGGCTTCGTCCGGGATTTTTGCTTTTTAACGGTCAAATTCTTTTTACCCTTCGACTCAATCGAAAATCACCCACGCGCCTGTTTGATTCCTTATCATTTGGCTGTGTTTCATCCTGGTTTCGACTCCGCAAAACACCCTTCACATTCATTTTGTTTCGAAAACGACACATTCGAAATCAGAAAATTACGTGAAACACCTTTTAAGCTTGCGGTTTCGTATTTTGTGGCACTAAGAAGGCAGCATCTTGGGCTTCCCCCCCCACAATGAAAAGCCCACAAGTATGGATATGAAACAATGACTGTTGCTCAAGCAGTTGTTCCGAAGAAAAATTCTGCACGCCGCGTTTTGGCCGCGAGCATGATCGGAACAACAATCGAATTCTTCGACTTCTATATTTATGCCACCGCTGCGGTAATCGTTTTCCCGCACCTCTTCTTCCCCGCAAGTGACGGTAACTCGGCGCTACTCCAATCTTTGGCAACTTTCGCTATCGCCTTCTTTGCACGTCCAATCGGCGGCGCATTGTTCGGTCACTTCGGCGATAAGGTTGGCCGTAAGGCAACGCTCGTTGCAGCTCTTATGACCATGGGTATTTCTACGGTCGCTATCGGCTTCCTGCCAACATATGAATCCATCGGCGTATGGGCGGCTCTCCTGCTCGCACTCTGCCGTCTGGGTCAGGGCCTTGGCCTTGGTGGTGAATGGGGCGGCGCAGTTCTGCTCGCAACCGAAAATGCACCGGAAGGCAAGCGTACCTGGTACGGCATGTTCCCACAGCTCGGTGCGCCTGTTGGCTTTATCCTTGCAACGGGCATCTTCCTGATCCTCGCTGAACTTCTCACCGAAGAACAGTTCATGTCGTTCGGCTGGCGTATTCCTTTCATCGCAAGTGCTCTGCTGGTTGGCGTAGGCCTCTTCATTCGTCTGAAAATTGCTGAGACGCCGGAGTTCCAGAAGGCTATCGACAAAGCTGAGCGCGTTGAAGTTCCTGTCGCAACGCTTTTCAAAAAGTACAAGTCGAGCCTGTTCTTCGGTACTATTGGCGCTGTTGCAACTTTCGTTTTGTTCTACCTGATGACCGTATTTTCGCTTGGTTGGGGTACACGTGCGCTCGGCTACAGCCGTGAACAGTTCCTTATCCTACAGATGGTTGGCGTTATTTTCTTCGGCCTCACCATTCCGATTGCAGCACTGCTTTCAGATAAGTACGGCATGCGTCCAATCATGATCGTCGTAACCGTTCTGATCGGTATCTACGGCTTCCTGATGGCCCCGCTATTCCTCAGCGGAACTGTCGGCGTTCTCGCTTTCCTTATACTTGGTTTTGGCTTGATGGGTCTAACCTATGGCCCGATTGGTGCAGCACTTGCAGAACCTTTCCCGACTTCGGTTCGCTACACCGGCGCTTCGCTGACATTCAATCTGGCTGGCATTCTCGGCGCATCAGTTGCACCTTACATCGCAACCTGGCTCGCGACCCATTATAGCTTCGCTTATGTTGGCTATTACATGACTGCTGCCGCCGTGATTTCTCTGATCGGCTTTGCATTCATCTCGTTCAAGCGCGGTGAATAATTAGTAATAAGCGTCAAACAAAAAGCCCGCGTGGAGCAATCCACGCGGGCTTTTCTTTATGTAAGTTCGACAACTTTATTCGGTGTCAGCAGCTTCAAGCGCAATCGCAACGGACTGAATGATCGAAGCGAAACGCGCAGCAGTCTGGATCACTTCGGTCGAAACGCCAGCCTTGCGCAGAACATCTTCATGCGCATCGATGCACATGCCGCAGCCATTGATTGCTGAAACGGCCAGCGACCAAAGCTCAAAATCAACCTTGTCGACGCCCGGGTTGCCAATCACGTTCATGCGCAGCTTGGCTGGAAGCGTGCGATATTCCTTGTTGGTGGCAAGGTGCACGAAACGATAATAGACGTTGTTCATGCCCATTATCGAAGCAGCCGATTTTGCGGCCTGCACAACGCTTGCATCAACCTTACCTGCTGCTTCAGCAGTCAGCGCCTTGCGCACATCAGCATTGCGCGAAGCGATACCGCAAGCAATAAAAAGACCATATTTCTGCTGTGGCGTCAGCGTTTCATCGCTCGCCATGGACGAAAGGTTAAGGCGAACATCCTTGGCAAAATCCGGGATTTTAGACTTCAGATCATCAATGGACATGGAACCCTCTTTAAATGTCATGTGTCAGTTCTGGATAAACAAAAGGCGGGTCTCAACCCGCCTCGTGTCATATAGTTGATGCCGATTAGGCAGCCTTAAGCGTTTCGCCACCGACTTCGCGGTTGCATGGGCAAAGCTCATCGGTCTGCAGAGCGTCGAGAACGCGCAGCGTGTCCTTAGGAGCACGGCCAACATTGAGGTTGGTTGCGTAAACGTGCTGGATCGTGTTGTCAGGATCGACAACGAAGGTGTAGCGGTAAGCAACGCCATCTGGCGAGCGAACGCCGAGGCCATCGACCAGCGAACCGTTGGTGTCAGCAAACGACCAGATTGGCAGCTTGTTGAGATCCTGATGATCTCGGCGCCAAGCGAGCTTCACGAATTCGTTGTCGGTTGAACCGCCGAGAACAACTGCATCACGGTCTTCAAAGTCCGAAGCGAGACGTGCAAATTCTGCGATTTCTGTTGGGCAAACGAATGTGAAGTCCTTAGGATAGAAGAAAATAACTTTCCACTTGCCTTCGAAGCTTGCTTCGGTGACTTCTTCAAAAGCCGAAACGCCGTTTTCTTCGTGGAAGTTAAAACCAGGCTTTACGCCGGTTACTTTGAAAGAAGGAAGCTTGTCACCAATACCGAGCATCTCATACCTGCCTGTGAATTCGTTGTTGTGCAGAAAGTTCAGAAGTTTCAGAACTCTCTACTTGCTAGACATATATAGAGATTCTAATACAATCGGTCAAAGCGATTAAAACGATCAAATCCATCGATTTTAACGATGGGGATAAGTCCAGCCTGCTCTCATGCTCAATATCAGTGTTCGCCAACTCCATTATTTTATCGCTCTTGTAAAAGCAGGCTCGTTTTCACGCGCAGCCGAGGCCGTCGGTGTTACGCAGTCGACACTAAGCGCTGCCATTCAGGCGCTTGAAGCGGAGATCGGTGCCACACTGATCGACCGCACCGGACGACGCATGCAACTGCTGCCAGCGGGCGAGGATTTCCTCAATCGTGCGCAGGAAATCGTTGCTTCCATTGAGGAACTACCAGAACATGCGCGTCAAGCAGAGCGACCTCTAACCACGCGTCTGCGATTGGGTGTCATCCCGTCAATCGCTCCGTTTTTATTGCCTAAAGTGCTGCCGACGACAGCCAAAGCTTTTCCTGAACTGCAATTAAGTGTGCGCGAAGGGCTGACGCGCACCCTTCTCGACAACCTGCGCTCAGGTTCGCTTGATGTGGCGCTTGTCGCTCATCCCTATGAACTCGATGATTTTGAAGTCGCCGAAATCGGGAAAGACCCATTCTTTCTCGCTGTGCGACGCGATCATGCGCTGGCCAATCGCGACCACATTGATGCAAGCGACCTTCAGGACCAGCCGTTTCTGCTGCTGGAAACCGGCCATTGCTTACGTGAACACGTCATGGCTGCCATTGGCTCAAAGCCTACCCAGACGAGTGGCGATGTTCATGCGACAAGCATCATGACGCTGGTACAGCTTGTGGAGTTTGGCATGGGAGTAACGTTACTGCCAGAAGTCGCGATTAAAGCAGGCGTCAGCCGTGGCAGCGAAATCAGTATTGTTCCTTATGAAGGACAGAACAATTATCGCTCACTTGCTTTGGTCTGGCGCGCCAAAGCAGCGAGACGCAATGAATACCAGCTATTTGCAACGCATCTGCGCAATCATTGCATGAATAAATGAGCTAAAGAACACCCCATGCGCGGAAACGACCGCGCCCGGTAATCTCCCTAAGGTTAAGCTCAGCGATCAGCTTGAGCGCACCCTGTGGCGTGACATCAAGCTCCTTCTCCACCATTGGGCTCGATACAAGCGGACTGCGCATCATCATATCCACGAGTTGTGGCAAGCGGGAATTAGAGCGACGCCCTTTGAGCTTGCGCTGCATCTGCTCTCGCGCCAGCATCAAACGGTCATGCTCTTTCATCACTGTCTCAGCACCTTCCTCAATGGCAGCAAAGAAGGTTTTGAGACGAACAAGGCGGTTCTGCGAGCGGCGTTCATCAGGCCTTTTGGTTCGCAAACCGATGCTTAGCGCTGGCAAATGTGCAGAGGCTAGTCCTGACTGTCGTAGATAAGCCGCAGCGAGCAGCCGTCCTACCCATGAAGAACGCTGCACAACCTCAATATCAAACCAGGCATCATACATGATTGCAGCACGCATTAAGGGAGGCAGATAGGCAGACTTTTCAAAGATGTCCCGCCACTGCTGCAAGCGCTCATCCTCATTCCAATCTTCATCATTCAGAAGTGGATCGATTTCTGCGACCTGAGGCTTGGGCTTCTCCTGAACGATGCCTTTCAAGAGTGCATCAGTGCGTGCAAGCAGAGCGTCAATATCATCCAGAAGTGCGTCGGCCTCGCCCTCTTCCGGCTCATGATAATGTTTCACGGGTTCAGTTTGAATCTCGACATTTCGACCAAGCAATTGCTGGATGCCTGAGTTGCTCAAAGCCCAACCTGCTGCGCGTCCAGCAACTTGCCGACGCAATCGCAGCACGGAATGCGCAATCGTCAGCGCATGGCTCGGCATACGCGTATCCATCACGGCGTCATGCAAAACCAGATCTTCCAGATGAACAAGTTCGCCCTCAAGCCACATAGACGCAACAGCGTCATGCATATGCATGCGCTCCAACATTCCATCGCGGATTGGTGAACGGGCAAGCCGCTCGTCGAGCCTGGTCAATGCGGCCGTGGCATTCGCCACAGGCACAAAAAGCTCATCGAGCGGCAACTTGTCAAATTCATAAGCCATGTTCGGCATATCGCAACCGATTGCGGAAAAAGGCAAATGAAAATAGCCGTTTAAAGCGCCTTGCGTCGTTTTAGACGCATAAAAAGCGCTTTAAATAAACTATTTTATCTTCGCATCGTGCTTTCCAAAAATCTGGTTAGATTTTTGGGCCGATGCTTAGGCGAGAACTTCCGCAACTTTCACAGCACGACCTTCTTTAACCGAAAGAAGTGCAGCTTCGGCAAGTGCCAAAGCCTGCAATCCATCTTCAGCAGAAGGTGTGGGTGCATTCCCATTATCAATCGCATCAATGAATGCGGCAATTTCAGCCGCATAAGCATCCGTATAGCGCGTCATGAAGAAATCATGCAGCGGCGGGCGGGTATAGCCATCCTTTGATGCCACCTCGATGGACACCGGACGCTCATTTTCAGCAGACACCGCTCCTTCTGATCCGTGCACTTCGATGCGCTGGTCGTAACCGTAAGAAGCCCGACGCGAATTGGAAATCACACACTGACGACCGGAAGCCGTGGTCAGAATCACGCTGGCGCTGTCAAAATCGCCAAGCTCGCCGATCCTAGGATCAACAAGAACCGTCGCCGATGCAGAAACCGTTGCAATTTCTTCACCCAGCAGAAAACGTGCCATATCAAAATCATGGATCGTCATATCGCGAAAGATACCGCCAGAAACCTTGATATACTCAGCAGGGGGCGCACCCGGATCACGGCTGGTAATCGTGACCATTTCAACCTTGCCGATGCGACCATCATCAATCGCTTTGCGGACAGCTGCAAAATGTGGATCAAAGCGGCGATTGAAACCAAGCATAACCCTGCCGCCGGTTTCCTTGATGACAGCGAGACACGCGCGCACACGCTCGATATTCAGATCAATCGGCTTTTCGCAGAACACGGCTTTGCCAGCTCGCACGAAGCGCTCGATCAAATCGGCATGGGTGTTGGTTGGTGTGCAAATCAACACCGCATCAACATCTGACGAGTTTTCAATTTCTTCGACGGTACGAATTTCTGCGTCAGCGGCATCAGCGATTGCACGTGCAGCATCCTGATTGGCATCGGCCACCGCAACAAGTTTTGCACGCTTATCAGAAGCGATTGCACCCGCATGAACCTTACCGATACGGCCAGCACCGAGCAGAGCAAGACGTGTAACCATTGCCTTCATTCTCCCAAAACGGTCATCCTCGATTGACCGACAAAACAGTTTCGCCACTCCACTTTGTGCAAGGACACAATGCGCAATAGAATATTTATTCTATTTTGCTAGATTGCGATATAATATAAGTCAAGAGAGTGTTTCTGAAAGGACCGCAATGGACGTCGAACAGGTTGCAACAGCGCCAGGCAATGTCAAAGAATTTGAAGCGAAGCTACTCGAAATTGCAGATCGCTTGCCCAAGCGCTTGAAGCAATGCGCCGATTACGTTGCGGCCAATCAGGACAGAATCGCGGTTTCAACGGTTGCAGAAATGGCGGATGGCGCAGGTGTTCAAAGTTCGGCATTCATGCGCTTTTGTCAAATTCTTGGCTTTTCAGGTTTTTCGGAAATGCAAAAGATTTTCCGCGACTCCTATGCTGGTGGCTGGCCAGATTATTCCACGCGGATCGAACATTTACGCGAAACTGCGGCAGGAAGTGCTCCTGCCCTGTTAGCCGAATTCGCTGAAGCCGGGCGAACATCACTCGAAAGCTTGCTTAAGACCATCGAACCGCAGGCATTGGACAAGGCTGTCCACCTGCTGGCAACGGCGGAGACCATTCATATTATCGGGGTCCGGCGTGCATTCCCTGTTGCAAGCTATTTGGCCTATGCTTTTGAAAAAATGCAAGTTCCGGCGATGCTACACAGCGCAGTTGGCAAGCTCGAAAACCAGCATGCCATTCGCAAAGGCGATGTTGTACTTGCCATTTCTTTCTCACCTTACTCGCCCGAAACCATTGCAATGGCGGAAAATGCCAGCGCACGCGGCATTGATGTCATCGCAATCACCGACACAATTGTCAGTCCGATGAGCAAGCTGGCACAACAATCATTGCTCGTTTCTGAGGTAGATTTCGGTGCATTCCGCTCGCTTTCTGCAACGCTCTGCCTGGCAATTACGCTCGCTGTCGCCGTCGGCACAAAACGCCAATCATAAAAGAACACGACATTCCATTTTTCAGTTGAAATAGAATATTAAATCCATTTTAATCACAAATAGAATGAAAGACGCATGCACCGATGGAGGATGGAATGAAGCGGCTGGATTTGATCACGATTGGCCGGTCTTCGGTGGATCTCTACGGCGCACAGATCGGTGGCTTACTGGAAGATATGTCTTCCTTTAACAAATATGTTGGCGGCTCCCCTACCAATATCGCAACCGGCACCGCTCGCCTGGGGCTAAAATCGGCGCTCATTACGCGTGTCGGCAATGAACATATGGGGCGCTTTCTGCTGAATGAACTTGCACGCGAAGGTGTAGATACGCGTGGCATCGTCACCGATCCTGAACGCCTCACAGCACTGGTCATTCTCGGCATCCGTGACCAGCAACAGTTCCCGCTCATCTTCTATCGTGAGAACTGCGCTGACATGGCACTTTGCGAAGATGATATCGATCCAGACTTTATTGCTCAGGCCGGATGTGTACTCGCAACCGGCACGCACCTTTCGCATCCGTCTACAGAAGCTGCAGTTCTCAAAGCTTTGAAGCTTGCGCGGGAAAATGGCAGCCGTACAGTGCTCGATATTGACTATCGGCCGAACCTCTGGGGACTAGCGGGTCACGGCGATGGTGAGAACCGCTTTATCGAATCTGCTGCCGTTACTGCGAAACTGCAAACTACGTTGAACCTGTTTGATCTCATCGTCGGAACGGAAGAAGAGTTTCACATTGCCGGTGGAACGACTGGTACGGTTGAATCCCTCAAAGCCGTCCGCGATATCACCAAAGCAGTTCTGGTCTGCAAGCGCGGGCCGATGGGCGCAGTGGTCTTTGAAGACGATATTCCTGATCGCCTCGACGATGGAAAATCTGGTGAAGGTTTTCCCATTGAAGTGTTCAACGTGCTTGGTGCTGGTGACGGTTTCATGTCCGGCCTTTTGCGCGGCTGGCTCAAGGATGAAGATTGGCCGACCAGCTTGAAACTCGCCAATGCCTGCGGAGCCTTCGCAGTGTCGCGCCATGGCTGTACGCCCGCTTATCCGAGCTGGGAAGAGCTTAAATATTTTTTCGAAACCGGCATTCGCAACACGGCGCTCCGCAATGATGAGGCACTCGAGCAAATTCACTGGTCGACCAATCGTAATGGTGACTGGCCGCATATGCGAGTCTTCGCTTTCGACCACCGTATTCAGCTTGAAGAAATGGCAAGGGAAGCTGGCGCGAGTGATGAAAAAATCGGACAATTCAAAGAATTATGCCTGAATGCTGCATTGGAGGTTTCCGGCGGTCAAAATGGCTATGGCATCCTCTGTGACAGTCGGCTTGGTCGCGATGCACTTTACCGCGCCGCTGGAACTGGTCTTTGGATCGGACGGCCCACGGAATGGCCAAGTTCGCGGCCGTTAGAGCTTGAACCGGAACTCGGTCCCGATTGCGGCGGCCTTGTTGAATGGCCGCTTGAACATGTCGTCAAAGTACTTTCGTTCTATCATCCAGATGACAGCGACGATGTAAAAGCTCAACAGGAAGCCACCGTAAAACGGCTCTATACAGCCGCACGCCGCAACCGTCTTGAATTCCTTCTGGAAGTCATTCCATCGAAAGTCGCACCTGTCGATGATATGAGCACGGCGAAAGTCGTCGAGCGTTTCTATGAGATCGGCGTCTATCCCGACTGGTGGAAACTAGAGCCTCTGACCACAGAAGAAGCATGGCAAAATACCTGCGATGCGATCACGCGCAATGATCCGCACACGCGCGGGATTGTCGTGCTGGGCCTCGATGCCCCAGCCGAAGAACTTGAAGCGAGCCTTAAAGTTGCAGGCGGTTTTGATCTCGTGAAAGGCTTTGCTATCGGTCGCACCATTTTAGGTGAAGTCGCACGCCAATGGCTTGCAGGCAAAATGAGCGATGCCGATGCTGTTTCGGAAATGGCGGAACGCTACCGCAGTTTCTGCGATCTGTGGGACAGGCTGCGCCAGAAATAAACGCATCTCAGCAACGGGTGGAGGCCTGTATCTTAGATTGCGATGAGGCGGGATTCCGCCGGGAGGAAATATGACGACTGTTCGACTGACCGCGGCACAGGCTCTTGTGCGCTATATTGCCAATCAGATGACGCCGGAAGGAGACCCCTTCATCGCTGGCGTCTGGGCAATTTTTGGTCATGGCAATGTGGCGGGGCTTGGCGAGGCTTTGCATGGCATCCGTGATCAGCTCGTGACCTGGCGCGGCCATAATGAGCAAACCATGGCGCATGCGGCAATTGCTTATTCCAAACAGCTCGGTCGCAAACGTGCTTGCGCTGTCACCTCCTCTATCGGCCCCGGTGCAACCAATATGGTCACAGCGGCAGCACTCGCTTATGTAAACCGCCTGCCGGTCCTGTTCATTCCCGGCGATGTATTTGCCAATCGCGGCCCCGATCCAGTGTTGCAGCAGATCGAGGATTTCAACGATGGCACAGTGACCGTCAATGACTGTTTCCGCCCTGTAAGCCGTTATTTTGATCGCATCACCCGCCCCGAGCAGCTTCTCACTGCCCTGCCGCGCGCTTTCCGCACAATGACCGATCCTGCGGATTGCGGACCCGTAACGCTGTCATTCTGTCAGGATGTGCAGGCCGAAGCCTATGACTGGCCAGAGGAATTCTTCGCGCCAAAGATATGGCATTGGCGGCGTCCGCCAGCCGATGAACATGAGCTGGCAACCGCGGTTGCAGCAATCAAAGCTGCCAAGACCCCGGTTATCGTTGCGGGCGGCGGCGTACATTATTCAGGCGCCCATGAAGCGCTGAAAAGCTTTGCGGAAACCCACAACATTCCGGTTATCGAAACACAGGCCGGCAAATCGGCTTTGCCGTGGGATCACGCGCTAAATTTCGGTCCGGTCGGCGTTACTGGTGCAGACAGTGCAAACGCCGTTGCAGCAAGCGCTGATCTGGTCATTGGGGTGGGTACACGTTTTCAGGATTTCACCACCGGCTCGTGGGCATTGTTCAAACATCCGGGCCGAAAACTGCTCTCGCTGAACGTTCAGCCCTATGACACGCACAAGCAAGGTTCGATCTCACTTGTTGCAGATGCGAAAATTGGGCTGTTAGCACTTTCAGCTGGTCTGAAAGACTATAAGCGCACCACACTTGACACCACGCTGAAAACACGCTGGTTTGAAGCAGCAGACCGTTGCACGGCTGCCCCCGGTGACGCCAACCAGCTTCCCACAGACATGCAGGTGATCGGCGCAGTGCAGCGTCAATCCAAAGAAAATACCGTCGTCATGTGCGCGGCTGGCACCATGCCGGGGGAATTGCACCAGCTCTGGAAAGCCGGTCGCCCGATGTCCTATCACATGGAATATGGCTTCTCCTGCATGGGCTATGAGATTGCAGGTGGGCTTGGCATCAAGATGGCGGAACCGGATCGCGACGTGATCGTGATGATCGGTGACGGCTCCTATATGATGGCGAATTCAGAGCTTGCGACCTCTGTGATGATGGGCATCAAGATCACGGTCGTGCTTACCGACAATCGCGGTTATGGCTGTATCAACCGGTTGCAGATGGCAACGGGCGGTGCCGAGTTCAACAATCTGCTCGACCACACAACCCATGTGAATGCATCGAATATCGACTTCGCGGCCCATGCAGGTGCGATGGGTGCCGAGAGTAAGAAAGTCGGTTCTATCCGTGAACTGGAAGATGCGCTGGCGGAAGCGCGCAACAGCCCGCGCACCACAGTTATCGTCATCGATACCGACCCTTACCCGACGCCTGAAACCGGCGGCTGGTGGTGGGACGTGGCTGTGCCGGAAGTCTCGGACCGCGAACAAGTACGCGCCGCGCGTGAAAATTATGAAGCTCAGATCAAAGAAAGAAACTGACCGATGATCCTCTATGGCACCAACCCGATTGCCTGGTCGAACGATGATGATCGCAGCCTTGGCGCGCATATAAGCCTTGAACAATGCCTTGATGAGACTTCAAAAATCGGCTTCGATGGAATCGAAAAAGGTCATAAATTTCCGCAAGTTGCAGCGGAACTTAAAGCAGTACTCGAACCACGCAATCTGGGCTACGTTTCTGGCTGGCATTCGCTGAACCTTCTTACCAATTCCGTAGAGGATGAGAAGGCTGCTATGCAGCCGGCGCTTGATCTTCTGAACGCAATGGGCTGCAAGGTCATCATCGTTTGCGAAACGTCGAACGCCATTCATGGCGACGATAGCAAGTCGCTCTCCGAACGTCCGGTGTTGGAAGAAGCACGCTGGGCTGAGTTTGGTGCGGGTGTCGAAGCACTGGCCGAACATGCGAGCGCGGAGGGTATTGCACTCGTCTATCACCATCACATGGGTACGATTGTTCAAAGCGAAGACGAGATCGACCTTCTGATGAAACATAGCGGCCCACATTCCAAATTGCTGCTTGATACAGGTCATTGTCTGTTTGGCGGCGGTAATCCTGAGCGCGTTGCAAAGAACCATATGGGGCGTGTCCGGCATATCCATGCCAAGAATGTGCGCCCCACGATTGCGGTACAGGTACGCGACCAGAGTCTTTCCTTTCTGGAAGCTGTGCGCCGTGGAGTCTTCACGGTTCCCGGCGATCATGAAGGCGGCGTCGATTTTGTACCGGTGCTTACGGTCGCAGCCCAGCATGGATATCAGGGCTGGCTGGTGATTGAAGCCGAACAGGACCCTGATGTGCGCAATCCATTCGAATATCAGTCGCTGGGGCTGAAATCGCTCAAAGCATTTGCGCGCGAAGCAGGGTTAGACAAAGGAAACTGAGATATGGCCAATCTGTTACGCAAACCCAATGGCAAGCATGGCAAGGTGCACGACATCACGCCGGAAAGCGCCAATTGGGGCTATGTTGGCTTTGGCCTTTATCATCTTAAAGCAGGTGAAACCGCAACCGAGAAAACCGGCAACCGGGAAGTCATTCTGGTTCTGGTCGAAGGCAAGGCAAAGCTCAAAGCCTCTGGAGAAGATTTCGGCGAAATGGGCGAGCGAATGAGCGTGTTTGAAAAACTCGCTCCGCATTGTCTTTATGTGCCTGCTGAAAGCGACTGGAATGCTGTCGCGACAACTGATTGCGTGCTTGCTGTTTGCGCAGCACCTGGCAAACCGGGCCGCAAGGCACAGAAACTAGGACCGGAAGGGCTGACATTCGACACGCGTGGACAAGGTGCAAACACCCGCAACATCTTTAATATTGCCATGGAAGGCCGCGATGTCGCCGACAGCCTCTTGGTGACGGAAGTTTTCACGCCACAGGGCAACTGGTCATCCTACCCGCCGCACCGGCATGATGAAGATAACTTCCCGGATATGACCTATCTGGAAGAAACCTATTATCATCGCCTAAACCCATCGCAGGGCTATGGTATTCAGCGGGTCTTTACCGAAGATGGCAGTCTCGATGAAACCATGGCCGTTTCTGACGGCGATGTCGTTCTGGTGCCGAAAGGACACCATCCCTGCGGCGTGCCATATGGTTATGAGATGTATTATCTCAACGTCATGGCCGGACCGATCCGCAAATGGCGATTTAAAAACCATCCAGATCATGACTGGATTTATAAGCGCGATAATCCGTCGTCATAAAGATAAGCCCCGGGTTTCCGGGGCTTTTTTCTTATAGTTTTGCCACTTTTTTCAAATCGTCCACCGCGCCGGGTGCAGCAACAAAAACCTTGCTACCCTTGGTCAGTTGCTCGCCTTCCGTTGGGAATGGGTGCGTGTAGCCGCCTGCTTCACGCACCAGGCAAAAACCTGCCATGCAATCCCAAGCGTGCATATATGGCTCGTAATAGCCCACCAGACGCCCTGCGGCCACATAGGCAATCATCAGCGCGCCAGAGCCATTGCGAATGAATGTGCCGCCTGCTTCAAGCAAATCTTCAACGATCCTCGCAACCACCTGCGGCGTTACGTAATTATTGGCACCAATGCCCGTCACCGCGTTGCGAATTGTACGCGTTTCATCAAGCAAAAGCTTTTTGCCATTAAGTGTTGCACCCTGCCCCTTGGCTGATGCGTAAAGCTCATCAAAGCAAGGTGCCTGAATAACACCGATCACCGGCTCGCCATCTTTCAGCACGGCAATGGAAACGCACCAGTTCGGCATTCCGTTGACAAATGGGCTGGTGCCATCGATGGGATCAACCACCCATGTATACCCTGAGATGCCCTCATTCAGCCCATACTCTTCGCCCAGAAAGCCATCGTCGCTGAAAGCTGCCGATACACGTTCATTGATCAGCTGTTCTACATTGCGGTCAGCAATGGACACCACATCCTGAGGATCGCGCTTGGTTTCAATCACTAGCGTCTCGCGGCGATTGAAGTAATCAAGTGCTAGCGCACCAGCCTCGCGCGCAATGTCCTGCGCAAGCTCAAACCGTGCTTCAAGCTCTTTTGAAATGTCTGATGTCATGCTTGGTTTCCAGTCAGCGGGAATGAAGATGCATGGTCTAGTATGGCGAACCCGAAATTCGTATCACTTTGAAGCAGTTCTCAGAGCGAACTTCGGGTTCCAAGCCATACGAGTAAAATATTGTATCTAGTGTGGTTTAAGGATTTGAAGTTCCTAAACGCGAATGCAACACAAATGATAGGAACTTCAAATCCACCACACTAGGTAGTCTAATACCGGCAATATCTGAGATATTGCAAAGCTGTGCATACTCTTTGTTTTTTAAATTTATGTGTCAATCATAATTTAAATATTTCATTCTGAAAATCAGTAAAATAATCACTTCGTTCTAAATTTGCACAGCCTTGCAATAATTCAAACAACAAAAAAGGCGGCCCGAAGACCGCCTCTTTTCAATCCATGTGAAGCCTTATCAGCCGATAGCCATCAGGCTGGCATTGCCGCCTGCAGCCGTTGTGTTGATGGAGGTCGAAACCTCTTCAAGCAACCAGCTCAGGCAATAGCAATCAGCGCTCTCGGCAAGCTGCGTCGCAGTGGCTGCCTGTGTCAGCACAAGCGGACCTGGAAGAGCTGCCAGCTTCTTGTTGACGTCGGTCAGGCGTTCGCCCTCTCCTTCAACAAGCGCACCGGCGAAAGGCGCATCTGCCTGCCAGTCCTTTGTCCAGACAACACGCGCAGCGACGCTTGAAGGCAAGTCCTTCAGAACATTGCGCAAGCCTGAAGCCTCGTCGATTACCGCTTCGTTGCCAGTAGCGAGTGCGGCTGTCAGCTGACGATAGAGACCGGTTTCACTCTGTGGAACCAGAAGAATGCGACCACGCGCATGAAGCGCATAGAGGTTGCGTTCACCAACCGGACCCGGAAGCTCGATATTCAAACCAAGTGCAGAAGCACTGCCGGTTTCACGAGCGGCCTGCGCCAGTTCGTTCATGCCGCGATTGCCAAGCCACTTTGCAAAATCGTTAAGCGCGACATCGGTGTGAACCGAAGCCATTCGCGGCGGGATTGGCGCTGTTTCAACGAGGCGACCGAGATAGAGCGGACCGCCAGCCTTCGGGCCCGTGCCGGACAGACCACGGCCACCGAAAGGCTGGACGCCCACAATCGCACCGATAACGTTGCGATTGATATATATGTTGCCAACACGGATGCGATCAGCAACATGAGCAATCGTTTCATCAAGACGCGTATGCAGGCCGAAAGTCAGGCCATAGCCGGTTGCGTTGATGTCATCGATCAGGCTGTCCATGTCGTTACGCTTGTAGCGTACAACATGCAGAACCGGACCAAACACTTCACGCTTCAGATCGCGCAGACTGTCTATCTCGACGATGGTTGGCGCAACGAAAGTGCCCTTCCCGGTTTCAGGTCCAAGTGGAAGCTGCTCCACCTTACGACCGATATCGCGCATCGTCTGAACGTGCTTTTCGATGATGTCCTTGGCTTCAGCAGTAATTACGGCGCCAATATCAACTTTCAGCTTATCGGTACGGCCAATGGACAGTTCCTTGAGCGCGCCTTTGAGCATAGTCAGAATGCGATCAGCAACATCTTCCTGCAGGCAAAGAACGCGCAGAGCCGAACAACGCTGACCGGCACTGTCGAAAGCCGAGCCGATCACGTCGAACACGACCTGCTCGGCAAGAGCGGACGAATCCACGATCATGGCATTCTGGCCGCCGGTTTCAGCAATCAGCGGGATCGGCTTGCCATTAGGCAGCAGACGCGACGCAAGCTGCGCCTGAATGAGACGTGCAACTTCGGTCGAGCCGGTGAACATCACACCACAGGTTTCCTGTGCTGCGACAAGAGCTGCACCAATGCGGCCATCACCCGGCAGAAGCTGCAAAGCATCAACTGGAATGCCAGCTTCATGCAGAATACGAACGCCCTGTGCCGCGATGAGCGGGGTTTCTTCAGCAGGCTTTGCCAGAACCGGATTGCCTGCAACAAGGGCTGCTGCAATCTGACCGGTAAAGATCGCCAGCGGGAAGTTCCACGGGCTGATACAGACAATTGGGCCAAGCGGCTTGTGCGCAACGCCCAGCGTGCGGCGGGTCTGTTCGGCATAATAGCGCAGGAAGTCGATAGCTTCGCGCACTTCTGCAATCGCGTTTGACATGGACTTGCCAGCTTCACGCATGATGAGGCCAAGCAGTTCTGCCATTTCACGCTGCATGATGTCGGCAGCGCGATCAAGGCAGGCTGCCCGATCAGCAGGCGAAACCTGAGACCAGCTTGCAACAGCCTTCTCAGCCGCTTTCATTGCGCGCGCAACATCGTCGGCGGCGATTTCTGTAACCGTGCCCACAACATCGGAATGATCGCCGGGGTTCAGAACCGGGCGGCTTTCACCCTTAACCTTGGCACCCGCAACCTGCGGTTCCGCGGTCCAGGCGCGCGTAGCATTGGCTTTGAGCGTATCGCTCAATTCTGCCAGCTGCTCTTCATTGGAAAGGTCGAAACCTGCCGAGTTTTTACGAATGCCATAAAGGCCTTCCGGCAGGTTGATCTGGTCGTGACGTGCACCGACAACGGCCATCGAACGAACGACTTCTGCAGGATCGGCAATCAGTTCATCAACCGACACGCTCTTGTCGCCAATGCGATTGACGAAGGACGAATTCGCACCATTTTCGAGCAGACGACGGACCAGATAGGCCAACAGCGTTTCATGCGTACCAACTGGCGCATAAATGCGAGCTGGACGACCCAGCTTCGACGGGCCGACAACTTCGTCATAAAGCGGTTCGCCCATGCCATGCAGGCACTGGAATTCATAAGAGCCGGTTTTGAAGTCCGGGCCTGCCAGATGATAGATCGTGGCAAGCGTCTGCGCATTATGTGTTGCAAACTGCGGGAAGATCACATCGCGGGCGCCAAGCAATTTGGCCGCGCAAGCAATGTAGGAAACGTCAGTATGAACCTTGCGGGTGTAAACCGGGAAATCTTCAAGTCCATCAACCTGCGCGCGCTTGATTTCGGCATCCCAGTAAGCGCCCTTGACGAGACGAACCATGACGCGACGATTGTTGCGGCGAGCAAGATCGATAATGAAATCAAGCACAAACGGGCAGCGCTTGCCATAGGCCTGTACCACGAAGCCGATGCCTTCCCAATCAGCCAGATCAGGATCTTCAATCAGGCTCTGCAGAAGGTCGAGCGAGAGCTCGAGACGGTCTGCTTCTTCAGCATCGATGTTGAGGCCGATATTATACTGCTTGGAAAGGACTGCGAGCGCCTTCACCTTTGGCAGAAGCTCAGTCATGACGCGTTCGCTCTGCGCGCGAACATAGCGCGGATGCAGTGCCGAAAGCTTGATCGAAATGCCCGGACCATCATAAATGCCGCGGCCGGCGGAAGCGCGACCAATCGCGTGGATCGCTGTCTCGTAATCCTTGTAATAACGTTCTGCGTCGGCAGCAGTCGTAGCAGCTTCACCGAGCATGTCGTAGGAATAACGGAATCCGCGCTCTTCAAGCGACTTTGCGCGCTTCAATGCTTCATCGATAGTTTCGCCGGTAACGAACTGCTCGCCCATCATGCGCATGGCCATATCCACGCCGCGGCGGATGACAGGCTCACCACAACGGGCGATCAGGCGCGTAAGCGCTGCCGAAAGGCCGCTGTCATTGACGGTGTTGGTGAGCTTGCCGGTGACAACAAGACCCCAGGTTGCAGCATTGACGAACAGCGAACGACCGCCGCCGACATGTGACTTCCAATCGCCATTGGAAATCTTGTCACGGATCAGCGCATCACGCGTTGCCATATCCGGAATACGCAGCAGAGCTTCGGCAAGGCACATCAGCGCCACGCCTTCCTGGCTCGACAGCGAATATTCATGCACCAGACCTTCAACGCCCGTGCCCTTGTGCTTGGCACGCAGGGCTTCGATCAGCTTGCGCGCTGTTTCGCGAACTTGCTTGACCGTTTCTTCAGGCAGGGTCGCCTGTTGAACGAGAGCGGTCACGCATTCGGTTTCAGGCAGACGATAGGCGTCGGTGATTGCCTTGCGCAGCGGCGTCTGAACGCGGATGGGCGGCGCGAAATTCTGGAACACAGGAGTAGCGTTGGTGGATACTTTATCAGTCATGGTGCAATGCTCGCAAAAACAGGCTTAAGCCCAGTTCAACTATGCTTATATATCGTGGCACACTATCACTGGCGCAAATTGCATTCTGCCTTCATTTAATCCATATAAAGACAATTCGATCTTATTAAAGCGACTTCAAGAGGCGATTTGAATGCGAAAGATAGACTCTGTAGACGATCTGGATCAGTTCGATCGCCGCATTCTTGAAGTGCTGAGCGATGATGGTCGCATTGCTATGACCGAGTTGTCAAAAAAGGTCGGGCTTTCCAAGACGCCGTGTCAGGCGCGCGTCAAACGGTTGGTCGATGAAGGTTATATTATCGGCTTTCGCGCGGCGATTGATCCGGAAAAACTCGGCCTCGATCATATCTCTTTTACGACCGTGAAATTATCGGACACACGCGAAGCGGCCCTCACGGCCTTCAATGTCGCGGTCCGCAAGATACGCGAAGTCGAAGAATGCCATATGATAGCAAGCTCGTTCGACTATCTGCTGAAAGTGCGAACGCCCAACATCCGGCGTTACCGCGAGGTGCTGGGCGAAAAAATCTCAAGCCTGCCCAATGTGGCAAGCACGTCCACTTTTGTGGTGATGGAGTCTGTCAAAGACAACCGCCCGGTCAGAGTCTATCCGGGCGCGCTGTAGGTTTTATAGCGGCTGATCTGCCAGATAGCGTTCGAGCGTTTTGGCTGTACCATCCTGCCAGATACGCTTGAGCGCCGCCGAAAAAGCATCGGTATAGGCCGGATTGGTGGCTAATGCGCCGAAAATATCGGTCATTTCGAGCCAGCGCGCCGGTTCGTCTTTGGCAAGCACCGCCTGCTTCACCAGACGATCCCATGACGGATCATTGGGTTCAATCACCGCACCGCTGTCCGTCGTTCCATAGCAGTAGCGGCACCAGAGAGCGGAGACCAGTGCAAGGCCCGTAACCGAATTACCTTTGGCCAAACGGTCTGAAACTGTCGGCAGAATAAATTTCGGCTGACGGTTAGAACCATCAAGACACAGACGGCGGATTGTGTCGCCTATCTTTGGATTGGCAAAACGTTTGTCGATGAGCAGACGATAGTCTTCGAGAACCGTATTTGGAACTGGTGGCACTTCGGGAATAATTTCTTCTTTTGTGAGCTTTTCCAGATATTGCCGGATCAACGGATGTTCCATCGCTTCATGAACGAAATGGATATCGAGAAGCCCACCAGGGTAGGCAATCGCCGCGTGCCCACCATTAAGTATCCGAATTTTCATCAGCTCATAGGCATCAACCTGATCGGAGAAGGTCACGCCGACTTTTTGCAGCCGCGGACGCCCGGTCGGGAATTTATCTTCTACCACCCATTGCTTGAACCCTTCACAGAAGACGGGCCAACCATCCTCGACTTCGAACTCATCCAAAGCGATATCGCGTTCGCGCGCACCCGTCGCGGGTGTGATCCGGTCAACCATCGAATTGGGGAATGCGACATTCGCTGCAATCCAATCCGCAAATTCCACGTCGCTAAGCTTGGCAAGTCCCACAACAGCATCTTCCGTGACGTGACCGTTGCCTGGAATATTATCGCAGGACATGACCGTGAACGGCTCAACTTCGGCTTGCTTGCGCAGTTTCAGCCCCTGCACAATGAGGCCGAAGACCGTATTCGGCTTATCAGTATGAACGCTGTCATAGACAATATCCGGATGCACTGGATCGAAATGCTGGCTTGCCGGATCGATGTAATAGCCGCCTTCGGTAATCGTCATCGAAACGATACGGATATCAGGCGATACGAGGTAGGCCATCAGGGCCTGTCGCCCTTCATCGGTCGATGTGGTCACGTAATCAACCATCGATGCTGTAATGCGCGCGCTGGAATAATCAGCTTCCTGCTCGACAACCGTTGTTAGCCAGTCCTGCGCTTTGAGCGTGTCTCGCATTGCGTCGTCAGTCGCCCGAATACCCGCACCGACCAAAGCCCAATCGTGATCAAGTCCAAGACCAAACAGATCATCAAGATAGACAGCCTGATGCGCGCGATGGAAATTACCCACGCCAAAATGCACGATTCCCGGTGTCAGCGACTCCAGATCATAACCAGGCTTATCAACTTTGTTGAAGCTCTTAAGCGTTGCACGGGACAGCTTGGTCATGACTTGCGATCCTCCTCGATGAATTCAGACAACCCAGCCTATGGCTTGATATCGCAGTGGGCAATATCTCTTTATAAGTATCGTACATTACAAATAAAAATGGCGGGCAAAGCCCGCCATTTCATTTGAATTTATAGTTCTTAGTTCAAGCCAAGTGTTCCGCGCAGTGTCGAAAGATCCTCTGCAAGCGTGTTGATCGCGCCAGCCATAACCTTGCGATCTTCTTCGGTCAGCTTGTCGTACAGCTCATAGCCATCGCCCTTCTTGTACTTAACAAGAATATCATTGACGGTTTTAAAATTGGCATCCGACTTCTTCAGAAGCTCTGGATTTTCCTTTTCGATCAGCGGACGGAAGAGTTCGACGATCTTCTGCGAGCCATCAACATTGGCTTGGAAATCCCAGATATCCGTGTGGCTATAACGATCTTCTTCACCGGAAATCTTAGTTGCAGCCACTTCTTCCATAAGGGCTGCTGCACCACCAACAACCTTTTCAGGTGGGAAGGTCATGTCCTTGATACGCTTCTGAAGCTCGACAACATCCGCGTAAAGCTTATCAGCATATTTATCGAGACCTTCGGTCGAATTCTGGTCGAAAAGACCATATTCGAGGCGGTGGAAGCCAGTGAAGTCGTCTGACTTTTCCGCATCTTCATGATCGTCTGCACGGCTGTCGATCGACGCATCAAGATCAGCAAAGAGTTCAGCAATCGGTTCGATTCTTTCATAAGAAACGCGTGTCGATGGATAAAGCTCTTTCGCCTTTGCCAGATCACCAGCCTTGATGGCGTCAGTGAAAGCCTTGGTTTCTTTCACGAGAACATCAAGGTTGTCCTGAACATAGATCTTATAGTCAGCAATTGGCTGAACGAGATCGAGTGGGGAAACTTCGGCTTTTGCGACGCCAAAGCTGAGCGAAAGAGCGACAGCACAAGCCGACGCAAGCAGTGGAAGACGATATTTCATAGTTGCCTCTCCGTGGTGATACAACTTTCACCCACGTGCATTCTGCGGCCCACCTGTGGCCCGATGCTGACATTTGCCTTTCGCCGGATTTAACTCCGAGCAAATGTAAGCATCAAATGGGCCACTGCAAACTTTTAGAACGAGTGGAGCTTTTGAATTTGACGTTTGAACCAGCATTCGCGGCTAGCCCTTATCAAACGTCAAATTCGCTCCACTCACCTGCAAAAGTGCACTTGCGTAAAAGTCATCCTGATTTTTCACGCCAGGTAGCGTGAAGAAATAACCGCCGCCGATTGGCTTGATATACTCTTCCAGAGGCTCGCCATCGAGGCGCTTCTGAACAGTGATAAAGCCCTTTTCCAAATCGGCCTGATAAGCAATGAACAGCAACCCCATATCAAGCTGTCCAGCCTTCGTAACCCCATTGGAATAGTTAAACGGACGGCGCAAAATCAAATGTTGTTCGGCATGAGCATCACGCGGATTGGCCAAGCGAATGTGGGAATCCATCGGCGTAACTTTGCCTTCAGGGTCCTTAGCGTAGTCGGGCACATCCGCTTCGGTTTTGCCATCAAAAGGCGCACCACTATCTTTGTGGCGACCAAAGATTGTCTGCTGTTCTTGCAGCGGCGTGCGATCCCAACGCTCTACAAAATTACGGATAAGCCGCACCGCCATGTAACTGCCATTCTCAGCCCATTCCGGCTCGTCCTTGTCTGATTGAATCCAGACAATACGATCCATCAGCGCTTTGTCGGCAGCATCAGGGTTGGCCGAGCCATCGCGGAAACCGAGGAAGTTGCGCGCACTTTCCTTGGCTTTTGGCGAATGCGGCGGCTGTACAGGCACAGAGCCTTCCTGTTTCCAGCGGATCATCAGTAGGTCTGGCATATTCTTCACGATGTCGCGCAAAGCGTGAATATTGGTATCTGCAGTATTTGAACAAAACTGAATGACCAGATCGCCGTGGCAAAGGTCTTTCTGCAGCGCATCATTAGGAAATGCAGTCATGCGCTGCAATTGCTTTGGCTTATGTGGCTTTAATCCGAAACGGTCATCAAAAAGCGAAATACCGAGCCCGACGGTAATTGTCAGATTATCGGGTGTCACATGCGGTCCGAGAATACCGGAATCCGAAGGCGGGAATTTGGGATCAAGTTCAGGCGGCTCGCCACCTTTCATAAGGAAGGCTGTCCGCTCCGTGAGAAGCTTTAACATTCGTTCAAGATCGGTTCGATCACGTGCCAGCACATCGAACGAGGCAACAAGTCCTGTTGCCGGACGTGGCGTTACGATACCCGGCTGATGAATGCCATAAAATGGCTGTGCCTCATGCAGCTTGTCGCTCTCAGGCGCATTGGTCACGCTTTCGGACGAAAGCGTATTGTTCGACGAGCGCGCATTGGCTGTCTGAGACGCCAATACACCTGCAACACTTACCGCACCAGCACCGAGCAAAAGGGCACGACGCTCTGGCGATGCTGGATTGTCTGTTACATTATCTTTTTTAAAAAATTTCTTGGTCATTAATCCACTCCAAGTTGATCGCGGAGTTTTGAAAATTGGTCGGCGAGAGCAGTCGCCCCGTCCTTGATTTTTGCCTTCTCATCAGAAGAAAGCGTATCATATGCCTTGCCGTTTTGAGCCGCGAGCAACGACTTCACGGCAGACACCTGTGCATCAACCCCGTCGAGAACCTTGGGGTCAACTTTGACAATAATCGGACGCAAAACGTCCGCTGTCTTTGCGGAGCCTTCAACAAGCCCTGCAAATACCTGTAAATCCGTATGCGCATAACGGTCATCGCCTGTATCACCCGCAGTTGATGCAAAGCGATTAAGTGCCGACGCTGTGCCCGCCAGCATTCGGTCAGGTGAAATACGCAGCGCGCGAATACGATCTTTGAGACCTGCGGCATCCGCTACAAGCTTGGCTGCAACAGGCTGAAAACCATCAAGCGACTTCTGTTCAAACAGACCATATTCAAGGCGATGCAGACCGCCAAAGGCTGGATCCTGCTCGCGCTTTTCAAAGAAATCCGCGCGTGCGTTGATTGCCGTATCAAGATCAGAAAGCGCTTCTGAAACCGGAGCAATACGCGCATAAGCTTCGCGTGCGGGCGCATAAGCGGCTTGGGCAGCTTCCAGATTACCACTTGATATAGCATCTGAAAGCGCGCCAACCGCTTTCTGGAATTCCGCCACTTCGGTTGCGAGGTAAATCTGATACTCAGCCAGTGCGCCGAGGAAAGCGGTCAAAGGCAGCTTGCCCTTTTCAGCTTCACTGGTTGCTGAAGGTGTTACGATCAGTTTGCCGCGTGGATTGGAAAGAAGGCCACATGTGATCTGATATTCGCCCGGCGACAACTTGGCCGAAAGCGTTTGCTTGAAGCCCGGCGCAATGTTTTCGCGCTCTTCAAGGACCATTACGCCATCAAGAATTTCCCATTCGACCGAACGATCCGACTTGTTGACGATCTCAAAAACAGAGCGTCCGGCAGGCACTGTCAGCTCATTCGGCTCGCAGCTCTTGGCGTTAATAACGACCTGAACCTTACCGTCAGCATCCGCGTGGCGCGATTTATCTGAAACTTTAGACGCGTAGTAAAAAGCAGCGCCTGCCGCCAATACCAGCAAAATGGCAAAGACCAGCACCGCTCGCACAAGGTTGCGAGAGAATGGTGCGGCTGGCTTTGGGTCATGCGGCTTGGTCATGAGAAATCTCTTTAATCACGCTGAACGTTTCGCAGGCGCGTTTTACGCTGGTGCGGACGATGGCATCAGAAATAGAATAAGGGCAGGAATAAGGAAGGCCAGATAAGCGAAAACTTCGCTAACGGTCGGCGTTGCGATATAGCCGAATATCCCGGCCAATACGGAACCAAGTGTGCTATCGAGCGGCAGAACTTCGCTGGTATCAAAAACAACGGTCTGGAAATGGTTCCAGATACCTGCTTCGTGCAAAGCCATAACGGAATTTGCGAGAATACCCGCTGCAATGATCAAAATGAACACGCCCGTCCAGCGGAAGAAGCGGCGCAGATTAAGCTTCAAGCCACCGCGGTAAATACCATAACCGACCAGAGCAGCGAGAAGCACGCCCAGCAAAGCACCGAGCGGAGCGGCTCCACCTTCGCTTTGCTGAAAAGCAGCCAGCAAGAAGAAAACCGACTCAAGACCTTCACGCGCCACGGCAAAGAACACCATCAGGATCAGGCCGAAGCCTTTATGCGTTGGTGTCTCAAAAGCAGCATCAATCGAATGGTGCAGTTCCGCTTTGATGGAACGCGCAGCTTTGCGCATCCAGAAAACCATCGACGTGAGGACGAATACGGCAATCAATCCGATAATGGCTTCAAACAGCTCCTGCGCTTTTTGTGGAAATTCAGCACTCAGCAATTGCAGAATGGCACCAACAGACAGAGACAAAGCGAGCGCCAGAAAAACGCCAATCCATACAACCGGCATCCACGCGCTGCGTCCGGTCTGGTGCAGATAGCTCGCAATGATACCAACGATCAGCGCAGCTTCCACGCCTTCACGGAACATAATGAGAAATGGCACGAGCATTACGAAACAATCCAGTCGCTTGAAACCGAACGAGAGTGTCTCTCATGCGGTGACCAGAACGATGTCCAAATTCAATATTTGAAAGGAATCGCTCTCTATCTTTACCTATCGCATTCAGCCCACACGAAGCCGCCAAGTGCTATTGCAGGAAATGCTGTTAAGCCCCCACAACAGCACATCATACCGTCATCGATCATTTCTCATTCTATAACTCTGCATGCAGCTCCGCAACAGAAATGAACATGAACACGATGGTAATGTTTTAGAATTATTCTAATGATTTCAATAATTTATTTAGCAAGTTCTAGGGTCTCTCATGTAAGGCCTGCCTGAAAGAACCTAGATTTTAATGCCATATTACCGAAATTTCGCCAGCTTCGAGCTGTCAGACAGATCAAAAAATCACATAATATCTATGATCAAGATAATGGGAGAATTACACAGCTTCATGAAAAGTTTCAGAATTTTCCGAAATGGTCAAAAATTTCGCGTTTTAGGGGTTGAAGAATAGTTGCAACGGGTCCATATGACACTTGCTTACCGCTTGCGCTTCCTCCCATTGCGCGCGGTAAGTGTTCCCCTCTGGAGGTTTGCCTTTATGGCACCTTCATAACTTAGCCGGACTTTTTAGTCCGGCTCTTTTTTTGCCTAAATTTCAAAAGCTTAGAATAAAAATAAAAAGCGCTGCGTTGCCGCAGCGCTTCATAAAATCACAGGTATTTTTCGTCAAAAACAACCGCATGAGAACAGGATTCTCATCATCATTTTTGCTCTAAAAATCTATTTCCGGCTCTTTAAACCGGCAAATAAAACCGGTTCGCAGAACAAGAAATTCTATCCAAAACGGAGCGATAGAGTACCGCTCCGTTCTGCTGCTTAACAAAATCTTTTAAAGCGTGTTTCGATCTGATTTTTTCAGATCGTCGCTCTAAATATTTGTTTCAACGCGCATCTTACCCGAAAACCGTTTCACAATTTTCGGGATGCGCTCTAGCCGTAAGACGCAACTGGCGGGCAAGAGCAGATGAGATTTCTGTCACCGCCCACATTGTCGATGCGGCTGACCGGCGGCCAATATTTCGCCGTCGTGTCAAACTCACCGCTCAAAGCGCTTCCTGGAAACACTGCTTCCTCACGCGTGTAAGGATGTGTCCATTCCGTTGCCAGCGTGTCGCCTGCCGTGTGTGGTGCATTGGCCAGTGGATTATCATCCTTTGGCCAAACCCCATCGGCAACCTTTTTGGCCTCGCCCGCAATAGCAATCATCGCATCGCAAAGGCGGTCAATTTCCGCTTTTGGCTCAGACTCAGTTGGCTCAATCATCAGCGTTCCAGCAACCGGCCAAGACATGGTCGGTGCATGGAAACCATAGTCGATGAGGCGCTTAGCCACATCTTCTACGGTGATGCCTGCGCTATCCTTTAGAACACGCGTATCCACGATACACTCATGCGCCACACGATCATGCGCGCCGGTGTAAAGGATCGGATAAGCGTCCTTCAAACGATGCGCGATATAGTTGGCGTTGAGGATCGCAGCCTCGGTTGCCTTCTTGAGACCCGCTCCGCCCATCATGCGGATATACATCCACGTAATGACCAGAATGGATGCACTGCCAAACGGTGCAGCCGAAACTGCGTGCTTGGAACCAATATCCACGTGGCCCGGCAGGTAAGGCACAAGATGCTTTGCCACACCAATCGGACCAACACCCGGACCGCCGCCGCCATGCGGAATGCAGAAGGTCTTGTGCAGGTTCATATGGCAAACGTCAGCGCCAATATCGCAAGGACGCGCAAGGCCAACGAGTGCATTGAGGTTTGCGCCGTCGAAATAGACCTGACCGCCATTGTCGTGAACGATTTCGCAGAAAGCTTTGATGCCTTCTTCGAACACACCATAAGTCGACGGATAGGTGATCATGAACGCCGCGAGATTATCGCGATGCTTTTCAGCCTTAGCCTTGAGATCGTCGATATCGATATCGCCGTCAGGACGGCAATTAACGACAACAACACTCATACCGGCCATCGATGCGCTAGCAGGATTGGTCCCATGTGCAGAGGATGGAATAAGGCAGATGTTGCGATGGCCTTCGCCGCGTGACTGGTGATAATGGCGGATTGCGAGAAGACCCGCATATTCGCCCTGACTACCGGCATTTGGCTGTAGCGATACACCAGCAAAGCCGGTGATTTCGCAAAGCCATGCTTCGACGTCTGACGTCATTTTAGCATAGCCGGTTGTCTGTGCGGGAGGCGCGAACGGATGCAGATTGGCAACCGTGTTCCAGCTCACAGGCATCATTTCCGCTGCCGCATTGAGCTTCATCGTGCAGGAACCAAGCGGGATCATCGCACGGTCAAGCGCCAAGTCCTTGTCGGCCAGACGACGCAGGAAGCGCATCATCTCGGTTTCCGAACGGTGCGAATGGAACACGTCCTGTGTCAGGAAGCCTTCACCACGCCCCTTGGAAGGCACCAGCAGATCATCATTGCCAACTGGCTTTGCGCCAAACAGAACGGCGAGCGCTGCAAGATCTTCCTCGGTCGAGGTTTCGTCAAAGGTCACGCCGACCGTATCCGCATCGATAATGCGGAGCAGACGACCGCCCTTGTCAGCTTCGTCAGCAATGGCTTGCGCCTTGCCGGAAACCTTGATGCTCACTGTGTCGAACAGACTATCGCCTGCGATTTCGACGCCAGCAGCCTTGAGGCCAGTGGCAAAGCGTGACGCGAGCGTTGCCACACGCGTAGCAATCGCCTGAAGACCGGAAGGACCGTGCCAGATGGCATAGGATGCAGCCATATTGGCGAGCAATGCCTGCGCGGTGCAAATATTGGAAGTCGCCTTGTCGCGACGAATGTGCTGCTCACGCGTCTGAAGAGCCAGACGATAAGCGGCACGGCCATGTGCATCGACTGACTGACCAACGATACGGCCGGGAATAATGCGCGTCAGTGGCTCTGATACTGCGAGATATGCAGCATGTGGACCACCAAAGCCCATGGCAACGCCATAGCGCTGCATGGAGCCGACAGCCATGTCAGCGCCCCACTTGGCAGGCGCTTCCAGAATGGTCAGTGCCAGCGGATCGGCAACAGCGATCACCAAAGCGCCCTTGGCCTTGGCATCGGCAATGACGGCAGTAAAGTCGCCATAGACACCACGTGTATCCGGCCAAGGAACAATGACCGCAGCGGTATTATCGTCAACCGTACTGCCAGCTTCGACCTGCCAGCCAAGTGGCTCGGCGCGGGTGTTGATCACATCGACCGTTTGCGGATGCAAATCACCTGCGAGCAAAACGCGCTCACGCTTATCGCGATGATGGCGAACGGCAACGCCCACAGCTTCAGCCACAGCAGTTGCTTCATCCAGCAGCGACGCACAGGCAACCGGCAGACCGGAAAGCTCGGCAACGAGCGTCTGGAAGTGGAACAGAAGCTCCAAGCGGCCCTGACTGATTTCCGACTGGTATGGTGTGTAAGCCGTGTACCAGGCTGGGTTCTCAAACAGATTACGCTGAATAACTGGCGGAGTGAGCACACCATGATAACCCGCACCGATGAAGCTTTTCTTCACCACATTGCGGTCCATGATTTCATTGAGCTCGGCAAGTGCTGCGTGTTCGCTCAAAGCTGCTGGCAGATCAAGCGCACGGTTAAGGCGTATAGACGCCGGAACCGCCTGCGTGATCAGCGTTTCCATAGAAGGAAGGCCGAGCGCTGCAAGCATTGCGCGCTCGTCTTCGATGCGTGGCCCGATATGACGGGCAACAAAAGGGAGAACCTGTTGCGTCATCTGATTATCCTACGAGTTTGTCGTAACCAGCCTTGTCGAGCAGGCCGGTAAGCTGGCTTTCATCGGAAAGCTTCAGCTTAAACAGCCAACCTTCGCCTTCAGCAGCCTGATTGACGAGAGCCGGATCGCTTGAAACAGCTTCGTTGACTTCAACGACTTCGCCATCGACCGGAGCATAAACGTCGGAAGCGGCCTTAACCGATTCAACAACCACAATGCCTTCGCCCTTGGAAACGGTGCGACCTATTTCCGGCAGATCTACGAATACGAGGTCGCCCAGCTGTTCCTGTGCGTGGATTGTGATGCCGACAGTGGCAACGCCACCCTCAATGCTGATCCACTCATGATCTTCGGTGAACAGGATATTGGCCATGGAAATCATCCTTTGCGATAGCGATGCGGTGTGAAGGGAAGTGCTGACACGTCGACGGGAACCTTGTTACCGCGGACATCAGCGAAAATGCGGGTGCCGGGAACTGCGAGACTTGCCTCGACATACCCCATAGCAACCGGGAAACCTGCGGATGGGCCGAAGCCACCCGATGTGACGGTGCCGATCTGAAAACCGGATTCGTCGAAAAGTTCTGCGCCGCCGCGCACTGGCTGGCGGCCTTCTGGCTTCAGGCCAACGCGCTTAGCAGTTGCACCCTTAGCAATCGCGTCCAGCACAGCTTTGGCGCCCTTAAAGGCAGCCTTTTCACGCACTGACTTGGTGATTGCCCATGTGAGGCCAGCAGAGACCGGATCGGTTTCCGGCGTAATATCCTGACCGTGCAGGCAAAGACCAGCTTCAAGGCGCAGGCTATCGCGAGCAGCAAGGCCAATCCATTCGACGCGTTCGTCGGCCAGAAGCTTGGCTGCAAGCGCGCGCGCCTCATCAGCAGGCAGACCGATTTCAAAACCGTCTTCGCCGGTATAGCCCGAACGGGTCATGAACCAGTTGGGATTAGGTTCAAAGCCGCTCATAAAGGTGAGTTCTGCACCGGCAAGGCCGAGATCATTAATGACGCTTTCAGCTTCCGGCCCCTGTATCGCCAAAAACACGCGATCAAGCGGATTGACGGTAACGTCTTTGCCAGATGCCGCCTCGTTAAGATGCTCAATATCGGCTTCCGCATTGCCAGCATTGGCAACAACCATGAAGCGGTCTTCGCCAAGACGCGTAACGATAAGATCGTCAAGAACGCCGCCGTTATCATTCAGAAAAAATGTGTATTTCGACTGGCCGGTTTTGAGAATTGATGGATCAAGCGGACAGGTCTGGCTCAAAAGCGCAATTGCATCAGCGCCCGAAACTTCGATCAGCTTCATGTGTGAAATATCGAAAAGACCGACATGCTCACGTGTGTGAAGATGTTCCTTCATCACGCCGAGCGGGTAAGTGATCGGCATGTTCCAACCAGCAAAACCGCCAAAGCGTGCGCCAGCTTCTTCATGCAGATCCTGCAAAGGCAGGGTATTCAAGTGTGCGGTATCGCCCATAACAACTCCAGAGTCGCACGTATGCCTCCGCGAAATGCGGTTGCTTCGTGCCCCTCTGTCTCAGGCCTGAGAGACTCGCATAGCCATAAAGCTATACTTACACCTTCGGCGCGGAGTTTCCTCCGACTTTCCAGAGTTGCCTTACCCATCTGCGGTTCATGGTACCTGAGAGATTTCGGGCGATTTCCCCTTCGGTGGCCAGCTTTCGCCAGCTCTCTCCCGCAGACAAACAGTGACAGAACATACTTACAAGAAGCAAACCTCCATCACACGACATACGTCACTTAGCTTAAACCATTTCCAGAGTCATGTGGAATTATCGTCACAAGACGACAAATCCCGGGGTTTTTGCGACAAAATTAAACGGCCCTTTTCCGATAGGCCGAAAGAATTATTTTAAAATTCATGCAAACACGGCAATAGGCAGCAAGCCCATTACACAATCATTTAATTCGAAGGAATGCTCTCTTGTGTAGACTTAAAGTCAGTTTGGCAATCATGCTGTCTGCATCGTATGGATCGGCAGCTTATAGTGGTGAACCATCCAAGACAGATTACCTTTCTTTCGCAGAGCGATCATGGAAGCACTTTCAATGCGGCTACCTGCATGAAGCTGCTATGGGCCATAATATAACTGGCATACAGTTTACGCGGCGAGGCTTTGAACTCGGCAAACAATTCTTCGATGCAGTGAAAGACGGTAAAATAAACCAGATGGATTTTGCCCTGAAAACGCCGCGTGATTTCTGGGTTGGTATCACGGAACTATCGCCCGAATTTGATCTCGGGCGCGCTTCGATCATTGCAAAACATCAAATCGCAGGTGAAATACTTGCGTTTAATGAAAACCTTCCTGCGACACTTAATGACATTAAAGACAGCAGTTTTCAGATCGATAACGAACAAACCGCGAGCAATGCGATTGAGCGCATTAAAACCGAAAACTGCGATTATGAAGATCTGGGCTTTTCAGCAGAGATAACAAAGAGCATGCGGGAAAATGCTCTGCGCGGCCCCATGTTTTTAAATGATGGCAAACCGCCCCGAAAAGAATGATTTGGCCGGTGCGCCTCATGATTGTGATTATAAAATGGCCAAGTTGCGTAAAAGCCATGCAATCGACAGGCTATATTGCACAGCAGCTATGCAAATCTGGCTCTCCACTTCCTAAAACATAGGGCCTATATGCTGGTGGCAACAAAGAGATTTGATTTTCACTAGGTGAGAGAAATGAACCTGATCCGCTCGTACAACAACTGGCGCCGTTACCGTAACACTGTAAACGAACTGAGCCGCCTGAGCCCACGCGAACTGAACGACCTCGGCATTATGCCTTCGGAAATTTCGTTCGTTGCACGTAAGGCTGCTGCTCGCTAAGAGCGCGCCATCAAAAGGCTGATGCCTTTGATTTGAACCGCGATGCTTTATTCACGCGGTTCTACAGTTTCCAAAGTTTTCACCGGGGTGTTCCCTCCTCCCATTTTCCTCGGTGACATAAAGACCGGACCTCCTCCTCCCATTCCGGTCTTACCCTAAATGACACCTGCCGCTCCTCCCGCGGCGGGTGTTATTTTTTGTGCATTACTCTGTGGCAAGCGCTGCTTTTTGGCGCGTTATGCGATCCGTCAGCAACGAGACTGCAAACACAATTAGCCCTGCAACCGCCAGGAAAGCACCAACTGTTCCGGTCGCGGTCCAGCCATATCCCCACGCGATAGCCAATCCACCAAGCCATGCACCTAGTGCATTGGCGAGATTAAGTGCCGAGTGATTGAGTGCCGCCGCAAGCGTTTGCGCATCAGCGGCCACATCCATAAGGCGTGTCTGCAATGCAGGCACTAGAGCAAAACCACCACCGACGAGCAGAACACTCAGAAATGCCGTTGCCGGATGCTGCATCAAAAATGGGAATGCCAGCATCACGGCGAGGTCATAGAGAAGAACGCCGCCAACCGTACCCATGACGGAGCGGTCGGTCAGGTTAGAACCAACGATATTGCCAAGCACCATACCAAGCCCGAACATGGCAAATACAATCGGCATCCACTTCATATCGACATGCGATACTTCAGTGATGGTCGCTGCGACGTAGGAAAAGACCGAAAACAATCCGCCCGTTCCTACAGCGCCAATCGCCAATGTGAGCAAAACCTGCTTGCGGCGCAGCGCACCCAGTTCGCGTAGCGGCGACGCACCCTCTTCTGCAGGTTGCTTCGGGACGAAAACGCTAATCATCACCATCGTCAAAATGGCGATCAGGCCAACCGCTGCAAACATGGCGCGCCAACCTGCAATTTGCCCCAGCCATGTTGCCAAAGGCGTGCCAACCAGTGTTGCAACTGTAAGACCAGTCATAACACGCCCAACAGCTTGCGCACGCTTTCCCGGTTCGGCCATTGATGCCGCCACAAGTGACGCAACGCCAAAATATGCACCATGTGGGAAGCCTGCAACGAAGCGCATCAGGATCAGGCCATCATAGTTCTGCATAAATGCGCTAGCGAGATTGCCGAAAGCAAATAGCGCCATGAACAGAAATACCAGTTTGCGACGGTCAAGCCGGGCACCAAAGACGGCCAGAACAGGCGCGCCAATAAGCACGCCCAGCGCGTAAGAACTGATCAAGTGCCCAGCGCTTGGAATGGTCACATGCAGATCACGTGCGATATCCGGCAAAAGCGCCATGATTGCGAATTCTCCGGTGCCGATACCGAAGCCGCCAAGGGCAAGCGCTAGCTCTGCCAGTCGCACAGACGAGCGCGGCAAAGTTTCCGGCGACAAAGCCGAAGTCTGATTATTTGACATGAATAAGCCTGAAGGGAATGGAGGATGTCGGACAACCCTACCATCCCTCGCAAGCGAAGGCGATACGCTTTATTGTGATCAATTCACAATGATGGATAGCTATTTCGCCGCGACAACCTCAATCTCCACCTTGAATTCTTCCCGCGTGAAACCGGAAACGATCATCAGTGTCGACGCTGGTGCAGGCTGCGGAAACAAACGATCACGCACATCCATGTACGGGCGCATATGCGCACGATCCGTGACATAGGCATTGATGCGCACAACGTTTGAAAAGTCCATGCCCCCATCACGCAGAATGCGGCGGATATTCTCAAAGCAAAGTTCCGCCTGCGCGCCTGCATCTTCAGGCACAGAACCATCTGGCCCAATACCAAGCTGGCCCGAGCAGAAAACCATTTCAGCGCCAGCGACCACCTTCACGCCATGACTATAGGCAGCGAAAGGTGCTGCCATATCGGCAGGGAGCAGATGTTTTAAAACAGTCATTCTATGTCCTCAGGCTTTCGGCGCGGCTGCGAGCAATTCTTTGAAACGCGTGGCACCCGCTGCAATATCCTCTTCACTCGGACTGATTCCAACAGCGAGCAGTCGGCGTGCCATCATGTGATCGGCCGGGCGATTGATCGAATCAACCGCCACCAGCTTGTCACCTGCAAAATGAAACACGGAGAAAGCATTGTCTTCGAGATTGCCCGACAGAATATGGCGGTCAGCGTCAAACGAAAGACCCGCCGTCTGCAATTTCATGTCACCCTGATCCGACCAGAACCAAGCCACATCGCGAAACGGCGTGCCTCGACCAACAATCGCGCGCGCAACATGCTTGGCCTGATCGGTTGCGTTCTGCACTGATTCCAGTCGCACGCGACGACCTGCATGGAAATGATCATAGCTCACGCAATCGCCAATCGCATAAACATGCTCACTCGATGCACGCATATGCTGATCCACCACGATGCCATTCTCAACAACGAGTCCTGCTTCGGTCGCAAGCTCGACATTCGGAACTGCACCAGTGCCAAGCACCACGATATCAGCCGGATAAACAGTGCCATTGGCAGCTTTAACGCCCGTCACCCGACCGGCTTCGCCTAGAATTGCTTCAACGCCAACGCCGGTGAGAAGCGTTATATCCGCCGCACGGCTGCGTGTTTCAACATGGGCAGAGATGTGCGTGGCAACGGAACGACCCAAGACACGCTGAGCAGCTTCGATCAGAACCGTCTTTTTGCCAAGCGCAACTGCACTATGTGCCATTTCAAGACCGATAAAACCGCCACCGATAATCACGACGTTTTCAACACGTGGCATCATTTCGGCAATCCGACGTGCATCTTCCAAACGGCGCAGCGTCACAACGCCATCAAGCTCAACACCCGGCATATCGGGGATTCGCGCACGAGCGCCGGTTGCAAAGACCAGCTCCGACCAGTGAAGCACTTTGCCGTCATCAAGCGTGACGGTCTTGTCCGCCAAAGACACATGCGCAACGCTACGCCCAAACAGCATCTCAACATTATTATCGCGATAAGCGCTTTCCGGGCGCAGAACAAGAATGCCTGCCTCTGGGGCTTTCAGATAAGATTTTGAGAGCGGCGGCTTATGATAAGGAATATCCGTCTCATCATTAATGAGAACGATTTCGCCAGCATAACCTTCTTGTCGCAGACTGATTGCAGCCTGTGACCCAGCATGCCCCGCGCCAATAATAATACAACTGTTGTCCATAGGACCTCCGGAAATTTCCGCGCATCATAAACATGAGGCAGGCTGTCGCGTGGCGAATTCGTCACGGATTCACACCTTATTTACATGCATCCCAATTTTTTAAAACATTTAGTTTGACCGATTGGTCAGATTGTTTAGTAAAAGGCAATCGCCTCCCTATCATTTAGGAGCAAATAGATTGAAAAGATATTGGTCTGATTACACGAGCGAAGCGTTTTCACGCCTCGACCGCGATAAGATTGTGGCGGTTTTGCCCGTTGGCGCAATTGAACAACACGGACCACACCTGCCGCTGGCAGTTGATGCGGCAATCGTAGACGGCATGGTCAAAGAAACCATTGCCCGCCTGCCTGATGAAAGCCACGCGCTTTTTCTGCCGACGCAAGCCATTGGCAAAAGCAATGAACACAGCCTCTATCCCGGCACGCTAACATTCTCTGCAGAGACGCTCATTCGCATGTGGTGCGAAATAGGTGCCTGCGTTGCAGCAAGCGGCGTGCGCAAAATGGCGCTTTTGAACAGTCATGGCGGCCAGATCACAATCATGGATACCATCGCCCGCGAATTGCGCATCAAACACAATATGATGGTGTTCAGCGTAAACTGGTTCGGACTCGGTATGCCGGACGGTGTTTATAGCGAGCACGAACTTAAGCACGGCATTCATGCTGGTGATATGGAAACATCTGTCATGCTCGAGTTCCACCCCGATCTGGTGGATATGTCAAAAGCGCAGAATTTCCACACGCTGACTGAAACATTGGCTTCGGACTACAAGCACCTTTCGCTGAGTGGTGGCGCAAAACCTGCATGGCAGGTTCAGGACATCAACGCACATGGTGCTGCCGGTGACGCATCGCTCGCCACTGCTGAAAAAGGCCGCAAGACCATCGATTTCGCCGCCGAACGGTTGGTTGAAGTGCTGGCTGAGATTGAGCGAGCGCCGCTCTCTTGGCTCGATAATAAGCCAGCCTGGTAAGGACGATAAGCGTGGCCCCCAACTCGCAAACCTCACCTTCCCTGATCGATATCAACGGCGTCTACAAGCAGTATGGCACAGGCGTCATTGCGGTCAGCGATATGTCGCTCAAGATCGAACAAGGTCAGTTCGTAAGCTTCCTCGGCCCATCGGGTTGCGGCAAAAGCACAGCCTTGCGTATGATTGCAGGGCTTGAATCTATCTCTGCTGGCGACATTCACGTGAATGGTCACGCGCCGGGCAAAGGCCCAGTTGTTGCGCAGGACATTGGCTTCGTGTTTCAGGAACCAACCCTGATGCCGTGGGCCAGCGTGTTCGACAATGTTTATCTACCGCTGCGTCTTTCCGGCATATCACGCAAGGAAGCAACGCCACGCGTCGAAGAAGCTCTGACACAAGTTGGTCTGTCGCGTTTTGCTGCCGCTTATCCGCGCGAACTTTCGGGCGGCATGAAAATGCGTGTTTCAATTGCCCGTGCATTGGTCACGCGTCCGCGCCTTTTGTTGATGGATGAGCCTTTTGCGGCGCTCGATGAAATGACGCGCTTCAAGCTAAACAATGACGTTTTGCGGCTCTGGCAGGAACATGGACTGACGGTCGTTTTCGTCACGCATAGCGTTTACGAGTCCGTCTATCTCTCCAATCGCGTCATCGTCATGGCTGCCCGCCCCGGACGGGTTGTTGCCGATATCGGCATCGAAGGCAGCTATCCACGCGCCGAAAATTATCGCGCCACCGAAGCTTACGCAAAAGATTGCGCTCGGGTTTCCGATGCGCTCACCGCGACGCTTTCATCCCAAGATATTGACCACTGAGGACAGGGAAAATGCAAAATCAACTGCCTGTTCTTAATTCGGAACAACACCGCCTCGCCCGTCGTGAGCGCAATCTGCGTATCATCATGCCGACGCTCGCGATCCTTATCGCGCTATGCATATGGGAAGGCCTCGTGCGCTTTTATGAAGTGCCACATTACCTGATCCCAGCCCCGTCGCTGATCGGTGAAACGCTTATAAAAGACGGACCTTCATTGGCGACGTCGATGTGGTTTACGGTCAAGCTCACACTGATTTCGCTGTTTTGCGCAATTGTCGGCGGCGTTCTGCTCGGCATGATCTTTGCACTGTCGCGACCAATTGAAATGGCGTTCTTTCCGTTTGCTGTCATTCTTCAGGTGACTCCGGTTATCGCCATTGCACCGCTGATCCTGATTTATGTGCGCGATACATTTTCAGCATTGCTGATCTGCGCATGGATTGTGGCTTTCTTCCCGATATTATCGAACACCGTCATCGGCCTGCGCAGTGCTGATCATAATCTGCGTGATCTGTTCAAGCTCTATCGCGCCTCGCCTTGGCAGCGTCTGCGCTATCTGCTTGCGCCAAGCGCACTGCCCTATTTCATGGCAGCGCTCAAGATTGCCGGTGGCCTCTCCCTGATCGGTGCTGTGGTGGCAGAGTTCGTTGCAGGCAGCGCTGGCCAAAGCACCGGCCTCGCCTCGCGCATTCTGGAATCGAGCTTCCGCAATGAAATCCCGCGCATGTTTGCGGCACTGTTCCTCGTTTCGCTGCTCGGCATCGTGATTTTCCTGATCACAAGCTGGCTATCGCGCCTTGTTCTCGGACGCTGGCATGAAAGCGAGATCCGTCGTGAACGTTGATCTGCTAAAAGGTGTTGCCATTGCTGATCTTGATGGTCATTACGACATCAGCATCAATGGCGAGCGCATCGCTTCACTGACGCCCTCACAGGCTAAAAATGGCGGCTTTATCACACCGCTATTCGCCGAAGTGCATGTGCATCTCGACAAGACATTCACCATTGGCCGCATTGCCGAGCGTGGCAGCGCCAAAGTTGAATGCCTGTTCGACGCGATTGATCTGATGAATGTTGATCGCCAGCATTGGAATGCCGACGATATTCGCGCACGCGCCACGCGTGCCCTTGAAGCGGCCTATGCTCAGGGCGTTGGCGCAATGCGTACCCATGTTGATTGGACGACGCCTGAGCTGCCTACCGCATGGCCTGTGCTGAACGAGCTGCGTCAGGAATGGAAAGACCGCATTGATCTGGAGCTCGCAGCCCTTATCCATGGCGATATTGTGCTCGATGCCGGTGCTACGATTGCCGAGCGGGTAGCAAAAGATGGCGGCGTTCTCGGCGCATTCTTCTATCGTAATGCTGATCTTGAAGCCAAAATTGAAGAGATGTTTCGTCTCGCGGGGCAGCATGATCTCAAGCTCGACTTTCACGTCGATGAAGGGCTTGATTTGGAAGCCGATGGCTTTTCGCTGATTGTTGCCGCAACGAAGCGCCACGACATGGCGGGACGCGTCCTTTGCGGTCATGCCTGTTCGCTTTCGCTGCGTTCGCCTGACGACCTAAGCCGCATTCTCGATGCGGCAGCAGATGCGGGAACAGCGCTGGTATCGCTGCCGACATCTAACCTCTATCTGCAAGACAGGCTTGGTGGAAAATCGCCACGCCTTCGTGGTGTCGCACCGCTTAAAGAAGCTCGTCGGGCGGGCATGGATGCCATGCTTGGCTCCGACAATGTGCGCGACGCCTTCTATCCTTATGGCGATTACGACCCGCTTTCAGCCCTACGCCTTGCAGCTCCGGTCTGCCACTTAGAGCCCGTCGAATGGCTCGACAGCATCACGACCCTGCCCGCGCGTTTCATCGGAAGCGACCGCGTCCAGACGCTGACGGAAGGCGGACGCGCAAACTTCATTTGGCACGACGCCACCGACATCAACGACCTTATCAGCCGCCCGCAGGCGCATCGCACCATCTGGCGCGATGGCAAACACATTTAATCGGAGAAACCCATGAATTCTGCCGCACCACAGCGCATCTATGACTGGGCAGCGTTTCGCACTGAGATCGAAGGGATCCGCATTTATGACGACCCAAAGCAAGTCGAACTGCGGTCCCGCGATTATTTCTGGTATAGCCCTATCCTGACGGAAGATATCGGTCACTACCTTGGCGATCTGGTCGTCATCCCAAAAGATCAGGATGAAGTGCGCCGCGTGGCAGCTGCTGCAGCCAAGCTTCGCATTCCAATCACCGTTCGCGGCGGTGGCACCGGCAACTACGGCCAGTGCGTTCCGCTAGAAGGCGGCGTCATTCTCGACATGACCAAGATCGACCGCATCATCGCAATCGAACCGGGCAAGGTTCGCGTTGAAGGTGGAGCCCGTATTTCGCGCCTGGACGATGCCGTGCGCGAAACGGGTCAGGAACTTCTGATGTATCCGTCCACACGCCGCATCGCCACCATTGGCGGCTTTTTCTCAGGCGGTTCGGGTGGCATTGGTTCGCTGCGCCACGGCATGTTGCGCGATGACGGCAATGTCTACTCGGTCAAGGTTCTGACTGTTGAGCCGGAGCCGAAAATCATTGAGCTGACGGGCCGCGACATTCACAAAGTGCAGCACGCCTATGGCACCAACGGCATCATTCTTGAGCTTGAAATTGGCCTCACCAAAGCAACCGAATGGGTACATACCGCAGCCCTCTTCGACAGCTACGAGGCAACACTGAAATTCTGTCTCAAAGCACTTGAAGAAAACCTCGATTGCTATCTGCTGACTACCGTTGATCGTCGCTTTGCGCGTTTTTACACAAAGTTTGGTGATCTTTTCCCGTCCGATAAAAATGCAGTTTTTGCGATGATCGCACCGGAAGAAGTGGCGCGTTTTGAGGCTTTGGCAATCGAATTCGGCGGCAAGGTTACCTTCTCGATGACGCTTGATGAGTTGCACAAAGCCGGGCTTCAACCTGCTTACGAATGCGGCTGGAACCACACGACGCTTCAGGCACTCAAAGCTGAGCCGGGCTGGACTTACTTGCAGGTTGCCTATCCTCGCCCGTTCGACATCGATGTGGTGACACGCCAGATCGCACGCTATGGCGAGACGCAATATATGCATCACGAAATGGCGCGTCTTGAAGGTGAATTGCAGATTTTTGCACTGCCGCTCGTGCGCTTTGAAGGTCGCGATGAAATGTATCGCCTGATCGAAGAACTCGAAAAAGTCGACGGTTGCGACATTTATGATCCGCACGCCTACACCATCGAAGACGGCGGCATGAAGGAAATCGACAGCGTACAGATCGAATTCAAGAAGCAAGCTGACCCATACGGCTTGCTCAATCCGGGCAAAACCCGCGGCTGGACAGCCGACATGGTAGCACAGGACTAACTAAGGGGAACTAAAATGAAAAAGACACTCGTTACAGCGCTCGCTGCTCTCTCCATTGGCCTTTCTGCACAGATGGCCTATGCACTTGATAAAGTAACACTCGGCACCAACTGGCTGGCGCAGGCCGGTCATGGCGGCTTCTATCAGGCGGTTGCCGATGGAACCTATGAAAAGCACGGCCTTGACGTGAAGATCGAAATGGGCGGGCCACAGGTCAACAACCGTCCGATGCTGGCGGCTGGGCGTCTCGACTTCCTGCTGACCGGCAATCTGCTTTTGTCGTTCAACAATGTTGCCAATGGCGTGCCCACCACGGTTGTGGCTGCTTTCTACCAGAAAGACCCGCAAGCACTGATGGCGCATGAAGGCGAATACAAGGACTTCAAAGACCTCGCCAATGCAGAAACCATCCTGATTTCCAAGGATGGTCAGTTCTCGTTCTGGCCATGGCTCGTCAAAGACTTCGGCTTCAAAGATGAGCAGCTTCGTCCTTATGGCTATAGCCTTGCGCAGTTCCTGAGCGACAAGAAGACGGTGCAGCAGGCCTATGCCACTGCCGAGCCGATCTATGCTGAAAAAGAAGGCGCGAAGGTAACGACATTCCTGCTGGCAGATCAGGGCTTCAACACCTACGCCAACACCATCGAAACCCGCCAAAAGCTGATCGAAGAAAATCCTGAGCTGGTTCAGCGTTTTGTAACGGCTTCCATCGAAGGCTGGAACAACTTCCTTTATGGCGACAACAGCAAAGCCTATGAGCTGATCCTCAAGGACAATGCTGACATGAGCAAGGAAACGCTGGATGCGGAGCTCGCGCGTCTTAAGGAACTTAAGCTGATCGACAGTGGCGACACGCTCGAAAAAGGCATTGGCGCAATCGACATGAACCGCGTGAAAGAGTTCTACGAACTCGCACGCAAGTCCGGCATTGTCAGCGGCGACGAGTTGGACATGACCAAGGTTGCAACCGATGCTTTTGTTAACAAGGGCGCGGGTCTCGACATCAAGAAGCAATTGGGCCAATAACCCTCCTGCAATTCTAATAGCGGCTGGTACGAATGACCACAGACAACCAGAATGACGATAGTGAGCTGACGGGACGAGACAAGGTTCTCGGCCGCAGGCGTCGCATTCAAGGTGCCATTCGTACAGCCGCTATCGATGAATTTGCTGAAAAAGGGCTAGCGGGCGCGTCCACACAAGGGATTGCACAACGTGCTGGCCTGACCAAGCCACAGCTACATTATTATATTTCCAGTAAGGAAGAACTCTACGAGGATATTCTCATTTATATCCTTGATGAGTGGGAAGACATATTTCTCGGCGTCAGCAATGAGGAAGACCCTGCAACGCTGATCCGGCAATATATTCGCGCCAAGCTTGAATTCAGCCAGAAGAACCCGAAAGCCTCACGGCTATTCACGACAGAAATCGCTAATGGCGCGCCATTCTTGAGCCGCCATTGGAAGAAGCACGTATCTGCAACCCATAATGCCGTGAAACTCATTCAGTCATGGGTTGATGATGGCCGTATAAAGCCGGTCGACCCGCTGCTGTTCCAGATGCACATATGGGCTGTCACCCAGCACTATGCCGACTTTGAAACACAGGTCCGCAGCATGATGTCGCTTAGTAAAGACGAGCCGCTGGACCTTGATCGCATCGAAAAAGAAGTTTCTACGCTGTTTCTGCGCGCATGCGGGCTAGAGTAAATGCCTGCAAAATCTGACAGCTTTTTCAATACAATTAAAAAATGTCAGAATTCCCTTAGCGAACATCAGAATCAAGTTGCACTGCAAAACAATTGTGCGTTAAAGTTGATCATAAGATTAGAGGCCTTTAATTAGTTATTACTAATCAATAGCTTATATATACAGCATCGACCATCCGCAGGCGGGGGCGATGCATTAAGGAGCAGGTTCTTGGGGAGGAGCCTGCTCCTTTTCAATTGCAACTATATTCCGACCCAAACGAATAAACGCGATATGCTCTAGAGCACATCCTGAAAAGTGGGAACCGGTTTTCGGACCAAGATGTGCGTAAAAACAAATGATTAGAGCGCCGATCTGATTCAATCAGATCGAAACGCGTTCTAAGCGCATCACTGCAAACAAAAACCCCGGCGGATGCCGGGGTTTTGTCTTCTCGAAAGCGCTACGCTTATTCAGCAAGCCATTCCTTAATGCGATCTGGATGATCGGCGATGTATTTATCAACGGCCTTCTCATAAGAAGTCTCCTGCGCATTAAACATCGCAGTTTCAAGCTCATCGATAGGGATGCTCATCTTGGTCAGAAGCGCTGCCGCTTTGGGGTTATCTTCCTTGAAACCCTTGCGCGCAATCGCATCGACATGTTCCGCGCCGCCCAGTGCACCTTCTGGATCAGCAATATAACGAAGCTTATATTTGCCAAACATCCAATGCGGGCTCCAGGAGGTAGCCACAAACCAACCGTCCGAACGCATCGCACGATCAACTGTCGTGAGCATTGCCGCTTCACTCGATACATTCAGCTTGTAGTCCAAGCCATATTTCTTGATTGCTTCTTCGGACAGGCGCGTCAGACCTGCGCCCGGATCAATGCCCTGAATTTCGCCTTTCAGCTTTTCACGAATTTCCGGCTTCTTCAGATCTTCAATAGAGCTGATTTCGCTTTCCGGAATGTAAGCCGGTACGATCCAGCCGAGCTTGGCACCTTCATAAAGCGGTCCAAGGTTTTCAACCTTATCTTCCACGCGCTTGTAGTAATCAGCATGCGTTTCCGGCAGCCATGCCATCATCATCGCATCCACATCACCACGGCTCACACCCTGATAAAGGGGCGCAACATCGGTTTGTACCAGCTCGACCTTCTGGCCAAGATTATCTTCCATCAGCTTTGCAGCAAGCTTTGTTACAAACTCTGCATCAGACCATGGAGCCCAGCCGATTTTTACCGTCTTGCTATCCTGCGCGAAGGCTGCACCGGCACTCATGCTACCTGCAACAACCGCCGCAAGACCGAATTTTGTCAGTTTACCTAACATAACTTCTCCTTTGAATTGAAAGAGTTCCCGTTTTTTATTTATGCTTGTTGATTGCGAAGTGAGGATGAGGACTGCTCCCCTTCTGTCTTCTTCATGAATGAAAGCTTTTTGAAAAAGCCCAACACGCCGCCAGAATTTCCCTTGCCAAAGCTCTGGGTGATGCGGTCGAGAATAACGGCCAGAATGACAACAGCGAGCCCACCTTCGAAGCCCTTGCCCACATCAAGACGCTGAATGCCTGTCAGGACAGTATTACCAAGACCACCTGCACCGATCATGGAGGCGATAACCACCATCGACAGCGACAGCATGATTGTCTGGTTCATGCCTGCCATGATGGACGGCATTGCGTTTGGGAGCTGCACCTTGAAAAGCAACTGCCTTGATGTGCAACCGAATGCGAGACCCGCCTCGACAAATTCCGCGTGTACCTGGCGAATACCAAGATTAGTCAAACGCACAACGGGCGGCATTGCGAAGATCACCGTTGCAATCGTACCCGGCACGGCGCCAAGGCCAAAAAACATAGCCGCTGGAATAAGATAGACGAATGCAGGCATTGTCTGCATGAGGTCAAGCACAGGACGAACAACCGATGCAACTGCATCGCTACGCGCCATCGCAATGCCAAGCGGGATACCGATCACAACAGCGATAATTGTAGAAGCCAGCACAAGTGAGAGGCTTTCCATCGTGCCGCTCCAAAGCCCCATATGAATAATGAGGGCAAGAGCCAGAACTGCAAAAATCGCGAATTTCCAGCCTACCCGCCAGAGAGCTAGCAGTGTGAGAATAGCAACGCCACCATATGGTGGGATTGCAAGAAGAGCATTTTGAATACCATCGGTTACAAAGCCGATAGTGGCTGCAATAATATCAAGTGCAGGCGTGAAATGATCGAGAATGTAGTTGACCACTACATCTGCCCCACCGCCAATACTAAAATTGAAATCCATGGTTTACCGTCCATTTCAGATCGAGTTACCTATGGCTGGACTTGTGTGTCCCTTGCGGGCGTCCAAAACGGGATTAATCCCGAAAGCCTGAGAGAAATGAGGCGCGCAGATCAGCCTGCGCGGCCAAGCGTTTCAAGCAATGCCGATTTACTTATAGCGCCGAGATAGCGATTGTTCCGGTCGGTGACTGGCACCGGCCAAGGGCTTTCAGCAACACGCACCAGAAGCCCCGACAGCGGTGCATCAGCCTGAATTGCAGCAGCACCATCTAGCTGGTCATTTTCAGCTTTAAAACTGCCACTTGCGAGCGCATCGCGTGTCACAACACCGCGATAAACACGGTCAGCATCCAGCAACACGCCATACGACTTACCGCTTGCATCAAGACGTTCGAGTGCAGAAGACATTTGTGCCTGATCGAAGGTGATCAGCTCATCTTCGCGTACGACATCAGCAGCCTTAAAGACGCGCGAAACATCAACATTGCGGAAGAACGAACGGACATAATCATTGGCAGGCGCTGAGACGATTTCGTTTGGTGTACCAACCTGAACGACCTTGCCGTGCTGCATGATGCAAATACGATCACCAATACGCATGGCTTCATCAAGATCATGGCTTACAAAAATAATTGTACGACTATTTTCCGCCTGAAGACGCTTCAATTCATCCTGCATTTCCGTGCGGATCAACGGATCAAGCGCCGAGAATGCCTCATCCATCAACAGGATGGTGGGTTCGCTTGCCAGCGCTCTTGCAAGACCAACGCGCTGCTTCATACCGCCCGACAACTGATCTGGCATCGAATTGGCATAGGGTTCAAGACCGACTGCAGACAGCGCTTTTAACGCTTTTTCGTGACGTTCAGCCTCGCCCATCCCGGCCACTTCAAGGCCGAACGCAGCATTATCAATTACGTTCCTATTTGGAAGAAGCGCAAATGACTGGAACACCATGCTCATATCGCGACGACGAAGATCGATAAGCTCACGCTTCGACATTTTCACAATATCGCGGCCGTCAACTTCGATGGAGCCTTCAGTGGGCTCTATGAGGCGATTGAGAAGGCGCAACAACGTTGATTTACCTGAACCAGAGAGGCCCATGATCACGAATACTTCGCCTTCTTTAATATCGAAGGTCGCGTTGTCTACACCGATTGTGGCACCATGATCGCTGTGAATCTGGGCCTTTGACTTACCTGCACGCAATTCCTGCATCGCAAGCTTCGGATCGTCGCCGAAGACTTTAAACACGCTATTCAAGCTTATCTTTGTCTTAGCTGGCGACTTCATACTTTCATCCTTGTATAAAATACCATGCATTATGTTTAACCCCACTGTTCTTGTGGGTTTAATCTCCTTATTATCATTTTTATTTCTTCATTCATGCGCGAATTGGACATGCGCAACTTGCGGGCAATGACATACCCACATGGAATGATTAGCGATTGGTGTGATCTATTTATATAGGCCATTTCCAGACATGTCCACCCACAGTCACGGATTCATCTTTGCACGGCCCGTCCCCTTGATTGTTTTTGATGGGCTGCGCGACGAAATATGAAGGTTAACCAACCTATCCGGTTATCGGATTTAATCGGTCAACCTGCCTACGATAGTAATCCGCTGGAAGGGCTGCACAGGAGCGAGCTGCGACAAATATGCAATCGGCTGCGACATGAGACAATTTAGTATTCGCAGAATATAATTCCGCATAATTACAGTGAATTTGTATGATTATACTTGTGCAATATATGGCATCATTTGCCAGAAAAATGAGCGCGGATCAACCGATCCGTGCCCAAATTTGCGAGATTATTTAACGCGATTAAATCAGTCGTTAACCATATACCCGACAAAGCCAGTGATGCGCCAACGATCCCCATCGCGACGACAGAAATAAAGCGTTTGCCAGTTCAGAATATCCTGTGTTCCGTCTGCTTTGGCGATAGTTCCGTTAAATTTTTTACGCGCAACTGCGACATCACCGTTGATATCAATCACATTGAGTCGTGTTGCGCGATGCACGCCATCGGCAAGAGATTCGGCATAATCTGTTGCAGCACTCCCTGCTGCCTGCCGCAACCATTCATCGCGATAGGAAGCAAGTGTCGGGAAAGCAGCATCCCATTTGTCCGGGTTTACTTCACCGTGTGCATGAATGCCGAGAAAGCGCGCTTCATCAAAGTCATCAGCCACTAACGACCAAGTCTGAGTAACAAAAGCCTCGATATCGCGACGAACCAGCATTTCCCAAATCTGCTCACGGTCATTGTCACCAGCGAAAGGATTATCCGTCATCATTGAAGCTTTCCGCGTGCGGCAACCGGCAAAATATCGACAATATCGTCGCCGGAGATCAGATGCACTTCGTCGAAGAGATTAGAAACGACACAGACATGATCGGGAATAACCCGCACCTTGTCACCAACCTTTAAGCCAGCGAGATCGCCCTTAAGCGTGCCATGCTCTTCGCTCAGACCCGTCACCCGTGCGTCTGTCCTACCAGCCAGTTCGCCAAAATCGGGCAATCCAAGCGTATCGCTGGAAAGCGATTTTGAACCAGCATCGATAATCGCACGGTCTGGTGTGGGGTGGCTGACAATTGTGGATAATACAGTCAAAGCGCAATCGTTAAGCGTTGCCGCCCCTTTTGCCATCTGAAAACGGTCGAAATAAATATAAGTACCCGGGCGATATTCAGTAACAACACTGTCGATTGGCGAAAGCCACATATCAGGCGTGCCGCCGCTTGAGATAGTTTCGCATTGAAGGCCATTTTCTGCCAGCAGATCACGCGCTGTACGCAACCAGTTTTCTGCCTGATCAGCCTTGCCAGTCGCTGGATAAGTCATCAGGCCACCAAAGTGCAGACCTTTGCTCTCGTTGATCTGCCGGGCAAGTTTAAGCGCTTCCTCGGCCGTTTGCACGCCACAGCGCCCCATGCCGGTGTCGCATTCCACAAGAACCTTAAGCGGTCGCCCTGCATTGGTGAAGCGCTTTGCCAGCCCCTCAAGAGCTGTCGCGTTATCAACCGTTACGGAGATTGTAATGCGCTGATGCAGAGCATAAAGCCGATCAAGCTTCTCCTTACCCAGAATATTATAGGGCAAGAAAATATCGATAATGCCCGCATCCGCCATAACTTCAGCTTCACCAAGCTTTTGACAGGTAATGCCAACAGCTCCAGCCTCAAGCTGCCGCCGCGCAAAATATGGAAGCTTATGTGTTTTAATATGCGGACGAAGCTTCACGCCGATCGTATCAGCATGTGCCTGCGCCTTAACAATATTGGCCTGCACGCGGTTAACATCGATAAGGATAGCAGGCGTATCAATCTCGCCAATCGTTTTAGGTATTCCCATTCATTCAGTCTCCCAGCGGCAAACTTGGATCATCTACTTTAAGCATATTCAGGCTTTGTTTGATGCGTCGCAGACGTTCAAGCACTTCAGGACCGCGTGTTTCAGCAGTCGCAGTTGCGATTAAGTCGACGATTGCCAACAAAGCAAAGCGCGAAGACGTTGGTTTAAAAAGATTTCCATCTTCATTAACTCGAAACGGCACAACCATGTTTGCGGTTCCCGCAAGCTCTGAAATCGGTGTAGTAATTGCAATCGTATCAGCGCCGTATTGCTTAGCAATTTCGACAGCTTCAATTACCGAGCGCGCATAGCCTGATATCGAAAAGGCGATAACCGTCATTTCGGGCCCGGCAATGGCCGCATACATCCGCTGCAACTGCCCGTCTACATGGGAAACCACGGGAATACCCAGCCGGAAAAGCCGGTTTTGCATTTCGGTTGCCATCATAGAAGAAATACCGCCAGACCCGATGCAAAGCACAGACGATGACACAGCAATTCGCTCTGCAATATTTATGATCAGCGACATATCGATGTTATCGCAGGCGCGCTGAATTGCGGAAATGGCACCATCGGTAACCGCAAGCGCGATCCGCGCCTCACGTACATCACGCGTCGGTGCTTCCGCGGTCAGATATTGACCGCCAATAGCGAGTGCCTGTGCAAGAAAAAACTTAAAATCACGAACACCATCACAACCAAGGGATCTACAAAAGCGCGTAACAGTCGGCTCACTAACACCTGCTCGCTGGGCAATTTCTGAGATTGCAGCTTTTGATATGGAATGAGGCTCCACAAGCACCAATGCCGCCAATCTCCTATCGGATTTTGATCCGTCCTGTGCCACAGCATGAAGCTGCGATAGGATGTCGGCGATTTTACTCATGCAGTTTTTAAAGCGGTAGTCCGCTTTCCTTATCAAACAGATGGATATGTTCAGGCCTTGCCGTTACAGGGACTCGCTCTCCGGGCGCAAGATGAATACGCTCACGAAACACGGCTCGCACGGCGGAACCGGCAATTTTTCCGTAAACATGCGTTTCCGGTCCCGTCGGCTCGACAACTTCGACCATGAGTGACAGACCCTTTCCGTCAGTATCAACGACGAAATTTTCAGGCCGTATTCCCAATTCGGCCAAGCCTTTGGTCGTTCCGCGTCCGGGCACAGCAATACTCTCACCATCGCTGCTGCTAAATATTCCAGCCTCAGAAACGGCCCCTGGAATGAAGCTCATGGACGGTGATCCGATAAAGCCCGCGACGAATTTATTTGCCGGGCGGTCATAGAGATCAAGCGGCGCTCCGATCTGTTGGATTTTGCCCTGATTCATCACGACAATCCGGTCTGCCATCGTCATAGCTTCGATCTGATCATGGGTAACATAGATGACTGTTGATTTAAGCCGCTGGTGCAAAGCCTTGATTTCAGTGCGCATTTGCACTCGAAGCTGTGCATCCAAATTAGACAGTGGTTCGTCAAACAGAAATACAGACGGTTCACGAACAATGGCACGCCCCATAGCCACGCGCTGGCGCTGACCACCGGAAAGCTGGCGCGGGTACCGATCCAGATAGGAGTGAAGATTGAGAATGCCTGCGGCCTTATCCACCTTGGCAGCGGTCGCTGCTTTATCTTCACCGCGAATGCGCGGGCCAAAACCAATATTTTCACGCGCAGTCATATGCGGAAACAGCGCATAAGATTGAAACACCATCGCGATGTTGCGCTTTTGCGGCGACAATTCATTAGCGCGTTCACCACCGATAATGAGATCACCATTGGAAATTGGCTCAAGCCCAGCGACCATTCTTAAAAGCGTAGATTTTCCACAACCTGATGGGCCGACCAGAACGAGAAACTCGCCATCTTCAATATCAAGATCAACACGATCAAGCACATTAAGCTGGCCAAACGTCTTGGTAATTCCGCGCAAAGAGACATTCTTCATGGCTTAGTTCCCACCTAAAATATCATCAATAAAAGGCCTGCATCCAGCCATCAGGCCAGCATCAACCGGCAGAACCGTGCCGGTGATGCCGGAGGCTCGATCAGACGCCAAAAATGCTACCGCCTCCGCCACCTCCTCAACATTGACAATACGTCCCAGAGGATAAAGCTTGCGCAACTTGTCGAGAACCGTTGGATCTTTACCTATCCGATGATCCCATGCAGCCGTTCGAATAGAGCCCGGACAAACCACATTCGCGCGAAGACCTTTCGGGCCATATTCAACGGCCAAGGCGCGAGCAAAAGCATTGATGCCGGCCTTTGCAGCCGCATAGGCTGGATTGCCGAAATGCATGAGTGAGTTGATGGAGGATATGAAGACAAAAGCCCCGTTTCCCCGGCGTGCCATTGCCTTTGCCAGAACCGTAGAAAGCACTGAAACACTCGTCAGATTTATATCGATTTCAGTTGCGATTTTGCTTTGCTCAAGGTCCTCAAAACTATCCGAGCGGGTCCAGCCAGCATTGTTAATGACGATATCGGGCACACCATCTGAAGCGATAATGCCTTGAGCCGCGTGCTCCACAGTTTCAGGAACACCAAGGTCAAAAACGTGACGGCTGGAGATACAATCGCTCTGCATTGCCTCAAGCGTCAGATCGCAACCGACAACGCGCGCACCGCGAGAGGTAAAAAGCTCAACAAGAGCCGTCCCCAAGCCACCGCCAGCGCCGGTTATCAATACGGATTTTCCGGCAAACTCGCCTGAATTCTCCAATTTATTCCCCTTTATACGGCGCTTTTCGCGCCCTTATTTGGCTTTAGCGTAAAAGTGAAAATGTAAGTTTGCAACAAAACTTTTTACTTGAAAGCGTTTGATTTGCCGATAATGTAAGAAAATAACAAAAATAAGCATGAAATTGCATCAGGCAATGCCAAAAAAGGGAACGGAAACATGACGATAGGAAAATGGAAGGCTGGCCTTCTGGCCGGATTGAGCATTCTGCCACTGAGCTCATTCGCGCACGCGGGCGAAGTGCGCATGACAGTTGCGGAATACAGTTCCAAAACCAAACCATATTTTGATGAAGTAAAGAAGGCTTTCGAAGCCGAGAACCCCGGCATAACGCTCAATTTCGAAGTTGTGCCATGGGATGTGCTGCTACAAAAGCTCACAACCGATATTTCCGCTGGTACCAACGCAGATCTTTCCATCATCGGCACCCGCTGGCTGATTGATTTCGTACAACAGGGTATTGCAGAGCCGCTTGACGGCTATATGGATGACGCTTTCAAAGGGCGCTTCATCGAAACATTCCTGTCGCCTTCGGTACTCGAAGATAAAACTTACGGCTTGCCAATCGCGGCCTCTGCCCGCGCCATGTATTACAACAAAGATCTGCTTGAAAAAGCTGGTGTGGCCAATCCTCCAGCAAACTGGGATGAAGTCAAAGCTGCCGCTGAAAAGATCAAGGCATTGGGCGGTGAAAACTATGGTTTCGGCCTTCAGGGCAAAGAAATTGAAACCGATGTTTATTATTATTATGCCATGTGGTCCCAAGGCGCTGAAATCCTCAACAAGGACGGCACATCGGGCCTGAGTTCACCGGGCGCACTGGAAGCAGCCAAGCTTTACAAATCGATGATTGATGATGGTCTGACGCAGCCTGGCGTCACCTCTTATGCGCGTGAGGACGTGCAAAACCTGTTCAAGCAGGGCAAAGTCGGCATGATGATCACAGCACCGTTTTTGTCAAACCAGATCAAGGAAGAAGCGCCAAATCTTAAATACGGCGTGACTGCAATTCCAGCTGGTCCAACGGGTGCGCGTGGAACTTATGGCGTGACAGACTCGGTCATTATGTTTGAGAACTCTAAGAACAAGGAGGAGGCATGGAAAGTGCTCGACTTCCTGTTCCAAACAGATTGGCGCGCCAAGTTCACGCAAGGCGAAGGTTTCCTTCCTGTAAATAAGGAAGAAGCGAAGATGGATTATTACGTCAATAATGCGGATCTCGCAGCCTTCACCGCACTTCTGCCAGATGCACGTTTCGCACCAATCATTCCGGGTTGGGAGGAAATCGCTGACATCACGTCTAATGCCATGCAGACAATCTATCTCGGCAAGGGTGAACCAGACGCTGTGCTCAAGGAAGCTGCCGCCAAAGCGGATGCAATCCTGAAGAAATAAGCCTCCGTCATCCCGGCAGTGCATTAGCGCATTGCCGGGCTTTCTTCATTCAACAGATATGGGGTTTATGGCTGATGCAAAATCGCACACTGCCCTATTTCCTGATCCTGCCAAGCCTGCTTCTGGCTGCGGTTGTGATTTTCTGGCCGGTTGTGAACCTCATAGAGATTGCCACCCACAACGTGAACCGCTTCGGGCAATTGCGAGACTTTAACGGTGTCGACAATTTCTCAGCGCTGTTCGCGTCACCCGATTTCATTAATGCGATATGGCGAACTGCTTTCTGGACGATTGCCGTTGTTGGCGGCGCTTTGCTTGTTTCGATCCCGGTTGCGATCATTCTCAATATGGACTTTTACGGCCGGTCCATTGCACGTGTCATCATCATGCTGCCATGGGCCGTATCGCTTACCATGACCGCAATCGTCTGGCGCTGGGCGCTGAATGGCGAAAGCGGAATGCTCAATTCTGCGCTGCGTAATCTCGGGCTGATCGATAGCAATATCCAGTGGCTTGCGAGCGCAACAACCGCATTTCCGATGCAGATACTTGTCGGCATTCTCGTCACTGTGCCCTTTACAACCACGATCTTTCTCGGTGGCCTTTCGTCCATTCCCGATGATCTTTACGAAGCATCATCGCTTGAGGGTGCCAGTCCCTGGCAGCAGTTTCGTGAAATTACCTTCCCGCTACTCAAGCCCTTCGTGAATATAGCCATCGTTTTGAACACGATTTATGTTTTCAATTCCTTCCCTATTATCTGGGTGATGACACAGGGCGGCCCGGCCAACTCAACAGATATTCTGGTCACGCATCTTTATAAGCTTGCGTTCCGTCTCGGAAAACTCGGTGAAGCCTCTGCAGTATCGCTTATCATGCTCGCCATTCTTCTTGTGTTTACCGCGATTTATATTCGCCTTGCCATGCGGAAGGAACCGGCATGAACAAGCCAAAAGTAAAACGGACAATTCTCGCATGGGCGGCTCTTGTTCCGCTCATTGTGCTGACACTGTTTCCCTTCGCAGTAATGTTCCTCACAGCTGTAAAGCCACCCCAGGAAGTTTTGTCACCAACATGGTGGCCGAGCGAATTTCATTGGCAGAATTTCTCGGAAATGTGGGTCCGTACAGGCTTCGGCACAGCACTCCTCAACTCGGTCTACGTCTCGGTGATCGCATCAGTGGGCGCGATTGTTTTCTCAATCCCTGCCGCTTATGCTATGTCCCGCTTTCGTTTTGCGGGTGATGGTGCATTTCGGCAGTTCTTGCTCATTTCGCAGATGATTTCGCCCATCGTTCTGGTGCTGGGCCTGTTTCGACTGCTCGCAGCCTATGGATTGATTGAAAGCGTTACAGCAGTGGGTGCTGTCTATATGGCGTTCAACGTCGCCTTCACGGTGTGGATGCTGCAAAGCTATTTCGACACGATACCAAAGGACCTCGAAGAAGCTTCATGGATGGAGGGTGCAGGTCGTTTCAAAACACTGGCCAAGGTATTCCTGCCGCTTTGCCTTCCCGCAATCGCAGTCACCACGATATTCACTTTCATTAACGCTTGGAATGAGTTCGTTGTAGCGCTGACGATGCTTCGCAGTCAGGAGAGTTACACGCTACCTATTCAGGTATTCTCACTGGTTGCTGGGCGCTACACGGTTGAGTGGCATTATGTGATGGCCGCAACATTGGTTGCGACGTTGCCCGTTGCAATCCTGTTTGTTTGGTTGCAGCGCTATCTTATCAAAGGACTGTCACTCGGTGCTGTAAAATAAAAGGCGCGGGATTTTCCCGCGCCTTTAATCAATTAGTTTGCCAAAAACGTCGAGATGAATGGCACGTATGTGATCAATGCAAGCAGGATGAACAGCCCCATATACATGCTGAATGCCTGACGCGTGAAATCTGCAACACGTACTTTGGCTATATTACAGACCATCAACATCACTGTTCCGACGGGCGGCGTCAGTGTACCAATCGAAAGATTGACGATGACGATAATACCGAAATGCACAGGATCAATGCCAAGCGCTTTAACCGTCGGCATGAGCAATGGCACCAGAACGATCATCAGAGCAGTGCCTTCGATCAGCGCGCCAAGGATCAGAAGGATTACGTTGACTGCCAGCAAAAACGCATAGGGATTGCTGGTGAATGATGAAATCAGCTGCATCAGCGACTGGCCGGCCTGCTCAAGCGAAAACACCCAGGCGAGTGCAGACGACGCCATTATAACCAGCATCACCGAAGCTGTGGACTTGGCGGTTTCAATAAGTGAATCCACCACGTGTGACACACGCATTTCGCGATAGATCACAAAGCCGATAATCAGCACCAGCGTAACAGCAACAGCACCGGCTTCCGTCGGCGTGAAGATATTCATACGGATACCGCCGATGATCGCGAACAGCAGCAGCACAGCAGGCCATGCAGAAGCAAGCGTCGATGCAACTTCGGCACCGCTCATGCGCTTTTCACGGCTTGGCTTATAACCACGTTTTACCGAAGTGATGTAGGCTGCAATCATCAGAATAACGGCGCCGAGAATTCCCGGAACAACACCGGCCATAAACATCTTGCCGATGGATACGTCAGCGATTAAACCATAGATGATCAGCGCAATACCCGGAGGAATGATTGGTGTGATTAGCGAACCTGCAGCCGTAACTGCGCAGGAAAATGCCTTATCATAGCCACGCTTGACCATTTCCGGCACCATCATGCGCGTCAGCATGGCACTATCGGCGAGGTTGGAGGCGCTCACGCCACCCATCAGGGTCGAAACCATGATGTTGGTCAGCGCCATGCCGCCACGCATACGGCCAACCAGAATATCCGCAACCTTAATCAGACGCTCGGCAATACCCGTATGCGACATGACCGTTCCAAGCATAATGAAGAACGGGATCGCCAACAGCGATGTGTTCTGGGCAGGGCTGATAAAGCGCTGCACAGCAATAGCAATCGGCATCTGGTTGAAGAAGATAAAATAGGTAAAGACAGCAATCAAAATGGCCACATACAGGCGCATGTTAAGCGCAATCAGTGCCAGCATGATAAGAACGATGGTCGTCAGGTTCATGCCTTGCCTCCCGCAAATACGGCGCGCAAGGACTTGAAAGCACCTGCAAACATATAAATAGAGATAATCACGAAGCCGACGGGGACTGCGATGTCGATCCAGAAATAGGAGACGCGGAGCACGTCAGTGACTTTGAACTGCGCTGCGACCGACAGTTTGTAACCGGCATAGGATACATAAAGCAGGAACAATCCCGAGAGAATTGAGATGATTGCATTAATGACATCACGAATCTTCTCAGAGAAGAGGTCCACAAGCATCGGAATAGCGAGATGCTGGTTGCTGCGTTCTGCCGCAACACTACCTAGCATGATGATCCAGATCATCAATAGCCCGGCCATTTCCTCGGTCCATTGCAATGGCTGATGCATCCAGTAGCGCATGACAACAGCGACATTGAACATTGCCAGCAAAACGAAAAGCGGCAAAGCTGCCGACCACTCGACCAGTTTATCAAAATATTTCATCGGATTAATTTCCATAACCGTGCCATGCCGCAGTGAAAACCGCGACATGGCAATATCCGAATAGGGAGGATTAGTTCTTCAGCTCAGCCTGAATCTTTTCATAAAGACCTGGCGACCATTCAGGGAACTGGGTGTAGACTTTTTCAGCCAAAGCTTTGAAAGGAGCACGGTCAACTTCGATGACTTCGACGCCAGCTTCCTTCATTTTCTCGATCATCTCGTTGTCTTTTTCGATCGTCAGCTTCTGGCTGTAGAGACCCGCATCATATGCGGACTCATGGATCATCTTGAGCTGTTCTTCAGGCAGTGTCGAGAAGAAGGCTTCGCCACCGACGATCAGAGCCACGTTGGTCAGATAACCGACCTTGCTCAGATACTTGGCTTCTTCCTGAAATTTCTGGCCATAGAGAACCGAAATCGGATTTTCGACGCCATCAATCACGCCCTGCGCAAGCGCCGGGAAGGTTTCGCCCAGCGGCATTGGGGTTGGCGTAGCACCCATAGCTTCAAAGGTCTTAATCTGCATGACGTTGTTCGGAACGCGGATCTTCATGCCCTTGAGGTCTTCCGGCGTGCGGACTGGCTTTTTGGAAATGATCTGGCGAATACCGTAAAGATAGTTCGGCATTACGATGTGAATGCCCTTTTTCTTCAGCTCTTCGCTCTTTTCCTTAAACCAAGGACCGTCATAAACCTTGAAAAGCTGCGCCGGATCATCAGTCAGAAACGGGCCATAAAGCACGCCGAGGTCCGGGTCATATTCGGCCAGAAAGCCAACGTCAGAAATCGTCACGACATTGAGGCCCATCATGGCCTGCTCCGTCACATCCTTCTTGGAGCCGAGCTGCGAGCTTGGATAAAGCTCCAGTGTGATTTCGCCATTGCTACGCTTGGCAAGATCGTCTTTCCAGTAATGCATCACCTCATCAAAAGGCTCACCCGGGTTGTTTTCATAGGCAACTTTGATCGACACATTTGCGGCCAATGCTGCCATGCTTCCAGCCAATAGCATGCTGGCGGCGATCATGCCGGTAACGAGTTTCTTCATGATATTCCTCCCTTTAGGGTCCTTAGAATTGGCCAAAAGGCCGGTTTCCTCCACAAAATTTCTCTGCCCGTCCTTCCCGGGCAGAGAAACCTGCTTCAATTCAGTTGCGTTCAATGATGATTTTCAGAACGTTGCGGTCGCCATCCCAATAGGGCAACGCCTGTTCTGCTTCCTCAAATGGAAACACCTTCGAGATAAGCAGGTCTGCATCGTTTCCGAGCTTTTCAAGGTGGGCGATGACAGCCTCAAAATCGGTGAGCGTCGCATTGCGCGAGCCCATGATGTCGAGTTCTTTGAGATTGAAGAACTGGGTCTGATAGGTCACTGGCGATTTGGAATAGCCGACATAGACCACACGTCCCGCAAAGCCCGCGAGATCAACAGCCTGCGTGAATGTGATCGGCAACCCGACCGCTTCAAAGGCGACATCGACGCCATCATCATTGGTGAGTTCCTGCACCTTCGCGACAACATCTTCGCCACCCGGCAGAGCGTGTGTTGCACCAAATTTCAGCGCCAGTTCACGCTTTTCAGCACTCGGATCGATGGCGATAACCTTTGCACCACGCGCAACCGCACCAATCAGCACACCCATGCCGATCATGCCACAACCCAGCACCGCAACGGTATCACCAGCCTGAACGCGGCCACGTTCGACTGCATGAAAACCAACCGATAGCGGCTCGACCAATGCGAGATGACGTGGTGCAAGCGTATCGTTCAGAATGAGCTTTTCAGCTGGCAGCACGATCTGTTCTGCCAGCCCGCCATTCTGTTGCACGCCGAGCGTCTTGTTGTAACGACACGCGTTCAGACGTCCTTTGCGGCAAGAAGAACACTGGCCGCAATTGGTGTAAGGCAGCACGATAACGCGTTTACCCTTGGCATAGGCCGCACTCACGCCCTCGCCCGCTTCGATGATTTCACCGCCGATTTCATGACCGGGAATGCGTGGCAGTTCCACCAGCGGGTTAAGCCCTTTGAACGTATTCAGATCGCTGCCGCAAAGCCCCACGTGCTTCACATTCACCCGGACATGGCCGGGCAAAAGTGGTGTTTCGGGAATCTCAGCAAAACGAGTTACGTTCTCGCTCTCGATACGCAGAGCTTTGACCATCAGAATATTCCTGTCATTTTTATTGCTCGAGGCAGCTTAGGTTACTGCGCCGACCTGCCACGGTACGAATTCGTTATCGCCATAATCGTAGATTTCACTCAGCGTCTGCTCACCTGAAGCAACCGCGATGATATGCTCGAAAATGCGTGTGCCGGACTCTTCGATGGTTTCATCGCCTGTGACGATGCCACCGCAATTGAAATCCATGTCTTCCTTCATGTGTTCATACATTTCGGAATTGGTCGCAATCTTGATGCAAGGCGCAGGCTTGAAGCCCGACACCGATCCGCGTCCTGTCGTAAAGCAGATGACGTTACAACCGCCCGCCACCTGTCCAGTCACGGCAACCGGATCATAGCCCGGCGTATCCATGAAGGTGAAACCTTGTTCGGTCACGGTTTCAGCAAATTCATAGACGGCCTTGAGAGGCATGGAGCCGCCCTTCGCAACCGCACCCAGCGACTTTTCAAGAATAGTGGTGAGACCGCCTAGCTTGTTTCCGTGCGACGGATTGTTGTTGAGTTCGTCGCCGTTACGCGCGGTATAATCGCGCCACCAATCGATGCGCTGAAGCAGCTTTTCTGCAACCGCAGGTGTAACTGCGCGGCGTGTCAGAAGATGTTCAGCGCCATAGATTTCAGGTGTTTCAGCCAGAACAGTTGTGCCTCCATTGCGTACGATCAGATCGGATGCATAGCCCAAAGCCGGGTTTGCTGAAATGCCCGAATAACCATCCGAGCCACCGCATTCGAGCGCCAATTTCAGCTTCGACAACGGTTGCGGCGTACGCTTGGCAGAATTCACCAGCGGCAGCATTTCTTTTATCTCGGCAATCGCGTGATCGATGGTCTTGCGCGTGCCGCCATGTTGCTGGATCGTCATGGTGCGAAGGCGCGCGCCCTCTTCCATGCGATAATGTTCCATAATCGGCGCGATCTGATTGGTTTCGCAACCAAGGCCGATTAGCAGAATGCCGCCGAAATTTGGGTGCTTGGCATAGCCTTGAATGGTACGGGTGAGCAGACGATAACCTTCCGACTTGGTGTTCAGCGCACAACCACTGCCATGCGTGAGTGCCACCACGCCATCCACGTTTTCAAAACCATCCAGACCGCCCATGCGGTTGAAATAATCGGCAATGTAACGCGACACGGTTGCCGAGCAGTTTACCGATGAAATGACGCCGATATAGTTGCGCGTACCGACGCCACCGAAACCGCGATCATAGCCCATGAACTGGCGGCGCTCCGCTTCCGGCAGCATACCGCGTTCTTCAATATCGACCGAAAACTGATGCTCATGCTCGGAAGGCAGCATTGCGAGATTGTGCAGATGCACATGTTCACCCACGGCAATATCCTGCGTGGCAACACCAATCACCTGCCCATATTTATGCACTTCCTTGCCTTGCGGGATAGCGTGCAGAGCAACCTTGTGACCACGCCCGATAAGATTGTGCGCAGTAATACCACCAAGCCCAATCGGATCACCAGCGCGAACCGAAATACGCGCAACCGCCACATCGTCGGACGGATGCAAAAGGATTACCGGCGTCACAGCCGAGACAGCCTTGTCGTTCATTTTTCTGACCTCACTCCCAAGATCGCAACAGCGTTAAACATGAGCCCAACTATCTGGGCTCGTTCTCCATCCATCGCTGCTTTGATGTATCCAGATGCGTTCGCATCGCTGCCTGCGCCAGAAGCGGATCCCTCGCCTCCAGTGCAGCATAAATCTTCTCGTGCTCTGCCAAAGCATATGTCCATGTTTCGGCATTCTCATATCGGGTACGCATTTGCGCGGTCAGCGGACTATGCCGCTCGTCAAACAAATCACGCACGATGCGGGCAACAACCGAATTGCCCGATTGTTCAGCGATAATCAGATGAAACTGTCGATCCAACTCTATTGGCTTGCGCTTAGCTTCAATCTGCAAACGCATCGCATCAAGATTGCCGCGCAGACGCTCCAGCGCCTCTTTGGTAATCTGGCTGCAAGCCATAATCACCGCACTGCCTTCAACAAGCGAGCGCGCCTGCATGATTTCGAGCGGGCTTTCGCCAATCGAACCGCCTTGTGCTGGAAGCCGTGTTTCCTCAGCTGCAACATAGATCCCCGAACCCATGCGGATTTCGACATTGCCTGCAATTTCAAGCGCAATCAGCGCTTCACGCAAAGAAGGCCGGGACACGCCCAGCTGATGCGCGAGTTCACGCTCGGCTGGAAGTCTGCTTCCCGCTGGAAAATGGCCTTCACGGATCAGATGACGGACCCGATCGGCAATCTGTTGGTAAAGCCTCCGCGGTTCCACGGAGCCAATATGCTCACTCATGCTCTCTCCCAAATTGGCCTTACCATATTTTGAAGATGCAAAAAGTGCAATATTAGCTATATCATTGTAATTGCTGAATATATGCAATTATGTCAGTTTTGTCGCACCACCTTTTAGATGGATTTTAAAGAGTGGCTTGACCAATTTTACCGGCTGGCGTAGCTATTTTAGGGAATTCAGGGAGGACTACATGACCGATCAGCCATCGATTCTACAGTTTGGCACCAGCCGTTTTCTGCTCGGGCATGTGGACTTCTTCATTTCTGAAGCTTTAGCTAAAGGCGACGCTATCGGCACCGTTGCAATCGTTCAAACGACCACCAATCCTGAGAGTGCGCGCCGCATCGAGGCGCTTAACAGCGGCGAAGGCTACCCGGTCATCATTCGCGGCCTGACCAATGGCGAGGCTATTGATGAAACGCATCAGGCAAGAAGCGTAAGTGTGGCCTATTCCGCCCATACCAATTGGAAAGCAATCCGCGCACTTGCCACACAGGTTCAGGTGATCCTGTCCAATACTGGCGACAAAGGCTTTGAGCTGGATGCAAGTGATGATGTTTCCCTGCTGAGCGACGCCGACCGTCTGCCAAAAAGCTTTCCCGCCAAGCTGCTTGTGCTGCTGCATCATCGCTGGCAGGTTAATCCAGAAGCAGCACTGTCGATTTTTCCGTGCGAACTGATCTCGCGCAATGGCGATAAGCTGCGCTCGATCGTGCTTGATCTCGCAGAAAGCTGGAGCTTGCCGAAGGTTTTCACACAATGGATTGAAAGCAAATGCGTCTTTGCCAACAGCCTTGTTGACCGCATTGTATCAGAACCCATCGACCCGGTCGGTGCTATTGCCGAACATTATGCGATCTGGGCCATTGAACAGACAGACGGGCTCACACTTCCCTGCACGCATCCTGACATCGTCGTGACAGATGACCTCGCAAGCTATGAGCGCCTCAAACTCTATCTGCTCAATCTCGGCCACACTTTCATTGCTGAGCAATGGTTGAACGGCAATCGTCCGAAGGATGAAATTGTACTGGAGGCCATGCAGGATGAAACGATCCGCAATGAACTTGAAGCGCTTTGGCGCGAAGAGGTTCTGCCGGTCTTTGCTGCCGACGGTCTGGGCGAACAGGCGGAAGCCTATGTCAATACTGTCCGCGAGCGCTTCCTTAACCCGTTCCTCAAGCACCGCATTGCGGACATTGCTTCAAACCATGCGGAAAAGAAGCAGCGCCGCTTTGCACCCGTCATTGCTCGCGCAAAAGAACTCGGTCTTGATTTAACGCAGCATCGCTTAAAAGCTGCAATGTAGCCCCCCAATTCCGTAATCGAAACTATTAAAATCACGATGTAGAAATGCACCACAAAATAACGACGACATCCAAAAAAGATGCCGTCGTTCTTTATCAATATAAATATAATCTTATTAAAAATGACTATGAAAGCTCTTGAATTTGTTTCTGCCCTCTTCAGACTGAGCTTATCCTAACATTCAGGTCATAAAAGAGATGCCGCAAAGCTGCTGCATCTATCATAGAGCAAACAGCGATTATTTAGATGCAAGAATAAGCTGAACTAAAATAATCGACGCATTCATTTTTTAGAAAGTCAATAAAAAGACAATTTAAAATGGACGGCTTAACAATATGACATCGCCCTAATAGCAGAAACGTCAACAAAATGTAAACAGAGTGTCAACAATAAGCCCCTAACATTCGCGTGAATATCATAAGTAAAATAATTAAGTTTAAATGCTAAATTACTTTTATTTAATTTAGCATTTAAATATACAATCAATTGGATGATGCGGCAAACAAATCTTCAAAACGCGTCTTTGCGCGTGCCGGAAATTTCACCTCACGATAGCTTGGTGGAAGCTCAGCTTCACCAACCTTAATCAGCATCACCATACCCATGCCGTAATGCGGCGAGCACTTGATGCCATAAAAGCCAGCCTGATCGAAAGTCACTTCGATCTCTTCATTGATCTTGCCCTTAAAGCCCGGATTGCCCTCTGGAACCATCCCATCAACCGTCGCCGCATTATGGCTCTTATGGGTTGCAATGAATTTCACCTTATCGCCTGGCGCCAACTTCAAGAAGTCCGGCTCGAAAACCATTGAGCCTTTTTCACCACGGTTCATCATCTTAACTTCGAACGTCTCAGCAAAAGCTGGAAATGCAGAAGCAACCATCAACGTAGCGGCCAGGAAAAATCGTTTGCTCATTGTCATGCCAATCATGTTTATGCGGATTGTTTAAGTTCAAGCTTCGGATGGCTCGGTGCGCGATAACGGATATGGCAGCCATCCACGCCCTGATATTCCACTTCGACCTCAACACCGAAAACCTTACGGATACATTCGGCCCGAAGCACGTCACGCGGCGTTCCTAAAGCAACAAGCTGCCCTTTATCCATGACCGCAATGCGATCACAGAACATTGCCGCATGGTTCAAATCATGCAGTGCCGCGACCACTGTCAGCCTCTGTCGACTAACAAGGTCAAGCAACCCAATCTGATGTCCGATATCAAGATGGTTTGTCGGTTCGTCCAACAACAAGATTTGCGGCTCTTGTGCCAGCGCACGTGCAATGTGCACACGCTGCCGCTCGCCACCTGAAAGCGTATGCCAGTATCGATCTGCGAGATGCGTCATATCAACATTGGCAAGCGCACGATCCACGATCACGTCGTCTTCCATAGACCATGGAGAAAGAGCGCCAAGGTAAGGGGTACGTCCTAGCTCGACTGCTTGCCGCGCAGTAATACGATCCGTCGTTCCAGCCTGCTGTTCAACCAATGCGAGCTTGCGCGCAATCTCCCGACGGTTGAGCTTATGAATAGGCATTCCGCCCAGCCTTACCTCGCCAGAACGGCTGCGGCGAACTCCAGAAAGAAGCGACAAGAAACTGGTCTTACCAGAGCCGTTCGGCCCGATAATACCCAGAAATTCGCCTTCTTTCACGTCGAGCGATACGTCGCGCAGGATTTCGACACCGCCTGCCGACCAGCAAACATTATGCGTTGAAAGCATCATGACTGCGCCCTCCTCTGCCCGAGAAGGAATGCAAAAGCCGGCGCACCGAACAGAGCCGTTATGACCCCGATTGGCAGAACCTGCCCCGGAATGATGATGCGAGAGAGGATATCGGCAACAATCATGAAGATTGCACCAATGAGTGCTGAAGCTGGCAGCAATCGCCCGTGACGCACACCAACGACCATACGTGCCGCATGGGGTATGACCAGCCCGATAAACCCGATAGAACCCACAATAGAGACCATCACCGCCGTCATCATGGCACTAACGCCGATCAGCACTGCATAGACGCGGCGCACGGGAATGCCGAGCGATGCCGCCGATTCCGAGCCAAACGTGAAGGCATCAAGGGCGCGCGCATACCATAGGCAAATTGCGAGACCCACAATGCAAGCAGGCAACGCAAGCGTCACATCAGGCCAGCGCACACCAGAGAGATTGCCCAGCAACCAAAACATGATGCCGCGCGCCTGCTCCGCATTTGCGGCCTTGGTGACAATAAATGAGGTTAGCGCGTTGAAAAGCTGGGAGCCCGCAATGCCTGCGAGGATGATTGCACTGTTTCCCCGCCCTGCTCGAAGTGCCAACAGTGAAACAAGCGAGAATGCAATGATCGCACCGATGAAAGCCCCCACTGACAGCGAGAGCATACCAGCGCCGATGCCGAGAATTGCAACAGCGACGGCACCTGTCGACGCCCCGGCTGAGATACCTAGAATATAAGGATCAGCCAAAGAATTTCGCAGAAGTGATTGCAGAACGACGCCCGATATTGCAAGAGCTGCGCCACAGCAAGCCGCGACTACCGCACGGCTTAAGCGATAACTCCACACGATGCCCTCATCGATAGGTTCGAGCGGATAACCAGCATTCCAGATGCGATTGGCAATAGTCTTTGCCACCACGTCCAAAGGTATTGACGTTTCACCAATAGCGGCGCCCAGCCACAGCGCGCCGAGCAATAAGACAAGCGCCAGTGCGCCAAAAAGCACCCTGCTGCTTGAGCTTCTCGAAGTCAGAATTCCGGCTGTGGCTAAGCGTGTTGTCACTTGTTCAGGCCTGAAGCTGCAATGGCATCTGCCAGTGTTTCAATGCCTTCAATGGTGCGGATAGTCGGGTTCATTGCCTGTGCGTCCATATCGAACACATGACCATCTTTAACAGCTGGCATCAGGCTTGCGACCGGGTCAGTCTTCAGGAACTCCCGCTTAACTGCAACATCATCAGCAGGGAAACGACGACGATCCATAGTGCCCGCGACGATAATTGTCGGATTGGACTTGGCAATGGTTTCCCAGCCAACAGTCGGCCACTCTTCTTCACTATCAATGATATTATTGATGCCAAGTGTTTTCAGAATATAGGCTGGAGCACCATTCTTGCCCGCAACATAAGGATCAATATCGAGCTCTGCACTGGAGAACCAGACAACAGCCGAAAGCTTGCCATCGGCAGATGCGATCTTCTTACGTGCTGCGTCTTCGCGTGCTTTGAGATCAGCAACAACCTTTGCTCCACGATCCTGCACATTGAAGATCTGCGCGAGTTCGTCGATTTCCTGATAGACCTGATCCATGGTGAAGGCGTCGTGACGAACGCCATCACCGCCGTCTGAATTGTCTTTTCCGATGCAATCGGCTGGGGATGTATAAACCGGAACGCCGAGTTCTTCGAATTGCTCAGCCTTCGCCACAACACCCTCAGGTCCAATCTGCCATTGGAACTGATTGGCAACAAGGTCAGGTTTTTCCGCCAGAATGCTCTCAAAGCTCGGATCATTATCCGCGAGACGCTTTACCTTGGCATTGGCTTCTTCGTAGCCTTTGAGGACAGGCCCAACCCACAAAGCTGTGCCGACCATTTTATCGCCGAGGCCCAGAAGATACAGAATTTCTGCGCTGCTCTGACCAACGGCCACCGCACGTTCTGGCGCATGTTTAAATGTCACGTTGCGCGCGCAATTTTTCAACGTTAGCGGATACTGCGTTTCAGCTGCTTCAGCCGCAAAACCAGTTACGAAAAGGCTTGCAGCGCCAACAATTGCGCCAAACGGCAACTTGCCGATGAGTTTCATTTGAATCCCCGAAATGATGTGAGAAAAGCCGTATCAAACGGCGGACGTGATCCGGCGCGTATAGAGAACGGACATATCCGGGGATATGAATGACAAAGGGAGGCGACGCCTTGCGACGTTTATAGCTGTCATAACCAACTCCTGCACCGGGCATCCCCGCCCGTGACAATGGACTACGTTAGACGGCAGGTCTCCTGGCTCACGAATATTCGCTGTTCATCTGCCTTCCCGAGCTAAACTCAGTGGCATGACGCCTTTGGGCGTCACAGGGATGAACGGCAATCCGCTTACAGTTGCGGGGGCAGCCACGGTCTCGGTCCCTTTTGGGTCGTCCTCACCGTGTTCCCTATTAATCCCCTTCGCTCTCGGTCGGGGAACCGTCGTAACTCTATTACGTTCTGGTATCAGCAAGGTCAAGCGACGCAAGCCACTAAATCATCGATTAAAAATTGCTTAGACTTTATGCTAATGGACCGCGTCTCAATCAGTCTCGCGCTAGCGTATTGTAAATCCCTGTTGTAATCTCCAGATCAAGAGTCTTCACCTTGGGAGAGGTGAAGGCTTTTGAGGAGGGCTATCGAAAAGATAGCAGCACAATGCACGCAAAGTGCATTCTGGGAGGATTTATGCGTAAATGGATTTTGGCCATTTCGTCGGTGGCAGTGCTTGCAATCGCCAGTGCAGCATCGGCTGAAGACTATAAGGTTTTGGCACCTGCGGCACCGGGCGGCGGCTGGGATCAGACCGCACGCACCATGCAGAGCGTGTTGCAGGACGAGAAGATTTCCGGCAGTGTTCAGGTCATCAACGTTCCCGGTGCTGGCGGTACTATTGGGCTTGCGCAGTTCGTTAATCAGAACAAGGGTGATCCAAGCCAGCTTATTGTTGGCGGCTACGTTATGGTCGGCGCGATCTTGACCAACAACTCCCCCGTTAATCTTGATGCTATTACGCCGATTGCGCGCCTGACCGGCGAATATGAAGCCATCGTTGTTCCCGCAGGATCTGATATTCAGAACTTGGGCGATTTGGTTACAAAGCTCAAAGCAGATCCCGGCTCGGTCTCATGGGGCGGCGGTTCGGCAGGCGGTACTGACCACATTACAGCCGGACTTTTTGCAAAAGCCGTTGGTGTTGACCCTACAAAAGTGAACTACATCGCATTTTCCGGTGGCGGTGAAGCCCTTGCCGCAATCCTCGGCAATCAGGTGACAGTCGGCATTTCTGGCTATGGCGAGTTTGATCCACAGATCAAAGCTGGCACGCTACGCATTATCGGCATTTCCAGCGACGAGCGTATTGAAGGCATAGATTCACCAACCTTCAAGGAAGGTGGCGTTGATGTCTCAATCCAGAATTGGCGCATGGTGGGTGCAGCACCTGACATTACCGCTGAGCAAGAAGCGGCAATCAATGCCGATATAGAAAAGATGGTGAAGTCTGAATCCTGGCAGAAAGCACTCAAAGATAAAGGCTGGGCAGATACCTATCTTGCGGGCGATGACTTCAAGGAACAACTTAAGAAAGACGTCACCTCAACGGGAACCATCCTCAAGGATATTGGCCTCGTAAAATGACAGTTACTGAAAAAGAGGGAGAGCGCCGTTCCAGTGGAACGGCGCCTGATTACGCAGCTCTTGTCATAGCTTTTATTCTAGGCGCGGTTGCCGTAGCCATCGCGTGGTCAACCGCCTATGGCAATAATGTTCTCTCATACTCGCCCGTTGGACCAAAAACGGTTCCCTACATCATAGCGAGCGGACTGTTCATTCTGTCGATTTGGACGGTGATCAGTGCTTTTAAACGCGAATTTCCAGAGCGTGAGCATCAGGAAATAGCCCCCATGGCGTGGATCGTTGGCGGTCTCGTTATTCAGATGCTAACAATGAAAACGCTTGGCTTTTCCATTGCGACGGGATTGCTCTTTGCTGCAACGGCTCGCGGATTTGGTTATCGCAAATTCTGGATAAGCGTACCTGTCGGCATCATCTTCGCATTCGTAATCTGGTTCATTTTTGCACGCGGCCTTCAGCTTTCCCTACCATCGGGCTGGCTTGAACACTTTGTTTAAGGCGAAAGTATATGGATACAGTCAGCCTTCTCGCCAGCGGTCTTCTGGTAGCACTCGAACCCGCTAATCTAATCTATGCGCTAATTGGCGTCACGCTTGGCACCGCGGTTGGCGTACTTCCGGGCATAGGCCCCGCGCTTACCGTAGCGCTTCTTTTACCCGTCACTTACAAGCTTGATCCTGCTGGTTCGCTCATCATGTTTGCCGGTATTTACTACGGCGGCATGTATGGCGGCTCGACGACGTCAATCCTACTCAATACGCCCGGAGAAAGTGCCTCAATCGTCACGGCATTGGAAGGCAATAAAATGGCCCGAGCGGGACGCGGTGGGCCAGCGCTCGCAACCGCTGCCATCGGCTCGTTTATCGCGGGTCTGATTGCCACCCTCGCTCTCGCCTTTGTAGCACCGTGGGTAGTAAAATTCGCCCTCTCCTTCGGGCCGTCCGAATATTTCGCGCTGATGCTACTCGCCTTTATGACCGTCTCTGCGGCTTTCGGCGATTCTACATTACGCGGTCTTACTTCGCTTTTCATCGGCTTGACGCTCGGTCTTATCGGCATTGATCAACTGACCGGACAAGCGCGTCTTGTAATGGGCACACCGAACCTGCTTGACGGTATCAACGTTACCACGCTGGCAGTGGCGCTGTTTGCAATTGGTGAAACGCTGGCCGTTGTTTCCAAGAAGCTCAGCCCTGATGATGAAGTCATCGCTGTCAAAGGCTCTGTTTGGATGACAAAAAATGATTGGAAACGCTCGTGGATGCCATGGCTGCGCGGCACGGCGATCGGCTTTCCGATCGGTGCGATGCCTGCGGGTGGCGCTGATGTTTCGAGCTTCCTGTCTTATTCAGCAGAGCGGCAGTTTTCTAAACATCCTGAAGAGTTCGGCAAAGGCGCAATTGAAGGCGTTGCAGGACCGGAAGCAGCCAACAATGCATCCGCTGCGGGTACGCTGGTACCTTTGCTGACGCTCGGCTTGCCAACCACTGCAACTGCTGCGATTATGCTTGCAGGCTTTCAGCAATTCGGATTACAGCCCGGGCCATTGCTGTTTGTAACCAATGCATCATTGGTATGGGGGCTTGTTGCCAGTCTTCTTGTTGCCAATCTGATGCTGCTGGTTCTTAACCTGCCGCTGATCGGCCTGTGGGTTAAAATGCTGACCATCCCACGTCACTGGCTCTATGCGGGCATTCTCGTGTTCGCAACACTTGGCACAATTGGCGCAAATGCGTCAACATCGATGTTATTCGGTCTGCCTGTATCGTTTGAGTTGGGCTTACTGTTAGCCTTCGGATTGCTAGGCTATGTGCTGCGCCGCTTCTCATATCCGATAGCTCCAGTTGTCGTCGGGCTGATCCTCGGACCAATGGCCGAAAAAAGCCTGCGACAGGCACTTCAGATTAGCCAGGGCAACCCAATGACGCTCGTCAATTCATGGGTATCCATCACACTAATTACTTTGGCTATCGCCGCAGTTGTAGTGCCAATGATTATGCGCAGCCGTGGCAAAGGTGATATGCTTAAGCAGATGGCAACAGACGAAGATTAATAACAAAAAGCCCCGGAAAACCGGGGCTTTAATTTACTCATGAATCTTGCGGAACTGAGCCACGTCGATACCGAGTGTCTCAAGATCTTTTGCCATCGGCTGATGACCAACACGTAGTGCAGCAGAGGCGCGCACAGCACTACCAAATTGCGCAAAACCACGACTTAAACGGGCAAACATTTTCATCTCCATCACGGACACATTGTTGAATTAGTCCGCACTCTTGAGATGGGGCTATGCAACTTCTATTTGAAGGTATCACTTTGCATATGAGCCATGCAAAATCGGTATGTACTGATAATACTCAATATTGATCGGGATCAATGAGGCTTGCGCCTTCAGCTGACAAACTATGCTTATCAAAGGAAGGAGAAAAATATGTCAAACACACCTCACACACTGGGTGAAGAGTTTCCAGGGCAACTGGTTGCTATTCATGCCCTGAAGGCTGCGGACCCTCGTTTCGCGCGCATTCTGGAAGAGTATGACGCGGTTAACGACCAGATTCACCGTGCTGAAACGAAGATATCCCCTGTCAGTCAGGAAGAGGAAACAAACCTTCGCAAACAACGACTCGCACTAAAAGACACGATTGAACAAGCATTGGCCCAATAGCCAATCTGCATCACCAAAGGATAGCGGCGGCACTCATTAATCGCCGCTCTCTAACCTCACCAGTTACTCCATTTTTACAACTGCAATCAGCTTTATAACGGCGATTGCATGGCCAAAATCGCGATAGGTCCATGCGTATTTTCTGATCGTCGAAAACCGGCACATTCACAAGCTCAAGCGATACGATTGTGAAAGTCGCAAATGCAAGACCGACCATCATATGGGACTTCAATCATGCAGGTCGCTTTCGCCACTCTTTCGAAGCCAACAACTGCATCAGGAAAAGTGACCAGCAGCATCCTCGCCAGAACAACTGGCAGAATCAACATATTATCGTGTGTGAATTCGGCCCAGAATTGATCAATACTCTAGGTTCTGTCCTGCATTCATTTCAGGCATATCATAGTGCATGCGAGATGGACGAAGCCCATGATTATTGGCATGTTGCAGTTTAAAATGGAACGTACCGCCCATTCTGGGAATAGAGCCAACCTACACCATGTCTTTGTCAGCCGATATCGGAGAGGAGATAATGAACTTAATTGAAATAGCAACGAAACTGCGAATTTCATATACGGATCACCCATAATAACCTCATTCCGAGTTAATATTATGAATTTTCCATCCTGAATTCATTACATTTCAAATCGTTCATCCAAATACTTATTCAATTCAAAAACTATCGTTACTATTAAACTCGACTTGAGGACAAATTAAATGGGATATTTAATACATAAAAACAAATTAAAATCGGCGAACCCAATAAAACTTTTTCACCCAAAATTTCCTGAATTGCCACAAACCCCATATGAAAAAGAGAAGAAATACGATTAGACTCCTGTCGCTAATTTCGGACTTAAACCATTCGAGAATAAGATTAATCGCTGTGATTGGCATAAATAAGAAAAAAAGCAGGCCCCACTTAAAATGTTTGATATTCTGCCTGCGAGATGCTCCGCACCCTGTGCAAACAAAAAAGCCTTGTCGAATATGGGTTCCACAAAACGGGCAAATCAATATCAGTCACTCCTCTTTTGGGGGTCAGAAGAGTGATATGAGCACTAAATATTAGTGTCTATTACAAGTTATATTGAGGGTATTGGAATGCTCGCCATTTAACCGAGCACGGGCGATGACAAATAGTCGTTGTCGGCTGCTTCATAAATATCACGCTTCGCAAAGGCAGCGGCCAGATCATCGGTCTTGAGTGAGATTCGAATGTGTTCGCCACGAGCATCAAAAGCGGCGACCTCACGAGGCACACGACGCTTATAAAAGTAGTTTCCGTTACGCTGCTGGAGGTGTCTATCGGGACGTTTGTCTTCGCGTTTTCGTGACATTTTAACTCGCTCCTAGGCTGCGCGTGTGGCGCAAAATGTGGAGCGAAATGTGGCTCAAAAATCGAGCACAGCACAATCGCAATTTCTTGTATTGCTGTTTTATGTAATGAAATCAATTACTTAGGAGATTTTAGATGGTACGGACGGGTGGATTCGAACCACCGACCTCAGGAGCCACAATCCTGCGCTCTAACCAACTGAGCTACGACCGCGTACCTAAATCTCAACGAACTATCTTTCGATTTCCGCTGATAGGGGGTCACATACGGAGAATCGATCAGCATTGCAAGTCATAATAACGATCTTTTTTGAAGATATCCCCGTTTGTTAGCTGGAAAGCTTCAATCGTTAAAATTCTACGCAATCCGGTTACCAAGTTTTATGCATGGTTGTGCATAAACAAGGATTATTTACCGAGACATAAAATTGGCTTACCTACATTAACTAATGAAATAGAAAATCAGGCCCATATCTAACGCGAATATAGACCACACCTCGTAAGAAGCTTATTAAAGAGCTATTAATTGGCACTTTGAGTGACAACGAGAACAGTTAAAGGACCGGTATGTCAGTATCATACCCCTTCATTGATATAGCCGCGCTGGACAACATCCGCGAAGGCTTTGCCAGAGGCGATGCGCAGCTGGTGCTGACGCGCGACCTATCGACTGTCCTTTGGATCAATGGTTCCGGTGCCAAACTCTTCGGCTTTGAACGTATCCAAGACATTATTGGCGGCCAACTCGAACTGCCCATTGCAACGCGCCGCCAAATCGCTGGTGCCAGCAGTGAAACGGGTATCGCACCACGCGTCGTCTCTGTGCGTCTCAATTCTGGACTTCGTTCTGAAATTATACGTCTAAACATTTCGCATCTCACAATGCCCGACGGCGTTGAAGCGCTCTTGCTTGCATCAGAACAAAAAGGTAGCACGCCAGACGCGATTATTGCCGGTCTCGACGATGAGACTACACATGTGGCACTAATTGACGATAAGGCCCAGTTGATTGCTACAAGCGAGCGCTTTGCAGCGCTCGATATTTCCGTTTCAACACTTGAAGACCTGATGATAGAAACGCGCGATGCAGCCGAGGGGGTTGTAAAGCGCCGCATTCGTGCTGGAAAAAACTCAGTTCCCGGCGCAATTGCCAAGCTCCGCGACAATCCTGCGCTACATCTCATCTGTGTTGTAGGGAAAGCGGAAACCGCGATCAAAACGGATGCGCGCGCAACAACAGCAATCGTTAAAGATGAGACACAGGCCGAAAAGCCCACTGCGCCGAAAAACTTTGTTTTTGACGCTGAGGGACCGCCTGCTCGATTCATCTGGAAAGTAGATGCAGAGGGAACCTTTACCGAAGTTTCGCCTGAACTCGGCAACATTATCGGGCAAAACGCAGCAGATGTTGTTGGTCGACGCTTTGCGGAAGTGGCTAATGTTTTCGGCTTCGACACCGATGGCAGCATCAGCGCACTCTTACAACAGCGCGACACATGGTCTGGCAAGAAGCTGCTTTGGCCCGTTGAAGGCACAAGCTTGCGCGTGCCGGTAGAACTTGCAGCACTGCCCGTCTATTCGCGTGATCGTGAATTTATCGGATTCCGTGGCTTTGGCCTTGTCCGCCCAGAAGACGCAGAGCAAGACCCCGAAACAATTGGTACAGTCCTCGCAGGCGGAACCCCAGCAAAGCGAGAAGCGGCACCGACTATTCAAGAAATGCTTAGCGCCGATGATGAAGACGACATTCTGGCCCTTTCAGAAGAAGTGGCCAATGATGATCGCCCAGAAGCACCGCACCTGCAAACAGACGCACCCACGCTTCCATTCGAGCTAACGCCCAATCCCGGTCGTCGCGAGTCTGATAAGGTTATCGAACTGCTCAATGCCGCAGCCCGCGGAAAAGTAGAAGCGGACCAGAGCAAACAGCAAAAAGGCAAAGAGCAACGCCCGGAAGGTGGTTTAACCACAACAGAACGCAATGCGTTTCGCGAAATTGCAGATCGGCTGCGGAAGCAAGGACTGGCAAACTCGCGTCAAGAAAAAGATGCTTTGTCGGAAGACGTCACGCTTACGCCACCCGCAGCAGAGCGCGTTGCGCCTGTAGCGCTTGTATCGGAAAGCACATCCGTTGCGGGTAAGACGTCCACGCCTGCAATACCTGCGAAACAACAGCTTGCTGACGAAACCGCACTACTCGCCAATCTTCCTATCCCCGTTATCATTCATTCGGGCGATGTAATCCATTACGTCAATCAGTCTCTTTTGGACCTGACTGGCTATGCAGCGCTTGCAGAAATCCAACGGGCCGGCGGCCTTGCGGCGTTATTCAATAGTGACCGTAGTGACGACGAGACAGCGGTCGGCATGGTCCTACGTCGTGCCGATGGCAGCGAAGAACCTGTAGAAGCGCATCTGAATGCGATTAGCTGGCGAGATGGTCGTGCTTTGATGCTGAGCCTTATGCCCATGCCAAATGCTCCCGCTGTCACCTTGTCCGAGAATGCAAATAGCACAGAAACGCGCGAACTTCAGGGGCACATCGAAGAACTCAGAACTATTCTTGATACGGCCACAGATGGCGTCGTGCTCATTGACACTGATGGGCGTATGCGGTCCATGAACCATTCCGCAGCCGCTTTGTTCGGCTATGATCAGGCGGATACCGAAGGCAAGTTCTTCTCGATGCTCTTTGCCATCGAAAGCCAGCGCGCAGCGATGGATTATCTCCATGGCCTTTCCGACAATGGTGTTCTCAGTGTTCTCAATGATGGACGTGAAGTCATTGGCCGTGAAGCACAAGGCGGCTTCATTCCTCTTTTCATGACCATTGGAAAACTGCCCCATACCAATGGCTTTTGTGCCGTTCTGCGCGACATCACACAGTGGAAACGCACAGAAGAAGAACTGACAAATGCCCGCAAGGAAGCGGAACGCGCATCCAATCAGAAGACAGAATTTCTCGCCCGTATTAGTCACGAAATTCGTACACCGCTGAATGCGATCATCGGTTTTTCTGAACTCATGTCGGACGAAAAATTTGGTCCGATTGGCAATGAGCGCTATCGTGATTATCTGCGCGACATTAACCGTTCTGGCAATCACGTTCTGGCGTTGGTCAACGATCTGCTCGATATCTCCAAGATTGAGGCAGGCGGCGTTGACATGCAGTTCGAAGCCGTTTCACTCAACGACGCGATTGGCGAAGCAATTGCCCTCATGCAACCGCAGGCCAATCGTGAACGCGTGATTATCCGTTCCAGCTTCCAATCCAACCTGCCGGATATTGTTGCAGATGCGCGTTCGATCAAGCAGGTCGCACTGAATTTGCTTTCCAATGCAGTGCGTTTTACTGCGACGGCTGGACAGGTGATTGTATCGACGAATTACGAATTAAACGGTGATGTCGTCATGCGTGTGCGCGACACCGGCATAGGCATGACCAAGGCTGAAATTGAGCAAGCGCTCAAGCCGTTCCGTCAGGTTAACACCATGCAGCGCCGTCAAACTGAAAGTGCAAAAGACTGGCGCAATGAAGGCACAGGGCTTGGGCTTCCGCTGACAAAAGCAATGGTTGAAGCTAATCGTGCTCAGTTTACAATTGATTCGACACCCGGTCAGGGAACAGTCGTTGAAATTGTCTTCCCCCCGACACGTGTGCTGGCTGACTAATTTCAAATAAATAAAAGCCCTCCCTTCAGAGGGCTTTTTGATTGAAAAGCGCCGACAAAAGCCAGCGCACAAGTTTCACAGACAAAGAGACGCCAAAGCAATCATAGATCAGAGCCGGAAATGGCTCGATCCTTACTCCGTGTTGCATTCTTTATCGTGCCACGCCGATTGATCGTGCGTGAAATTTGGACGTTCAAATTCACACATTAGAAACTCGAGAAAAATCAGGGTTAATTTCTTAGAAACAATTGTTTAACCATATGCAGGAATCAGCATAGGCGGCTTTGCTTTGCCACAGTGCTGGGTTAGATTACGGAATATGTCTCACTGATAGGATGGTTGATGCGCTGGCCCCGATTTATGCGCCTTATTATTGCGGTCATCATTCTTGGTGCAGCAGCAGTGGCTACCCTGCTCGCGGTCATACCTTTTATCGTCTCAACCGATGCGATCCGGATTCGCGTTGCGCAGGAAATCAGTGCTTGGACTGGCTATAGCGTCGAACTGCGTGAAGCACCACGTTTGCGCGTGTTCCCAGTTCTGCGTGCGTCGCTTGATGGCGTGACGCTGAGCAAACTGTCCGATCAGGGTGCAAAGCCCTTTATGAGCGCCAATCGCATTGAAATTGAGCTTTCTCCGCTTGATGCTATTATGGGGCGACTGTCATTTTCCGAAACGCAAATTGTCCGGCCACATTTTAACATCGGTGGACCGGTTGATAATTTTGCAGAGCTTCTGGATGCAATTGCAAGTTCGAATGGCAGGTTGGGGACAGCGATCCGCGCGCAACGTGCCTTGCAGCAGAACGGTGCGAATGACAAAACTCTTGCCACACAGCAAGCATCTCAGCCGTTTGGTCGCGTTGTTCTTCGTGACGGAACGATTTCGTTCAATGATCCAGATTCGCAGGAAGAGCCCAAAGACGATCAGCAGATCACCAAGCTGAATGCCACGCTTGAATGGCCGCGCACCTCAAGCGCCGCAACGCTGCGCGGCAGCGCATTGTGGCGCGGTGAAAATACGCAATTCAGCCTGACAGCGGCACAAGCGTTGCCGCTTCTTGCAGGCGGCACATCCGATGTAACGGCGAGTTTCACATCGACGCCTCTCAACATCACATTTGAGGGCAAAGCCAATATTTCCAATGATCGTTTCTTTGAAGGCGCGTTGAGCGCCAAGACGCCTTCATTAAGCAACTCCCTGCGCTGGCTGGCCCTACCACCTGTTGCGGGAAGCACCGAAATTGGAGCCTTTTCTCTTGATTCCACAATCACTTCGACACCGCGTCGCCTGAAGTTCGACAATGTCGAAATGACCACGGACGAAAGTCCGGCAAAAGGCGTGATTGAAGTTGGCTTTGAACAGGATACGCCCGCAATCACCGGAACGCTGGCCTTTGAAAAGCTCAATCTGCGCCGCCTTTTTTCGATCTTCGTGCCTTTGCCTGAAAACCAGCCACGTTCGCCCAGCGAACGTGATCTGAACGAACGCGATATCATCAATACAAGTTTTATAGACCGATCGGAGCTTGACCTTCGCCTTTCTGCACAAACCGCCACAGCGGGGCCCGTCTCTATGACCGGCGTCGCAGCAGCCGTTCAGATCAGAGGCGGTCGGGCGATGTTTGATATTGGCGATGCCAAGGCCTTTAACGGCATTCTTCAGGCCAATCTTCAGATTGTGCGTGACCTGAAAACAGCGACTGGCGAGTTACGCTTTAATGCTTCCGACATTGATAGCTCACAACTGTTTGCAGCGCTCGGTTTCGACAAACCGTTCGTGAATGGCAAAGGCAATGTCTCGCTGTTCATGAAGGCTCCTGCAAATCGCTGGTCTGGCTTGCTCAACAATGCCCAGGGCAATGTTTCAGTACAGCTGAACAATGGTCAAATGCAGGGCTTTTCGGTTCAGGATTTTCTGACAAAGGCAGAAAGTCAGGGCTTCTTCGCGCTGGAGCGACAGGAGAATGTTTCGCTCGCTTTCAACCGCCTTGATATGAAAGCAAACCTTTCCGATGGTGTTGCATCATTGGAAAATGCGACGCTTATAACATCGCAAGGCACACTCAATCTTGCTGGCATTGTGCCATTTGTTGACCGCAGCCTCGCGCTGAGTGGCGAAGTTATCTTCCCCAACAGCCAGCCCCAACAGCAGCAAGAAAATACAAACGGCCAGCAGGCGCAACCTTCGCCAACAAAACCGCCACTGCATTTCTTTGTTGGCGGTTCGTGGGATCGACCCTTCATTTCCCCATCAACGATGGGAAGCGGAACAGCGCAGTAAGCTGCGCCGTTCCTTTTTCGTTTAACCCATACGGAACGCTGCTTGTTCGTCGCGACGGCGCTGTACTTCGCGGCGCTTGTTTACGACTGACGCGATGATCACACCCGTCGTCACTACAGCGATCAAGATGGTGCAAACCGCATTGATTTCCGGTGTCACACCAAGCCGCACCTGCGAGTAGATTTTCATTGGCAGCGTGGTTGCGCCCGGACCCGAAGTGAAGCTTGCGATCACCAAATCATCCAGCGAAAGGGTGAAGGCGAGCATCCAGCCAGAAACAACAGCGGGCAGGATGACCGGCAGGGTAATCTTCATAAAAGTGGTCACAGGTGGGGCACCGAGATCCATTGCCGCCTCTTCCAGAGAACGATCAAAGCTCACCAGACGCGACTGCACAACCACGGCCACAAAACACATTGAGAATGTGATATGGGCAAGCGTTACCGTCCAGAAACCACGGTCAAAGTTCATCGCCACGAACAAAAGCAGCAGCGAAAGGCCGGTAATGACGTCTGGCATAACCAATGGCGCATAGACCATGCCAGAAAACAAGATACGTCCGCGAAACCGTGTGTAACGCGTCAATGCCAATGCTGCCAGCGTGCCTAGCAGGGTCGCAATCGTGGCGGACAAAAGCCCGACCCGGATTGTCACCCATGCTGCATCCATCAGCGCCTGATTGCGGAAAAGTTCGCCATACCACTTCGTCGAGAACCCAGCCCAGACAGTCACCAGGCGGGATTCGTTGAATGAATAGATCACCAGCAAAACGATTGGCAGATAGAGAAACGCAAAGCCGAGTGCGACTGATGCGATGTTAAAACGGGACCAGTTGTTCTGCATCTTATTTCCCCTTCTCCTGCTGGCGCGCCTGCACCTGCTGGAAAATCACAATCGGCACGATCAACAAGAGCAGCAGAACCACTGCCACCGCTGACGAAACCGGCCAGTCGCGATTGGAGAAGAACTCACTCCAGATTGTTTTACCGATCATCAATGTCTGCGATCCGCCCAAAAGATCAGGGATCACGAACTCACCAACAGCCGGAATGAATACGAGGAAGCAACCTGCCACAACACCCGCGAGCGACAATGGGAAAGTGATTTTCCAGAATGCCGAGAACGCTGTGCAGCCAAGATCCTGTGCCGCTTCGATTAGGGAATAGTCCATTTTTTCGAGCGCCGAATAAATCGGTAAGATCATGAATGGCAGATAGGAGTAGACGATGCCGATAAACACAGCCGTATCTGTGTTCAGAATATTAAGCGGCGTGTCGATGATATTGAGCCACATCAAGAACTGATTGAGCAGGCCTTCTGGCTTCAAAATGCCAATCCACGCATAAACGCGAATGAGAAACGACGTCCAGAAAGGCAGAATGACCAGCATCAACAACGTGGCGCGAAGGCTCTGCGGCGCACGCGCTATGCCATAGGCCATGGGATAGCCGACGAGTAGCGCAAGAAATGTCGAGATTGCGGCAATTCGTACGCTGGAGAGATAGGCTTTGTAATAAAGCGGATCGTCTACCAACCACAAATAATTATCGAAGGAGAATTGCTTCACCTTCTCCCAGGCAGCAGCAAACCCCTGCGTCACATCAACCGTTGGCTGATATGGCGGAATAGCCATCGTGACTTCGGAAAGTGAAATCTTAAAGACAATGAAAAACGGAACCAGAAAGAACAGCAGCAGCCAAAAATATGGCACCGCGATCACAAGGCGACTGGTTATGGAAGCAATCAGCTTTTGCATGTGCCTCCCCTCCTTAAGCCGTCAGCACCAGACCGGCATCGGTATCAAATGAAACCCATACGCGCTCATCATAGGTCAGCGGATTTTCCGTCCTGCGCACAGCATTCAGGCTCGCAGCCTTTATGGTGCGGCCATTTTCGAGGCGAACATGGAAAACCGTCATATCGCCGAAATAGGCAATATCCCAAAGCTCGCCCTCAACCGCATTGACTGACGTTTCTTCCGGTTTCTCGCGCGTAATGCGTGTTTTTTCAGGACGCACGGCATACCAGACCTTTTGACCAGTATTCAGCTGTTCACGCGTTTCAGTGTGAATATGGAAGCCGAACTTCTCGGTGGCGATTTCCGCCTCACCGTTCGCGGATTTGACCACTTCGCCTTCAATGATATTCACATTTCCGATGAAGTCAGCCACAAATTTGGAACCCGGCGCTTCATATACTTCTGCAGGTGTTGCCACCTGCATAATGCGGCCCTTGTCCATAACGGCAATGCGATCGGACATGGTCATCGCTTCTTCCTGATCGTGAGTAACGACCATGAAGGTGAGGCCAAGCTTAACCTGCAAATCCATCAGTTCGAACTGGGTTTCTTCGCGCAACTTCTTATCTAGCGCGCCAAGCGGTTCATCGAGCAGCAACACCTTCGGACGTTTAGCAACAGCACGAGCCAACGCCACACGTTGCCGCTGACCACCGGACAGTTGGTGCGGCTTGCGCTTGCCATATTGCTCAAGCTTCACGAGTTTCAACATTTCAGCAACACGCGCGTCGATTTCCGACTTCGCCATACCGTCCTGCTTAAGACCAAAAGCAATGTTCTTCTCAACCGTCATATGCGGGAACAGCGCATAGGACTGAAACATCATGTTGACAGGACGCTTATAAGGAGGAATGCCGCGCATATCCTGACCATCCAGCGTGATACGCCCCGACGTCGGCTCTTCAAAACCTGCCAGCATGCGCATCAGCGTGGTCTTGCCACAACCGGAAGCACCCAAAAGCGAAAAGAATTCTCGATTAAAGACATTGAGCGACAGATTATCAACGGCAGTAAAATCGCCGAAAATCTTCGTTACATTCTCAAATGAAATATAAGGCTTCGCTGCCGGATCATTCCAAGGCGCGAATTTGCGGCGAAAACTGCCAAAAGATTCCATTCCGTTCCCCTATCGCTCTATCAGGAACCTGACATTCACAGGCAGAGCCTGCCATTAAGGTATATTTTAAGACGTAGAGCGGCCCTCCTGTATGAACAGTGAGCCGCTCTTAATTTCAACGCTTAACGCGCCGGTTAGAGTACAGATCCGATTTCATCAGATTTGTACTCTAATTGTTTGTTTTAACGCGCATCTTATCCGAAAACCGTTTCACACTTTTCAGGATACGCTTTAATCAAGCCGTCTTACGATTTAACTATTACTGGCCTGTGACAATCTTGGTCCAGGCGCGTGTAACGTAGCGCTGTGTTTTCTGATCATAAGGCGTTGGTACAAAGAGCTTTTTGAGCACTTCTTCGCTTGGATAGATTTCTGGATCGTCCAGAATTTCCTTGTCGATGAATTCCTGCGAAGCCTTGTTGCCGTTAGCATAGAAAACAAAATTCGATGCCTTGGCAGCAACTTCCGGACGCATGATATAATTCATGAATTCAAGCGCTTCTGGCACATGCTTTGAATCAGCAGGGATCGCCATCTGGTCAAACCACATCAGCGCGCCTTCCTTCGGGATCGAATAACCGATCTCTACGCCCTGATTGGCTTTCTCTGCACGATCACGCGCCTGAAAGATATCGCCCGAATAGCCAATTGCCATGCAGATGTCGCCGTTTGCAAGCGCATTGATATATTCCGACGAATGGAATTTGCGGATATTTGGGCGGATCTTCAGATAAAGTTCCTGCGCCTTTTCCATATCTTCCGACGATGGAGAATTTGGATCAAGACCGAGATAGTTCAGAGCCGGGCGAAGCATTTCGCTGGATGTATCCAGCAGGTAAATGCCGCAATCCTTTAGCTTTGCCGAGATCTCTGGGTTGTAAAGAACGTCCCACGAGTCAATCTTATCGGTGCCGAGGATTTCTTTGATCTTGGCCTTGTTATAGCCAATGCCAGTGGTGCCCCACATGTAGTTGATGGAGTATTCATTGCCCGGATCATAAGTCGCCGCACGGGTTGAAATTTCGTCCCACATATTCTTGAGGTTCGGCAGCTTGTCTTTATCAAGCTTCAGGAACACGCCTGCCGGAATCTGACGGCCAAGAAATTCGCCGGATGGCACGACAAGATCATAGCCGCTACCGCCAGCAAGAAGCTTGGTTTCAAGAATTTCATTGGAATCATAAACGTCATAGACGACTTTAATTCCGGTTTCCTTGGTGAAGTCCTTGAGGATCGAATCGTCGATATAATCCGACCAGTTATAGATATTGACCACCCGCTCCTGCGCGCTTGCGGGAAATACGGCAGCGCTCACAAGGCCCGAGACCATTGTTGTCGCCAGAAGAAAGGATTTCATCCTCATCGCGTGCTCCATTCTGCACCGTAATTTCCGGTACAGCTTAAGGGTGGGTAAACTGTTTCACTCACTACCTTTTTAGATTGTGCAGCATTCGTCAACCGGCTGATGACAACACGAACATAAAAATTGCGATGCTCACACGTTAAAGCCGCCAAGATTTTGGCTATGACGTGTCGAAAATGGTGGGGTTCGAGAACCGGAGCGGAATGTACTTTTGGGTACATGAGCACCGGAAGCATAGAAACACGCCATTTGCAGACCGTCAGAGCCGGAATATTGCTGTTCTATTGGAAGTCGAAGGCAGAGATTCCCGCCACCATTTCATCAAGTCCTAATGGACGCGTCAGCGGCGGCTCGGCACGCGTGATGCATCCCTGTCGTTCACACAATCGACAAGCCGGGCCGATTTCCGTGCTTAGAGAATTAATCGCTCCGTAGATTGTGTCACGACCTGCATCAAGCGAACAGCCAAGAAGAATGGCGGTGCGCCGCGGGCGCTCGTTGAAAGCGCCTTGCGGACCTTCAAGCGTTCGGGCGATTGTTAGAAAAGCGGACCCATCGGGCAATTCGGCTGGCTCCACAAGTACCTGCCCCGCTTGAGTAAACGCCGCATAGACCGGCAGTTTGGGACATTGCCCGCCAAATCGCACGGGAAATCCTTCCGCACCTGCCATGCGCAAGCGATTGCCTGCATGGTCAATTTCCATCAGAAAAAACGGCAAAGCAGCATTACCTTGTCGTTGAAGCGTTGTGAGCCGGTTCGCCGCCTGCTGAAACGACACGCCAAAGCGCGAACGCAACACGTCAACATCATAACGCGCCCGCACAGCTGCATCGCGAAACTGGCGATAGGGCATCATCGAAGCCTGCGCCGCATAACGCGCAAGTTCAAAACGCGCTATGCGCTTCGCTTCACTCGACGAGAGTTTCAAGGCTTCCGTTTCGGCGCCGATCATCACCTGCATACGGATAAGCGCTGCTTCCATGGCTATCTCTTGTAACTGATCAAAGGGCGACAGTCGCTCCGAGATAAACAGCCGCTGCGAATGGCGGTCGTACCGTCTGCGCCAGTTGGGCATGGTCGCAACAGGCAATGTGCGCACGGTAATGCCATGCTCGCGCCGCAGCCATTCCTTCAGCGCAGCCGACAAATCGCCTTCGGGTTTCAACAAGGCATAAAAGCTCTCTGCCTCTTCCTCGATACGCGGATAATGATTGGGCCTTCGCGCCATGACGTCGCGCACTTCATCGAGCGGCAAACGCGTTGCGGAAAGCTGCGCATCGCTGCCCTCATGCGAAAGCAATTGCGACAGATCCGAAAGGCGTTGCTGTTGCTCACGATAGGCGCGGTAAAGTTTAACGATACCGCTTGCCGCGTTGGGCGCCCCCTCGCCGATTTCCACCAGCTCCTGATCACCCGGCAACTCACCTGTCAAAAGCGGATCGGAAAACACTTCCTTGAGGCCCGCCACCGTTGTTCCGCTCTCAGCCTGAAGACCATCGAGATCAAGCTTGTAGACGCTGGCAAGCTTTAACAAGAGCTGCACCGTCAGCGGGCGCTGACTGCGTTCAATAAGATTGAGATAGGACGGCGAAATGCCAAGCGCTTCTGCCATGGCTGTCTGCGTCAGACTCCGCTCATTGCGGATACGCCTGATGCGTGGACCAGCAAATATCTTGCGTTCGCTCATCAGGTCCTCCCAAACCAACAGTGATGAGTTTTACAACTCGTGACAAAATAGCTGCAAAGCCGAGCATTGACAATATTTACAAATTTACAGATTGCCGCAGTCAATTTTCAGACAGCATGACTTCAATTATCAGGCCATTTTACTGCTTTTTCTGGCTGTTCAAGTTCCACAATTGTAAATCTAGTCACAGAAAGAGCGGCGACAATCTGCTCTTCCAGAACCTGATTAAAGTGTGAGGAGACACCGAAATGACAGATTTTTACAGCCTTATCCCTTCGGCACCCAAAGGTCGCTTTGACGGCATTCAGCGTGCGCATACAGCCGAAGATGTGAAAAGGCTGCGCGGTTCGGTGGAGATCAAGTATTCGCTGGCCGAGATGGGTGCAAGCCGTCTGTGGAAGCTGATCCACGAGGAAGATTTCGTCAACGCACTTGGCGCGCTTTCCGGCAATCAAGCGATGCAGATGGTTCGCGCAGGTTTGAAAGCGATCTATCTCTCCGGTTGGCAAGTTGCAGCGGATGCGAACACGGCATCAAGCATGTATCCCGACCAGTCGCTTTATCCGGCCAATGCAGCCCCAGAACTCGCCAAGCGCATCAACAAGACATTGCAGCGTGCCGACCAGATTGAAACAGCAGAAGGCAAAGGCCTGTCGGTTGATACGTGGTTTGCGCCAATTGTTGCCGATGCGGAGGCAGGCTTTGGCGGACCGCTCAATGCATTTGAAATCATGAAGGCCTTCATTGAAGCGGGTGCTGCCGGTGTGCATTATGAAGATCAGCTAGCATCTGAAAAGAAGTGCGGACATCTCGGCGGCAAGGTTCTGATCCCAACCGCAGCACATATCCGTAACCTTAACGCGGCACGTCTGGCTGCGGACGTGATGGGAACGGCAACGCTGGTTATCGCGCGTACAGACGCAGAAGCCGCGAAGCTTCTAACCTCGGACATCGACGAGCGCGATCAACCCTTCGTTGATTACGATGCAGGCCGCACAGCGGAAGGCTTCTATCACGTGAAGAACGGCATTGAGCCATGTATTGCGCGTGCGATTGCCTATGCGCCCTATTGTGATCTGATCTGGATGGAAACATCCAAGCCCGACCTCGAACAGGCTCGTCGCTTTGCAGAGGCCGTACATAAGGCGCATCCCGGCAAGAAGCTCGCCTATAACTGCTCGCCGTCGTTCAACTGGAAGAAGAACCTCGACGACGCAACGATTGCCAAGTTCCAGCGTGAGCTTGGGGCGATGGGCTACAAGTTCCAGTTCATCACGCTGGCCGGTTTCCACCAGCTCAACTTCGGCATGTTCGAACTGGCACGCGACTACAAGGATCGTCAGATGGCAGCCTATTCCGAGCTGCAGCAAGCGGAGTTTGCAGCCGAAGTCAACGGCTACACCGCAACCAAACACCAACGCGAAGTCGGCACCGGCTATTTCGATGCCGTATCACTCGCAATCACCGGCGGTCAGTCTTCGACAACCGCTATGAAGGAATCCACTGAAACAGCGCAGTTCCGTCCTGCTGCTGAGTGACGCCCAATACTTGAGAGGAGAATAAAAATGGCTTCGATTGCACGCGTTAAGGAAAGAGCAGAAGAGCAATCAACCTCAATGAGTACTGATCAGCAAAGCGCAATCCGCATGCTGGCCAATGATCTGCATCGTCTCAATCAATCTGTTATGAATGCGGTTGAGGCTGGCGTTTCGGTAGAACTGGTTCGCTCCGCGCGTCATCATGGTGGCGAAGGCAACTGGGGCGATCTGCTGACACCCGTTATCGTTACCCGAAACCCATGATTTGCTAAAAACCGTATATTAGAACTTGATATACCAGTTCATCCATGTTGGACTGGCTCAACTGACCTCCCCGGCTGGCCCTGCCAGTCGGGTTCTTTTTTACATAAGCAGGTAATCTTTTGGCTGCGGCAGGTCTGGCAAATCCGTTTCACCCAATGCTTCACGCAGATTGATCTCAATCGTATCGGCAATCGCGCCAATTGGCAGGTCATTGGGCAGCGTACCAAATGGCTCTTCGAGTTCATCGCCCAGCGCATCAAGACCAAAGAAGGTGTAAGCGACCAGCGTCGTCGCAAAAGGCGTTCCCCAGCCGAGCATATCTGCAAATCCAAACGGAATGAAAAAACAAAACAGATGAGCGGTGCGGTGCAAGAGAAGCGTATAGCCAAATGGCACCGGCGTAAAACGCAACCGTTCAGACGCGGCCTGCACCTCCGAAAGACCGTTCACCGACGCATTCAGCGTCTGAAAATCAATCGCATCAATGCGCCCGGCACCACGCAATTCCGCGAGCATCACGCCAATCTTGCGCAAGATAAAATCAGGTCCGTTTCGGCTAGCTGCAAAGGCTTTTTGTTCATCAAGCGTCAGCCACTTGTGCGCTTTTGCTTGTCCGTCACCCGGACGTAAATGCGGAACCATCGATTGCGTAAAAGCGATTGTATAGTGAAGCAGCTTTTCACGGGCGCCTTCCATTCCCGCCAACTGATCAAGAACCAGCGTCGCGCGTGCAAAACCGCGTGTGACATAAACAAGTTTGCCAAAGACTTTACGCGCTTCCCACCAGCGGTCGTAGCAGGCGTTGTTGCGGAAGCCCAAAAAGATCGAAAGCGCTATACCCAGCAGCGCGAAGGCTGTGCCATTATTGAATGCTGGAACCCAGCCGGGAAAGGCGCGATGCGCCCATACAACGACCATCGACAACACGAAAACCGCAAATATCTGCGGCAATATCCGCGTGATAATCGATCCTTTGAGGATAAAAAATAGTTTCCACAAAGGCGGGCGCGGGCGAACGATCATTACACTTGTCCAGAAGACGATTAGAGCGTCGTGCGCCTTATGAGGCGCACAAAACTCGCTCTGACATTTTAAACAGAGCACGGCTATACGCCCAAACTCTCGCAATGCGCCAGTGTTACTTTAGTATTTTTTCAAGCTCAGCCCATGTCTCATTTTTGGTTGGCACACCCATGCCGCCCTTTTGACTCTCAGCGTCACGGTTCAGTCGCGCAAATGCGACTTTTTTGCCGTCTTTTTCTGCCCAACCGACATACCAGCCAAACTGACGGCTGCGGTCGATTTTGCCCTGTGCATCACGTTCAAAACCCGATCCCGTCTTACCGTGAGCCTGCCAACCATTTTTAAGATTTTGCGTTGGCAGAATGGCCATAGTTTTTTCTGCAACACCAGCCGAAACAGGCAGCTTTCCGCCGAGTAATTTGCGCAGAAAAACAATTTGCTCATCCGGAGAAATCTTAAGCGATGAACTGATCCACGAACGCTGCATGCCATTGTTTTCGCCCGGATCGCCACTAAGGTCGCGATTACCGTAATCAATTTGATCGGTATATTTCTGGAAATTGTCTTTCCCGAGCTTGCGGGTCAGCTCCTGCGAGAACCAAACAACCGATTGATCCTGCCAATATGTCGGATCGACTGGTTGCTTCCACCCTTCACGCCAAGATGGATATTCTTTTTTATAGGGCCAGACCGGAGCATGCGCATCTTTGAGAATGCCGCTCCCAAAGCCCATTACTGCCAGAGGTACTTTGAAAGTCGATGCTGGGCTGACACGTGTGGCACAACCATCGCCCTCCTTTGTCAGCACTTTTCCGCTATCGGCTTCAACAACCAGCATACAAGCCATCGTCTTTTCAAACGCCTGCGCGTGCACAGCTGAAAGGGGCAAAAGCGCGAGCGAAGCAACCAACATACTGGCAAATTGGGCATGGGGTTTTGGCATCAAAACTCTCCTGTTATTCTTTGCCCGCAAACTATTTTAGCAATCATGGCAAAACGATAGCAAGAACGGCCCCATCCCCCGAATTTAACTGCGATTTTCTGAAAAGCTTCATTTGTCAACGCGACCTTGCACAGCTATCATGCTGTTATACGAAATCATTTTTTGGTGTTGGATGTCAGCTGATACGACGGAAAAAAAGGCAACGCGTGCGCCGCGTCGCCGTACTCCACCCCATGTTAAATCGCTTCGCGGTGTGAAAAACTGGAAGCAGGCCACCGAATGGCTAGCATGGCGCGACATCGAAGACATCGAATGCATCACACCTGATCAGGCGGGCGTTGCCCGTGGCAAAATGATGCCCTCTAAAAAGTTTACCTCAAATACGTCGCTGGCACTGCCTTCGGCTGTGTTTATGACCACGATTTCGGGTGACTACCCAGAAGATGGCCACGGCTTCCAATATCCGGAAGATGATGGCGATCTGCGACTTTTGCCCGATCTTTCAACCCTTTCCGCTGTGCCGTGGGAATCTGATGCAACGGCGCAGGTTATCTGCGATCTCGTTTATCAGGATGGACGTGCAGTAGAATTTACGCCGCGAAACGTGCTGCGCTCGGTCGTTGCTGCCTACAGCAAACGCGGCCTCAAGCCCGTCGTAGCACCGGAAATCGAATTCTATCTGGTGCGCAAAAACCCGGACCCGGATTATCCGTTGACACCACCTGTTGGACGTTCTGGCCGTGCAATTGGTGGCGGACAAGGTTATTCGATTGCAGGCGTCAACGAGTTCGACGAACTGATCGACGACATTTACCACTTCTCCGAAGGTCAGGGTCTCGAGATCGATACGCTGATCCATGAAGAAGGTGCAGCCCAGCTTGAAATCAACCTGCGCCACGGCGATCCGGTTGAACTGGCCGATCAGGTCTTCTTGTTCAAACGCACAATTCGCGAAGCGGCTCTCAAGCACGATATGTATGCAACCTTCATGGCCAAGCCTATTCAGGGCCAGCCGGGATCGGCCATGCATATCCACCAGTCAATCGTCGACAAGAAGACTGGGCGTAACATCTTCTCCAATGAAGACGGTACGGAAAGCGAAGCCTTCCGCCACTTCATCGGTGGCATGCAACGCCACGTTCCCAATGCGCTCGTCATGTTTGCGCCCTATGTGAATTCCTATCGTCGCCTGACGCCATCGGCTTCGGCACCCGTCAATGTGAAGTGGGGCTATGACAACCGTACGACCGCATTCCGCGTACCACGTTCTGAGCCGGGTGGTCGTCGCGTCGAAAACCGCATTCCATCGTCAGATGCAAACCCATATCTTGCGCTCGCCGCATCGCTGGCATGTGGTCTGATCGGCTTGGTGAACAAGATCGAGGCAGATCAACCCGCCTCGACCAGCGTCAACACCAAAGAAATTGATCTGCCACGTGGCCTGATTGATGCCGTGGAACTGTTTGAAAACGATCAGGAACTGCGGAACCTGTTTGGCAGTTCATTCGTCACGACTTACGCGGCAATCAAGCGTGCCGAGTTCGAAACTTTCATGGAAGTTATCAGCCCGTGGGAACGTGAGTTCCTGCTGCTCAACGTCTGACCGGTTCCAAATGCCCTATCAAAGCCCAATCTCGCCCGGCGTCTCCTGGTATGAAGCGAGCGTAGCGGAACGACCGCAATATCCCGAATTGGATGGCGCACGACAGGCGGATGTCGTCGTCATTGGTGGTGGTTATACCGGGCTTTCAGCGGCATATCATCTTGCAAAGCAGGGAGCCGATGTCGTTCTGATTGAGGCCGCCCGTTTTGGCGACGGCGCATCCGGGCGTAATGGTGGGCAGTTCGGAACAGGTCAGCGCACATGGGCCGAAGATCTCGAAAAGCAATATGGCTTTGAACGGGCCAAGGCACTGTTTGATGTTGCGGAAGAAGCCAAGGCGCATCTGCTTGGCTTTGCCCGCGAACATCATATCGATATGGAATATATGCCGGGTCAGATTTCTGCGGCACATAAACCACGATATTTAAAACACTACCGTGACCATGCGAAGCAGATGGCCACGCGGTTCAACTATCCCCATATTCGATATGTCGAGCGCGATGAAATGACCTCGCTTCTCGGCTCAAGTCGCTATCACGGTGGTGCCTATGATGCCGGCACCGGCCATATTCATCCGCTCAAATTGCTGATTGGCTTGGCGAGAGTTGCCGCAGAGGCTGGCGCACATATTTTTGAGAACACCAAAGCCACCAAAATAACCACAGCAAGCGGTCGCGTCCAAGTCGAAACGGCTCGTGGTACGATCTCAGCAAAGCACGCATTTCTCGCCGTCAATGCGCATGGCGGCAATTTAGAACCTACAAGTGCATCCCATGTCATGCCGATCCGCTCATTCATTGGCGCGACGGCCCCTTTGGGTGATAATAGCCCGATTATTCCTGGCGGAGAGTCGGTTGACGACTCCCGCTTTGTGGTGCGCTATTTCCGCAAATCAAAAGACGGACGTCTTTTGTTCGGTGGCCGTGAAGCCTATACAGCTGACAATCCACGAGACATCAGCGAGCATATCCGCAGACAGATCGCCGAAATCTACCCCGCACTCGACAAGGTCGAAATCACCCAGGCATGGGGTGGTTCGGTTGGCATCACCATGCCGCGACAACCCTATGTGCGCGAAGTGATGCCGGGCGTTATCGCGGCGGGCGGTTATTCCGGCCACGGCGTAATGCTCGCCAACTACATGGGCAGGCTTTATGCGGAAGCTATCAGCGGCAAGCGCGAGAAGTTCAAACTCTTTGAAGAGTTGCGCATTCCCGCCTTCCCCGGTGGACGCACGCTGCGAGCACCGCTGCTGTTTGTTGCACTATCATGGTACGCGCTGATGGATCGGGTATGACGTTTATCTCTTAAGAGACGCACCGTTATCTCGCATCCAGCAGGCAAGTGAATCAAGCGTATCGCGCAGGGTTTTGCCGAGCGAAGTCACCTCATATTCCACTCTTGGCGGCATTTCCGGATAAACAACACGCGTGATCAAACCGCGCGTTTCAAACAACCGCAACTGCCGCGTCAGCTCTTTCTGGGTGATCGGCGCGACAGCACGCTGCAATTCACCAAAACGTATGGGACCATCCGTAACGATCAAGCGATACAGGATCGGTATCGCCCATTTACCCGCGATAAGATTGACAAAATCCACCATCGGGCAGCGTGTGTCGGTCGACGCATTTTCGGACATGTCGCCCATAGGCCCGATCCTCAGATTAGAAAATTATTCCTTTAGTACCAAATTGGTGCCTACTATACATTAGATACTAATGGACACAATGTCCTTTCTCCCGGAAGCTAAATGCTTCGACTGCAGAAAGGTAAACTATGGGTCGTCTCGAAGGAAAATATGCACTTATCACAGGCGGTACGAGCGGTATCGGGCTTGAAACAGCCAGACAGTTCGCCCTTGAAGGGGCGACCGTGGCCATTACAGGCCGTAAGGCGGAAGGCCTGGAAGCGGCGGCTCGTGAGCTGCCTGACAGTGTTCTCAAAATACAAAGTGATTCAGGAGATGTCGCAGCACAGGAGCAGCTTGCAAAAATGCTTGCGGAACAGTGGCCGCGCCTGGATGCCCTTTACATCAATGCGGGCGACGTCACCCATAGCCCGCTGCATGACTTTTCCGAAGAAGCCTATGACCGCCTGATGGCGATCAATCTGAAAGGGCCATTCTTTCTCATCAAAGCGTTGCTACCACTTCTTGCCAATCCCTCATCTGTCATCCTGTGCGGATCGGCCAGCGCACATATCGGCTTGCCGCAAAGCAGTGTCTATGCTGCCAGCAAAGCCGGGCTTTTGTCGCTCGCGCGGACACTTTCAGGCGAGCTTGTTGATCGCGGCATCCGCGTGAACGGCCTCAGTCCCGGTCCGACGGAAACCCCGGCTTTTGGCAAGCTAGGACTAGCTGCCGCTGCAGAAGAAGCCTTACGTGCGGATATACACAAACTCGTGCCAATTGGACGAATGGGACGTCCCATTGAGCTTGCGAAAGCCGCAGTATTTCTCGCCTCTGATGAATCCACATTCGTCGTCGGATCAGAAATTCGAGTTGATGGCGGCGTGACTAACCTCTGACTAATCAAACCTGCAAGGTCGCATTCGTCCATTGACAATGCGGCCCGTCAGGAATAGCAAAGCACCATGATTAAAGCGCTCATCAACACTCGGTCTTATTACGCCCCGCTCATATAGCGGTGGTTTTGCTTTGTCATAGTTCAACCGCTGCATTGCCAGCGGTTTAGTTTGAAGACGGTGCCTCTGGCGATCCAGCCATTCAGAGGTCAGTCTGTGTCTTTCGACGAAAATCATCAGCATAAAAAAATCGGCATTATCGGCTTCGGTGCATTCGGGCAGCTCATCGCCCGTTACCTCAGCCCATATTACCGGCTGTATGCTTATGATCCTGTCGCAAGCCTAGATAATGTTGCTGGCGCGCTATCGGTAACACTTGCGACAATCGAAGATGCAGCCGGTTGCGACATCGTTATTCTGGCAACACCCGTATCAACTCTCGAAGGTGTTGTTAGAGCTATTGCGCCACATCTGCGGCCCGGCGCGCTGGTTATGGATGTTGGATCGGTGAAGGTTGGCCCGGCCAGTATCATGCTCAAGGGCCTGCCGGATCATGTAGATATTGTCGCCACGCATCCTCTGTTTGGCCCGCAAAGTGCACGCAATGGGATCGCTGGTCTGAAGATTGCCATTTGTCCGGTTCGCGGCACGCAAGCGCTTCGCATCGGCGCATTCTTGCGCAAGCAACTGGCGCTTGATGTAATTATGACAACACCCGAAGACCATGATCGCGATGCGGCCATGGTTCAGGGGCTCACGCATCTGATCGCAAAAGTGTTGGTGCAGATGGAGCCATTGCCAACGCGCATGACGACGAAGAGCTTCGATCTGATCATGCAGGCGGTCGGCATGGTGCGCCATGATGCACCGGAGGTTTTCCATGCAATAGAACGCGCAAACGACTTTGCCCCCATGGTGCGCCAGCGTTTTTTTGAGCTGGCGGCCACGCTTGAACAAACACTCAATGAAGCGCACTTATAAGGTTCTGCCAGCCAAAGCCTTATGATGCCAATCGTTTAGATGCGCGATTTCAGATTGCATATTCGTGATAAATTTCACAGCAATGTCATCTGTGTCGCCATCTGCCGATGATGCGTTTTCATCCAGCTGCACGGTTTTACCAATGGCTTTAAGTTCGGAAACAAGCTGATCGAGCGCCTCACCATGTGCTGCATATTCCGTTTCTACATCTGTGATAGAATAGGAGGTGATGGCATCACACAAGCGCTCCATCGACGTAATAACCGGATACCAGACAATGGCTTGCAAGCCAGCATGTGGTGGATCACCAAGTGTCTTCTGCAAGGTTGCTCGCATGTCAGCAAGTTTGCCATAAGCTAGCCTGCGTGCAGCAATGAGATTGACGGCTTCGTCTTTCACACCGGTCTTTTTTGAACTGTTCAGCACCTGCCCCAGATAGTGGACAATCGCCGTTCGCGCGGCAGTAAAACAGCGTTCAAAAGTCTCATATTTTCGCTTTGGCCAAACCAGATATCCGAAAAGAATTACAATTAAGCCGCCTGTCAGCGTATCAACGAAACGCCAAATAGCATAATTGGCTTCCTTTGTTTCGGGGCTGACATAGTCAATCAACACGAGAACAAGCGGCGTCAAAACCATTGCAAACAAGGCATAAGACTTCTGGATCGCCCACGGCATCAAAAAGGCAATGGCCGTCAGGACCACAACAAAGGTCACGCCAAGCGGCACGAAAATCAAGATCGCGGCACCGATCAGCACACCTGCACTGGTTCCGATGCAGCGCAATATCGTTCTTCCAAAAACAGAGCCCAGATCTGGGCGCATGACGATTACGATGGTCATCGGTATCCAGTACCAATGCGTCACCCGATCGATAAAATTAAATGACAGGCCAATTCCCAGACAAATCGCAAAGGCAAGGGCCGAAAGAATCGTGTCTTTGCCAACACTCATAATATCCACCGTCATGCGCAGTCGCTCAAAAAGCGGCGCAGTCTGCGGTGTTTGCACGTTCATGTTATCAAGAACAAAGGCGCGTTTATTCGTGATGCTTTCGGCGAGCTGCGCAACAGCATCGCCGATCCGCCCTTCATCAGTTTCGATCTGCTGTCGATCAATACTGCCTTTGGTGGCAAGCATGTCATGCATGAGAGCAAGATTGCTGGCAGCCTTTTTCAACACATCGATTTTATCTGTCCCAAGAACCAGCGTGAATAAAGCATCTGCCTTATGGACAATTGCAGCCGTTTGCTCGCTCTGCGGGCTAGCTCCCCAAGCATTGAATCGTGTCTCCAACATCATCTGATAGAGTGAATCAAGAAGAGTCGTCACCTGCTCTCGGTCCGCTTCGACCATCTTGCCATCAGACCGCGCCTGCGCCAGCTTTTGCAGTGCACTTAACAGCTTTATCAGGAGTTTCCGCCGAGGGGAGTTTCCGCTGAAAAGCGCTTCAATTCCCAGCATAAGCGCATAAAAAGCCGAACCGAGAATAAAGAAACCTGCCAGCGGAATGAACGATTTAATATCCGGATTGCACAAAGCAATTGTCCCGAACATCAAAATCATCATGCAACCCGAAGACAGCACGCTGCTATGAAAGCTGATGATGGTCGAGAAAAATGCGAGAACCATCATAATGCCGATAATGGCAATCCATGGCAGAAAGCCCAGATATCCAAGCAGCAGCCCTATGGCACCGCAAAGTGCCGAAATAGCAATTTTAAGAAATGTGAATTGATAAGCCTCATCGCGTTCACCGGGCGCCTGTGTCAAAGATCCCATAGAAACAAACAGCGATTCAGCTACATGTCCGGTCGCGATGCCTATTGCCAGCGGTAAACCAACGCCAATTCCAGCACGTATTGATCGCCCCCACACCCATTTTGCAGGTTTGAATGCCAGAAGCTGCTTCAACCAATCTCTGTTGGCGTGACTGGCGGAGGTGTGCTGCATCTAAACTCGCTTGGTCTTGATTGAACTTTCAAATGAATAAGGCACATTGCAACTTAGACATATGAAATACTTATTGCGACCCTAAAAGGCATGGTCATAAAAGTAATTTCCCCGAACAATGCGAGATCAAGCACATGAACCGCGACACACTTTTCCTTCTGACGCCGGGCTTTGAAGATCCAGCCTATCCGGGCCAGACATTTTACTGCGAGCATTGTGCGCTTATGGAAGGCGTGCTCGCTTCCTTTCCACAGCTCGGCAAAAACCTCGACATCAAGCGTATCGCCTGGCCAAGACCACGACATGACGTGATCGCGCTTGTGGGTGAAGAAAACCAATCTTTACCTTTGCTGATATTGACGAAAGGCCAGCATTCGGTCCATCAGACAGGCGAATATGAAGGCAATGCATTTGTTTCCGACAAGGATGCGATTATGGCAGTGCTTTCCGAGCGGCACGGTTTCCCCAATCCGCATCCCTGAACGAAAGTCCTCGCCATGAGCGGCAAAATATTGATCAGCGCCTGCCTCGCAGGACATCCGGTCCGTTACAACGGATCGGCAAAGCCGCTCAATCATCCGCTGATCGAGCAGTGGCGTTCTGAAGGTCGGCTGGTCAGCGTTTGTCCGGAACTCATGGCCGGGTTCAGCGTACCGCGCCCATCGGCAGAAATTGCCGAAGGCAGCAATGGCGCAGCGGTGCTTGCTGGCGAAGGCCGGGTGATTGAGGAAAACGGCAAGGATGTTACCGCACAATTCGTCGCTGGCGCTCGTGCGGCGCTCGCCGTTGCCCGCGCAAATGACTGCCGCTTTGCGCTGCTGATTGATGGCAGCCCATCCTGCGGCAGTCGCCTGATCTATGATGGCAATTTTGCCGGACAAAAACATTCAGGCGCGGGTGTTACCGCAACGCTTCTGCGCAGCAATGGCATAGAGGTCTTTTCAGATACGGAAATCGAAGCACTCGGCGCACGCATTTGTGACCAGTAACTTCAAACTCCCTCTTTCCTTTTTCCGTTTTCGCTCCATCTTAGCTCTCCTGCCGACTCGGCAATTTTTAAAGGACGATGGGTGCTACCCTTCATGAACCTGTCTCAAAGGTTTGATCATATTCCTCGTCCGAACATCGAGCGGCACTAAACGAGATTTCAGATTGAGTGACGCGCATCAATGTGCGCTCATCCCCAACCACAACAAGGAGCAACCTCATGGTCGTTAAAGCCTATGGTGCTTATGCCGGTGACAAGCCACTTGAACCGATCGACATTACCCGCCGCGATCCGGGTGCAGACGATGTTCAGATCGCAATCGCTTATTGCGGCGTCTGCCATTCCGATCTCCATCAGGTGCGCTCGGAATGGGGCGGCACGGTCTATCCTTGCGTTCCCGGCCACGAAATCGTCGGCCATGTCACAGCTGTTGGCGCAAATGTCAGCAAGTTTAAAGTTGGCGATACAGTCGGCGTCGGCTGCATGGTCGACAGCTGCCAGCATTGCTATGCCTGCGATGACGGACTGGAACAATATTGCGAACATGGCTTCACGGGCACCTATAATTCGCCAACGTCAGACGCACCCGGCCACACGCTGGGCGGCTATTCGCAGCAGATCGTTGTGAAGGACAAGTTCGTCCTCAAGATCAGCCATCCGAAAGAACAGCTTGCAGCGGTTGCACCGCTGCTCTGCGCAGGCATCACGACATGGTCGCCTCTGCGTCACTGGCGCGTTGGTCCGGGCATGAAGGTGGGTATCGTCGGCATCGGTGGCCTCGGGCATATGGGCATCAAGCTTGCACATGCGCTCGGCGCTCACACGGTCGCTTTCACCACATCCGAAAGCAAGCGTGAAGACGCAAAAGCGCTCGGTGCGGACGAAGTGATCGTATCGCGCAACGAAGAAGAGATGAAAGCTCATGCCAATAGCTTTGACTTCATTCTCAACACTGTTGCAGCCAGCCACAATCTTGATGCCTTCACGCAGCTTCTGAAGCGTGACGGCACTTTGACGCTCGTTGGCGTGCCTGAACATGCGCATCCATCGCCAAGCGTGGCTGCGCTGATCTTCAAGCGCCGTTCGATTGCTGGTTCGCTTATCGGAGGCATTGCTGAAACGCAGGAAATGCTCGATTTCTGTGCTGAAAAAGGCATCGTTTCCGATATCGAAATGATCGCGATCCAGAACATCGAAAATGCATATGAACGTATGCAGAAGAGCGATGTGAAGTATCGCTTTGTCATCGACAGCGCGACCCTCGCACCATAATGAACTAAAAACGGCCCGGTTAATTCGGGCCGTTTTTTGTTGCTAAAACACTTGAGATTCGGGCTCTGTCGTGCCGAAAATGGTGCATTCTGAGAACCGGAGCGGAGTGTACTTAAAGGTACATGAGCACCGGAAGCGCAAGAAGGTGACATTTGCAGGCCGACAGAGCCCGAATATCAATTGTTTTAAACAGGGATTTCGGAGACCTGCTTAACCGTCTGGCTTGGAACGTCAGTTTTCAGGCTTTGCACGCCTTTGATACGGCTAAGATGCTCTGACTGAAACCGGCGATAGTCTTCAATATCCGCTGCTACAACGCGGATCATTGCATCGAAATCGCCGAGCATGAAATAACATTCAACCACCTGCGGCAGCTTGAGGATCGCTTTGGCAAATGTTTGCAGCGTTTCTTCGTCCTGCTGGTCAAGGCGAATACGCACAAAGAAGGTCAGCCCTTTGCCGATCTTGGCTGGATTAAGCACCGCAACATAGCGATCAATCACACCCGCCTCTTCCAAAAGCCGAACGCGGCGCAAACACGGCGACGGCGACAGCCCCACCTCCCGCGCCAGATCGTTGTTCGCAATTCGGCCATTGCGCTGAAGCACGCGAAGAATCCGTCGATCGATGTCATCCAGCTTCATTGGCTCTCAATTCCATTTCTGCAAATATTATTAGCACTCTGTGCCAAATATTGATGCATGAGAGCGATCTTTGCAACCCGATTGCGCGAGACATTGGCTACATTGCCCATCGATCAAGCAGATCACGCAATGCATGAGGGGCAGCCTAAAGGCCCGCCAACGGAATTTATATGGATATTTCGCAAGACTACGCACCGCAGAAAAGCAAGACTGCACGCAACTCGGGGTTTCGCCGGGGTGCCGTTGCAGGCTTTCCAGTTCTGCTAGGCATCATCCCCTATGCGGTGGTTCTGGGTGCGCTTGCGACGCAAAAAGGGCTGAGCATTGTTGAAGTCCCATTGATGACTGGCCTCAACTTTGCGGGCGGCTCTGAATTTGCAGCCATCCAGCTCTGGACGTCCCCGCCGCATATTCTGCTAATCGCCGCGATTACGTTTCTGGTCAACAGTCGCCATCTGCTGATGGGCGCAGCACTTGCTCCCTTCATCCGCCATCTGCCGAAGCGCAAAGCCTTCGCAACACTGTTTCTGATGTGTGATGAAAGCTGGGCTATCGGGATTGCTGATGCCAGACGCCGCAAGGCCAAAGGTATCAATCCTGCTCTCAGCCTGAAATTCTATGCTGGTGTTGCGGTGCCGTTCTACGTCGCATGGGTATTTTTCACTACGCTCGGCGCTGCCTTTGGCCCAATGATGGGCGATCTGCGTCCCTATGGATTTGACATGGCCTTCCCGGCCGTCTTCCTCGTACTGCTGGCAGGCATGTGGAAAGGTGTTGCCGCTGCACGCCCATGGCTCGTCAGCCTTGTTGTTGCAGCCGTTACTTACCTCACCATTCCCGGCGCGTGGTATGTCGCAGCCGGTGCGATTTCCGGCCTGATTGCAGCTTATGTTCTTGCAGGTGACGACAATGATTGATCCATTAGCAGTTGCAGCAATCGTTCTGATGGCAGGCGTAACATATCTCACACGCATCGGCGGATATATTCTTCTGCGCAATCGCACACTCAGCAAGCGCGCAACAGCCGTAATGGAAGCTGCACCCGGCTGTGTACTAATTTCGGTTATTGCGCCTGATTTCGTATCCGACAAACCGGCTGATCTCGCAGCGCTTGCGATCACCATTCTTGCTGCAACGCGTTTTTCGATGCTGCCAACCGTCATCATCGGTATCTGCTCGGCGGGCTTTTTCCGCTATCTGATGGGCTAATTCTTTTTCGATAATTCGCCCAAAATCCATTCGCGAAATGCACGGATTTTGGGCATATTCTTTCGTGCTTTTGGATAAACCAACCAGTAAGCCTGTCCATCATCGCAAAGAAGATCAAAAGGCTGGATCAGTTGGCCTGATGCCAGTTCTGCTTCGTGAAAAGCAGGCGTCAGGATACCAACGCCCTGCCCGGCAGCTGCGGCTCGACCTTCCAGATGCTGCGCACCATAACGGCTAAATGCATTTCCCTGTATTTTTGGATCTTCGATTCCAGCTGCTTCATACCAGATCTTCCACCATGGGTCGGTGGGATCAACGGCACGAAGGCGCAACAAATCCGCAGGCTCTTTAATACCTCCAACCGACTCTATGAGCATAGGACTAAGCATTGGCGAGAACTGCGCTTTGATAAGCTCATGCGCGTCGAGTTCCGGCCAGTCGCCTCTGCCACTTCGAATGGCCATGTCTATATTCGAGGTCGAAAAATCGATCATATCGTTGGATGTATCAAGCCTGACAGCCAGTGACGGATGCTGCATCTGGAACGATCCCAGCCGCTGTACCAGCCAGTTGGCTGCAAACGTCACCACAGCGCTGATTGTCAACACGCCCTGCGTATCTTCACGCGCAGAGGCAAATGCCGTGCGCATTGTTTCAAAGGCTTCGTTGATCGCAGGTGCCAAACGCTTGCCCAGTTCGGTCAACTCCACCTGTCGTGGTTTGCGCAGAAAAAGCGGTGCGCCGACACGCTCTTCCAGTAATTTTATCTGATAGCTGACGGCAGCTTGCGTCATTCCCAGCTCTTCCGCTGCACGCGTGAAACTTGCGTGGCGGGAGGCGGATTCAAAAACGCGAATGGCTGAGAGCGGCGGCAGAGTTTTCGACATAGTGCATAAGTTCTCCTTATGTATCATAATCGACGTTCAATTGGAAAACAACGCGTTATTCAGTCATAAGCATAGGCAGAATTTAATCGACAGCCGAACTTCCCACTCGGCTTTAAACTAAGAAAAATAGAGACCGACCATGCGTGATGTTGAGATCAGCTCATCAGCGATTGTTTCCGCTTGCCCTGAAAAAATAACGCCTTTTAGTCTTCGTGCGTGGATTGCACGCTTTTTCAGGGCAAAGCCAAGCCCTTACATCATCAGCGAACATTCGCCGGAATATCTACTGCGCGATGTGGGCATCAAAGAGGGACGACCATCCCGTTTTAACCGTGATGGTCACAAGCTTCCCGAATGGTGAAAGTGGTTTGCTTTAACGCATTATCCTACGCATCGCAGCAGGAAAAGAAATCAGTCCGGCGAACTGATTTTCCTGCGGAGGCGCTTCGCACTTTTGCTGGTAATGCTTTAACCACTAACCACCGCAAAGCCACGCGCTTTCAAACCGCGCCGGTCTTCGCGCAGATTATCAATCAGGCGCGACCGGCTGCCTCCCAGATGCGATGTCATCAAAGCTATCGCTTTTGAAGCATCGCCTTCTCTTACCGCATCCAGAATTGCGTGATGCTGTTGCCATGCCCGCGCCAGCGCATCCACATCGCGCACTTCAAGCCAGCGCGCCCGAGAAAGCCGCTGCATGGCATCGCGAACACCACGACTCAGGAACTCATTGCCTGAAAGTCGTGCGAGTTCTATGTGAAAGTCCATGCCCACACGATGCCATTCCTCGCGTGTGCTCGTCGCATCACAACTGTTGAGCATCTCAGCAACTGCCTCGACGCCACTACGATCTTCCATCGCGCAGGTGACATTGAGGGCAGCAATCTCCAACGCCTCGCGATAAACGCCGATCTGTTCAATCTCCGCCAGATTAATCGGTGACACGGTCCACCCGCGCCCTTCCCGCCCGACAAGCCCTTCCGCCTCAAGACGTAAGAGTGCAGCGCGGATCGGCGTTCGAGACGCATTGAACTGCGCTTCAATTGCACGCTCGGTCAATCGCTCGCCCGGCCCCAACTCAAGTCCGAGGATCATATCGCGAAGCTGCTCTTCGACTTGACGCATCTGTGACATTGTACCCTCAATAATTCTAGCAAGCGGCCAATTGACAAGCCGCGGCGACAAGCGCATGTGTGTATTCCATTTTGGTATCCCAAAATGGAATACAATGCAATCATACATAAAACTAACGGAACACAGCATGAGCACCCAGCACGCCACAAGCGGCGGCAAGGCCACAATCAACGCGGATGCGCAGAGCGCTACCGCCGCAGATGAAACCCATGAACGCTACTGGAAGCAGAACCTGCTTATCTGCCTCGTCGGATCGTTCACCACCCTTGTTGCTATGTCGCTGCTTCTACCGTTCCTACCACTTTATGTGGCGCAGCTGGGCGTAGTTGACGAAGCTGCTATCGTGCAATGGTCTGGTATCGCTTATGGCGCAACCTTTCTCGCGGCCGCTATTGTGGCTCCGTTCTGGGGTAAGCTCGGCGACCTTTATGGCCGCAAGCTGATGCTGATCCGCGCCAGCCTTGGCATGGCGATTGCCATGTCGTTGATGGGGATGGTGACTGACATATGGCAGTTGGTAGCGCTGCGCCTGTTTGTAGGCATCGCGGGCGGTTATTCATCGGGTTCGATGATTCTCGTTGCAACCCAGACGCCAAAGAACAAAACCGGCTGGGCGCTGGGTGCATTGTCTGCTGGCATTATGGGCGGCAATCTGGCTGGCCCGTTGCTGGGCGGCGCGTTGCCGCCTTTGATCGGTATCCGTGCAACCTTCTGGTTGGCTGGCAGCGTGATCTTTCTGACTTTTCTTGCGACAACATTTCTGATCCGCGAAGACCGCAAACCGCCCAAACGCAACAAAGGACAGAAGAAACAATCGATATGGGCAGCAATTCCAGACCGCAGACCGGTCATTGCAATGCTGGCTACCGGCATGTTGCTGATGTTCGCCAATATGTCGATTGAGCCGATCATAACCGTCTATGTGATGCAACTGATGGACGACCAAGCCAAGGTCACCCTGATTTCAGGTGTCGTGATGGCTGCGGCAGCACTCGGCAGCATACTGTCTGCCTCGCGTCTTGGCCGTCTCGCAGATCGTATCGGCCATACCCGCGTTATCACTGGCGCTTTGGCAATTGCCGCATTGCTGTTGATACCACAAGCTTTCGTAACCGAAGCATGGCAACTCATCGGCCTGCGTTTTCTGATGGGCTTGGCACTCGGCGGCCTTTTACCCTGCATCAGCAGTGTCATCCGGCACAATGTCCCTGATCGCGTTGCGGGTAGTGTGCTTGGTCTTTCTGTTTCGGCGCAATATGTCGGTCAGGTTGCGGGTCCTGTCGCTGGCGGCTTTGTCGGCGGACGCATTGGAATGCCAGCCGTCTTCATCGGCACATGCATATTGATGGCGATGGGCGCGCTTTATAACTGGATGGTTTGGCGCCGGGCTTCACAGAACTGACGTATGGTGGAAATAGGTACACCCATCAATTGAGTCCCTTTTGAAAGCCTAACATGACATTCCAACCATTCGCGCCCTTCGATGCACTGGCAGAACAGCTTCTGCCGCATGCGCTGGAGGCAAAAGCCGACGGCTCGCATGATCTGTCCCACATTGCGCGCGTATGGAAAAATGCTGCTGCGATCCAAAAGTCAGAAGGTGGCGACGCGGAAATACTCTTCGCCGCCGCCCTGCTCCATGATTGCGTCAGCGTCGAAAAGAATTCGCCGGATCGTCATCGCGCATCAGGACTGGCCGCAGAAAAAGCGTCCAATCTCCTGCGTGAGCTTGGATGGAATGAAGAACGTATTGCCGCCACCGCTCATGTGATCGAGGCGCACAGCTTTTCGGCCAATATCGAGACGCGCACGCTTGAGGCAAAGATATTGCAGGATGCAGACCGGCTGGATGCGATTGGCGTGATTGGTGCCGCGCGCTGCTTTTACATTACAGGGCGCATGGGCAGCGCACTTTACGATAGCACCGATCCGATGGCCGAAAACCGTCCCTTGGATGATAAAATCTATGCTCTGGATCACTTCCGCACCAAGCTTTTCAAACTTGCCTCCGGCTTCAAAACTGAAACCGGAAGCCAGATGGCGGTGGCACGCCATGAAAAACTGGAAGCCATATTCAATGACTTCCTGAGCGAAGCTGGTTATTAGAGCGCATACCGAAAAGTGCGGAGCGCCTTCGCGGGGAAATCAGTCCACTGGACTGATTTCTACCCCCGCTACGATCGGAACAAGATGCGCGGAAGTGCAAATAAATAGAGCATTTCCAACGATTCAATAAGAACCGGAAATGCTCTAAATCGAGTAACCGCCATCAACACTGAGCGCCGTTCCCGTCACCATTGATGATGCGTCCGATGCCAAGAAAAGTGCGGCTTCCGCCACATCTTCTGGCTTGGAGAAACGGCCAAGTGGAATGGTGGCTTTCAGGTTTTTGCGCGCCTGCGGGGTATCTTCTGCCAAGAACATCCCCAACGCCTCGCTATCACTTTCTGCGGGGCAGATGCAATTGACGCGGATATTCTTATCAGCCAATTCCAGTGCCATCGCCTTGGTCGCGCTCACGACCCAGCCTTTGGAGGCCGCAAACCATGTCAGCCCCTTGCGCGGACGGTTAGCCATAGCTGATGCCGTATTGATAATCACGCCACTACCCTGATGCTCCATAATCGGCGCAACCAGCAGTGTGGAATAATAAATCGCCTTCATATTGACCGCGTTGATGAGATCGAAATTATGTTCATCCACATCCATCAGCGGCATGTTGCGATGCGTGAAGCCAGCATTATTGACCATAATGTCAATGCGTCCGAACTTGTCGAAAGCCGCTCGTGCCAGCCGTTCCACATCGTCTTTGCGCGACACATCCGCCTGAACAGACAATGCATTCTCGCCAATATCGGCTACCTCGTCCTCAAGACGCCTTACATTGACATCTGCCAGCACGACTTTTGCGCCTTCGGCTGCAAAACGGCGCGCTATGGCAGAACCGAAACCCGATCCTGCACCCGTGATAATCGCAACCTTATCTTGCAGCCTTTTCATGTCATTCTCCTTTTGCGGATGCGCGATATGATCCGCCCGTCAAATCAGTAAACTTTCTTCTGCACAGATGTGTTCTGGCATAAATATGGCTCTATGTTGAACATGCCATCTGTGCATATGCAGTTAACTAAACGGCAAAGACAGCTGTAATTGGCAACATTCGCGAGAATGTTACATTGGAGTGTTGAATTTAAATCGATTAGATTATAGACAAAGGATGCACGAAAATCGCAATCTGCTATGAGCGAAGTGATTTGCGTCAGAATTGGAAGAGAGCAATATATGACCAGCCAGATAATACCGGTAGAGCCCTTCGATTGCATCGTTTTTGGTGGCTCCGGCGATCTTGCCGAACGCAAACTGATTCCTGCGCTGTATCAGCGTCAGCGTGCGGGTCAGCTCAGTGAGCCAACGCGCATCATTGGTGCATCGCGCAGTGCGATGACCGATGAGGAATATCGCAAGTTCGCGCGCGATGCGATCAACGAACACGTCAAGCCTGCCGAAATTGACGCCAAGGAAGTCGAGACTTTTATTGCTCGCCTTTCCTATGTTGCCGTCGATGCAAAATCAGAAGACGGCTGGGCTGCTCTGAAAGAAGCGATTGGCAAAAAACCTGAAAAGATTCGCGCTTTCTATCTGGCCGTTAGCCCAACACTGTTTGGCGACATTGCCAGCCGTTTGAAATCACACGGCCTGATCACCCGCGACACGCGCATCATTGTTGAAAAGCCTATTGGCCGCGATCTCGAATCCGCCAATGTACTCAACGACACAATCGGCAGCGTTTTCCGCGAAGATCAGATTTTCCGTATCGACCATTATCTCGGCAAAGAAACCGTTCAGAACCTTATGGCTCTGCGCTTTGCCAATGCGCTTTATGAGCCACTGTGGAATTCTGCACATATCGACCATGTCCAGATCACGGTTGCGGAAGAAGTTGGTCTCGAAGGCCGCGCCGGATACTACAACACCGCTGGCGCGCTGCGCGATATGGTACAGAACCATATTCTCCAGCTTCTCTGCCTCGTCGCCATGGAACCACCATCGTCGCTCGAAGCCGATGCCGTGCATGACGAAAAGGTCAAGGTGCTGCGTTCGTTGAAGCCTATCACCACTGCCAATGTCGAAGATGTGACGGTTCGCGGCCAGTATCGCGCCGGTGCATCGGCAGGTGGCCCAGTTAAGGGTTATCTCGACGATCTCGGCAGTGATGACAGCAACACGGAAACTTTCGTTGCCCTGAAAGCCGAAATCGACAATTGGCGCTGGGCTGGCGTTCCATTCTACATGCGCACAGGCAAGCGTCTTGCTTCGCGCGTTTCGGAAATTGTCGTCACCTTCAAGCCAATCCCGCATTCGATCTTTGGCGATAATGCAGGCAAGGTCGTGGCCAACCAGCTCGTCATCCGTTTGCAGCCTGATGAAGGTGTGAAACAGTGGCTGATGATCAAGGATCCGGGTCCGGGCGGCATGCGTCTGCGTCACGTTCCACTCGACATGAGCTTCGCCGAGTCGTTCAATGAACGTAACCCGGATGCCTATGAACGCTTGATTATGGACGTTGTGCGCGGCAATCAGACGCTGTTCATGCGTCGTGATGAAGTGGAAGCAGCATGGCGCTGGGTTGACCCAATTCTGAAGGGTTGGGATGTCAACAACCAGCAGGTTCAGGGCTATACGTCAGGCACTTGGGGTCCATCCTCGTCAATCGCTCTTATCGAGCGCGACGGTCGGACCTGGCACGAAAGCTGAAAATGCTGAGACCGGAGACGTTGACAGACATTTCCGGATCAGTCTTTGTGCCAAAAAAGAAAGAACGAGCGCGAATATCCAATGAGATTGCGCCCGTTCTGGACGTATGGACTTGAAAGGTACGGCATGAGCATCGAACGGCACGATTTTACCAGCGGGACAGAACTAGCGCAGTCGCTCTCTGAAGCAATTGCGGACAAGCTGTCGAGCGCTATCGCTGAGCGGGGACATGCGACAATCGCTGTTTCCGGCGGCACAACGCCGCTTAAGCTGTTCGATATTTTGTCGCGCAAGATGATCGACTGGACGCTTGTGACCATCACGCTTGTTGATGAACGCTTCGTGGCTCCGACCAATGAGCGCTCGAACGAGAAGCTGGTGCGCGATCACCTGCTGCGCGACCATGCAGGTGTTGCGAAATTTGTCGGCCTTTATAATCCGGCAGCAACGGCTGAAACTGCTGCTCTTGCTGCAGCTAACCGCATTGACGCGCTGCATCGTCCGTTTGATGTTGTTGTACTTGGCATGGGCAATGATGGCCACACGGCTTCGTTCTTCCCGAATGCCGACAGGCTCGATCAGGCAATCGATCCAAAGACCAAAGCTGTGGTTCTTCCAATTCATGCAGAAGGTGCTGGCGAAAAGCGTCTGACACTGACTTTGCCGCTGCTGGTGGAAGCAGACATGCTGGTTCTGCATATCGAAGGTGCCGCTAAACAGGCGACGCTTGAGAAAGCACTGGCAGGCGACGACGAAAAGGAAATGCCGGTTCGCGCCGTATTCCGTCACGCGCGCAAGCCGATACAACTCTACTGGACGAGCTAACAGTCTCAATAAAGACGCAGTTTGCGTTTGGGACTGTCGGCGTTAAACTGAGCCACAGGCAAGCCTGAAATTATTTCACAGGTGATACCCATGACGACGCAAACTGCGCATACCCGCATCAAGGCCATCACTGAGCGTATCGTTGAACGCTCAAAACCCACCCGCGAAGCCTATCTCGGACGTGTGCGTGAGGCGGCTTCCCGTAAGCCGCACCGCTCGGTGCTTGGCTGCGCCAATCTCGCGCACGGCTTTGCAGCCTGTGGCCCGAATGACAAGGCTGCGCTGACCGCCGACGTTGTTCCAAATCTTGGCATTATCACCGCTTATAACGATATGCTCTCGGCTCATCAGCCGTTTGAAGCCTATCCGGAACTGATCCGCGCAGCCGCACGCGAAGCTGGCGGCGTTGCGCAAGTTGCAGGTGGCGTGCCTGCCATGTGCGATGGTGTCACGCAGGGCTTTGCCGGCATGGAACTCTCGCTGTTCTCGCGAGAAGTTATTGCCATGGCAGCCGCTGTCGGCCTGTCACACGATATGTTCGATGCTGCCGTTTATCTCGGCGTCTGCGACAAGATCGTACCGGGCTTGATCATCGGCGCGCTGACTTTCGGTCATCTGCCAGCAGTTTTCATTCCGGCAGGTCCAATGACAAGCGGACTACCGAATGACGAAAAGGCAAAGACCCGCCAGCTTTATGCCGAAGGCAAGGTTGGTCGTGCCGAATTGCTGGAATCGGAATCAAAATCCTATCACGGCCCCGGCACCTGCACATTCTATGGCACGGCCAACTCCAATCAGATGCTTATGGAGATCATGGGGCTACATCTGCCCGGCTCGTCCTTCATCAATCCCGGCACACCCTTGCGCGATGCCCTCACCCGCGAAGCGGCAAAACGCGCGCTGGCCATTACAGCTTGTGGCAATGAATATACGCCGGTTGGGGAAATGATCGACGAGCGCTCTTTCGTCAATGGCATTATCGGGTTGAACGCCACCGGCGGATCGACCAATCACACTATCCATCTCATCGCCATGGCGGCGGCTGCGGGCATCAAGCTCACATGGAAAGATATTTCTGAAATATCTGATGTTGTGCCGCTTTTGGCACGCGTCTATCCAAACGGCCTTGCCGATGTGAATCATTTTCATGCAGCTGGCGGAATGGGCTTTCTCATCCGCGAATTGCTTGACGGGGGCATTCTGCACGAAGATGTGCGAACTGTCTGGGGCGAAGGTCTACGCCCTTATGCCATTGAACCGAAACTTGGCGAGAATGGCACGGTTATTCGTGAACCGGTTCCTGAAAAGAGCGGCGACGACAAGGTTTTGGCCAAAATCGGCGCACCCTTCCAGCCGAGCGGCGGCATCAAAGTTCTGACCGGCAATATCGGCAATGCTATCATCAAGGTTTCCGCAGTGAAGCCCGACCGTCATGTTATCGAAGCACCTGCCAAAGTTTTCAACGATCAGGCTGAATTGCAGGCGGCTTTTAAGGCTGGCGATCTGACGGGTGATTTTATCGCCGTCGTCCGCTATCAGGGACCGAAAGCCAATGGTATGCCCGAACTGCATAAGCTGATGACTGTGCTTGGCATTTTGCAGGATCGCGGACAGCGTGTAGCCCTTGTCACCGATGGTCGTCTTTCAGGCGCATCTGGCAAAGTGCCATCTGCCATTCACGTGACACCGGAAGCGCTCGACGGTGGCGCCATTGGAAAAATCCGCAATGGCGATATTATCCGGCTCGATGCAGTAAATGGCACATTAGGCGTACTTATAAACAACGCGCTTCTGGATGAGCGGATTGAGCGCTGCCCTGATCTATCGGCCAATGAACATGGCATGGGTCGCGAGCTTTTCCGCGCCTTCCGCAACATCGCCGGACGGGCTGATGAAGGCGCATCGGTGTTTTGAGATAAAGACATGCTTCTAATTGAAAGGCCGCATGATACATGCGGCCTTTCTTTTATTTTCAGAATACTGGCTTTTCGAAGCCAACGCTGCGGCAAGCAGCTGTTAACGTGTTCGCCATCAGCATTGCGATGGTCATCGGACCCACGCCACCCGGAACCGGCGTGATGGCGCCAGCCACCTTTTCCGCATCCGCAAAATCAACATCGCCAACCAGACGCGTCTTGCCTTCGCCCTTTTCAGGCGCAGGAATGCGATTGATACCGACGTCAATTATAGTAGCGCCCGGCTTCACCCAATCAGCCTTAACCATCTGCGGACGGCCAACAGCTGCCACCAGAATATCGGCTGTACGCGCAATCGCGGAGAGGTCTTTGGTGCGGCTATGCGCAACAGTAACTGTTGCATTAGCAGCAAGCAGAAGGTTGAACATCGGCTTGCCGACTATATTGGAACGGCCAATCACAACAGCATTAAGACCCGACAGATCACGACCGTGAACGCGCTCAATCATGATCATCGCGCCTGCTGGCGTGCATGGAACGAAAGCCGTATCGACTTCGCCGGTGCCAAGCTTGCCAACATTGATGAAATGGAAGCCATCAACGTCTTTTTCCGGCGCAATCGTCTGGATCACACGGCCTGAATCGATGTGCTTTGGGAGCGGCAGCTGCACGAGAATACCGTGAATAGCTGGGTCGTTGTTTAGGCTATCGATCAGATCAAGAAGTTCCTGCTCGGAAGCATCCTCGGCCAAATCGTGCTGCACGGAAACGAAACCGCACTCCTTAGCCTTCTTGCCTTTAGAAGTAACATAGACCTGACTTGCTGGGTCTTCACCGACAATCACCACAGCGATGCCAGGGACAACGCCGGTCGCAGCCACGAGCTTTTCGGTCTCACGCTTCACCGTTGAAACCACATCCTCGGCGAGCTTCTTGCCATCGATCAATTGGGCCATATTGAGTGCTCCGATCTAACAGACGATGCCTTGGGATACACCGCCTTCGTCCTAAAGACATGCCAATAAGCGTCATCAGCGACGATGACAATCTCTAAGCGGCAAGTTTCAGGATAAAGTCGCAAAATGCCGAAGCGTGAAGGCGATTTCATAGAGCAGCGCAACTGTCACAAACACCGCGTGATAGCGCCGGTTATCAGTGAATATGGCCACAAGGCTGGCCGCTATCAACAATGCAATACGAACGGGATATTCGAAGCCGTAGAGATAGTAATGGTCCATACCTTTCAGCAAAGTATCAACAACATCAGCGACATAGAGCAGTGCCAAAATGCCGAAGAACCATTTTCGCCGAGAGATGAAATAGTCACGATAGCCGGTATATTCCCCCATACTGTCAGGGAACAGCAGAGTGCAAAGCAGGAAATAAAGCCCGGCATAGAAAATTACAAAGAAGTAGATTTCGAAGGTCCAGAGGTGGATCGTGCGAAGGCTAAATTCAAACCACCAGAAATGGATGACCGACAGAAGAATAAAAGCGACCCACGCAATATGCACCGGATAGATATTCTGTTTGCCCGGATGCTGAATAAAACGCGCAAGCCCCGTCAGAAGGCGTGAAACGCTAAGGCCAAGTATGATCCCGATGATAATGCGGACATGCGTGAAAGCTTCCGCGGGCGGCACGCCGGTTGTTAACAACGGATCCATTGTTTCCCTCTTAGTTCAATTATTAGTTATTCTGTTTTAAAAACCTTATATTTCAATAAACAACTAAGTATAAAAACACGACGCCAACTTGCGTCAGCGTCGTTCACAACCCGATATCGACAAACAGTCGACTTAGTTAATCGAACCAAGGAAACCTGACCAGTTTTCCGACCAGTTTGCGCGGCTTTTTTCATCAGCAGAGCGGATATTACAGGTCTGCAAATCGCTTTCAGGAATATCCTGATGCGTCTTTTCACACACCCAAACATCGCTATTGTCAGGAACTGTCGACGCTACGAGACTAACGATTTTGTTGTCTTTAATACCAAGAAGAATATCGAAATCGCTCTCTTCATTGTTGAAAGCCCATGAGCAATATTCGTCAAAGTCTGGGCGATTTTCGTCAGGCTTGCCGCAAGCCTTGTCGTGATCAGGAGCCAGCTTGTCCATAAAGGCCTTGCCTGCGGGCGAGGAAATGACAAGATCGGCATCAGAGAGCTTGCTGATCTCTTTTACTGCCCACTCAGGACTATTTGGTGTTTCAGCAACTGCTGCACCTGCGGCCAAAACACCAGCTGCCATTGCAGCCACACGCACGATTTGGAAAGCTTTTCCCAGCATTCGCTCACCTTTTAAAGCAATGATTTACAACAGATTTTGTCAGATCATAATTATTTCCAGATAGAGACCTATCCATAAAACAGTATCTGTTCAACAAAGAATTGATTGCAAGTTTGAAACATTATAGCGCGTCTCTTCTCCAGAGTTTTTGCCTTCGCGCCTTGCGGTTTGTGTTTATGGAGGGCTATATCGGACCCAACAAACGATAGTGCTTAAACACTCGATTCATGAAGGTGGAACATTCTCATGCAAGATACAGTCATTCTCGTCGGTTGCGGCAATATGGGCTTTGCCATGCTCAAGGGCTGGCTCGACAGCGGCATTCTGCAATCCGAGAATGTGTATGTGGTTGAACCATCCGAAGCTCTTCAGAGCCGTGCTGCGCTTGCTGGCGTTAATGCATGTTCGAGTGCAGATTCGCTGCCCGACGATCTTAACCCGCGCATGGTGCTGGTTGCCGTCAAGCCACAAGTCATGGGCACAGTTTTGCCTTCCTATAAGCGCTTTGCGCCAAACGCGACCTTTGTGAGCGTCGCGGCAGGCATTCCCGTTTCATTTTTTGAACAGCATCTCGGTAGCGATGCAAAGATCATGCGTTGCATGCCGAACACGCCAGCAGCCATTGGCAAAGGCATGCTCGTTACCTACAAAAATGCCAATGTCAGTGACGATGATGCAGCTTTCGTAAAGAGCTTACTTAAGACATCAGGCAAGATCGCAAGCATTACTGACGAAGCGCAGATGGATGCCGTGACTGCCGTTTCCGGTTCCGGTCCTGCTTATGTATTCCACTTCATCGAAGCGCTGACAGATGCTGGCGTGACAGCTGGTCTTCCGCGCGAAACAGCAGCGCTTCTTGCCATGCAGACCGTCATGGGTGCAGGTGCATTGGCCGCAGCAAGCAGCGACACCCCAACCAAGCTGCGCGAGCAGGTTACAAGCCCGAACGGCACAACTGCAGCGGCACTGGACGTCTTGATGGGTGAGGATCGCCTCAAGAATTTGGTTGCCGAAGCTGTCGATGCGGCACGGAAGCGTTCGATTGAGCTTGGAAAGGCTTAAACCAAAACACGCGGCACGGCTTCAATCAGCGCCTTTGTAACAGGCGCTTGCGGTGCCGCTATCAACTCTCGCGCCGGGCGACATTCAACAATACGCCCGCGCTCCATCACGGCAATCCGATCCGCCATTTGTGCTGCAACCGCCAGATCATGCGTGATGAAGAGATATGCCGTGCCTTCGGCCTTCTGTATCTCCTGCAATAGTTTCAGAATTGAGCCCCGCACCGTCACATCGAGCGCCGACACTGCTTCATCCAGAACGATGAGCGACGGTGTTGTTGCGAAGGCCCGTGCAATTGCCACACGCTGACGCTGGCCACCGGAAATCTCATGCACACCGCGTTTGCTCAATTTGGAATCAAGGCCAACCTTTTGCAGAAGCTCTGAAATATCGCGCCTTATCCCATGAATACGCAGCGGTTCGTTGAGCAGGTCATACACCGTTGCGCGTGGATTGAATGCCGAAAGTGGGTCTTGAAACACCATCTGCATCCGCGCGCGGCGCTTTCTTAATTCGCTGCCTTTGAACGCAAGCCAATTCTCATTCTCAAACTGGATTGAACCGGATTCAAGCGGATGCAGCCGTAGAAGTGCGCGCGCCAATGTGGATTTACCGCTGCCGGAAGGCCCGACCAACGCCAGCGTTTCACCTGCTGCAATCTCAAGATTTACATGATCCAGCGCGAGCTTATCGCCATAACGCACGGTCAGATCAGTCGCCTGCAACAAATGTCTATCCATGTTGAGGCTCCAGCACGGGAACGGCTGCAATCAGCGCTTTTGTATAATCGCTCTTCGGGTTTGTTATGATCGCACGCGCTGGGCCGCTCTCCACCAGTTCACCATGACGGAACACGGCAATACGATCCGCCAGATTGGAAGCCAGCGCAATATCATGTGTGATGAAGATTAGCGTCATGCCATCAGTCTGAACCAAGGCACGCAGCAGTGCCACGACTTGCCTTTGCACAATGGTATCGAGCGCACTGGTTGGCTCGTCAGCAATCAGCAGAGTGGGGTTTGCTGCTATGGCAAGTGCTATTGCGATGCGCTGTTTCTGCCCACCGGAAAACTGATGCGGATAACGCGAAAAACTTATGTCCGGCTCTGCTATCTGAACGCGCGCTAACAACTTGAGCGCCTTATCTTCTACCGCATGACGATCAATGTTTTCGTGAGCACGGATAGTTTCGACCAGTTGCGCACCAACACGCATCAAGGGATCGAAACTTGAAGCTGGATCCTGAAACACAAAGCCCACATCGCAGCCCGGCTTTGGTTTTCCATTCGGCCATAGGATCGCGCCTGAAACGCGAGCATTGGCTGGCAGCAGGCCAGCAAGAGCCAACGCCAATGTGCTTTTTCCAGAACCGCTTTCACCAATAATGGCAAGTGTCTCGCCGGCATATATATCGAGGTCAAGATTGTTGAGCGCTGTATCGCTGCCATAGTGCACGCCTAGCTTTTCAATATGGGCGAGCGCACTCATGCCTGCACCTCGCGCCGCGATGCAGCCTGTGTGATGCCTTCGCCCGCGAGATAGACACCAACGACAGTCAAAGCCAGCGCAAGCCCGGGCAGAATGGACAACCACGGCGCAGAGCGTAAAACCGTGCGGCCTTCGGCAATCATGCCGCCCCATGTCACGCGATTGGGATCACCAAGTCCCAGAAATGACAGCGCTGCTTCAATCAGAATTGCAGAGGCGACAATTACCGGAACAAGCGCCAGCACCGGCGGCAAGGCATTAGGGAGGATTTGCCGAAAAGCAATCTCCAGCGGGTGCATACCAATAACACGGGCTGACGCCACATAATCGCGCTCACGGATGGACAGTACCTGCCCGCGCGTAAGACGTGCAGCCTGCGTCCAGCTAGAAAGCGCAATCGCCGCAACCAGTACCGGCAGCGAAGGCCCGGCAATGCTGACCAATGCCAGTGCAAGCAAAAAGCCCGGTACGGTCTGAAAAGCTTCCGTAATCCGCATCAGCACTTCATCGACCAAACCACCGGCAAAACCTGCCAGCGTACCGACAATGCTGCCAATCAGAATGGATGCCGCCGCCGCCGCCAGCCCCACAATCAGCGATGTACGGCTCGCATGGAGAAGCTCGGCCAGCACATTACGACCCAGCCGGTCAGTTCCAAGCGGGAAGGATGCATTGTCGAATGGCGCAAGCATCGGCGTCGCAACAATACGCAGCGGATCACCGGGAAAAAGCAGCGGCGCAAAAAGCGCTGCTGCGATCAGCAGGAACAGAATAATCGCGCCTGCAACGCCCTCGCCCGATCCGAAATAGCGTTTCATACCACTCATCATGGCCGCACCTTTTGCGCAGATATGCGCGGATCAAGCCAGAGATAGAGAAGATCGACCACAAAATTGACGGCGATCACCATGATGGCACTCGTCAGAATAACACCCAGCAGCAAAGGTGTATCGCGGCTTGCAACCGCCTCCTGTGCGAGCCTTCCAAGGCCGGGAACTGCAAAGACGCTTTCAATCACCACGCTGCCGCCCAGCATAGAAGCGGCTTGTAGGCCAAGCATGGTCACGAGTGGCAAGGCAGCATTGCGCGCCACATGGCGCAGCACGATACGCGGGCGTGATATGCCTCGCGCTTTCAGTGCGCGGACGAAATCCATACGCCAGATGTCAGCCATAGAAGCGCGCATCACACGCAGATAAAGCGCCAAGTAAATCAGCGCCAGCGAGACCACCGGCAGCAGAAGATGACGCGCTATATCTAAGGCTCGTGCAAGACCTTCCTTACCAGAAGCAATCGTCTCAATGCCGCTTGAAGGCAGCCAGCGCAACCGGATTGAAAACAGGATGACCAGCACCAGTGCCAGCCAAAAACCGGGTATGGCATAAAGCACAAGCGAGGCAACCGACAAAAAACGATCGCGAAAACTTCCGGGTCTTGCGCCTGCGACAATACCCAGAGCCGACCCCACCGCGAATGACAGCGCCGTCGCAGCGCCCATCAGCAAAAGCGTATTGGGAAGGCGCTCAAGAATGATGCCAACAATGGGGCGGTTGAAACTGACCGACCAACCAAGATTGCCTTGCAAAAGTGCGGCAAGATAAGCAGTCAACCTGTGCCAAACGGATTGATCCAGCCCCCAGCGCGCACGCATTTCAGCCATGGCACTCGCATCACCGCCGAAGCTTACCGCATAGGCATCAACCGCATCGCCGGGCGCCAGTTCCAACATCAAGAAACAGCCGACAATAACAATCAGCAGCACAATCATGCTGCTGATCAGTCGTTTCCTGAAAAGAGTTAGAATCTGCGCCACGTCGTGAACGTACAATCAAAGCAGCGCTTCGTCACAATATTTCGTCACTGTTCAATAAACACATCTGCCCAGTTGGAAACTGCCCAGCGCGGATTGTTGGAGACATTCTTAACGCGGTCATTGGCAACCGTGATAAAGCCCCATTCCGCCACATTGATGAGCGGCAAATCAGCTTCGACCAGCTGCTGGAATTGATGATAAAGTGCTGTGCGCTTTTCCTCGTTAATTTCATGTGCAGCCTTAGCAATTACCGCGTCCAATTCCGCATTGGCGTAACCACCCTGATTGGAAAACGGCACGCCTGCTGCAATACCGCTTTCCACCAGAATGGTCGTCGAAATAGCCGGATCGCCACGATAGACGGTCGGTGCAATGGCGAGATCAAAATCGTGATCCGTATAGACTGCCTTCTGATGTGCTGCTGAATCATTATTGACGATACGCGCATCAATGCCGATTTCCGCCAACGCTTGTCGCAGATAATCACCAAACTGCTTGGTTTCATTGAAATATGGGGCTGGCAGCAGCTTTAGTGCAAAGCGCGTGCCGTCCTTGCCGCGCTTATAACCCGCCTCATCCAGCAGCGCATTGGCCTTCGCCACATCGAAAGGATAATCGGTGACATCGCCCGTATAAAACTGGCTGTCATATTGCGGAACGGGTCCGGTCGAAGGCTTGGCATAGCCCAAGAAAATCGTCTTCACGACGAAATCTCGATCAATCGAATGAGCGATTGCCTGACGAACTTTAAGGTCTGAGAGTTCCTTGCGGCGATGATTGATTTCAACGACCAGCTGATAGGTCAGCGCCTCATAGCCTTTAGAAATGACATTGATCCCCGGCACTTTTGAAATGCGGTCGAGATCGGCCAGCGGTACGGCGGAAAACGCAGCAAGATCAATTTCCTCGGCTTCCAGCGCACCTGCTGCAGCAGCACGATCCGGCAGCACGCGGTAAATGATTTCATCAAGATAAGGCTTGCCCTCGCCCCAATAATCTTCGTTTTTCGCAAGGCGATAATATTCACCGGTCTTGTGCTCTGCATATTTGAACGGGCCAGTGCCAATCAACTTCTCATTGGCGGGATTGGCGGCAATATCCGTGCCCTCAAACACATGCTTCGGCAATACTGCGGTGAGCGCTGGCAGCGCATTGCGAATAAGCTGAAACGGTGTTGGTTCACTGAAATAAAAAACTGCCGTATGCTCATCCGGTGTTTCGACTCTCTCCAAGGCCTTGAACACAACACGACCGAGATTTTGCAGCGGCTTCCAGACTTGCAGCGCCGAAAAAGCAACGTCTGCGGATGTGAAGGGCTTACCGTCATGCCATTTGACGCCATCACGCAGGCGGAAGGTTGCGGTCAGACCGTCATCAGAGCCTTCCCAGCTGGTTGCAAGGCGTGGCGCCAGACCGTTTTCACCATCAAATGAGGCTTCAGCCAAAGGCTCGATGACCTTGCTCGCCACGAAGAAAATGCCGTTGGAAGCGACAATGGCCGGGTTGAGATTGCGTGGCTCTGAATCTGCTGCAACAACCAGTCGACCGCCTTTTTGTGGTGCATCTTCAGCCCGTGCCAAGCGAGGCAACAGCGGCAAAGCCGCAAGCGATGTCGAACCAACCAGAAATGCCCTGCGTGAAGCAACAAACCGAGCCATATACCTGCCTCCGAAATTCCGTTTCCATTGTCTACAACGGCGCTACGGGAATTGCAGGGTAAATCCTGTCACAGTGGCAATAAATATCGAAACTTGTTTCTCTTTTCGTAAGGCTAATCCACTGGCAGCTCTCTGTGGGACCAGTCCTTTTTAGGGATAGGGTCACCAATCGCATATTGAAAAGACGAAACCGCCATGTCTTTTGGGTTAACTTCGCAATTGAAATCGAGGTTGTACCATTTTGCATGACTTCTGAAGGCACCATCGGACATTTTCAGACTCGATGCTGTCAGCGCCCCACCCGTTCGCGCCATCATATCAGGAATAATATCAGGCCGGTGATGCCGGATTTGCTCCAATGCCTCTATTCCGCAAATCTGAATGACGCGATCCGTGGGAGAAAGCTTGCCCAAAGCCTGTTTGACATTTGGGTTTGAAAGCGCATCCTTCGAATATATTTTCTTGGCTTTTGTCATCTGCACTTCTTGCTTCGCCAAACTGGCTACACTCACAGCCGATCTTTCGGCGCTCAAAATTGGATCAGTGGCAGATGATTTATTCTGATTGGGTTCGGTTTCGCTGTCCGTCGGTTGAGCCGCATCTTCACCCTCTTGTTCAGAAGGCGTTGAGGGCTCGATTTTGGTGTTTTCTTTCTCTTCGTTTGCAGCTGTCTCAAACGCCTTTTGTTCAGATGCGGCTCTGGCAGCATCATCCGTCTTATCCGACTGTTTCTCAGCCTGTGCCGAGGGTGGTGGCGGAACGAGTTCGACCTTTACATCCTCAGGCTGGACAGAATGCGTCGATACCGGAAAGGTGATCAATAATAGCGCGAGCACAGCACCATGCAGGCCGACTGAAACGACGCCACCCAATATCGTGTCTTTGTCCACCACAGATGACGATCCCTTCATTTCGATCCAATTAGGGACTGCATAAAATAGATGCGGGCCTCAACTAATGCATATCAGGCAAAAACATGAAGCAATTTCGCTAGAAAATCATCTATTTCCTAACGCGATCAAGATCGTGCTGTGAAAACACTGAACATACATTGCCTAAATACACAGACTTTGCAAAAACGCTTAAACATCTCCACTGGCAAATTCGGCCATGCAATACACTGCCAAGCAATGCTCAAAGGAAGAGATTTTCTGATGACTTTTATAGATAGCCAAATGCAACGGAAAATTAGCTTCGCATTCGGCGCAATGCTTTTGATCACTTCGCCAGTCTATTCACAGGTTGCATCAACAATTCAGACACCGCCAGCATCCGCTATCGCCGCGCTTTCAGGTGAACAATCCCTGCATGAACTCGCTCTGGCCAATCTCGTTGCTTCAAACTGCGAGATCAGTGGCGTGACAAAAGGCGATGCGGCACTGATCGGCGGAACAGCACAAGCCGTGGCCAGCCACATGAATTTGACTATGGATGTTTACATCACCAGCTACGTTCAACCGGCAATGATGAAACTCACAACTCCAGCTGCATGTGAAGAACATGCACCCACGACAACCAACGTCTTAAAGAAAATAAAAGAGTTGGGTGGGACAGTATTGGATTGATCAAAGAAACTTGCTTACATCTTGAAAATAAATCAAAAGCAAAACCAATCACAGCTTTTGGCATGAGAGATGTAATAGAATGTACGAGAAGCGTACCACTCCACCAGTGATTCAAAGCCGTTTCATTGAACGGATGATGAAACATGCTCTTTATGTAATAGTCGTCATGCTCATCTCGGTGGCAATCGGTGCAGTTGGCTTTATTATTTTCGAAGGCCTTGGGCTTGAAGATGCAATACTGCATTCAACCTTCATTCTCAGTGGTTTTGGTTTGATCACCGTTCCTGCAACTACTGCAGGCAGAATGTTCGCTGGAATATATGGCCTGTACGCCAATATTTTTTTCCTGGCGGGCTTCAGCATCATGTTTGCTCCAATCATTCACCGTATATTACACAAAATGCACGCGGATGATTTCTGAACCCAACGGAACTGATTTTCTCTTACCGGCCTTATTAAAGAAATTTTCTCCTTGCCAAACACCCACCCTTGCATAGATCATGGTTAATTATGTGTTGTCGTATTTCGTGAGGAGATGTTCGATACGGCACATACATGGCGAGCTTTTACAGCTCTTTTAACCGCATTTGCGGAGTCCTGTATTGTAGTTTCCGTAAGTGCCTGAAGCCAATCATATTGGAAGAGAGGAAACAGAAATGTCTAGTTTGCTGCCCCCACTTCATGACGGTCATGCACCGATCTATTTGCATCACGCATTTCAGAACGCAATCGATGCTTATGAGGACTGGAACCTTGAATCGGCTGAACCAGTCGTCGCAATCAATGGCAAGATAACGCGTATTAGCGTCGTTTTTCGGCGGCTATGGAGTTGTACCGATACCGTCCCGCGTCATACGCTTGAAGCGTTAAGGGATATCGTTCCATCAAACCTTATCCATGCGGAACGCTGGAAAGACAGCGCTACATTTGCCGAAGCTGCCCATCTCATGCGCACAGCACTGGAATGGCGCAAAGCTAGGCGCGTTCCCGTCGTCTGCTAAGCCAGACTAACTTATGCTGCGGGCGGGATTTGCCCCGCCCGTTTCCAATCACAATCTATAATTCAAAGCTTGCGGAAGCGTACGCGCGCACTGCGCTCAATGGCTGCAACGGTCAATTCGTCCAACGACCAACGGTCACGCAACATCTGCAAAAACTCAAGCTCTTCCTGCTCAACATGTAAATCAGCAGCAGCCACCTCAACAGCCAGCGCATAAGCGGTATCATAGAGCTTTTCTGGCAGAGCATCATGCGCCAAATCGAGAATGCGCTCCAGACCATCGTCATAGGAAAGCATCTCAAGACAATCACTGGCCAGCTTCGGCAATCGAGTAGCATCAAACCCCTGAAACACAGGCAGACGGGAAACCACATTGCTGATGGATGCCAATTCCGCATCGGTCATCGTTGTATCTGCGGCGGAAGTCGTCACCATGATGTAAACGAGCGCGTCATGAGGCGAAATGTTTTTCATCGAATGCTCCTGCATCGTCCAACCGGAATCATAGTTTCGGCTAATTTTGGAGAAAATTAAGGAGCATATAAGGCTTACGCAAGCAAATTCGGACGTAATCACTGTGCCAAAGATTGACGTGTAGGCTTCGCCGCGCCATAGAGCAATGGTACATAAGTGTGCAAAAAATTTCAGCAAACAAAGCCCTTCACAGGACATCAGGATAACATCATGACTTCGCACCGCCTTCCCGAAATTACGCTGACCCCGGAACTGACCGCGGCGGCTGCGGAAGCGAAATCGTGGCCCTTTGAAGAAGCGAAGAAAATCCTCAAGCGCTATGCCAAAACCGGCATGCCAGAAACCGTGATTTTCGAGACTGGTTACGGCCCATCGGGCCTGCCACATATCGGCACATTTGGCGAAGTGGCACGCACCTCTATGGTCCGCCATGCCTTCCGCATTCTCACGGAAGACAAGGTCAAGACGCGCCTGATCTGTTTCTCGGACGATCTCGACGGGATGCGCAAGATCCCGGAAAATGTGCCGGACAAGGCAGCGCTGGAACCTTATCTGCAATTGCCGCTTTCCGCCGTGCCAAACCCGTTTGGCGGCGAATATAAGAGCTTTGCCGAGCATAACAATGCCATGCTCTGCCGCTTCCTCAATACCTTTGGTTTCGATTACGAATTTGCCAGCGCATCCGAATATTACCAGTCCGGTAAGTTTGATGCAGTTCTACTGAAAGCTGTTGAACGCTATGACGACATCATGAAAGTGATGCTGCCGACGCTCGGCGAAGAGCGTCAGGCGACCTACAGCCCATTTCTGCCAATTTCGCCAAAGTCTGGCCGCGTGCTTTACGTGCCGATGAAGAGTGTGGACGCCAAGACTGGCACCATCACTTTTGACGATGAAGACGGTGTTGAAACCACGCTTTCCGTCACCGGCGGCAAAGTGAAGCTTCAGTGGAAGCCAGATTTCGGTATGCGCTGGGCTGCACTCGGCGTCGATTTCGAAATGTTTGGCAAGGACCATCAGACTAATGCGGGTATTTACGACCGCATCTGTGAAATTCTTGGCGGTCGCGCGCCAGAGCATTTCGTTTACGAACTGTTTCTTGACGAACTTGGCCAGAAGATTTCAAAGTCAAAGGGCAATGGCATCTCGATTGACGAGTGGCTGGCCTATGCGCCAACCGAAAGCCTTGCGCTCTATAACTTCCAGAAGCCAAAGACCGCGAAGAAGCTCTATTTCGACGTGATCCCGAAGGCCGTGGACGAATATTTCACCTATCTCTCGGCTTATAACCGTCAGGAGTGGAAAGACCGCCTGAACAATCCGGTCTGGCACATCCATTACGGCAATCCGCCAAAAGTTGAACTGCCGGTTACATTCGCGCTGATGCTCAATCTGGTCAGCGCATCGAATGCGGAAAACCCAAGCGTTCTCTGGGGTTTCATCTCCCGCCATGTGCCGGGTGTTACGCCTGAAAACAATCCGGAACTCGACGCGCTTGTTGGCTATGCAATCCGTTACTTCAACGATTTTGTGAAGCCGACCAAGCAGTTCCGCACCCCTGACGACGTTGAACGCGCAGCTCTTGAAGGTCTTGATGCGAAGCTTGCTACGCTTCCAGCTGGTAGCGACGGCAATGACATTCAGAACTCAATTCTGGACGTTGCCCGTGCAATCGAGCGCTATCAGGATCACACGAAGAAAAGCCCTGAAGGCGGCCCCGGCGTTTCGGTTTCCTTCTTCCAGATGCTCTATGAAGTGCTGATCGGTCAGGAACGCGGCCCACGCTTTGGTTCATTCGTTGCCCTTTATGGCATCGATGAAACCCGTGCGCTCATTCAGAAGGCTCTTGCTGGCACATTGTCGTAAGTGACAAATAATTCGAAAAATGCCCTGCGCCGATCAATCAGCGCAGGGCATTTTATTTTATATCATCTTCCACTCTGATTAAAACTAAGCAGGGGGGAAGACATCAAATGTTCAATACGCATATCCCAAAAACCGTTTCACATTCTTAGAGATACGCTCTAATTTTGCGGCGCAGGCGGAAATTCACCATCAAGCTGTTGTGGTCTTGTCGGTTGAAGAGGCGTCTGTGGCACTTGGATTGATGGCTGATTGCCCCCATTGCTAAACTCTGGCAACGCGGTTTCAGGCTTATTTCCATAGATCCCGAGTTTTCCTGCCTCTGCTTTTTCACCCGCTTCCTGATATGCACCACCCGCAACAGCTTTCGCCCAACCGTTGGCGACCAACCACTGCGCTGCATCGTCATTGCCGACGCTGCACTGCGTCGCAATAGCAGCGCCGCTATCATCCTGCGGTAGTCGGCACATAATTGCCCGAGCGCGTAACCACTGACGAAAAGCTGTGCGCGCCTGCATACCACATGGCCAGCTTTCACCCGCTGACGACTGGCACATTTGCTCGACCGGCATGACGTCTATGCCTTGCAAATCAACAATACGCCCCTGACTTTCAAGCCGCCCTGCCGCTATTGCGACAGGTCGCTGCAAAAGCTGCATCGGCTCCCCATCATCCACTGGCGTTGCAGGTACTGGCGGCTCAGGTGGTTTTGGTGTTGAAGCCAACCCAAGATCACTCAGTGGCGGCCGTGCAGATTCACGCTCAAGTCCACCTTGTCCTGTTTGCGTGGAAGAATTCTGCTCTGTAGTCGTTGGCGCGGTGTCAGGAGTTGATGTCTCTTGGGGTGCGGGATTGTCCTCACCCACATTTTTATCAGGCTCGTTATAATCAAACTGCTCAACAACAATCCCATTGCCAGTAGAAGCATCAGGTTTGCTTTGACCGTCGCCACTTTCGACAATCGTCACCGGGCGATCCAACGCACCGTAAAACGGTGCAACGAATGCAGCGACGAGAATGGCCCCGGTTAAACCAGCCAAGCTACCGAAAACAATCCGGGCATTATTTTTACGATGCGGCCTGGCCATTACTGACTGGCCCATAGAATGCGCGCGACCCACTCAACATCTTTCATTTCAAAAGCACGGTTCGGAAATTCAGGATTGAACGAATGTAATTCGATTGTGCGTGGCGTCTGGCGATGTAGAATTTTGGCCATAACCTCTCCGTCTTTCGTGCGAACCACAACACGATCACCGCGTCGAACCGCTGCATTGGGTGCTACAACCAGCGTATCGCCATCACGATAAAGCGGCAACATCGAGTCGCCAGAAACTTCCAGCGCATAGACATTATCTGTGGGAGCCGCGGGAAACTGAACCACATCCCAGCCCTGACCAGCTGGAAAACCGGCATCATCAAAATAGCCGCCAGCCCCCGCTTCAGCCATGCCAAGCAGCGGAATGGCGCTTGGCTCCTGCAAATATTCACCATAATTGGGCGTCGAATTTTCACCACGGATGAGCCGGGTAAATTCATCCAATGTTGCCCCGGTGGCTTCCATCACTTTGGCAAGTGACTCTGTCGAAGGCCAACGCGCGCGGCCATCTGATGCATATCGCTTGGACTTATTAAAAGTGGTTGGATCCAGCCCTGCACGACGCGCAAGACCGGACGCACTTAAAGAGCTGCGTTCTGCCAAGGCATCAATCGCAGCCCATACGCTATCGTGAGAAAACATTGCCGCAACCTACAAAAGAGGATTTTAAACCTAATTACCTAACATATATTGTGGCGAACTTAACAGAATTCCTAAAACGACGCAAGATGTGCGATTTTACAGGCAAATTTTCTTATACATAGACAAAACGCGCGACATCGGAATGTCGCGCGTTTTTCATTTCAGTCAAACGTTTATACGTTAAGCGGCTTTCTTCGCTTCATTTTTATACGGATTGAAGCGCTGGTAGAAGCTTTCGCCATTCTCTGCCATATCAACAAGCAGCTTCGGTGCCTTGAACTTCTGACCGTATTTGCGCTGCAACTCTTTGGCAAGCTTGACGAATTTCTTCGCACCCATGCCATCAATATAAGACAACGTACCGCCGGTATAAGGTGCGAAACCAAAGGCCAGAATGGAGCCCACGTCGGCTTCACGCGGATCGGTGACAATGCCTTCTTCCATCACGCGTGCAGCTTCCAAAGCAATCGTCACGAGAAAACGCTCTTTAAGTTCGCTCACGTCAATCTTGTCAGGGTTCTGCTGCGGATAAAGATCTTTGAGACCGGTCCAGAGATGCTTCTTGGCAGGCTTGGCTGGATACTCATAGAAGCCCTTACCGTTCTTGCGGCCCTTACGATCAAACTCATTAACGAGCTTGTCCACCAGTTCCACATGGCGCGGATCAACGGCCTTTTCGCCAAGATCGGCAAGCGTTGCCTTGAGGATTTTCTGCGAAAGGTCGATCGCTGTTTCATCATTGAGCGCAAGCGGGCCAACCGGCATGCCGGCCATGCGGGCGGCATTTTCGATCATCGCAGCAGGAACACCTTCAACGAGCATGTTGTAGGCTTCTGACATATAACGCAGTACGCAACGATTGACGTAGAAGCCGCGGGTGTCGTTGACGACAATTGGCGTCTTCTTGATCGCACGAACGTAATCAAGGGCTACGGCAAGCGCCTTGTCGGATGTCTTCTTGCCGAGGATCACTTCAACCAACAGCATCTTATCGACGGGCGAGAAGAAGTGAATGCCGATGAAGTTCTTCGGACGCTTGGAGACTTTGGCAAGACCGCTGATCGGCAGAGTTGAAGTGTTGGAAGCGAAAATCGCGGAAGTTTTCAGCACTTCCTCAGCCTTTTCGGTCGCGACACGTTTGACTTCGCGATCCTCAAACACCGCTTCGATCACGAGGTCAGCCCCTTCAAGCAAACCATAATCAGGCGTTGCGGTGATGAGCGATAGAAGCTTTTCCTTGTCGGCCTCTGTCGCACGACCCTTCTGCATTTCCTTGGTGATCAGGTCAGCAGCATGGGCTTTTCCCTTGTCAGCAGACTCCTGATCGCGGTCGATCAATACCACCGGAATGCCAGCCTTAGCAGTCACATAAGCAATACCTGCGCCCATGAAACCAGCGCCAATAACGCCGATCTTCTTGAACTTGTTTGGCTTTTCATCAACCGGGCGGCGTGCGCCCTTGTTCAACTCCTGCAACGACACGAAGAGCGAACGGATCATCATGCCCGCTTCAGTCGTCTGGAGGATTTCGGTGAAGTAGCGCTGTTCAATCCTGAGACCAGTATCAAACGGCACTAGAAGGCCTTCATAGACCGACTTCAGAATAGCCAGTGCCGCTGGATAATTGCCGGAAGTTTCACGACGCAAAATAGCAGTTGCCGCAGGCCAAAGATTTGCACCGGCAGCCGAATAGATCGCTCCGCCCGGCAGCTTGAAGCCTTTTTCATCCCATGGCTGAACTGGCTTGAGGCCACTCTTGATGAGCTTCTTAGCGGTTTCAACGAGCTTCTTGGCAGGTGCAACTTCAGTAACAAGACCCATCGCCTTGGCGCGCTGCGCCGTTAGGCTTGAGCCTGTGGTCATCATTTGCAACGCGTCCTGCTGGTTGGCAAGGCGTGGAACGCGCTGTGTGCCGCCAGCGCCCGGAAAGAGGCCGACTTTCACTTCTGGCAGGCCCATCTTCACGCCCGGCGCATCAGATGCAACGCGGGCATGGCAAGCAAGTGACATTTCAAATGCCCCGCCCATGCAGGTGCCATTGATGGCCGAGACCCATGGCTTGCCCGAAGTTTCGAGCTTGCGGAACAGTCCGCCCATCCGGCCGACATTATCAAACAGAGACTGGACAGCAGCTTGCTTGTCCTTTGCCTTTTGCTTCTGGAATTCCTTGAACATGCCTTCAAGCATGGTCAGGTCAGCACCACCGGAGAACGTGTCTTTGCCAGACGTGATGACTACGCCCTTGACCTTTTCGTCAGCAGTCGTCGCGTCGATGATGGTGTTTAATTCCTGCATCGCTTCGACGGTGAAAACATTCATCGACTTTTCAGGCATGTCCCAAGTGACGAGAGCGATGCCATCGGTGTCAGTTTCAACTTTGAAATTTACATAAGTCATTTTCTGAAACTCCCCTTACACGCGCTCAATGATCGTGGCCGTACCCATGCCAGCGCCGATACACAACGTGACCAGTGCGGTGTTGAGATCGCGGCGTTCCAACTCATCCAGCACCGTGCCGAGGATCATCGCGCCCGTTGCACCCAGCGGATGGCCAAGCGCTATCGCGCCGCCATTAACGTTGATCTTGTCATGCGGAATGTCAAAAGCCTGCATGTAACGCAGAACCACGGCAGCGAAGGCTTCGTTCAACTCGAACAGATCAATATCCGAGATTTTCATCTTTGCTTGTTTGAGAAGCTTTTCCGTCACATCGACCGGGCCAGTCAGCATAAGCGCTGGTTCAGAACCGATATTGGCAAAAGCACGGATACGCGCACGCGGTTTAATATCAAAGGCTTTGCCAGCCTTCTTCGAGCCAACGAGAACGCCTGCTGCACCATCAACGATACCAGACGAATTACCGGCATGGTGAACGTGATTGATGGTTTCGACTTCTGGATGCGCCTGAATGCCGACAGCATTGAAGCCGCCCATTTCGCCGGGCATCACAAAGGACGGGTTGAGCTGGCCGAGCGCCTGCATATCGGTGCCGGGACGCATATGCTCGTCATGATCAAGAATGGTAAGGCCATTCTGATCCTTGATCGGAATGACGGAATTCTTGAAATAGCCCTTTTCCCACGATTTTGCAGCGCGTTTCTGGCTTTCGACTGCATAGGCATCGACATCATCACGCGAAAAGCCGTATTTCGTAGCGATCAGATCAGCCGACACGCCCTGCGGCATGAAACGACCGGGAAAGCCCACTGATGGGTCCATATACCAGGCGCCGCCCGACATACCCATGCCAACGCGCGACATACTTTCAACGCCACCGGCAATCACCAGATCATCCGCGCCAAAGGCAATCTTAGCCGCAGCCAGATTGATCGCATCAAGACCCGACGCACAGAAACGCGAAATCTGGATACCCGGCGCTTTAAAATCATACCCCGCTTCAAAAGCCGAAGAACGCGGAATGACAGCACCCGCTTCGCCGACCGGATCGACACAGCCGAAAATAATGTCATCGACCTTTGCCGTGTCGATGCCGTTGCGGTCGCGCAAGGATTCGAGAACCTTCGCGCCCAGACGAACGGCAGGCACTTCATGCAGGCTACCGTCTTTCTTGCCACGTCCACGCGGTGTGCGAACGTGATCGTAAATATAAGCCTCAGCCATTTTTTCTCCTTCCCGCCAATTCCAAGCAGCATTGGCGCAATATCAAAATTTAGAATGCGTCTGCGTTAAGCGCCATCATGCTATCCGCACCGGACTGGATGCGTGCAAGATGTGCAACGGTTTCCGGCATGATGCGCTCGAAATAGTAGCGTGCGGTTACAAGCTTTGCTTCAAGATAGGCCTTGTTGCCTTCTCCTGCGGCAAGCTTTTCTTCGGCAACTTTCGCCATGCGCGCCCACATGTAACCGAGCGCCACCAGACCAAAGAGATGCATGTAATCGTTCGATGCTGCACCGGCATTGTCAGGCTTTGCCATCGCGTTCTGCATCAGCCACATGGTTGCGGCCTGAAGGTCGTTGACGCCCTTCTTCAGATGCTTCGTGAAAAAGCTAAGCTTTTCATTTTCGCGGTTGGTTTCGCAGAATTCGCCCACTTCCTTGAAGAAAGCAGTGATCGCACGACCACCATTCAGCGCCAGTTTGCGGCCAACCAGATCAAGCGCCTGAATGCCGTTGGCACCTTCATAGATCATGGCAATACGTGCATCGCGCACATACTGGCTCATGCCGTGTTCTTCAATATAACCATGACCGCCGAACACCTGCTGCGCCATGACAGCATGTTCAAAACCCTTGTCGGTCAGAACACCTTTCAACACCGGCGTAAGCAGACCAACTAGATCATCTGCAGCCTGACGCTCTGCTTCATCGCCGGAACGATGCGCAATATCGGAGTTCAACGCCGTCCAAAGGATAAGCGCACGACCGGCTTCATTGTAAGCACGGATATTCATAAGGTTACGGCGGATATCCGGATGCACGATGATCGGATCGGCCTTCTTGTCAGGCGCTGCCGGACCCGAAAGTGCTCGGCCCTGAATACGCTCACGCGCATAAATTGCGGCGTTCTGATAAGCAGTTTCCGCTATCGAAAGCCCCTGCAAAGCCACACCGAGACGCGCTTCATTCATCATTGTGAACATGGCGCGCAGGCCCTTGTGTGCCTCGCCAATCAGATAACCGGTTGCGTCATCGTAATTCATAACGCAGGTGGAATTGCCGTGAATGCCCATCTTTTCTTCGATGGAACCACAAGATACGCCATTGCGCTCGCCCGGATTGCCATCAGCATCCAGAATGAATTTTGGCACGATAAACAGCGAAATGCCCTTAACACCTTCCGGCGCACCGTCGATACGGGCCAGCACCAGATGAATAATGTTTTCCGACATGTCGTGTTCGCCAGCAGAGATGAAAATCTTCTGGCCGGAAATCTTGTAGGAGCCATCTTCCTGTGGTGCAGCCGTTGAACGCAGCAGCCCCAGATCGGTGCCGCAATGCGGCTCGGTCAGGTTCATGGTGCCGGTCCATGTGCCTTCGACCATCTTAGGCAGATAAGTGTCTTTCTGCTCATCCGTGCCATGGGTGAGGATCGCAGCAATCGCACCCTGCGTGAGGCCGGGGTACATGGTAAGCGCCATATTCGCCGACGACATGTATTCGCCAACAGCGGTATGCAGCAGATATGGAAGTCCCTGCCCGCCATATTGTTCCGGTACAGCAAGACCAAGCCAACCGCCTTCGCGATACTGGTCATAGGCCGCCTTAAAACCCTTCGGCGTCTTAACAGAACCATCGGATGCGCGAACGCAGCCTTCCTGATCGCCAGAATGATTGACCGGAAACAGCGTACCTTCGGCGAGCTTCGCGCCTTCGGACAAGATCGCCTCGACGACATCGGGCGATACATCGGCAAAACCCGGCAAATTGTTATAACGCTGATAATTCAGAACGTCATTGAGAACGAAATTTGTATCCTCAACTGGCGCGCGATAGCTCGGCATCGAAATCCTCCAAATCAATTACCTGCTGTTTCGCCTAGACGAAACATACATTAGCTTGCGTCGACGACATGATTGCCACATCAAAAACTCAAATGCGTGACAGCACGTCTTTACCTAAAATTGGGCTGAAAACGCATAAATCCAGCCGTTTAATCCACTTTTGACACCATTCCCGATCAAGATTTGATGAGAAAGGCGAAGTTTCAGATAGAAACTAGCCTACTATTACGTTTCCGTAAACGTCAAAATTTACACTTAATAGTACCCACTGGTTTAAGCAGCAAAAAAACAGACAAAAGCACACCCACGATCATAAACAGGCGAAGGAAGACCGAAGCTTATTGGCAATTAAGCGGGCGATGACACTGCCAGGCCACCATTCCCATGAGCATTGCACGGCATCACAGCCTGAATTTCCAATGACACTCCAGCAAGCAGCTGCCCCCCCCTAATTCCTATTACGCCATTTGCGTAATATTTTGACCTCACTTTTGCGACGCCAACGGCGGACGCGATGAGAATCATTGGAAAGAACTACCAATCCGAGCGGAAGCATCCAGAAACCGAGGATTGGTAAGAAGCCCAGCGCACCACCTAAAACCAATGCACCGCCTAAAGTTCGGCGCATTGCAACCGATTTGGGCACAGGGATTCGCTTTCCAAGAATCAAAATGGTGCGTTTGACAGGTATTTCATAGGCTTCACTCATAGAACATTCGTACTTTCTGATCCTAACGTGGGTATTCCACAGACATAAATACCCCGGGAAATATGGGGTTTCGTAGGCGAAAAGCAAAAAATTAGAAAAAATGAAAAATAGGGCTTTGCAAATCAGAAATCCTCCTGCTATACGCCACATCGCTGACACAGCGAGCGCCTCTTCCCCGGTAGCTCAGTGGTAGAGCAACCGGCTGTTAACCGGTTGGTCGCTGGTTCGAATCCGGCCCGGGGAGCCATTACTTTCAATGGCTTAGCTTAGAAAGCAAATCTTCAAAAAATCTACGATCTACGGAATATCTACGGATTAGTCTCTAGCTACTTCCATTTTTCCATGGGATCGAATTGCTCTTCGATTGCATTTTTAACGACTCCCTTCACATTGCATCGTATTAATTATTTTTGGAGGGAAAATGGCCGAAAGCTATAAACCATGGGAAAATATAAGTTCCGATAATGCGGATGATTTCATTCAGAAGTTTGATGATTTCGGTGGCCCTGAGCTTGCAATTTCAATTGGACGGGTAATTATTTCGTGGAGCCAATTAGAGGGCGCTCTTCAATCTTTTCTGATGGAGTTGCTGAGCATAAGAATAGACCACTTCCTAGCAACTGTTGGGCAGTTAGATATTTATCAAAAGATCGATGCTATAGCTTCAATAACCTTGCTGGATTCGCCGGACCCACGGTGGACTAAACATCTGACGGAACTCAAAAAGTACATTCATGGGAACTTGAGAGAAGAGCGCAATAGACTAGCCCATGACTATTGGATCAATGAACCTGATAATAAACAAGCTATACGTTTCAAACCGACTATTGATAAAAAAACTAATAAACCGAACTATATAACTTCGAGAGATGTATCAAACGACGAACTAAGAGTCCTTGCTGCGAGGATCATGTCCTGCTTTGCGATGGTGCACCGACTTCGAGATCTTTATTTTCCCGGCAGGCCAAAACCATGGCAGCAAAAATAACAAGAATGCCGATCAACGCTCTTGATGTAATTTTTTAATTTAGTTCACTTAGCACCCACACAACGCGGCTCATGCCGTCGCGACGGGTCTCTGTGATCTGGAACTTGCGCAAATCATCGAGCTGGATCTGGTCGCCCTGCCGCGCCTCATGTGCGAATGCATAACTGTTTGTGTCGACTGAAAACTCAGTTGTGTGCCCATTAACGAGGCTTTGAAGCGAGTTGCCAGCACGGTCACGGCGGCCGATTTCAGCCGGAACATCTGCCGCGTTTTGCTCCAGAATGCCTTTGCCAATCCAATTAGAACGGTCAGTGTCATATTTATAGCGGCCGTTTGGTGTTGAAGTCTTCGCCCAAAGCACGAACCTGATTGAAAATGTGCGGTCGATTGTCCGGCTCAACGTGCGTTCCATGCGGTCAAATATAGCCATTTTGATCTCCTGAATAAGAAGGTGCCCCACGAAGCCATTCGTGGAGCACCCGGACTCACCCTCTGGTTCCGTAAGGGCAGCCTTCGGGTGCGTCTTGGAGCCGGTGCACCAACCCGGTATTGAGGGAAAGCGCTCCCCCAATTTCGTCCGGCTATTGGCCGGGATTCTTGTACCAGCCGCGGTGATCGGTCCAGCCTGCGCCGAAGTCCACGCGAACCTTCACTTCCACACCATCGACATCGAAGCCTAGGCGAGTATCAAACTGTGGTCCTGCTGCGCCTTCCAAGTACGCATACTCAAGCGATGGCACGAGGCCGGGGCTTGCAACCAGATACCACGCTCCAGCGGTCAAACGGCGATCCACAACCAGCTGAAGCTTGCCAGCAAAAGGATTTACGTTTTCGCTATTGGCTGGCTGGATGGCTGCCAAAATCTTTTCCGCTGCTGTCAGCTGCTCAGGAGCGACAACCAGAAACACCGGGGTGACATCGATCAGCTCACCGGCGAGGCCAACTTGTCGCGCCATCGCCAAGCGCGCTGCACTCAAGCTTGCTTCGCTCAAGGCTGCACCGGCACCGAGGTTCTTGTGATCAGCATGGAAAACAGGTTTGCCGTCGCTCATCAGCGGGTTGCCATTAACCAGCTTCGCCAGAACGTCTGCTTCCAAGCGCGCTGCGCTCAAGCCAAGTTCACGCGATACGTCAGCAAATGCGCCCAAATCGTCGTTCACAAGCATCTGACGCGTCATGGCAAAGACTTTGCCGAAAGTGGCGATCTTGTAGCCTTCAGCGCCTTCAGCAAAGGTGCCGCGCTTGAACTCGCCACTTTCGTTAACCGCCTCCAGATCCGAGAACCCGCTCAGACGTGCAGTAGTTTTCAGTCTGAAGTCGCGTGCTGATGTCTGGCGAGCGATTGCTTTGATGCCGGATGGCACGGCCGCATAGCTTGCTGCCAGCACTGTCTGGCCAGTCTGGCTGATGACGTGGCCAAAATCACTGGTCGAGTGCAGCGCGCGCGTGATTACTTCGCCCGTTGAAAGGCCGCGTGTTGCCACGCCAGTGGCATCCAGCGAGCGGCGAGCAAGTTCACCAAGGCTCAGGCCAATAAACTCGCGGGAATCGTTCTGCGGCTTGTGTGCTGGATCGATACGAACCATCAAAGCATCAGCCATCGCGCTACGGATATTTGTGTTGCGGCCCGTTGGCGTTTCCACATGCGCAAAAGTCGGCGTTTCGTTCTGGCGCGCAACCAGAACTTCAAAGACGTGATTGCGGAAGGAGTCGACCGTGTCACCGCGCTCAATCGCCTGATCGATGACGGAATCTTCCAAGCGAGCACTGCGGCCGGCTGCACGAATGTCTGAAATGCGCCGGCGTTCGTTGACGATGTTGTTTGGAGCGTGCTGGCGCTGCTCAGTGGTGGTGGTTTCGTTTGGCATAAAGGTTTCCTCTTCGGAACGGGTGCTGGCACTGGCGTCGGCCGGAATTGGCACGATCGATACTTCCAAGGGCATCCAGCGAGTTGCGGTAACTGTCGGCAGGGCATCGCCTGCGCCTTCGGTTCGTGTAGTTTCCAAGATGCGATAGCCGACGCTAACCGGGGTCTTGTGCCCGTCGAGAATGTCCTGAAAGAACTGATCAGACTTTTCACGGCGGCTGAATTTCACGCGGCATAAAGCCTTGTCGCCTTCGATGCGGAAAGATCCGGGCACAACGCTGCCAAGTCGTGAATCCATCGAGTATTGATCGTGCGTGTCCAGAAGGCTCATGCCTTCATTCATACGGCTGACATCGATGGAATCTTTCGAGATGGCCAACACTTCCGAATAATAGCCATCCTCATAGGAATAGCGCTTAACCGCTGCGCTGCTCGCAAAAACGATTTCAACCGTTCGATCATCCGCATTTGCAGATCCGCTTACAGGAGCGGCACGAGTGAATGTTTCCGGCTTGCTCATGCTGCGGCTCCTTTACGAGGCCGCGTGCCAGTCGGTTCGATACGGCTCAGAGCTATGCGTGCGTCTTCAACGATGCGGTGCAGCGGCAGAACCAAAACCATGCCAAGGCCGTCGACAATCGCAACGAGCTGAGCTGGATTCAAAGCGGTCAGGCGATAACTGCGCTGGCCCTCACGCTCAACAAAAATGACCCAGCACTGATTGCTTGCGTCATGAAGAACATATTGAAGATCTTGAGATACTTCAGTCATAAGCTCTAAACATACGGAAAGCGTGAAGCCGCACTTCTGAAGCTCACCGACAATAAGCGTTTTCAGAACGTCAGTTTCATTCGTTGTGGTTGCTTCACTGTTGAGCGAACGCATTACACGGGAAACCGTCATGCTGGTTACTTTTAATGATCTGCCGATGTCCGCCTGAGTTATCTTTTCGTTCATCTTAGACCTCTTGAATTATCGCATAACGCTGACACACGCTCTTGTGTTAATTTAATAACAGATATGAATGAGTCAGTGCAAACCAATCAAGAAAACTGATCAATTAGGATCAATCGGGCCATAAGGAAACAGATAAATGACTACGCGGATCGCAAATCTCAGACTTCAGCTTCAGGATGCCGTTTCCGGTCCTGCAAAGAAAACATCGGCAGCAATGGGCCAGCTGGAAAAAGACATTACCAAGCTAGGAAAGACCGGTGTTGCTGGAGCAAAGAACCTTGGCAACCAGTTCGAACACCTGAAGCGTAAAGCCGATGCGGTGGGCAATTTCAGTCAGCTCCGTCGTGGATTGGTGCAGACTTACGGCGAGTTTCGGAACGCTCGATCTCGCGTGCACGAACTGGAAAAGGCACTCGGCTCTGTCACAAAGCCTACGGCTCGAATGAACGCTGAATTGCGCGCTGCACGAACCGCACTCAAAGCAACGGACAGTGCTTTTCGGCAGTCACGGACTGCTGCAAATTCCGCTGCTCAAGGTCTGAAAATCTTCGGCCTAAACACGAGAACGGCTGCCAGTGCGCAAGGCGAGCTGCGCCGGGCTATGTCACAGAATGTCCGCCTAATGCGCGAGATGGAGCGTGAAAGCCGCAAGCCAAAGCCCCACCCGGGAGGCCGCAATGCCTCCGCAGTAGCTAATGCGGCTTCCGCTGTAGGCGGTGCAGGCTTGGCTTATGGTGGTCAGCGGCTTGGAAGGAAGTCTCTGGAGGCTGGCCTCGATTTCGATAAAGCGTACCACTTCCGCGATGCTCTTGGAGGCTTCAGCAAAGAAGAATCCACGCGGTTGAACACTCAGGCCGAAAAGATCGGCCGCGACACGGAATTCACAAACTCTGATGTCGTGGGTGCGCAAAAAACAATTCTTCAGAGTGGTATCCGCGACTCCAATCAGATTGTCTTTTTGACCGATGCCGTGACGAACTATGCTCGAGCAGTCGGCGTCACGCTGGAGCAAGGTGCTGAAAGCGTCACCGGCATGGCACTCGTTAAAGGCATCGATCTCCGTGATGAAAGTGCTGTAAAAAAGCTTGTCGATCGGCAAGTTTGGATGTCGAAAAACAGCGGTATGTCGGATGAAGATCTGCGCCAATTCAGCAAATATGGCGGCACTCCGGGCAAGATTGCAGGCCTTTCTGATGATACTCTGTCGGCAATCGCGATGACACTTCGACGTGCTAACATCCGAGGCGATGAAGGCGGCGTTGCAGCAAGAGCATTATCATCAAAACTGGTTGCTCCAACCCGCAAGGGTCGACTCGCACTGCAAACGATGGATCTGGATTATAACGATTACGTCTCAAGTCCAGATGCATTTTCGTTGTCGGGTTTTGAAGCCGGGTTGAAGGAAAACTTCGGCGTCCGATTGACGGAAGATTTGCGTGCTCAGCTTCTGGAAAAATGGGACGCTGAGTTTGCCGATCCAGAAAGTGGGGAATTGATACCCGTCGCTTCTGACACTGGTGAGTTTGTCACCCAGACCATGGAGGCTCTTTCCGCGATTTTCGATGGTATGAGCGCTAACGACTTGAAAAAAGTGTCAGCTCAGATCCGTGATTTTCATCGCATGAGCGCCGAGTCAGTTGATGCCGAAAGGCTGCTCGATGACATCCTGAAAAAGAACCCATCGCTGTTGCAATCAAACGGCTTGTTTACTGACAAACAGGGCGGCAGAATCGCAATTCTGGCTCAGAATAAGCAGAATTACGAGGAAAACAAAAAGAAGATGGCCGCAACGCCGGACGGCATTGCGAAGAAGATCGGTGACGAAGCCACGATGGGGCTTAGTGGCGACTGGCTGCGGATGACAGGTTCGATCGAAACCGTTTTGACCCGCGTTTCTCAGGATCTCGAAGTTGTCACACGTCCTCTGATCCGCGGAATCGATGCGACGGCTGAAGCATTTTTGGATCTGCCGCCAAGCGTTCGCCGTGTCATTGAGGCAATGGGGATTTTGGCTGTAGGTCTGGCTGGTTTCGCCGCATTGCGAACCGGCAAGGCTTTGCTGGGCCGTACTCTTGGAACCGGTAACGGTAGTCTCAAGGCAGCCAGGACATCTGCCCGGGGATCTGTTGCAGGCGGTAGCGGTCGTAAGGCTGGCATTGGCGTTGCAGGTGGCGGGTCTTTCCTCTTGGGCGGCCTTGGCGCGATTAACGCAATTGCCAACACCCCGACAGATCCGGAAGAGCTTCAGGAGTTTATGAAGGCAAATTCCGAACGCTCCGAAGGCTGGAACGCATGGCTCGAGAAAAACATTGGCACGCCTCAGTCATGGCTTGGCATGAAAAAGTCGGCCGTTGAAGCAATCAATAAAAAAGCCGTTGATGCTAGTGAAGTGGATCTTGCGCTTTCAACAAACCGTTGGCCTCTTCAGGCTCAGGAAGCCATGCGCGGTTTTGTCCAAGCGGTTGCACAAGGCGGAACGAAGGGTGAGCAAAAAGCCGCTGCTGCCGCCGCTCAGATTGAGTCCATTTTGACAATCGATGGCAAGCTGACGGTTGATTCATCTGCGTTGGATATCGCAATTGCGAAGGCCCGAAACCTTGCCAGTGCCATTGCAACCGCTCGTGGCGGATCTGTTGCCGCGCCTTCAGTCGGCTCGCTCGATCCTAAGCTTGACGGCAAGAGGGCAAGCGGTGGTCCGGTAAAAGCTGGTGGCGTTTATCAGATCAACGAAAAAGGCCAAGAATTATTTGCGCCCGGTGCCGATGGCACGATCATCCCTCATCACAAGGTCGGTCAGGCTCTTGGTGGCGGCGGATCTGCTAACCCGGTCCAAGTCGCACCCGCATCCGCTCCAATCAGCGTGCGCATTGAGCAGAATTTCCATATTGCTGGTGGTAACACCGATTCAGATCTGCTTGCTAAAATCGCACAGGCTGCGGGATCAGCTGCTGAAAATGCGTTGAGCAAAGCCATGAATCAACTCGATTCAAAGCTGACGAGGTCAGCGCAGACGACTTTCGGGAATTTGTCTTACGGCGATGCATAACTGAAAAGGGCGCCAATCTGGCGCCCTTCATTTCATTCGTCGGCTGCGGCTTCGACTTTCTTTTGTCGCCGCTGCCGGGTCTGCTTGGTACCAAATTCGACTTGGCCCACTGGCGGCGATGCGTGCGAGTTGAAAAGATGCAGACGAACCTCGTCAGCGTTAGCCCCACGGCGGATCATATCGATCGCGGCATTCATCCAAGCACAGAAACTGGAATCAGCCGCATTCGCGATGCTTGTGACAAGGCTCATGTCTTTGATGCCTTTCGGCCAAAGATGGCTAATCAGTTCGCGCTCCATAGCGTTGATTGCACGTTGACCTGACTTTTCCAAAGCTTCCACAGCATGATTGAAGGCTGCGGCTGGTATAACGTCGCCTTTTTCAGCCGCTTTTTTCTCGAGAAACAATTCGTGCTCAAGAACTTCTTTAGCCTCTCGGCGCGCTTTGGCAGGTGCGTTGTGCTCGGCTTCTAAAGCAGCAACGTGCGCCTTGACGGATGCTATCAGCTGATAACGGCCGTGCTTTGTGGATCTGACAACGCTGCCAGCAACAGCCAGTTGCCGGATTCGTCGGTCGCTGACGTTGAATATGTCACCAAGTTGTGCGGCACTGACTTCAAGTTGATTGATTTCGTTCATGTTATTCTCCTGAATACGGCAGTCCGGTAATGGCAACCGGTCTTGTTTTTGTGGCGAACATGCAAGCTATTGCGGTGCTTCCTACCTGCGGTGGGGTGGGGGTGGCCCAAATAGAACCTAGAGGCCGGGGGGTGCATCACCCCTTGAGGGATGATCGTGCATGTCAGTCCCTACGCGCTCATGCACTGGCATCGTCTCAAGCATGAAGTCGATGACAGGAAGGCTGCGCTGCTTGCCTATGCGCTCTGCTAAGATCAGTGTTTCTTCATAGCTTGTGAGCAGTGCTTCCAGCTTACCGCAAGCATAGACCACGAACACGCGGCTGAAGGACGGGATCGGGCACTCGACTAGCTGCCCGTGAGATACCCATGACAATGCGTGCAGATCTACTGATCCAAGGGTGACGGCGTGCAGATCGATCATTGCAATGTCCTCCCGCCTCCGGCGTATTCACCCTCTCCTGTTTCCTCTAGAAGGCTGGCCAGTTCTTTGCAGCGGTGGACGGCCGTTTCTTCATCGGGGTGCAGGCTGATAATCTCGCGGTGCCCGCCGCATTCAAACATGACGACAAATGCCGCTGCCGGGGTCGCCATTTCGATTGCGCAAAGCTGACCATCTGGCAGCTCAACCGACTGATGCCGCACGATGGCACTGCTTACGAGGAACCTACTCATTTGCCTCATCCTTCGTCTGCGGCTTCTGCTCTGGCTTCTGGAGCGGCTTATTGATGGTTTTGTGAGCTGCGGCCCACATTGCTAAAACGCTCACGAGCGACCTCCTGCGGCTGCCAGCGGCAGCACTGCGCATTGATTGTTACGTTCGATGCCTTCCAGCTCATTGAGCCGGGCATAGGCAGCCCTGATGAAGTAATCTTCGCACTGGACGGCTTGCCAGCGTTCGCCGCCATTGTTGCGGATCTCCTCATTCAAACGGCCAGCAGCTGTCGAGATTTCGCGGCGTTGAACCGATTTTCTGCGTTTGCACAATTCCGCTGCGAGAACACGAACGCGGTTTTGCAAATCATTGGGAAAGCAAAAGATCTCAGCCATGTGATATAGCCTCCTCGTAGACACTAAGTCCTGAAACGTCGTGAACGCCTTTAAACGTATCCAGTGCCTCTACGTCTGACGTTAGAGCACTATGATCTGAAGAATCCCCGCGAAGCGGTTTAGGTTTAGCCTTATGATTAAGGTGGAACGAACTGTTCCTATTGTTGGTAGAACGATCTGTGCGGGTATCGACGTTTTGCCACTCACTTGGCGGCACGCGTTTGTAAGCCACGGAACGCAGATTGCGGCCGCTTCCGCCTTCCGCTTTTGCCCCTAAAACCGATGCCGCAACATCGACTGGCAGATTGCGTGCAAGGACGCGCTCAATGGCACCAAGTTCTGTGAGCTGTGTCAGACCGTATGTGACTGCACGAATGCCACTCCAGCCTGCACGGCTGGCAATCGTTTGCTGCGATGGCCACGCATAAGGCGATCGATCGTTGAAGCAGCAGAACAATGCCACTCCAACCAGCATACCTTTCTGTGAGATGCGGCCCCGTCCGCAAGCAATGGTGACGGCCTCCAGCCATACAAAGCGGCCAGCATCGGCTTTAGGACGTGTCTCGCGGGAGATCTCGAGCAGTTGTTCAGCGGTAATGTTGTGCTTCGCACAGAACCGGTCCGCGTGGTAAAGCTCGAAAAACCTCTCATCGAATCCAGCATCGTTACGAAGCGACCTGTACGCAGCCAGTGCAGTTTGGTATGCTGAACTCGTTTCTGTTGAACTATCGCCTCGTGACCGGTTGCCGCCGGTTACGGGGGTTTTCATTTTGTCGCTCATTGAACTGCCTCCGTGCTGAAGCCGGATAAACTGGCTGGATCGATCAGCACTTCTGCTTCGTCACGGACTGTGAATGCAGTTCTCACGCACCAGCTTGGAACAATCGATGTGGCAACCACTGCATCTGGAAATTTGATTCCGCGGTGTCCGCGTGCGAAAGCCTTGGCAGTGGAAAGGTCCGTGGTCCAAGAAAGGCCGCGCACCCTGCTGCGAGAGCAGCCGCGATAGATCGTGACGTCTTTCGGCAAGGCTTCGATGAATGATTTGTCAGCGCCTTGAAGAAACGGCCTTGCATCACCGGCAAGACGCATCGCAGCCACAATATCATCCTGCAGAAGCCAAGTATCGTCACAGTCTGGCCAGACTTGCTGAAAAGCTGGCCAGAAAATTTGCGGTGGGCTATCCTTCAGAAGATCAAGCAAAGCTTGCGCACGGTTTTTCGAATTGAAGCCGATGGAATATAGTTTGTTGATGTCAAAGGTCATTGCGCGACCTCCCGAGCACGCTCAGCGTCGGCGACAACGTTTTCGATCCACGACCGTCGCCAGCGCGAAAGCTGCCCAAGCTTCATGGGCTTTGGGATAGCACCGCGTCGAATGCGGGCATAAAGGCCGGGTCTGCTTAAACCTCCTAGCAAACGGCGGACTGCCGACTCGTCAATTAATGGATCGGTCTCAAGCTGCGAAGTCTGATTTACTTGGTCTTGTATCAGGTTATTCATTTGCAGATCTCCTTTGATGAATGCCTTCATCCGAGATGATCCGCGATGATCTTGTGTCAGCGCAAGCGGAAACACACCAGTGTGAGTCGTAGAATAGAAATCAACTAAGTGGCTGATATTTAATTATATTAAAATTGGGGATAACTTTATTTGGGTTGTCTCAAGGGCACAACTATTGCACCTCGACCACGAGTAATTGCCTCAAGACGCTCAGCCCATATTTTCAATGCATCCATCTTTTCACGATCGTAAGAATATCGAGCATATGTACTGCTCGTTATTCCAGCTCGTGTTGTAGTCAGATGATTTAAAACGTGACCAATAACATGCGGCGAAACACCTAGAGATTCCATTGCGGTTGCGGCCGTGCGTCGGAGGTCATGAGGGGTCCACGTCGGTACTCCCAGTACTAGCCCATTCTTTTCAAGTCGCTTTAATGCTTTTGGTATCGATCCGGGTGTGACAGCCCCGTTAAAGCCCGGCGAAGGAAAAAGATGCTCCGGTATATTCCGGGCTTTCTTTCTTGCCAAATCCTCAACGTCTTGAAACTGTGCGAGTATGATTGCTATTGCAAAATCGGATAATGGGACAGTGTGGGGCTGGCCGTTTTTCGATCTTTCGGCTGGGATTTTCCACAGTGTTACGTCAGCGGATAGTTCGCTCTTAGTTATTCCTGCGATCTCTCCCACCCGTTGACCGGTTATGAGGCACAAGCGAAGAATGCGCCGCGTGCTTTCCCGCATATCGGCATCTTCTAAGGCTTTCCACATAATGGAGATCTCCGCTTCGGTTAGCCAACGATCTCGTGGAGAAGTTTCGCTTGGCTTTCTCATCCCTTCCATGAGGTTTTGATCGACATCGCCCCGGCCTCTCGCCCATCGAATAAGCGCACGTGCATCTTCAAAGACACGGTTTGCTTCGGTCGTTGCTCCACGATCAACCACAGCATCTAGACATTTGGTGAAATCGCGGCGGTGTAGCTCTGCCAGTCTTACATCACCGATAGCTCCGGTTGATGCTCCAGCCAAAGGCTTGCCATCAGAATCCTTACCGGTGACGTTTTTACGAAGTCTGCGAGCGATTTCATCAACCGAACGGCGAGATGCCACCGCTTTTTTCAGATAAGACTCCACTAAATCAAAAACCGTCAGAGAAGCTTCCTGAGCGCGTTTCTCAGCTTGAGGATCTTTGCCTGCTTGAATTTGCCCTCGAAGCTGCCTTGCCTGCTCTCTGGCGACTGCTAACGACAATGGGACGGGGTACTCTCCAAGGCGGTGCCATATCCGCTTGTCGTCTTGGCCAGAATAAACAAGGTAAAATGTTCGGGATCCGCTTGCGCTCAGCCTTACCGTCAGACCCCTTGCCAGTGTATCGAACAGATCGAGTTTTTTAGCACCTTGAGGCACTTTCGCTGCACGTATACCACGATCCGTTAATTCCAACTTTGGCATAATCCCTCGACCAACCGGTTATTGCTATCTACGGAAAGATCTACGGGATGTTTTCAGCTATGTCGATACGGGGATAGACAAGTATAATACCGGATAAACTGCAAGCGATTGAAAAAAATAACAAATTTAATTCATACAAGGTTATAGGTGTTTATCTAATTATACTATGCAACCCGCTGTTAACCGGTTGGTCGCTGGTTCGAATCCGGCCCGGGGAGCCACTGCTTTCTTAATGAAAACAGTAGGTTGCATAAAAATCTCAGTTTAAAAATAGAGCATTTAAAAGCTTTAAAATACTGAATTACTGTCTTCGAATTGGTATCTCGAATATATTTTTCTGATAATCCACGGCGCATTTTGCATCGTTTTTTAGATTTCCAACTCATCCATCAGCATTACTAATAGGCTACTTCCCATTGTTGCCCTGCTTAATAGGGGGGAGTTGGCAAGCTTCGGTATCAGCGTGGACTTCCGCCTTTAAAGCCAACTTGAATATCTCACACAGTATAACTGATGTAACACTCATTCTTCCCCAGCCTCACGTCAAAACCCCGAATTTTGAGCCGCAATACCCGATAACAAAACATTGATTTTAATTAATGTTTTGATCCTATTTCATTCATCTGGCGTTCACTCCTCGATTGATACGTTTGGTTCAACACAAAAGGAGTGTCCCATGATTAAGAAAGCCATCCTCGCTGCAATCGCTCTTTCATTTGTTGGCGCACCACTTGCGCAGGCACAAAATCACAATCCGCCACGCAAGCCTGGGTATAGCCACACTGAAAACTCCCGCCCTTCTCATGGGAAAAACTTTGAACGTCACGACCGGCGCGACCAAAAACAAAAGCGCTGGTCACGTGGTGAGCGATATGGTGATTGGCGCCGTCATCAGGAAATTAAAGACTATCAGCGCTATGGCCTTCGTAAGCCAGGCCGCGGTCAGCATTGGGTAAAAGTCGACAATCAATATTTGCTTATCGCTGGTGCGACAGGCCTTATTGCCGGCATCTTGGCTGCGAGATAAATATTAAGCGGGGCTTAGGCCCCGCCTTTAAACTGCATTCAACTATTGGTAATGATTGCTCCGCAGGTTTAGGCACACAAATCCCCATCGAACCAATTCAGATCCCAGAGCATTATCCAAAACTTCGCGATGCATCTTTATATTTTGTCGGACAGACAGCATTCCTTTACGGCGTAAGCTTCATGCGCTGTAAGCCCTCTATTTTATCAAACACACATCGATTTAGACTTACGCCCCGCATATGAGGACTACTGACGCATACGAGGCTGACATACGCATTGCCGCGACGTGAAGCACCGCAAAGCGCAAAAAATATGTAGTCAGCTATATTTTGCGACCAACTCAAGCAACAGTACCAATACGTAACAGGCTGGACGGCTATAATATTCTGTTGAAATCAGAAATTCATATAAATTAACTCTAGAAACAACATCAAAATTAACGAAAGCAGGTATCAGCGAAAACCTTACTGGAGATAAAAATGAAGTTTTCAGATTTCCTGACATTTAACAAATTTCTTACGCCCTATCTGGTCAATGTAATTTATTGGATTGGCCTAATTGGCATAATAATTTCATCTTTAGTTATATTCTTTTCGGCGTTTTCAGCGTTCGGGGGCTTCAAAAATATTATTGGAGCAGTAGTTTTGCTCGCTGTTGGAACGTTGTTTTGGCGCGTTGTCTGCGAAGGTCTTATTCTTTCATTTAAGGTACTTGACCGACTTACAGAAATCAGAGATCGCCTACCTCGTTAATTGAGAAACAGAAAAACAGGCGCTGAAGCGCCTGTTTTGTTTCCAATACCGTCCCATGCATTGAACACAATCTCATTGAACTCATAAGGCCGACTGACCTGCAGATTCCAGCATAGGGGCGGCACGGCAATGCTAATTGTAAATGCCACCGTTGAAACATCTGGCAGCACCCCTCACCCTGTCGTCATTTAATTCGAAATATCCTGAGCGACCTTCTACAGATCACGCAAAACGGCACTCATACATGCATATCGTGCAGGGCCTGAAGATCAACAACATCCGCGATACGTCACGCCATTCCATGTTCAGAATGTGAGAGCGTAATTTGAACAAATCATCTGGCGGATGGAACGCAACTGAAGCGATAAAAAAAGTTGCTAAGTAATTGATTTTGGTGAGCGCGCAGGGATTCGAACCCTGGACCTACTGATTAAAAGTCAGTTGCTCTACCGGCTGAGCTACGCGCTCCCAAGAGGGACAAATCATCCCAGGAAGTGCGCGGAACATACGGGCGACTTTCGGATTGGTCAACACCATAAGTTCAAGTTTTCCCACATAAATTCAAAAAAATCGGCCATTTAAGAGAAAAATCAGATCCAGCTTTATAAAGAATAATGTGAGCACACCAAATCTGGGCGATTTGATCACCGCATAGAGATCAAATCCCTTAGATTCGGTTCTGCACAATGCTTAGAACGTTATAAAACGATACCGCCTACGCAGCTGACATTGTAACCTTCGCTCAGGTTGCGATTTGTAATACGGCACGACAGACGCGCTCTCATATAATTAATCCAACAATATTGGTCTTTCATGTCCCTCATAACAAATATCATATTCCGATTCAGGCACTCACTCTCGGGCATCGGCCTGGCACTCGGAACGTTATTGTTCGCGGCCGCCCTCACGCCAAGCCTCGTCCCACGAACATATGTCATGCAAGGAATATTGTGCGGAACTGCGTTTGGTTTCGGTTACGGCTTTGGCGTCGTATGGCGCTGGACATGGAACTATCTTGAATTGCCTGCGCCAAGCAACCGCTTGCGAAGCATCACTAATCTCTTTGTTGGAATCACGTGCACGGTAATAGCAATCACAGCGCTTTATTTTTCAGCTGGATGGCAAAACTCTGTACGCTCGGTGATGGGCATGGACGCAGTTCCAAGCGCTTATCCAGCAAGCGTATGCGCATTCGCAATTGTTACGTTCCTTATTCTTCTCTTGCTAAGCCGCGCATTAATCCTCCTTGGGTTGTTTATTTCGAGAACAACGCATCGTCTGATACCCCGCCGGGTTTCAAACGTCTTAGGCGCAGTCCTGACCGTTATCATTGTATGGACGATAGCGAACGGTCTTCTCATCCAATCGGCTTTCAAGGTAGTTGACCGGTCGTTTAGTGAATATGATGCGCTGATTGAACCTGAGCGCCCGCAACCGACCCAATCAAACAAAACCGGAAGCGCTTTCTCGTTGCTCAAATGGGAAGAACTGGGACGAGCAGGCCGGGAATATATATCTTCGACACCCACGGCTTCAGAGATATCTTCAGTTACCAAACGGCCTGCAATTGACCCCATTCGTGTCTACGCAGGCTTGAATGTGGCAAGCAAGCCCAAGCAACGCGCTGAACTTGCGCTTGAAGAACTGAAGCGGCAAAATGGCTTTGATCGGTCGGTGCTCGTCATAGTCACTCCAACAGGCACCGGCTGGGTTGATCCAGCCGCTATGGATGGCCTCGAATTTCTGCATGATGGCGATGTCGCGAGTATCGCGATGCAATATTCCTATCTCAACAGTCCACTATCTCTGCTGTTCCAGCCCGAATATGGTGCTGAGTCCTCCCGTGCTTTGTTTACCAGTGTTTATAACTACTGGAAAACGCTTCCAAAAAATCAACGTCCACGTTTATATCTTTACGGCTTAAGCCTTGGTGCGATGAACTCTGAAAAATCAGTAGCCCTATTTGAAATGCTCGAAGACCCAATCAACGGCGCATTGTGGAGTGGTCCGCCATTTCCAAGCCGTGACTGGAAAGAAATCACAAGAGACCGAAATCCGGGTACACCGGAATGGTTACCAGTATTCAGAGATGGCTCTTTCGCACGCTTCATGAATCAAAATGGAGAGGCACCAGGCAATGGAGATCACTGGGGACCATTGCGAATTGTCTATCTGCAATATGCCAGTGATGCCGTCGTGTTCTTTGATAGCCACGCCTTTTATCGCCAGCCCGATTGGATGGAAGCGCCCCGCGGCCCGGACGTTTCACCTCAATTGCGGTGGTATCCGGTAGTAACGATGTTACAATTGGCCCTCGATATGGCATTCGCAACAACAACACCTATGGGCTACGGCCACGTCTACTCCCCTGAAGACTATGTTGATGCATGGATAAAAGTGACAGATATCAACGGCTGGGATAGCGACCGGATTGAGCAACTCAAGCAATATCTCGGGCGTAAAATTGCGAATGACGATGTTGAAGGTTACGAGCAGCGCGGGGGCTAAAAAACCCTTAAACAAAACAGCCGCCCTTGCGAGGCGGCTGTCATTTGAGAAGCTATTCCAAACTCATCAATAAGGTGAGTAGCACTGCTGACGCGGGCCATTATACGGCTGGAAAGTGTTATCCGAAGCGCGATACGACTTATATCGGTTATAACACCACTGAACATGGTTGTTGCCCTGACGATACACCGGCTGTGGCGCAGGCTGGGAAGCAATTGCTCCGCCTATAATCGCGCCAGCACCAAACGCTGCCAGAGGGTACCACCACCCATCATTATGGCGACGATAGCCATGGCGGTAATTATTATAGCCACGGTGACCATTCCAATAGCCTGGACGCGGGCGATGATTGCCGTTCCAGCCCGGACGATGGCCTGGACGCCCACCATTCCAGCCAGGGCGGTTTCCCGGACGATGGCCATTCCAATTTCCGTTACCATGACGACGCCAGCGATCATCCCGAATCTGATGAACATTATCACTGCCTGCAATCTGCGCAGTTGGCAGGACCGGAGCCGCCGAAACCGGTACCATCGCACCGATCAGAAAAGTAGCGCCTACAAGGCCGACTACTATTTTTTTCAGAGAGTTTATCATCTTATTCTCCAGTTCAACTGCACACATCATCACAGAAGAAAGATGAACCTGTGCTGAATGATGGTTAGAAATATATGTCACCCTAATGGTATGGCAAGCTGCGCGCTCCACATCGCATCAGCATGGTTAAAACATTTATGAAACCTATTGGTTCTAGGACCTAACAGATGCTTACTTTATGAGTTTCAATTCACCAATACTGACCGCCTTGATCGCTCCAGCAATTTGCCATCAACGGCATCGATCTTTGAATTTTATCCGTCATCTTCTATAGAGGCATTTTGACATCTGGTGGCGAGATTGAAAAAGCTGCATATGCTGCTGCTATGAATGATAGCTCCGCTTGCCCTACCGCTCATCCAGACAACGAACCAAAACGATTGACGCATTTTCTGCCGCAGTCAGGAGATCAGTCCGTGGAGTGGCTCGTCGCGGACGGATTAACGGATTACGAAGTAGCGCTCACGTTCATGGAACAGCGCGTGCAAGCTATTCGCGAGGGCACTGCCAGCGAGCTTGTCTGGCTTGTCGAACATCCGCCGCTTTACACTGCCGGCACCAGCGCTCACACTGAAGATCTTCTGACGCCAGATCGCTTCCCGGTTTTCAACACCGGACGTGGCGGTGAATACACCTATCACGGCCCCGGTCAGCGTGTGGCCTATGTCATGCTGGACTTGAAGCGTCGCCGTGAAGACGTCCGGGCATTTGTAACCGCACTTGAGCAATGGATCGTCGAGACATTGGCCCAGTTCAACGTCAAAGGTGAACGTCGTGCAGATCGTGTTGGCGTATGGGTTTCACGCCCAGAAAAGCCGCTGCTTGCCAATGGTGGAATGTGTGAAGATAAGATCGCTGCTATCGGCATTCGCCTGCGCCGCTGGGTGAGCTTCCACGGCATTGCCATCAATGTCGAGCCAGAGCTCGAACATTTTGGCGGCATCGTCCCTTGCGGCATTGCGGAATATGGGGTGACCAGCCTTGTCGATCTTGGCTTGCCGATCACCATGGGCGACGTGGATGTTGCTCTTGGAGTAGCTTTTGAAAGCGTCTTCGGCCCTCGTCAGACGAAATAATCAGACGACTTTTATTCGCCTCTCGCGCATGAAGACGTAAAAGCCCGACCCTACGATAATGAAGATGCCGAACCATTTGGACGGCGTCGGAAAATCACCAAATATAATCAGCCCAACCAGAACCGCGTTGACGATTTCCAAATACTGAAACGGTGCTAGCATGGATGCTGGGGCAAGCTTAAATGCCTGCACAACCAACAAATGGCTGACTGTGCCAATTGCGCCCAGCAGAAACAGCAACAACCAAGGCTGTAGGCTATGAGGCAGCGCGAAGCTTAGATCTTCAACGCCAGCAGCCGTGCCAAAAATCATAAACAGACCTGCGATCAGCGATCCACCGACGCCTGCATAAAACTGCATGACGACAGGACCTTCTTTCGCACCATATTTGCGGTTCAAAATCAGATAGATCGCGAAAGTAACGGCAGTTGCCAACGGCAACAGCGATACCGCACCAAAAATCTCAAAGCTCGGCTGAATAACGATCATCGTACCAATCAACCCGATACCGACCGCACTGAACCGGCGCCAACCGACCTTTTCTTTAAGAAATATAGCAGATAGCAATGTGAGGATCAGCGGCTCGGCAAAAAACACCGCCATGGCGTCGGCGAGCGGCATATATTTAACGGCGGTGAAGAAACACGTTCCGCCAAAGCCCATCAGCGCGCCACGCACAAGATTGCCTGTAAGATGTTTCGTATGCAGCGCGGTTAAGCCGCCCATGGCAATCAAAACTGCAAACATCAGTCCGGACTGAATGAAAAAGCGCATGAAGGTAACGGTCGCCGGAGGCATGTTATCCATCATGGCAAGCCACTTGCCGATGGCATCCATTAGCGGCAGTAGCAGCACCGAAAGCACCATGATCGCCATGCCCTTTACATGCGCTTCTGTACCGCCTGTCGCCGTGCCGTGCATTTTATCACTCACAATTTCATCACTGCAATTGCGCTTACGCGAATGATCGGCTTGTTTCTATCTTAATCCGCGTAATTGAGCCTGCGGTTTGACTTTCGCCATGTTTGTGGTGCAAATCGGTCTCGCAACGCACAAAACCACTTGATAAGTTCGGGCAAAAGCGGAACGTAAGGCGAACTTTGTTCGCGTTACGGGTATTATCGTGGCATCATCTGTGTGATTCGCAGATATAGATTTGGTACCGTTCGCATGGGGCGGTCCTATAGGTTTCAGACAGAAAGCTTTTCGGACAAAGATGGACGATAACGATCTCTTTTCCAGAGTAGTCAGCAATGCCCGTGAACGGCAGACGGACCGACAGCCCGATAAGGCTCCGGCACCACAGCCTGTTGCCCAAACGGTCACACCGCCATCTGCACCGAAACCTGCTTCAGTGACAACAAAAGCTCCACCTATTTCGTCGAGTGGCGATGATTACAACGCATCTTCCATCCGCGTTCTTGAAGGCCTTGAGCCTGTACGTCTGCGCCCCGGTATGTATATCGGCGGCACTGACGAGAAGGCGCTGCATCATCTGTTCGCAGAAGTCATCGATAACTCGATGGACGAAGCGGTTGCAGGCCATGCCAATTTTATTGAAGTCAGCCTGGATACTGAAGGCTTCCTGACAGTTAGCGATAACGGACGCGGCATTCCGGTTGATGAGCACCCACAGGTGCCGGGAAAGTCGACGCTTGAAGTCATCATGACCAAGCTGCACGCAGGCGGTAAGTTTGATGGCAAAGCCTATGAAACCTCCGGCGGCCTGCACGGTGTTGGTGTATCGGTGGTCAACGCACTTTCCGATGTTCTGGAAGTAGAGGTTGCGCGCAATCGACGCCTTTATCGCCAGCGCTTTTCGCGCGGCATTCCGCAGGGTGGTCTTGAAGATGTCGGCGAAGTCCACAACCGTCGTGGTACGCGCGTACGTTTCCATCCGGACCCCGATATTTTCGGCAAGAGCGCCCATTTTGATCCGCACCGGCTTTATCGCATGGCGCGCTCAAAGGCGTATCTGTTTGGTGGTGTCGAAATTCGTTGGAGTTGCGATCCGTCGCTTCTCGACCCAAAGAAAGAAACACCTGAAAAGGCCGTTTTCCATTTCCCCGGTGGTCTGAAAGATTATCTCTCGGCGTCACTTGGCAAAGAGCATCAGGTTACGCGTGAGATTTTCTCTGGCCGAACCGAAAAGCAAGGCGGTCATGGTGCCGTTGAGTGGGCGATCTCATGGTATGGCGGCGACGGCTTCGTCAATTCCTACTGTAATACGATCCCGACTGCCGATGGTGGCACGCATGAAGCGGGTCTTCGTATTGCCCTCACACGTGGCCTCAAAGCCTATGCGGAACTGACCAACAACAAACGCGCTTCAATCATCACCACCGATGACGTGATGATATCTGCCGCTGCTATGATGTCCGTCTTTATTCGCGAGCCTGAATTTGTCGGCCAGACCAAGGATAAGCTTGCAACCGTCGAAGCGCAGCGAATTGTAGAAAATGTAATCCGCGATCCATTCGATCATTGGCTTACCGCGTCGCCGCAAGAGGCATCACGCCTTCTCGATTGGGTTGTTGACCGTGCAGAGGAACGTCTGCGTCGTCGTCAGGAAAAGGAAACCGTTCGCAAGAGCGCAACGCGTAAGCTGCGTCTTCCGGGTAAGCTTGCTGACTGCACGCAAAATGCGGCTGCGGGTGCTGAATTGTTCATCGTGGAAGGTGATTCCGCTGGCGGATCTGCCAAGCAAGCGCGCAATCGCTCCAATCAGGCGATCCTGCCGCTGCGTGGTAAAATCCTGAATGTCGCCAGTGCTGGCCGCGAAAAGCTAACAGCAAACCAGCAGATTGCCGATCTCGTGCAGGCCTTGGGTGCCGGCACGCGTAAAAACTATCGCGAAGAAGATTTGCGTTATGATCGCATTATCATCATGACAGATGCGGACGTGGATGGCGCGCATATTGCATCGCTGTTGATTACGTTCTTCTACCAGGAAATGCCGGACCTTATCCGTAACGGGCACCTTTATCTGGCCGTTCCGCCGCTTTACCGCATTAGTCAGGGTGGCAAAGTTGCCTATGCACGTGACGATGCGCACAAAGATGAGTTGATGCGCACAATGTTTACAGGTCGCGGTAAGGTAGAGCTTGGCCGCTTCAAAGGCCTCGGCGAAATGCGCGCCGAACAGCTCAAAGAAACCACGATGGACCCTAAGAAGCGTACCCTTCTGCGCGTCCATGTTGATGAAGATTATATCGAAGAAACACGCGTCACTGTTGATGATCTGATGGGTACAAAGCCGGAAGCCCGCTTCCGCTTCATTCAGGATCGCGCTGCATTCGTAGAAGAGCTTGATATTTAGCTCAGCTTAACGGCATGTAAGCAATAAGTCGGAATACAGATCCGTGAAGGATTGCGGGCGCATATATTCGCCCGCCATCAGATCATTTATTATGATCTGCCAGCCATTGCTGCATCATTTTGATTTCGGCTTCCTGTGCGGAAATGACTTCTTCCGCGAGGGCTTTCACCTTCGGATCAGAGCCATATTTGAGTACAACGCGAGCCATATCAATCGCACCCTGATGATGTGGAATCATTCCCCGCATAAAATCTGCATCCGCATCGCCCGTATATTCTATGCTCATGCCTGCATGCATACGGTCATTCGCATCCTTATAAGCCGAAACCGCAGAATTATCGGAAGTCGCATCAGCTTTCGCAGCACTGCTACCATGATGCATGTGTGAATCGCCAGCATTTGTCTGCGCCTGAGCAATGCCTGCTCCCAGACATACGACCACCACACCCGCTAAAAAACTCTTTGTCGCGCGTTTATAATCAACCAAAAACATATTCAAAAATGGCATGAGAACCTCCGTGGTTTATCTCATGCCAAAAGATGAGGCTTGCCATCGTTGGAAGGTCAAGCAATTAGATATCAAAAACTAAAATAAACGAAAGCACGCCCCCACAGGTGATTTATTGTTTTACATCAATGCCGAGCTTGGTTTGAATATCATCAATCGATTCTTTGACAAAGAATGTAAGATCAGTGCTCAGCGTTACAATACGCGTTCCTGTACCATAGGCATTATATGACAAAACGTGGTTGAAATTGACCGCGACTCGCTCGCCGCTGACGTCCGTAAGCATAATCCACATATAAGCCCCTCCTCTGAAAAACGATTCCTTATAAGAGGATAGGCGCATGTCTTAAAATGGCAATGACGCTTTATAAGTCTGCGCGCATTCGGACTTTTTCAACATTGCGCTCAAAGCTTGCCGACCATTCTTCGCTACGCTGATAAATGCGAAAGCCTAATTTCTCATACAGTCTAATTGCCAGGAGATTATCGGCATGTGTGCCGATTTCGGCATCTGAAAAGCCATTGAGAACAATCTGAGCCATCAACGCATCAAGCAACGCGCCGCCCAGTCCCTGACCGTGATGGGCAGGATCAATCCAGAGGTCGGAAATATAGTTTGATTTCGGGACATGAGCCCCCCAGCCGCAAATCTCGCTGCTTCGTTCCGCGAGCAGAACACCATCGGCATTCTCATACAAATCACGAAGGAATTTGGCCTGAAGCCCTGCCCAGCTTTCATTCGTGAGCGTAATGTTGCGTGCTGCGGTTTGCCATGCCCGAACTGCTAGCTCAGCCATCAAAACAAATTCGCCGGGCGATGCCCGGCGAATGAGAGTTTCAGATCTTACCACCATTTCTTTGGGGTAAAGCGCCCAGCTGCTTGCTCAATTGCATTGGCTGCCTGGAACAAAGTTTCTTCTTCAAATGGACGGCCGATCAACTGCAAACCAAGCGGCAAGCCCTGATCGTTAAGGCCCGCAGGAACAGCAATACCCGGCAGACCCGCCATGTTGAGCGTGATGGTGAAGATGTCATTGAGATACATCTTAACCGGATCGTTTGCGAGTTCCTTGTCGCCAATGCTGAACGCAGCAGAAGGCGTAATCGGCGTCAGAATTGCATCAACACCACTTGCAAAGACATTTTCAAAGTCTTTCTTGATCAGTGTACGAACCTTCTGCGCGCGCAGATAATAAGCATCGTAATAGCCCGCCGACAGAACATAGGTTCCCGTCAGGATGCGGCGCTTTACTTCCCTGCCAAAACCTGCGGCGCGGCTCTGTTCGTACATATCGGCAATGTCCTTGCCCGGCACGCGCAGACCATAGCGCACGCCATCATAACGCGCGAGGTTGGACGAAGCTTCAGCAGGTGCAACGATGTAATAAGCGGCAAGCGCATATTTAGTGTGCGGCAGCGAAACATCGACGATTTCTGCACCAGCATCCTTAAGATACTGAACGCCCTTCTGCCAAAGCGCTTCGATTTCTTCCGGCATACCGTCGATACGATATTCGTTCGGAATACCGATCTTGAGGCCCTTCAGCGACTTGCCGATAGCTGCTTCATAATCTGGAACCGGCAGATCAACAGACGTTGTATCTTTCAGATCGACCGATGCCATTGATTTGAGCAGGATTGCAGCGTCGCGAACGTCGCGCGCAATCGGACCAGCCTGATCAAGCGACGATGCATAAGCGACAACACCCCAGCGCGAAACGCGACCATAGGTCGGCTTAATGCCAACTGTGCCGGTGAACGCAGCTGGCTGACGGATCGAGCCGCCGGTATCAGATGCCGTAGCGCCTGCGCAAAGATGCGCTGCAACAGCTGCGGAGGAACCACCCGAAGAACCGCCCGGCACCAAATCAACATCCGAGCCGTTTGCGCGCCAAGGATTCTTCACCGGACCGTAATAGGAGCTTTCATTGGACGAACCCATCGCGAATTCATCCATGTTGAGCTTGCCCAACATGACAGCGCCGTCAGCCCAGAGGTTGGAAGTGACGGTTGATTCATATTCAGGCTTGAAGCCGTCAAGAACGTGCGAACAGGCCTGCGTGTGAATACCCTTGGTCGCGAACAAGTCTTTTACGCCAAGCGGAATACCTTCCAACGCACCGGCTTTGCCTTCGGCAATGCGAGCGTCGGAAGCCTTTGCCATTTCGCGCGCCTTTTCAGGCGTCACAGCGACATAGGCATTGATCTTGTCATTGGCGGAATCAATAGCCGCAATATAGGCGTCAGTCAGTTCGGTCGCTGTGAAGGCTTTAGCCTTCAACTTGTCGCGCGCTTCGGCAATGGTCAGTGCGGTCAGTTCGCTCATCATCAAATCCTGTAAAGTCACGCCGCAACCGGCGCATTCGTGGTGAATGATAAAAGGTCTATTCAACGACCTTTGGCACCACGAAGAAATTGTCTTCGGTAACAGGCGCATTCGCAACAACGGCATTGGCAATATTGCCATCCGTCACGGCATCTTCACGTAAGCGCATTTTCATCGGCGAAACCGAGGTCATAGGCTCAACACCTTCAACATCAACTTCATTCAATTGCTCAACAAAGCCCAAAATTGCATTGAGTTCGCCAGTCATGCGCTCGGCTTCGTCTTCTGTGACGGCGATACGCGCAAGATGCGCGACGCGCTTGACGGTTGAAATATCGACGGACATCCTGTTCTCCGCAAATGCATGTTTAGGGCGGCGGACCGCCACCCCGAAAAGGTTCTTTTACCGGCTATAACGGTGTGGGTGCGGAAGCGCAACATTTCTTGCGCTCCCATCCATAGTTAGAAGCGATGAGCGTGGCCCGGTTTCGCCACCAGTACCTTTGTGTGCTTATGGTCAGCCATAGCTTCAAAAAACTTGTCTGCCGTCTGATCGATGATCGGGAACGAACCATAATGGCATGGCAGAACGGTTTTGAAGTTGAAATAACGCTGGCAGGCAAGAGCCGCCACAGCCCCGCCCATTGTGAAGCGATCACCAATCGGCACAATGCCGATTTCCGGCTGATGCAATTCATTGATCAGCGCCATATCGGAGAAAATATCCGTATCACCCATATGATAAAGTGTCGGTGCATCGTTGAAATGGAAAACCAACCCGTTTGGATTACCAAGCGCCTGGCTGACGCCATTTTCGGTCAGCATAGCCGATGAATGAAGGGCATTGACGAAAGTCACAGTGAAGCCTTCATGCGCCAGCGTGCCGCCAGTATTGCCAGCGTCAAGCTTTTCAACGCCCTGACTTCCGAGCCATGTGGCCAGATCAGCATTGGCGATAACGGTCGCACCATGTTCCTTAGCAATCGCGACCGTATCGCCAATATGATCGCCGTGACCGTGCGTCAGCGCGATATGCGTGGTGCCCTTGGTGGCTTCCTTGAAATCGATGCCCTTAGCACCCGGATTTCCATTGATGAACGGATCAATAAGAATAACGGCCTTATCTGTTTCAACGCGATAGGCTGCATGGCCCAACCAAGTGATTTTCATTGTATTTCTCCGTGTGGCTCGATTTTCAACTCTAAAACAGATATTACGGCTCAATTCCATCAGGCAATATGAAGCCTGATCAAAATACTATGAGGACACATGGCCGTCGTTGAAATCGAAGACGTTTTGGAAATCCTGCAACCCGGCCAGACTGTCGCCGGGCTGGACCTTGGCACTAAAACTATTGGCCTTGCAGTTTCTGATCTCGGCCTGTCGTTCTCGCATCCACGTCCTGTGGTTAAACGCACCAAGTTCACAATCGATGCACAGGTGCTGCTCAAAGCGCTTGAAGCCGACAAAGTTGGCGTCATCATTATTGGCCTGCCTATGAACATGGATGGTTCAGCCGGACCACGCGTTCAGGCAACGCGTGCCTTCGTGCGCACCATGCAGCCCCTGACCGATCTGCCTTTCGTCTATTGGGACGAGCGGCTTTCAACAGTCGCTGCCGAACGCGCGCTGATCGGCATGGATGTTTCCCGCGGCAAGCGGGCCGAACGCATCGATTCGGCCGCAGCTTCCTTCATCCTGCAAGGTGCACTGGATCGTCTGCACATGCTGCGCTCATCGCATTTTGACGACAGCGATTACGACGCAGGATAAAGCTGATCCAATATCCGGTTGGCATTGTGTCGTGCATCCAGCATGCCATAGGTCGAACGCCACTGCCCGCCAAGACGTGTCTCAATAAACGCGTCTGCCACATCATCTGCCCCAAGATTGCGCAGTTCTGCAGCTGCAGCAGCATAAGCGAGCTGCTCCGTCAGAAGGCGTGCAACACCCTGATCGGTTTCGGTTAGCTGCAAAGCTGCCTGCAACACATCAATGGTGCCCTGCCCGCGTACACCCAACTGTCCGCTAATCCAGTCGAGAACTTCGTCGAACAGTGCCGGTGCACGCGAAAGCACACGCGCCACATCAAGCGCCATGACATTGCCCGAGCCTTCCCATATCGCATTGACCGGCGCTTCGCGATAAGCGCGTGCAAGATTGCCATCTTCAACATAGCCATTGCCGCCAAGGCATTCCATCGCTTCATAAAGCAATGCCGGTGCAATCTTGCAGACCCAATATTTAACAACCGGCGTCATGCAGCGCGCAAAAGCCGCTTCTGCGCGGTCACTTGCAGCCATGTCAAAGGCACGCGCCAGACGCATGGACAGTGCAGTCGCACCCGCCACATCAAGCGCCATATCAGCGAGAACGCGGCTCATCAGCGGTTGTTCGATCAGCTTTTGCCCACCCACTTCGCGATGACGTGCATGATGAACGGCCTCAGCCAGTCCCGAACGCATAAGGCCAGCAGAGGCAACAGCACAATCAAGCCGCGTCAGCGTGACCATATCCATGATGGTTTTGACGCCCTCGCCCAGATTGCCGACCAGATGACCGATAGCGCCATCGAACTCGACTTCTGCGGAGGCATTGGATTTGTTGCCGAGCTTGTCTTTGAGACGCTGGAAGAAGAAGCCGTTGCCAGCCGCTTCATTGGTCAGGCGCGGCAACAAGAAACAGGACAGACCTTCTTCCGCCTGCGCCAGCACCAGAAAAGCATCCGACATTGGAGCCGACATAAACCACTTATGACCACTGATTGTATAGGTGCCGTCTTCGTTGCGTTCGGCGCTGGTTGTATTGGCGCGCACATCCGTGCCGCCCTGCTTCTCGGTCATGCCCATGCCAAGCGTTATGCCATGCTTTTGCAAGGCAGGCTTTTGCGAGGAATCATATTTGCGCGACAAAATCTGCGGCGACCATTCCTTGTAAAGATCAGGCGACGCCATGACGGCAGCAAGCGACGCATTGGTCATGGTGAGCGGGCACAGATGCCCTGCCTCAAGCTGTGCGGTCAAGAAGAAGCGCGCAGCGCGTGCCTGATGGCGACGTCCGGCTTCAGCTGGATTGGCTTCCCAAATCGAGCAATGTAGACCCTGTGCAATCGAACGGCGCATTAGCGCATGATAGGCGGGGTGATATTCCACCAGATCAGATCGCCGACCCTGACGATCATGGGTACGCAGCTTTGGAAGCTCTGTATTGGCAAGGCGCGCCAGATCCTGCGCTTCCGCCGACATGACAAAACGTCCGGTGTTTTCCAGATCAGAATGCAGTTCTTTGGGAAAGCGTGCTGCGATCTGTATCAGAAGCGGATCGCCCAGATATGCATTTGTGCCCGTCATGGACGGTGTCTGGTTGGTGACTTCGTGCGTTTTCACAGGCTCATCCGTTTGGTTCTGGTCAATTCAAAATCAGCTCGCGAGCCTTTTGAAGCTCAGCGATTTAATATTCTATGCTTTCTTGCATCGTAATTTCCTAACATTTTCACACAGCCCACCGCTTTATGCCCAAAGAATACAGGTTTTTCTTTGTGAATCGGCCAAAGCCATTATAAGGGCGGTTGCGGTCCAGTTCTTGCGGCTCTATACGGGTGACTTGCCATGACAAATCAAACGGTCTCACCGATTTATCCTCATCGCCACCTGCTTGGCATCAAGGGGCTATCGCCCCTGGACATTAATTGTCTTCTCGATCTTGCAGATCAGGAAGTGGCTGTCTCAAGACAGTCCGAGAAGAAAAAGTCCGTGCTGCGCGGTCGCACCCAGATCAACCTCTTCTTTGAAGCATCGACGCGAACGCAATCATCGTTTGAACTCGCCGGAAAACGGCTGGGCGCGGACGTGATGAACATGTCGGTCGGCAATTCATCGGTCAAGAAGGGCGAAACGCTCATCGACACCGCGATGACGTTGAACGCCATGCAGCCAGACATTCTGGTTATACGCCATGCGTCTGCCGGTGCTGCAGCACTCCTTGCGCAAAAAGTCGGTTGTGCAGTCGTCAATGCGGGCGATGGCGCGCATGAACACCCAACACAAGCGCTGCTTGATGCACTGACCATCCGCCGCGCCAAAGGCGACATCGGAAACCTGATCGTTGCCATTTGCGGTGATGTGCTTCACTCGCGCGTTGCGCGCTCCAACATTCTGCTTCTCAATGCACTTGGCGCACGGGTTCGTGTCGTCGCCCCTTCGACCCTGCTGCCCTCCGGCATCGCCGATATGAGTGTTGAAGTTTACAACACCATGGAAGAAGGCCTGAAAGACGCCGACGTGGTCATGATGCTGCGCCTTCAACGCGAGCGTATGGCTGGTTCCTTCGTACCTTCAGTGCGTGAATATTTCCGCTTCTACGGTCTCGACAAAGAAAAGCTGAAACTCGCACGGCCTGACGCACTGGTTATGCATCCCGGCCCGATGAATCGAGGTGTCGAGATTGCATCCGACGTCGCAGACGGTCCGCAGAGTATGATCCAGCAGCAGGTGGAAATGGGTGTGGCGGTGCGTATGGCGGTTATGGAAGCCCTGCTCGATCCGCGCCGCGCAGAAATTGCAGGAGAACGCTCATGAGTGCGATCCTTTTTGAAAATGCCCGCATCATTGATCCGTCACGCGGGCTTGATGAAATCGGAAGCCTGCTGATCAAAGACGATAAAATCGTCGCCAGCGGTGCTGACGCCCGCAATCAGGGCGTACCTGAAGGTGCTGAAGTCATTAACCTGAATGGCATGGCGATTTTGCCGGGTCTCGTTGATTCCCGCGTCTTTGTCGGCGAACCGGGTGCGGAACACCGCGAAACCATTGCATCGGCCAGTCAGGCCGCAGCGGCGGGCGGTGTAACCTCGATTATCATGATGCCCGATACCGATCCGGTAATTGATGATGTGGCACTGGTTGAGTTTGTCAAGCGCACGGCGCGCGACACCGCCATCGTCAATGTGCACCCCGCAGCAGCCATTACTAAGGGCTTGCACGGCGAAGAAATGACCGAAATCGGCCTGCTTCGAGATGCAGGAGCCGTTGCCTTCACCGAAGGTCGCCATACGATTGCCAACACGCAGTTGATGCGTCGCGCACTCACCTATGCGCGCGACTTCGATGCCGTCATTGCCTGTGAAACCCGCGATCCATATCTCGGTGCCAATGGCGTTATGAATGAAGGCCTGTTTGCGAGCTGGCTTGGTCTTTCGGGAAGTCCACGTGAAGCAGAAGTGATTCCACTGGAACGTGATCTGCGTCTGGCTGCGCTCACCCGCAGCAAATATCACGCGGCACAGATTTCCTGCGCCATGTCTGCTGATGCGCTCAAGCGGTCAAAAGACCTTGGCGCAAATGTCACCGCTGGCATTTCCATCAATCATCTCTCACTCAACGAGAATGACATTGGTGAGTTCCGCACCTTCTTCCGTCTGTCACCGCCCTTGCGTAGTGAGCAGGATCGTCTGGCAATGGTTGAAGCCGTCAAAAACGGCACCATCGACATTGTTGTATCAGCCCATGATCCGCAGGACGTGGATACTAAACGCTTGCCTTTTGCGGATGCAGAAGCGGGCGCAATTGGACTGGAAACACTGCTGGCAGCGGCTCTTCGCCTTCACCACAATGACAGCATTCCGTTGCTTCGTCTGGTGGAAGTGCTTTCAACCGCTCCTGCCCGTATCTTCGGTCTGGACGCTGGCACACTGAAGCCTGGCGCAAAGGCTGATCTTGCGATTGTCGATCTGGATGAGCCATGGGTGGTTCGTGAAGAAGACCTGCATTCGCGCTCGAAAAACAGCTGTTTTGAAGGTGCCCGCTTCCAGGGCCGTGTCAACCGCACGATCGTTGGCGGGAAAACCGTTTATACGGCTTAGCAGTCACTAAATAAGCATCAAGAATAATGCCTTAGGCTTTTCTTGCCGCTCACACGAATTTTGAAAAGCCGTCTTGATTTTAGACGGCTTTTCTTCTCAACTGAATTCATAAAGAAGATATGGGGAGTTTCATGGCCGAAGCAGGTCTGATCAATTTGGTGACACTCGGCACGCTGATATTTGGCTATATCCTTGGTTCCATTCCCTTCGGGCTTGTCCTGACACGGCTGGCAGGACTGGGCGATGTACGTTCAATTGGCTCGGGCAACATTGGCGCAACCAATGTTTTGCGTACCGGAAATAAGAAACTCGCCGCGGCAACACTTATTCTTGATGCACTGAAAGGCACAGCAGCTGTCCTCATTGCCTCAAAATTCGGTCAGGATGCGGCTATCGCTGCCGGTTTTGGTGCGTTTATCGGCCATCTATTTCCGGTTTGGATCGGCTTCAAAGGCGGTAAAGGTGTTGCGACCTATCTCGGCATTCTGCTTGGCCTCGCATGGCCCAGCGCACTGATTTTCATCGCTGCTTGGATCGTAACCGCCCTACTCACCCGCTATTCGTCGCTGTCTGCACTTGTGGCCAGCCTCATTGTCCCAATCGCGCTTTATGTTCGTGGTGATCTGTCGATTGCGACCCTGTTTGCAATTATGACAATTATCATTTTCATCAAACACCACGCCAATATTTCACGCCTTCTAAGCGGCACTGAAAGCAAGATTGGCAAAAAGGGATGAAGCAGAGCGCGAATTCAAAAAACGGAATTCGCCTCTCAGATAAGCAGCGGCTCAATTGGCTGCGTCTCATTCGTACTGAAAATATCGGACCCGTCGCGTTCCGCGATCTCATCATGTTTTGTGGCTCTGCGGCCAGTGCCATAGAACGGCTTCCTGATCTTAATATACGTGGCGGTGGTTCAAAGCCCGTACGTGTTACGCCGCTTGAAGATGCCGAACGCGAGATTGAAGCGATTGAGCGCATAGGCGCGCGGCTTGTCGGCATGGGCGAACCTGACTACCCACAACAGCTTAAAAACTGCGAGGCACCACCGCCGCTTGTCATTATCAAGGGCAATCCAAATGTCTTTCGCAAACCACCCGTTGCAATTGTGGGATCGCGCAATGCATCCGTTGTCGGTGCCCGCTTCACGGAAAGACTAGCACGCGATCTTGGTGACGCTGGCTTCGCAATTGTTTCAGGCCTAGCACGCGGAATTGACGCAGCGGCACACAAGGCGAGTTTGACAAGTGGAACCGTCGCTGTACTGGCAGGTGGTCTTGATCGACCCTATCCACCCGAAAACCTGCCCATCTATCGCGCAATACCGGAACATGAGAGCGCATTAATCACCGAAATGCCGATGGGTGCAGAACCACGCTCACGCGATTTCCCCCGTCGCAACCGTATCATCGCAGGGCTGTCGCTCGGATTGATCGTCGTCGAAGCAGCAGAACGCTCAGGTTCGCTTATCAGTGCACGTATGGCAGGCGAAATGGGCCGCACGGTGTTTGCCGTACCCGGCTCTCCGCTTGATCCACGCGCTCGCGGAACCAATTCATTGCTGAAACAAGGGGCCACACTCGTCACAAATGCCGATGACGTTATTGAAGCCCTGAACCCACTGATAGGTCGAGAAGCAATTCACAGTGACGAAGATCAACCGGACCTGCTCAAACAATTTGACGAACCGCCAGAACCGCCACATGCAATAACCACCGACGAGCAGCGCGACATTCTGCTTGATGCGCTAAGTGTTGTGCCGATTGATGTGGATAGTCTTGTGCGCCATACAAGCCTTGATGCCAGCAGCGCGCAACTCATTTTGTTAGAACTTGATCTTGCCGGGCGGCTTTTACGCTATCCCGGCAATCAGGTGGCATTGGTGCCTCAATAGAAAATATATTTGAATATTATTTTGCAGATTTGCGTTTGCGGCTGCCTTCTTTTGCCTCCTGCAACGCCATATCCATCATGTAAACAAGCAAAGGCTGATTAGTTTCTTTAGCCATGACAATCAATTCCTCAAGCATTTGCTCAATATACATCAACAACTCCCGGCGTGTCGCCACCCGTTGAACCATACTTGCCCCCAAGATCGTTCGTTTATCTCCATCCTAAAATCATCCATTTGATATCTGCATTTGGATATACCCCACAGCAATACTACCATCTGGTTTATAATTAACAACATCAATCTTAGGTTGTATTTGACGATTTTTCGCATGTCGCTCTTGACCAAACGCAAACCGCTGTTCATGTGAATGGCAACAATTTGAACGCGATGAATTGGCATTTTGCCTGTGAAGATCGCGAATCTGGGCTGCTTTAATGAATGTTGTCGTCGTAGAATCGCCTGCAAAGGCAAAAACAATCAATAAATATCTTGGCTCGAACTATACGGTTCTGGCCTCGTTCGGTCACGTGCGCGATCTGCCAGCTAAGGATGGCTCAGTTCGCCCGGATGAAGACTTTGCTATGTCATGGGAAGTGGATAGCAATTCTTCCAAACGACTGGCCGATATTATCAAGGCGCTCAAAGATAGCGACGCATTGTTTCTCGCAACCGATCCGGATCGCGAAGGCGAAGCTATTTCGTGGCATGTGCTTGAAGTTCTGAACCAGAAAAAGGCGCTTAAGGGCAAAACCGTAAAGCGTGTAGCGTTCAACGCCATCACCAAGAAATCGGTTCTCGACGCCATCGCCAATCCGCGTGACCTCGACGTGCCGTTGGTCGATGCCTATCTGGCACGCCGTGCGCTGGACTATCTCGTCGGTTTCAATCTATCGCCGGTTCTGTGGCGCAAGCTGCCGGGCGCTCGTTCCGCTGGACGTGTTCAGTCGGTCGCATTGCGTCTGGTTTGTGATCGCGAATCTGAGATCGAACGCTTTATCCGTGAAGAATATTGGAATATTGCTGCTTCGTTGAAAACGCCGCGCAATGATGCCTTTATCGCACGCCTCACGGCAGTTGATGGCAAGAAGCTCGGCAAGCTCGACATTAAAAATGAAGAGCAGGCAACGGCAATTCGCACAATGCTTGAAGGCGCAAGCTTTAAGGCTGTTTCTGTCGAAGCAAAGCCGACCAAGCGCAATCCCGGCCCTCCATTCACCACCTCAACGCTGCAGCAGGCCGCATCCGGCCAGCTTGGTTTTTCGGCCTCGCGCACCATGCAGGTTGCGCAGCGTCTTTATGAAGGTGTCGACATTGGCGGCGAAACTGCCGGTTTGATCACCTATATGCGTACTGACGGTGTGCAGATTGCACCGGAAGCAATTACCGCTGCGCGTGAAACGATTGGCAAAAACTTCGGTCCGAATTACGTGCCGGAAAAGCCGCGCTATTATTCCAGCAAGGCCAAGAATGCGCAGGAAGCGCACGAAGCAATCCGCCCAACGGATTTCTCACGTCATCCAAAAGAAATGCGCCGTTTCCTTGATGAAGATCAGGCCCGCCTCTATGAACTGATCTGGAAGCGTACAATTGCCAGCCAAATGCAGGCAGCAGACATTGAACGCACGACCGCAGACATCGAAGCCACCAATGGCTCGAAATCAGCAATGCTACGCGCCAACGGTTCGGTAACAAAGTTCGACGGCTTCCTCGCCGCCTATACCGACCACCGTGAGGAAGAGGACGAGGATGAAGATAGCGCAAAGCTGCCTGAAATTCGTTCGGGCGAAGCGATTGCACGCGAAAAAATCGATGCCACACAGCATTCGACAGAACCACCGCCGCGTTATTCTGAAGCTTCGCTCATCAAAAAGATGGAAGAACTGGGCATTGGTCGTCCATCGACTTATGCCGCGACACTCGCAACTCTTCGCGACCGCGAATATATCACTATCGACAAGCGCAAGCTGACACCCGATCCGAAAGGTCGTCTGGTTACGTCGTTCCTCGAAAGCTTCTTCAAACGCTATGTGGAATATGATTTCACCGCTGATCTGGAAGAAAAGCTCGATCTGATTTCTGACGGCAAGTTGCTGTGGAAAGACGTATTGCGCGATTTCTGGCGCGACTTCTCAGGCTCCATCGATGATATCAAAGAGCTGCGTGTTACCAATGTTCTTGATGCGTTGAATGAAGAACTTGCACCGCTCGCTTTCCCTGATCGTGGCGATGGCAGCGATCCACGCTCGTGCCCAACCTGCGGCACGGGTCAGCTTTCGCTGAAGCTCGGCAAATATGGCGCGTTCGTTGGCTGCTCCAACTATCCTGAGTGCAAGTTCACCCGTCAGCTTAATGGCGAAGGCAATGGTGACGCCGCAGCTTCCGATGAGCCAAAATCACTTGGCAAAGACCCATTCACGAACGAAGAAATCACGGCACGCAGTGGGCGCTTTGGCCCGTATATCCAACGTGGCGAAGGCAAGGAAGCCAAGCGCGCCAGCCTGCCAAAGGGTTGGTCACTGGATACGGTCGATCATGAAAAGGCGATTGCTCTTCTGTCACTGCCACGCGACGTCGGACAGCATCCTGAAACCGGCAAAATGATCTCGGCAGGCATCGGCCGCTACGGCCCTTATGTCAGCCATGATGGAACTTTCGCGAACCTTGAAAACGCAGAAGAAGTCTTCTCTGTTGGTCTGAACCGCGCTGTTGCTGTGCTTGCAGACAAGAAGTCCAACGGTGGCGGTCGTGGCCGTGCAACCCCTACCGCACTTGCAACACTTGGCGATCACCCGGATGGCGGTTCAATCACTGTTCGTGACGGTCGTTACGGTCCATATGTGAATTGGGGCAAGGTCAATGCTACGCTTCCAAAGGGTCAAGACCCGGCAAGTGTGACCATGGAAGAAGCGTTGGTTCTGATCGCTGCCAAAGCTGGCAGCACCAAGACCAAGAAGGCTCCGGCTCGTAAATCAGCCGCTAAATCGGCAGATGGCGAGAAGAAAGCCGCGCCGAAAAAAGCTGCGGCTAAAAAGCCAGCAGCGAAGAAAATAGCCGCACCCAAAGCAAAGGCCCCGTCTAAAGCAAAAGCTAAGTCGGCAGAGGAGTAAGAATTGGCACGTCGTTTCCCAAAACCCGATACCGGACGATCCGCACGGACCGAACGGCGTGCAGCAACAGCGAAATTGAACGAAGCAAAATCAGCCGACCCGATTGCTTATCTGCCAACGCGTGAGGAAGTCCTCAAATTTATCGAGGAAAATCCTGACCGTGCAGGCAAGCGCGAGTTGGCTAAAGCGTTCAACATCAAAGGTGATGCACGGGTTTATCTCAAAGACCTGTTGCGTGAACTAAGCGATGAAGGCTTGGTCGAAAAGCGCGACCGTCGCCTGTCACGTCCGGGTTCCTTGCCGCCGATTGCCAGTTTGAACATCACTGGTCGCGATAAAGAAGGTGGCCTCGTCGCTAGCCCGGTCGATTGGGACGAGGCGGAATATGGCAAACCACCCGTCATTTTGATCCGTCGCACGCGTTTGAACAAAACATCCGATGGTCCGGTTGTGGGCGTCGGTGATCGCGTCTTGGCAAAAATTTTCCGCAGCAAAGAGCATGACGGTCCGGAATACTCGGCGCGTGTCATCAAGGTTCTTGAGCAAAACAACAATGCTGTGCTTGGCGTTTTGCGCAAGCTGAGCAATGGCGAATGGCGGCTTGAGCCGGTCAATCGCAAACAGCCAGAAGTACAGCTTGACGCGCAATCGCTGTTAGATGCGAAAAGTGGTGATCTGGTCGAAGTGGAACTTCTGTCGTCGCGCCGCTATGGTCTGCCAAGCGGTAAGGTTCGTCAGGTCGTTGGTTCCGTTGACAGTGAAAAAGCGCTGTCGATGATCGCTATTCATGAGCATGAAATCCCGCATATCTTCCCTGAGGAAGTTCTGCGTGAAGCAGCGGCTGCAAAGCCCGCAACGCTGGATGGTCGTGAAGACTGGCGCGAAATGCCTCTGCTGACCATCGACCCAGCAGATGCAAAAGACCACGATGACGCGGTTTACGCAGAACCAGATACCGATCCGAATAATCTCGGTGGCTTTGTCGCTGTTGTAGCGATTGCCGATGTTGCCGCTTACATTCGCCCCAACTCAGCCCTTGATCGCGAGGCATTGAAGCGCGGCAATTCAGTTTATTTCCCGGATCGGGTGGTGCCGATGCTGCCTGAACGCATTTCAAACGATCTGTGTTCGTTGCGTGAACTGGAAGACCGCCCAGCGCTTGCCGTGCGGATGGTGTTTGACGCAAACGGTCATAAGAAGTCGCATAAGTTCCATCGCATCCTTATGCGCTCACATGCCAAGCTATCCTATCAGCAGGCACAGGCAGCGATTGACGGCGCAACGGACGAGAAGACCGCACCGATCCTCGAAACCATCCTGAAGCCGCTTTGGGCTGCCTATGCAGCGCTTAAACGCGGACGGGATGCGCGTGAGCCGCTTGAGCTTGATTTACCTGAGAAGAAAATCATTCTCGCGCCTGATGGCAAGGTCGAAAAGGTCATCGTGCCGGAACGCCTGGATGCGCATAAGCTCATTGAAGAGTTTATGATTCAGGCCAATGTGGCTGCGGCAGAAGCTCTGGAAGCGAAACGCCAGCCGCTCATCTTCCGTATCCATGATGCCCCAGCGCTTGCCAAACAGGAATCGCTCCGCGAATTTCTACGTACGCTTGATCTGAGCCTTGCCAAAGGCGCGGAACTCAAGCCCGGCCAGTTCAACCGTATTCTTGAAGCCGTTGACGGCACCGATCATCAGGATCTGGTCAATCAAGTTGTTCTGCGCACGCAGAGCCAAGCGATTTATAGCCCTGATAATATTGGCCATTTCGGACTGCATTTGCACAAATATGCGCATTTCACCTCGCCTATTCGCCGCTACGCCGATCTGATCGTGCATCGCGCATTGGTGAAGGCGCTCGGACTTGGCAATGACGGCCTGACCACCGCTGAAGAAGCGCAGCTCGTGGAAACAGCGGCACTTATTTCGTCAACCGAACGCCGTGCCATGTTGGCCGAACGCGAAACCGTTGACCGCCTGATTGCGCATTTCCTCGCAGCGCATCTCGGCGACGAGTATGAGGGCCGTGTTACCGGCGTTACAAGAGCCGGACTTTTCGTATCTCTTGCGACATATGGCGCAGACGGACTTGTGCCCATTTCAACTTTGGGCAATGAATACTATCTGTATGATGAAGCAAACCACGCACTCGCGGGTGAAAGAAGCGGAAAAGGCTTCCGTCTCGGCGATACGGTGACGGTGAAGCTAGTGGAAGCGCTCCCTGTCGCGGGTGCGCTTCGTTTTGAGATGGTTTCGGAACCGCACTCCCTGCCGATGTCGACGCGTTCGCATCATAAGGCAACCAAGGGAATGCGCGGGCGCACAGGAAAGCCAGCAGGCGTTTCGCGCTCAAAAAGAAAAGGTCGCAAATGAGCACGTTAGAGGCCAGTTCAACAGATAATCAAATCCACGTTTTCGGTGGCGATAGCGAGAAAACAGCCCGGCCAACACGCAATCTTGGACAAGCTATGTGGCGCGGGTTTAAGTCTCGCTGCCCGCATTGCGGCGAAGGCAAACTGTTTCGCTCTTTTGTAAAGCCCGTCGATCATTGCTCCGTTTGCGATGAAGATTATACGGAGCAGCGCGCCGATGATCTTCCTGCCTACCTGACAATTTTGATTGTCGGTCATATCGTTGTCGGTGCCTTCATGGGCGTTGAAGCAACAACAAACCTTTCGCTCGTAGCGCATATGGCCATTTGGGGACCGATGATCGTTCTCATGTCGCTGGCGCTTCTGCAACCGATCAAGGGTGCTACCATTGGACTGCAATGGGCCTTGTTCATGCATGGTTTTGGCGGAAAAGGCGAAGGTGAATACGGCGACGTTACCTGACAGGGTTTTCCCCGTGACCTCCGCCTCACACACCACAAATGATAAAATAAAACCGCTGCTTCGCCCACGCGATGCAGCTTCGCTTCTTCTTGTTGATCGGACAGAAAGTATCCCGCGTATTTTGATGGGACGTCGCCATCCATCTCTTGCTTTCATGCCCGGAAAATACGTGTTTCCGGGAGGTCGGGCCGACCCCGGCGATGGCAGCATGGCTGCTGCATCCGAATTAACCGCTGAGGACACGGTCAAGCTCGTTACAGGGATGGGATCGCGTGCCTCACAACGCCGAGCACGAGCGCTCGGACTTTGCGCCATTCGCGAAACATTTGAGGAAACCGGGCTTCGTTTTGCCCGACGAAATCACCACGAAGCCATGTCATCAAACGGTGGCAATTCTCCTGCAAACAAGGACTGGTTATCATTTCTGGAAGGTGGTGCGCTGCCTGCGCTAGGCGATCTGCGCTATTTTGCACGCGCAATCACGCCGCCCGGAAATGTCCGCCGATTTGATGCGCGTTTTTTCATTGCTTTTCGTGACAGCCTGCCAGAACTGCCGAACCAGCAACTTGTTCCCGGTGGAGAACTACAGGATTTGAATTGGGTTTCTATCGATGAGGTTGATAAACTGGATGTTGCCCGTATTACTCAGGCCATTCTGAAAGAAGCGCAGACGCTGCTGACAGAAACCCGGCACGAATTGCCAGCCACCCTTCCGGTGGTACAATACAGCAAGCGGCATGGCCGCTTTGTGCGTGAAGTGATCTAACCTTATGAACAAAGAAATTCATCCTGCCGATCTCGCAGCGCGGCAACCTGGCAACGGGCCTAATGAAGGCGAATTGCATTGGCGTTCGCTTGCGGCAGCAATTGCCACGATCAGCGCTATGGGGGCCGCTATCGGTCTTGGCATTCCGCTTTTAAGCGTTTTGCTCGAAAGTCGCGGTCACTCGGCCAGTCTGATTGGTGCCAATACTGCTGTCGCTGGCCTTGCTTCCATTGTTGCAGCACCCCTTGCAGCACCGATTGCAGCGCGCCTCGGCGTGGCCAAAGCAATCGTTCTTATGCTGGTTATCGGCAGTTTCGCATTTCTTGGTTTTCACTTTTTCCAGCCACTTTGGGCATGGTTCGCACTGCGAATCGTACTGCATTTCGCACTGACCGTGCTTTTCGTTCTCTCGGAATATTGGATCAATGCTTCCGCTCCGCCAGAAAAGCGAGGCTTGGTGCTTGGCATCTATGCGACATCCCTATCAATGGGCTTTGCCCTTGGACCTTGGCTGTTCTCAAAGATCGGCAGTGCTGGTGGCATGCCTTTCTATGTCGGTTTCGCAATCATTCTGATTGCCATCATTCCAGTATTGATCGCATGGCGCGATAGTCCAGATTTCGAGGAGGGCGAACATGTTCCCTTCCTGCCGTTTATCTTTGCAGTTCCAGCCGCGACGATGGCCGTCTTCGTTTTCGGCGCTGTTGAAACTGGTGGCTTCGCACTGTTCCCGGTCTTTGGCGCACGCGTAGGCTTTAGCGAAGGCGATGCCGCATTGCTGCTGACCATGATCGGCCTTGGCAATGTGTTGATGCAGATTCCATTGGGAATCATCAGCGACAAGATTTCAGATCGCCGCAAATTGCTGCTGTTTTGCGCTGTCACCGGCCTTATCGGAATGATCGCCCTGCCCTACCTTATGCACAGCTGGTATCTTATGGCCGCCGTACTGTTTTTGTGGGGCGGCGTGGTCGCCGGTCTCTATACCGTAGGCCTTGCCCATCTTGGTTCTGAGCTGACGGGACGCGAACTTGCATCCGCCAATGCTGCATTCATCTTCTGCTATGCAATCGGAATGCTGGCAGGCCCGCAAGCGGTTGGAGTCGGCATGGATGCGATGGGACCCAAGGGATTCCCGCTCACACTCGGCATCTTTTTTGCGGCTTTTGCACTCTTTGCTACGATTAGGCTCGTTCAAAAGAAGAAGCGGGGTTGACTTTTCGCCGCTAAACCGTAGTGTCGCGCCGAATTTCCGCTTCTTACCAACAGGTGAGACTCGTAGCGGTTTAATCATAAAAGAGCAGGTATTTCGATATGGCCAAGGCTACGACCATCAAGATTAAGCTTTTGTCGACCGCTGACACCGGCTTCTTCTACGTAACGAAGAAGAACAGCCGCACGATGACGGATAAGATGACAAAGACTAAGTACGACCCGATCGCGCGCAAGCACGTCGACTTCAAGGAAACGAAGATTAAGTAATTCGTTTCTGCCGCCAGAATAACTGGCAGGAATCAAAAAGCCGTCTCTTATGAGACGGCTTTTTTGTTAGGCGCTGTTTAAGGCATTCAGGCCGCCGAAAGAACGATCCGATTGCGACCTTTTTTCTTGGCCTCATAAAGGGCTGCATCCGTACGCGCGAAAAGCGCTTCGACCGTATCGCCACCCATCAAGCGAAGCGACGCAATGCCGATGCTAATTGTCATAGCAATCTGATGCTTGCCGCCAGCAAGCAAGAATGGCTCTTCTGATACTGCATCACGAATTCGCTCTGCAACGGCCGCAGCAGAAGCCAAATCAGTATCCGGTAACACGATGGCAAATTCTTCACCGCCGTAGCGGCACATTACATCCATGCCGCGAATCTTTGTGCGCAACCGCGTAGCAAATTCTCGCAACACATCATCGCCGCCATCATGACCATATTGATCATTGACGCGCTTGAAGTGGTCGAAGTCGATCATGATGACCGTTAACGGCCTCTCACGGCCTGTAGCACGCGATAGAAGCACTGGCAGGTGCGTATCAAGGTAACGGCGGTTATGCAGCCCTGTGAGGCTGTCTGTAACCGCCATAGTTATGGTACGATGCAGGCTCTGGCGCAAAAGATCATTGTAGCACTTGCGTTTGATCTGTGTGCGCAATCGCGCATAAAGCTCCAGCTTCTCCAATGGACGCATGACATAATCATTCACACCCAACTCAAGTGCACGAACAACTAACGAGCCTTCATCTTCATTGACGATCAGAATGATCGGCACAAGCCTCGTGCGTTCAATCGTTCGTATCTGCGAACAGAGGCGCAGCGGATCATAATAAGTAAAATCAGCTGAAATGACGATGCTGTCATAGTCGTTCTCAATCGCCTTAATGAGCGCATCATTGGCATCATTGGCCACATCGACGAAATAGTCTTCGCCCAGAATCACGCGCAGTCGTGCAGCCGCAATTTCGTTCTCGTCAACGATCAGAATGCGCGCGGCGTCTTCTCCACCACCGAAACGACCGGAAAGCTTGGTAACGAGCAGTGCTTCAACTTCTGTATCGGCGACCGTGCCGGTTCTTTGAAACAATTCATCTGAAACCATCTTCAAACGGGCAAGACTTTTGACGCGCGAAAGCAGTTGCTGATCATTCACTGGCTTCGTCATAAAATCGTCTGCGCCAGCTTCAAGACCTGTGATCTTGTCTTGAGCGCTATTAAGCGCCGTTAACATCACAACGGGTATATTTGTCGTGCGCGGATCGTCTTTCAGACGACGACAGACTTCAAAACCATTGATACCCGGCATCAAAACATCAAGAATGACGACATCAATCTGCCCACCCAGACAGATTTCGATCGCCTCCGCACCATTATAAGCGGACACAACTTCGTAATATTCGCGCAAAAGCAGAGCTTCGAGCAGCTTTACGCTCGATTCTACATCGTCCACGACGAGAATTCGTGCTGTCATGATCCCCTGCCCCCCCCTAAAACCTTATACCGCGAACGTGCCTTTATTCAAAATAATCAGGCATCGCCGAGATAAGACTTTATCGTCTCAATAAAACGCGGAACAGAAATTGGCTTGGATATGTAAGCCTCGCAACCGCCCTGTCGAATGCGTTCCTCATCACCCTTCATCGCAAATGCGGTGACGGCGATGACCGGAATATGCTTGAGCTCCTCGTCGTCCTTAAGCCATTTTGTGACTTCCAGACCGGAAACTTCAGGCAACTGAATATCCATCAAAATCAGATCGGGGCGATGTTCACTGGCAAGATCAAGCGCCTCAAGGCCACTTCTGGTCCTGATGGTCTCATATCCACTGGCTTCGATTAGATCGCGAAACAACTTCATATTCAGTTCGTTGTCCTCGACGATCATCACAGTTTTGGTCATCGAATATTCCCTGGCCTTATTCTTGTCCGCCACACGACAGGTTTGTTGTGCCCATTACGCCCACATGGATTCTATGTAGTTTAAGCGTATTTGATTGACGAATAGCAAATATTCTACCAAATCCGACATTGCAGTGATTTCACCCAACAACTGAAATTGCCTTTCATTTTAGCGTATAGTGCAAATCAGCGTGAATCGAATTTTCAGCGATCTACGGCACACTGACTGAGCTTAAAGCGGAGAGAACTAATATGAAAACTGTCATGAGTGAGACAGAGGCAGAAGCTCTTGCGGTGGAAGCACTCGTGTGGATGGCACAAGATAACGATCTGATGCCGCGTTTTCTCGCTTTGACGGGCATCGAAGTCTCTTCAATTCGCTCTGCTGCACAAGAGCCTGGTTTTCTTGCAGGCGTGCTGCAATTCTACTTAAGCCACGAGCCAACGCTGCTTCGCTTTTGCCAGGAAACAGGCCGCGATCCCGCAACAATTGAAAAAGCAGCGATACTTTTGCCGGGCGGCATGAAGCAGGACTTTTAACAAAAAAGCCCCGCCTAAGCGGGGCTTTCTACTACGTATTCGCGCGCTTACGCAAAATCTTCTGGCAGAAGTTCCTTCGGGAAGTTCTGGTAAGAAACTGGGCGCAGGAAGCGGCGGATCGACATTGTTCCAACGCTGGTTGCGCCGAAGTTTGTCGATGCCGGGTATGGTCCGCCGTGAACCATTGAATCCACAACTTCAACGCCAGTTGGGAAGCCATTGACGAGAACGCGGCCCGCTTTGCGCTCCAGCACCGGCAGAAGCTTTTGTGCTTCAGCAATGTCGCCTGCATCCATGTGAATCGTTGCAGTCAGCTGACCTTCAAAGCCACGCGCAAGCTTTTCCATTTCATCGACGGAACCAACGCGGATGACCAGTCCAAGAGGACCGAACACTTCTTCACCAAGCGCATGGTCAGACAGGAAGCGCTCGCCAGTTGTTTCAAACAGATTTGGCGAAACCTGACGACCCGATGACTCGGTTTCATAAAGCGGTTTCACGGCATTGCGCGTTTCAAAACGCTCTTTGCCTTCGTGGTATGCCTGCGCAATACCATCAGTCAGCATGGTCTGCGGAGCAACTTTTTTGAGACCTTCGACAGCAGCAGTTGTGAAGGTATCGGCATCTGCGCCATCGAGAACAACGGCGATACCCGGATTGGTGCAGAACTGACCTGCGCCCATGGTGAGCGAACCAGCCCAACCCTGTCCGAGCGTTTCAGCACGTGCCTTCATTGCTTCTGGCAGAAGGAACATCGGGTTAACCGAACCGAGTTCGCCAAAGAATGGGATTGGCTCAGGACGTGCAGCGCAAAGATCGAACAATGCACGACCACCACCGAGTGAACCGGTGAAGCCAACAGCCTTGATATAAGGGTTCTGAACCAGCGCATGGCCAACATCACGACGGCCGCCCTGAATGAGCGAGAACACGCCCGGATGAACGCCGGTCTTCTTGATAGCGGCTTCAACGGCTTGCGCCACGATTTCACCTGTGCCGGGATGCGCCGAATGGCCCTTCACGACAACTGGGCAACCAGCTGCAAGTGCTGCTGCTGTGTCACCACCGGCTGTCGAAAACGCCATTGGGAAATTGGACGCCCCAAAGACTGCAACAGGACCAATTGGGCGCTGAACGAGACGAATTTCTGGACGTGGTGCTGGCTGACGATCAGGAAGTGCAGCATCAAAACGGCGATCAAGATAGTCGCCTTTTTCGATATGATCAGCGAACAAACGCAGCTGTCCAGTGGTGCGGCCGGTTTCGCCCTGAAGACGCGCTTCCGGCAAGCCAGTTTCCTGCGAGCCTATAACAACGATATCAGCAATGCGTGCTTCGATTTCGTCGGCGATAGCGCGCAGGAATGTGGCGCGCTCAGTGCGGGTCGAATAGCCATAAGACCAGAAAGCATCTTCCGCAGCTTCACAAGCGCGGTTCACCAGCTCGACTGTACCGACTGCAAACGAATGCGCTGGCCCACTTGCTGGTGAAGATTGAAAAGTCCCGGCTCCATCGAGCCATTCGCCAGCAACAAAGTGTTTCCCTTTGGGCGTAAATGCCATTCGTCCATCCTCCTGTAGAAATCAACGCACAATTAAGCCAGTATCTCACTGCATCTAAATTGTACTTGTCTAATGATTGTATACCCTGTTTGTTTGTATACAGTGTGTGCGCACATATCAATTGCCTGCGGGACGTTCCATGCAGGTTTAGCCATGAAAGATGCATGATGAGCGAGACCACCATCCTGAGCATTGCCACGCTTCACGACCGCGTAGAGGCGATTTTTCGTAAAGCAGGGCTGAACGCTATACAGGCTGCTGCTGTCACGCATGTTATTATCGCGGGTGAACGCGATCACTGCAAATCCCACGGCATATATCGTATCGAAGGTGCGCTGCGCACAGTCAAGGCCGGGAAGGTAAAAGCAGACGCGATTCCTGAAATTGTGGCCGATGAAGCTTCAAGCATCGTGCGGGTGAACGCCAACTTTGGCTTCGCCAATGCTGCATTTGAAACAGGTGTTCCTGTGCTTGCCGAGCGCACGCGTAAGAATGGTATTGCAGCGCTTGTTATCAATGATTGCACACATTTTTCAGCACTCTGGCCAGAGGTCGAAGCACTGACGAACGAAGGACTGGCCGCCCTCGTCATGTGCCCAAGCTACGCGACCGTTGCGCCAACGGGCGGCAACAAACCACTGCTCGGCACCAATCCTTTTGCATTTGGCTGGCCGCGCAAGGAAACCTCGCCTTATGTCTTCGACTTTGCAACATCGGTTGCAGCACGTGGCGAAATCGAATTACATCGCCGCGCTGGTAAACAACTACCGGAAGGCTGGGCGCTGGATGCGGAAGGCAACCCGACAACTGATCCTGAAACAGCACTCGCCGGTGCCATGCTGCCATTTGGCGGCCATAAGGGTTCTGCGATCAGCACGATGGTCGAACTGCTTGCGGCCATCATGATTGGTGACCTGACCAGCCCCGAAGTACTCGACTTCCTCGGCACGACGACTCTGTCACCAGTGCATGGCGAACTGATCATCGCGTTTTCACCGGAAGCTTTTGCGAAAGGCCGTCCGGGCGATCCGTTTACGCGTGCCGAAATGCTGTTTGACGCTATTGTTGGACAAGGCGCCCGCCTTCCCTCGCAGCGTCGCTTCAAGGCACGCGCTGAGTCTGAAAGCGAAGGCATCAAACTCACCAAAGCGGAGATCGACCAACTCGATCTTCTGCTGGAAAAAGGCCTCGACGCCATCAACTAAAAACCAAAACAAAAAAGCCCTCCAAACGGAGGGCTTTTTCAATCTATTTCTATATTCAAGCCTTGTAGGTCTGAACAGCGCCGGGCAACTTGCTCCACTCGGCATACCAGTTGTTGAAGAGCTTGAACTGCGCTTCAACATAACCGCGCTGGCTGTCGGAGAGCTTATCGCTTGCGTTGAAGTGCAGCGTATATTCCTTGTCACCCTTCAGAACCATCATGTGCTTGAAGTAAAGCACAAGGTCCGGGCCTTCATCAAAAGAGGACAGAACAGCAAGCGCCTGTTCAAGTTCAAGCGCACGCTGGCGCGCATCCGCATCACCCTTTGCTGCAGCCTGCGAAAGCTTGCACATCTGGATGACTTCCTTCGGCAGAACGTTGCCAATGCCGGTGATAGCACCTGTTGCACCGCAGTTCACAAATCCATGGAACACAGCCGTATCAACACCGATCATTAGCGTGACATCGTCATCGCGGCTGGTGATGTTTTCGGCTGCGTAACGCATGTCGGCTGGGCCGCCGAACTCTTTGAAGCCAACGAGGTTCGGATGCTCCGCACGCAGTGCGAAGAACAGATCAGCGCGCGTTGCAAAGCCATAATAAGGGCTGTTGTAGATGACGGCAGGAAGATCAGGAGCAGCCGAAAGCACAGCCTTGAAGTGTTCCATTTGCGCTGCAATCACCGAGCCACGCGACAGAACACGCGGGATGACCATCAGGCCTTTTGCGCCAACTTTCTGAGCATGTGCAGCATGAGCCGCAGCAACAGCGGTGTTCACAGCGCCAGTACCCACGATAACCGGAATGCCAGCGGCGGTCAGACGAGCAACGCCTTCCATACGCTGTTCATCGGTAAGCAGAGGCCAGTCGCCCATCGAACCGCAATAAACGACAGCCGACATACCAGCGTCGATCAGTTCCTGGCCCTTGCGCACCAGCGCATCGAAATCAGGCGTGCGGTCGTCCTTGCACGGGGTCATCAGAGCCGGAATCACGCCGGAAAAAATATTGGCAGCCATCGAAAACTCCTCTCAGAGCATTACCGTCGAACTGCGGTGCAGTTTTACAACGGGCAATGCAACAAACAAAAACCAAAGCGATTGGACTGTCATGGATCTGGCCATTTTCAGTTCGCTGCAACTGATATATCAGTCTGTATTTTATTTGTCGACAGAAATTACACGGCGCTACAGGTTTATTTCCAGACGGTCATCGCGCATCACCAGCTTCTGTACCTGACGCACGATCTGCTCTGCATGTTCATGCGCCAGCTGTTCGGCTAGTTTCATGTCGCGCGCAGCGATTGCAGCGATCATTTCCTCATGCTCCTCGACAAAACGCCGTGGCAGACGATCATTATAAGACTGATAGTAGAGCCGCAAAATGCGCCGCCCCTCATCCAGCAATCGTTTAAAAAGACTGGTGAAATATGGATTGCGGCCCGCTTCTGCGATTGCAAGATGCAGAGCTGCATTGGTCGCAATCATCCCAAGCGCGTCCTGTGCTTCCACAGCTGCGGTAAACTCAGCTTGATGCAAAGCGATGATATCCAGATCTTCCTGCCGATGATTTTTAGCGGCAAGCTGTGTTGTGGCGCGATACATCAAAGTCAGTGCGTCGAAATAGGTATGCATGTTGAGGAAGTCGATGTTCGACACCATCGTCGAACGATTAGGCAGCGTATCAATCAGCCCCTCGCCCGCCAGCCGCACCAAAGCTTCACGGATTGGCGTGCGGGACATTTTAAACCGTTCGGCAAGCTGCACTTCATCGATCGGGCTGCCAGGCGGCAGCACCAGATCGAGAATTTCATCGCGCAACAGGTCATAGACCATCTTCCCGCCAGAACCGCGCTTGCGTTCAGGGATGGCGTTGTTATCGCTTTCCGTCATCGGCAGCTCCTCATGAAAGTATTAGGCGAATGGTTCCGTTGGTCCTTTTGCAGGCTGCGTAAACCACTGCGCACCATCAGCGCTCATGTAAATATGATCTTCCAGACGCACACCAAACTGCCCCGGCACGACAATCATTGGTTCATTTGAGAAGCACATACCCGCTGCCAGCTGCAACTGATTGCCACGCACGATATAAGGCGCTTCATGAATTTCCAATCCAAGACCGTGACCTGCACGATGCGGCAAACCGGGAAGCTGATAATCCGGCCCCAAGCCATGCTTGACCAACACGGCGCGCGCAGCGTCATCGAGGCTGGAACAGGCAGCACCAAGCTTTGCAGCATCGAACACGGCCTGTTGTGCCTGTCGTTCAATAGTCCAGATACGCTCAAAATCGGCTGTCGGCTCATCAAGCATATAGGTGCGGGTCAGATCGGAGTGATAGCCATCAATTCGGCAACCTGTATCGACGAGAATAACATCGCCATTCTTATAAAACTGCTCGCCATCGGCACCATGTGGGAGGGACGTCGCTTCACCAAAAGAAACGATGCAAAAGGTCGAGCCGCTTGCACCCATTTCGCGATGCTGCTCATCGATAAAGCGCACCACATCGGATGCGGCAATGCCCGGACGAATGAATTGATGCGCACGACGATGCACTTCAAGCGTCAGCCCCATGGCATATTTGATAATGTCGATTTCAGTCTGTGACTTGACGATACGCTGCTCACGAATGACCGGGCCAGCGTCAATAAGACGATCCGCGCCAATTTCTCGACGCAACGCATTATAGACAAACAGCGGGACTGCTTCGTCAACGGCAAGTGTCTCATCGGCTTTCAGAAGCGAAGCGACGAGAGCAGCGCTATTTTCCTCTTCCTGCCAGATGCGGATTTCACCGGGGAGATGCGGAAGGCTTTCCACACGGCTTTGCTCAAAACCCGGAACGACATAGACAATCTCGCTTTGCGTAATCACTGCACCAAGCAGGCGTTCGCTCGAATGCCAGACAAGGCCAGTGTAATAAAGCAGGCTCTCAGTCGACCCTAGCAGCAAGGCACCGATATTTTTTTCGGTTAAATTGCGGCGCAGAACATTGATACGCTCAAGCCGCTCATCATTGGAAATGCTGGGGCGTTGGGTAGTGAGAGACATTGCTTATTCCTTTCAGCCTGCCACGGACTCGGTGACATGCTGAAAGGATAAATCTCTGTACGCAATTTGTCGACAATATTAGAGTTTCACCAGACCTGTGCGCTTGAGAAGGCCCATCAGTAATAGCGGCAGCAGCGTTGTGAGCAGGATCGCAATGAAAGCCATCGCCATGCCGAGGCCGATCGAACCTTGCTCAAACTGTCGCCAGATGAAGATCGAGATCGTCTGCATCCCAACAGGTGCCACCAGTATCGAAGCGACCAGCTCACGCGTTGCCACAGCAAAAACCAGCAGCATTGCGGTAATTAGGCTTGGCGCGATCAGCGGCAGCATGATGCGGCGGAAAGTTGTAAAACTACCTGCACCGCAAACGCGCGCGGCGGCTTCAAGATTATCGCCAATTTGATGAAACGCTGCAGTTGCATAGCGGATTGGCTGTGGCAACAGAATGCAGCAATAGGCAAGCAGTAGGATCAGTGGCGTATTATACGGCGAAATCAGCAAAGATGGCTGGTTCCATGCAAGGATCAAACCGACCGCAACTACGACACCGGGAAGAGAGTTTGGCAACACCGTCAGAACATCAAGCCAGAACCGCCCACGAAAGCGCATTTTGACAACCGCATAAGCAGCTACGGCACCCAGAAATCCGGTTAGCAACGCGCTCGCAACACCCAAGGAAAGGCTGTTGGTCAATGCGCGCATAGCACCTGCACTATTATCTGCAATATCTGCAAAATTATCAAAGCCGAGATTGGATAGTGTAAGCCCACCGGAAATAGTCTTCGACATGGCTGTCGCAAGAATTGCGAGCAGCGGCACGCCGGTTGCAGCAAAAGCGACTACACCAAACAGGATGACAACCGGAACCTTGAACACGCCAAGTTCGCGCTTGTCTTTGTTTTGTGGCTTACCACCCGTTGTCACATAAGAACGGCGCGTCAAAATCCAGCGCTGCAGCATAAAAGCTGCGAGCGATAACAAAACCAATGCCAGCGAAAAGACCGCGGCGCCCGAAAGATCAATCGGCCAATCGGAAATGCGCATATCGATTTCCGTTACCAGCACTTCAAAACCGGATCGGCTGCCAAGTGCTGCCGGTGTGCCATATTCCTCAATTGCCGAAGCGAAGACGAGAAGCAGGCTTGCTGCCAGTCCCGGCGTTGCAAGTGGCAGCGTAATGCGGAAAAACGACCGCCAAGGCGACGCACCAAAAACACGGCCAACATCAGAATAACGTGCGCCAACAGCTTCAATCGTCCGCGACACGGCGAAATAAACCAGCGGAAACGTGTTGAGCGCCATCACGAATGTCATGCCGGCAAGCGAAAACAGAAAAGGCGCGAGGTTAAAGCCTGCAAGCTGATCAAGATAGCCGCGTGGCTGCAGAGTCATGATCCAGCCAAGCGTCGCAATATAGGGCGGTATCATGAAAGGCACGAGCATCAGCACGTCCCACACCAGCGCAAACGGCACTTTATATAGCGCCCGAAAAACAGCGAGAGGCACCGCAATAATCGCCGATAAAATCACGACGCTGACACCAAGCAAAATGGTGTTGCCGGTCATGCGCAGAAGTCTTGGATCTTCAAACAAAGCTGGCAGATGCACAAAAGGTGCGCTGAACACGCCCTGCCCGATCTGCGGGAAAATCGCCTGTAAGACAATGAAAATAAACGGAACCGCGACGACAATAGCGAGGCCGATAACGGCCACAAGCCCAAGCGGATTTGCAGCGGTAGCGGTCTTTGCACTCATGATTGCCTCTACGGTATTCCAGCTGCCATGAAAAATGACAGCAATCTAAAAATAGCCAAAAGAAATGGCTCTCCTCAATTTGAGGAGAGCCACCCGGATTTTACTTCTTCACGCCGAAAATCGCGTTGAATTCCTTCAACGTTTCATTGCGCTTGCCGTAAACAGCTGCTGCATCGATCTTGAGAATCTTCAGATCATTGATCAGCGGACGGTTAGCCACAACGTCGGAACGTGCAGGCATCAGGTAAGTGTCAGCAACCATCTTCTGGCCTTCATCCGAAAGCATGTAATCGATGAACTGCTTGGCTTCGTCCTGATTTTTCGACCAGTTGAGGATCATGGCAGGACGTGGCGCAATTACCGTACCCGATGCCGGGAAGATAACGTCAATAGCTTCGCCCTTGGCTTTGCCAGCCAGCGAGATATAATCGACAGCACCAAAAACAGCGGCCTTTGCACCCTGAAGCACTGGGTTCAGCGCTTCTGCATTGGCACCGGCTGCAACTGCGCCATTTGCCTGCAGGTTCTTGAACAGGTCCCAGCCCTGTGTTTCCGAAAGTGCGGCAACGAGTTCAAATGTTGCACCCGACTGCGATGGATCTGGGAGGTTCACCAGATCCTTATATTCTGGTTTGGCCAGATCAGCCCATTCGGTTGGCTTTGGCGTCTTGCTGTTTGGGTTCCACGCAATACCAAGCGCCGAAACACCCTGTGCAACAGCGGTTTCGTTCTTCAGAAAATCAGGAACTTTTGCAGCATTCGGGCTGGTGTAAGCAACCAGCCAATCGCGCTTGGCGAAATCAGTTGCTGTATCCCAGGAAGCAGAAATCAGAACGTCCACAACAGGATTGGCAGCTTCGGCTTCAATACGGGCCATAACCTTGCCGGTCGTTGCCTGAAACACATTGACCTTGGTGCCGGTCTTGGCTGTGAAGCCAGCGGCCAGACCTTCGATCAGCTTGCCGGGACCAGCCGAATAAACGGTGATGTCGGCGAAAGCTACCGAGCTTGCGAGCAGAGCTGCGGCAAACGCCATGCCTGCGCCGATAAGGGACTTTTTCATTAATCTCTCCTGAGATGTGCCTGAGACAGAAGTTTTAGCGGGAGAACCAGCGGAGTTGCTCCGCATCGATTGCGATACCAACCGGCACGCCGGGTGTAAGACGATGACTGTCGAGATAAGTGAGTTCATGCGACACGGTTTGCGAACCGATGCGTACCGTCGTTAGATGACCGTCACCGCGAAACTGCGTGCGCAGAACCGTTGCCGGAATGGATAAACTGCACAATTCGACGCTGCGCACCGACCGCGATGGCAGAAGCACATGCGTCGCCTGAGCGGGCGCTATGCTGTTCGCAAGCCGGATTTCCGTTTGCGCGATACGATAACCAGCACTTTCACGCTCAACGGGCATCACACAGCCAAGACGAAGGAAATCAGCAACGGCAGGCGTATTGGGCTGCGCGACAAGAACTTCTGGCGCTGCCAGCTGTTCGATAACCCCTGCCCGCATGATCGCGACCTGATGAGCAAGCGAAAAAGCCTCACTCTGATCATGGGTCACATAGATAGCCGTCAGGCCAAGATTTGCGACAAGCTGACCAATTTCGGTGACCATATTCTCGCGCAATTCGCGATCAAGATTGGAGAGCGGTTCGTCAAAAAGCACGAGACCGGGTTCAGCAACGATTGCGCGCGCAATCGCCACGCGCTGTTGCTGACCGCCCGACATATCGCTGATCGAACGATCACCAAAGCCTTTAAGACCAACACGGTCCAAAGCCGATTTCACACGCGTTTCACGCTCAGCGCGTCCAATGCCGCGCATTTCCAGCGGAAATGAAACATTCCCGTAAACAGTCATATGCGGCCAAAGCGCATAATCCTGAAACACCATGCCAAGATGACGCTTTTCCGGCGGCGAAAACTTGCCCGTCGCAGCATCAGCAACTTTTACGCCATTGATCGTAACGGATCCGCTCGTGGGTGCCAGAAGACCTGCCACCAGACGAAGCAATGTGGTCTTTCCACAACCCGACGGACCAAGCAGAGCAAGCGTCTGGCCTTTTGGTAAGGTCAGATCAATATTTCTCAGGATCGTATTATTGCCATAGGCGAGGCTCAGGCCTTCTGCCTCGACAGCAACATCTGCGTGTATTTTAGTTTCATGTAACATAAGCGCGCAATCTTAATGGTTTGCGCGCTTCTATTCCGGCTGCATGACAGCCGGATGACACACCAGTGAGCTATTCACCTTATCAAATAATCGCAGGAGATACACTCGGTCAGCAACGGTGCCACCAATTGGCGAAACAGGCGTGCCACTACGGAGACTAAGTATGCCTCGCCTCACACCACATGACCATATAAATGCAGGCGCAATGATAAGTTACTATCAATTACGAATACTCAAACGCTCATTCGCAGACTAACTACAATGTGAAAACGTCTTTCTGCGCTCTACTTGATAAATGTGATGCTCAATGTTTTATCCGAAGCATGTTTATGCTGTCTCAAAATCTGTGAGAAACTTCAATCGAGCAATTAATGATATTAAGTAACGGTTAAACAATTCTCATAGACATGAGAAAAAATACAAATAAATATAATATTACGAGCTAAAATAATGTTCTGAAAATTGACAAAGCGAATAAATCCGCGGTTATAATAATCATAGGAACATACGAGGAATTCGTGCTCAAATTTCAAAACACAGTTCTTGAGTTAATCGCTAGGGGAAAACCTCTCAGGCAAACACTGGAAGAAATGTGCTTTGGCATCGAGGAACTCATAGAGGACTCTCGCGTTATGGTCTGCTCCGTGGACAACGCCGGGATGATACATATGTTGGCAGCACCAAGTCTGCCCACCAGTTATACATATGCTTTGAATGGTGTTGTAGTTGGCCCGGAGATTGGCTCTTGTGGCAGTGCTATCTACAATAACGTTTCAGTGACTGTCCACGACATTGAAAAAGATCCGAAATGGGCTGCTTACAGGCACCTTGTTTTACCAATAGGCCTTCTGGCCTGTAGCTCTTTACCTGTCATCAATGACGCCGATGAAGTCATTGGTGCAATCGCTATCTATTTTCTCAGAAAGCATACTCCTACCACGGAAGAGAGCGATATACTCAAGGCCGGCGCCCAACTCTGCAAGCTCGCGATGATGCGCGAAATGCGCATTCTCAACTATGAACGCAGAGCAACTGTAGATGTATTAACAGGACTGGCAAACCGTTCAGCATTTGACGATGCTCTATCGCAATTGCGCTGCGAACTGCCCGGAAGTTGGGCTCTCTTTGTCATTGACGTCGACAATCTCAAAATAACCAACGACACTTTTGGCCATGATGTCGGCGACTTCTTGATCAGTACAATTGCCGCGCGGGTTTCAGCTACGTTAGCGCCTGATATAACCTTTAGAACAGGTGGCGACGAATTCACCGTTATCATCCAAAATCATAAGGCGCTTTATGACCTTGATCATACTGCAGACCTGATTTTCCAAGCGCTCTCTTCACCAATTGATTATGATGGTCAGACTATTTTGCCTCGCGCAACCATCGGGGGAGCTGTACTTTCTGCACTTGATACCCACCCGCAAATAGTGCGTCGCAATGCAGACTTTGCTCTCTATCACGCCAAAGACAACGCCCGTGGCAGTTTTGTGCTTTATCAAGCCAACCTGGGAACACGCATTTTACACCGTCGCAACTCAATTAAAGAAGTACGCGAAGCACTCGAGGAAAAACGTATCACAGCGCATTATCAGCCCATTATTCGGCTTGATACTGGCGAGGTTGTTGGCTTTGAAGCATTAAGTCGAATGACAACTCCATCGGGTGATATTCTTTCCGCCGCAATGTTTCAGGAGTCGTTCTCTGATGTCCACATTGCATCAGAAATCACCCAATATATGCTTTCAATTGTTGCTCAGGATATACGACATTGGCTTGATCTGGGTTTGCCAGTTCAACATGTCGGAGTTAACGTAACAGCAGCGGATTTCTACGTAGGTGACCTTGCTGCTTTTGTTTCAAAAAAATTCTCAGATTACAACGTACCACTTAATCATCTCATTATAGAGGTGACAGAAAACGCATATATCGGGCAACGTGATGATGTAGTAGCATCAGGCATTCGAAACCTGCGATTACTGGGTGTACGGGTCGCACTCGATGATTTTGGTACAGGATTCGCGGCGCTCGCTCATCTTCTTACCGTTCCCGTCGATATCATCAAAATAGACAGATCATTTGTATGCCGCCTCGCGCCCGGCGATCCGAGTGTCGCCATTGTCAAAGGAATTGTGCAGATCGCACGAGACTTAAATATCAGACTTGTTGCAGAGGGAGTAGAGACTCTTGAACTGTCTGAAACACTTCAAAAAATGGGTTGCCAACTTGGGCAAGGCTATGCATTTTCAAAAGCTGTAGAGTGCGAAAAAGCCACCGAAATTCTACGCGAATTTGGTCAATATAACGACCGATCCAGCTTACGCTCTGCAAAGTCTTTCTACGCAAAAAAAAAATCCATTTACAATACGCTGTGATCCAATGTCTCAAACTATTCGTATCACGAGATATGAATACAAGCATTTCCTTAAGCCCGCAGACATGGCAAAAGAAAATGGGGCGCGATTTGCGGCTTCTGTCTTCACCATATCAGCGCGTACGGGATACGAACCGAATGATTGAACGGACTGCTTCTGAAAATCAGCCCTCATTAGAGGAATTGATGCTGGCGGTCAGTTCTCGACGCGATGTGGACGCATTCGAGGTGATTTTCAAACATTTCGCTCCTCGGGTGAAGGCCTATATGGCCAAACTGTCTGCCGATACGCAAACAGCGGAAGAATTAATGCAAGAAACCATGATTGCGGTCTGGAACAAGGCAGACCACTATGATTTTTCAAAAGGCGCCTTGTCGACATGGATATTCACCATCGCACGCAACCAGCGCATTGATGCTGTGCGTCGCACCCGCCGCCCTGAATATGACGCAACCGACCCGGCCTTTGTTCCAGACGAAGAACAGCCAGCCGATATGAAGATCGTCCAACGACAATCGGCCAACCAGTTGCGTGCGGCCATGGATAATTTACCGAAAGAGCAATGCACCCTGCTTGAACTCGCCTATTTCGAAGAAAGCACACATAGCGCTATAGCCAAGAAGCTTAATCTCCCGCTTGGCACGGTAAAATCCCGCCTTCGTCTGGCATTCAGCAAATTGCGTGCCGCACTCGATAATTCGGGAGCGCACTAATGGATATCAAACATCATCTCAGCGACGAACTACTCACGAGCTATGCTGCGGGTTCACTTGCAGAAGGTTGGAGCATTGCTGTCGCTACCCATCTTGCACTTTGCCCCGCTTGCCGTTCAAGACTTAAGCAGTTTGAACAGATCGGCGGGCAGCTTCTTGAAGCAGTTGAGCCAGCAAAATTCGAAGCAAGCTCATGGGAAAGCTTAAAAGGCAAATTACAACAGGTGCCGCAGCCCAAAGAACATTCCGTGCCGCGATCGGAAGTGAAAACGCCTGTCGTAATACCGGAGCCGCTGCGATCCTATGTCGGTGGCGACTTGCCAAACTTGAAATGGAAATCGCTGGGTCGGGGTGCTTATCAAGTGCCTATCAAAACACGCGATAAAGAAACACAGGTTCGCCTGTTACGAATTCCAGCCGGCAAGCCAGTACCCGAACATGGCCACGGTGGCCGTGAGTTGACGCTGGTGCTTAGTGGAAGTTTTGACGATGGCACCGGGATTTTCGCGCGTGGCGACATTGAAGAGGCGGATGCCGATCTCGTGCACCAGCCTATTGCTTCGCCCGATGGCGATTGCATCTGCCTTGCTGTGACTGACGCACCGTTAAAATTTCAGAGCTGGCTTATGCGGCTCGTACAGCCATTGGTTGGCATATAAAGAAAAGGCGGCAGATATGCCGCCTTTTTTGTTAGTTCAACACGACAATTGCCGCGTTCAAAGCTGTCGCAAGCGAAAGCCACACGAGATACGGCACAAAGAGCAGCGCTGAAATACGGTCTGGTCGCCAGGCGCGAACGATAAACAACAGCACGCAAAGCCAAACGCCGATAATCACGCAGAGCCCTAATACAGTCATATGTGCGCCAAAGAAAATCGGCGACCAGATGAAGTTCAGGGCCATTTGTCCAAACCATGGTCCACGCCGCTGCCACCCACTATCACTGATCCAGGTGCGCCAACCCGCAATCGAAATGAAGATATAAAGTATCGTCCAGATTGGCCCAAATGCTGCGTTCGGCGGAGTAAACCAAGGCTTCTGAAGCGATGCGTACCATTCCCCGGGTGGGAAACCGATACCAATAGCCATTCCAATGACAACGATAACAAAAGCGAAGACAGCCAAAAGACCTAATCTATGCATATGTTTACTCCAAACTAGCCACTTATCCGCGACGCAACCCAATAGCCAACATAGGCTGATGCGGCCGAGAGAACAGTGCCCCAGATCATATCTGCTATTGTCAGCGTCCATGACCAATTCTTCAAAGTGGCCTGATTGGTCAGATCATAAGTCGCATAGGCGATAAATCCAAGAAGCGCGCCATTTAGCAGTGTGACCATACCACTACCTGCTAGCAGCCCCGGCCTCACCGCAAAGAAAACAAGCCCAAAGACAAAGATCAAATAGAAGACGATAGCGGGTGCGAGGCGAAAACCCGACAACATCATATCACCCATAACAGGCCGGTAAATCACGTTGGCCATATTGGACAACCAAACCGCATCAATCGCGAGAAACGCAACAGCGGTAGCAGCGTAAGCTATGAGATAGTCTTTCATTGAAAGCCAACTTTCTTATTTGATGCGAGTCCAGCCAACACTCCGACACAGGAGACCAGCCAAAACACAGCCGTTGGAAGTCATAGTGTCACCATTGACCTTTACGCTGATCTTGTATGTGAGCTTGCGTTGGGGGTCGAAAGCAGTTCCTGAATATTGCCCGCTTCCGGCTTGCTTAATGCTCATGACAAGCACATCACCCGTTTTTTCCTTCGGTGTTCCGGGCTTAATCCAGGTATTGGTCGCGCAGATGTCGTTGCCGCATCCCGCAATCTTAACCCGGGCCTTTCCATCTCCACGAGCCCAGTTTCCGCCGATCTCTTCAGAGTGCGCCGAAAACGGAACCAAAACTATTATTCCAATAATTGCTACCAGCCATTTCATCGACGCCTCCCTGGTCAGTCGATCCAATTTCTAAGCGTGTTCAATCGTGTAAAGCCCGACATTGATCGCACCCTCTTCAAACCCACCTTCGCAATAGCAAAGGTAATATTCCCAAAGCCGTCTGAACTTATCGTCAAAACCAAGATTTTCGATTTCGGACCAATTCTCAATAAACCTCTGGCGCCACTCCGCGAGCGTAAGGGCGTAAGAATGGCCGAAATGTTCGATCTCTTTCACTACAAGTCCCGACTTCAGCAGATCACGTTCAAGGACTTTATCTGATGGCAGAAAGCCGCCCGGAAAGATAAATTTTTGAATGAAATCTGCTTTACGACGGTAATTTTCATAGCGCGTATCTTCGATTGAGATGATCTGTAAAACAGCGCGTCCACCCGGCTTGAGACAACGCTTCATCGTTGCGAAATATTCCGGCCAATAGGCTTCACCAACCGCCTCAAACATTTCAATCGAGACAATGCGATCAAACTGGCCTTCTACATCACGATAATCCTGCAGGCGCAGATCAACAGCACTCTCCTGTCCAGCTTCTGCGATCGTTTGATTGGCCCATGCAAGCTGCGACGGTGACAAGGTGATGCCAGTCACATGCGTTCCATCGTGTTTTGCCAGAAAGCTTGCCAGTGCGCCCCAACCACAACCGATCTCGAGAACTTTTTCACCGCCGTCAAGCGCGAGTTTGTCTGCTATGCACTGCAACTTATACTCCTGCGCACTCTCTAAGCTTCGCGTTGTCTCGTTCCATATTGCGGACGAATAGAGCATCGAAGGATCTAGCCAGCGTCGATAGAAATCATTGCCAAGATCGTAGTGAGCCTCAATATTTCTCCGGCTACCGCGACGCGTATTCGCATTAAACAGATGGCCGATACGGTTAAGCATCCGCATCCAGCCGGAACCGCGCAATGTCGTAAGCAAGGTATCGCGATTAAGTGCCGCAAATCTAATAACGGAAGTGAGGTCCGGCGATGTCCATTCGCCTTCGATGTATGCTTGAGCAAAACCAATATCGCCACCCGTCACCAGACGACGCAGGCAACGCCAGCTCTTGATGATTATTTTTGCATCCGGCCCAGCCAAGCTGCCTTGGGCAGATACCATTTTGCCCGACGGTAAAACGAGTATCAGTCGCCCATAACGCACCTGATTGAGCAACCTGCGTAAAAGACGGCCAGAGGGACTCCAACCAGAATAGCTGCTTGAGATTGGTGTTGGGAGCGGCGAGGTGTCATTAATATGGCTCATGCAGCCTCACTCCTTGGCCGAGAGGACTCTTGGCGGATATGCGTTATCGGGTCTTGCGGTGGCTGTGGTCGTTTACGCAAACGGATACCCTTCAACCAGATTTTAAGTGCCTCCCAGTGAATGCCACCAACCACGCGTAGAGTAAGAAATGGAATTGCAAAGAAAGCACGCAGCAAAGCTGCATCAGTTAGCTCAACCCGGCGCGCCAGATGGCGGGCGGTCATAAGCAATCCTTCATCGTCAAAACTGTTGATACGGATGGAGAGCTTGTCTGTGGGTGGAGAAACTTCAAACTCGTATCGCAGCTTCATATCCATGAAGGGCGAAACGTAAAAAGCCTTGTCGCAGCTTTGCACGATACGTCCACTTAAGCTGTCCTCTACCGGGATCATATAGCCGTGGCGCTGGCGGAAGGTATTATCAACCTCCCAGAGTATTGCCACGAGTTCATCCCCGCGATTATAGCAAAAGAAAACACTCAGCGGATTGAAAGCCCAGCCCAAAATACGCGGCATGGTCAGCAGTCGGATCGCACCGCCATCAGCCTTGATGCCTGCGGCTTCCATCGCACGCTCAACCTGCTCGCGCAGCGGCATATCCGATGCGTCTCCTCTGTCTTTTCTGTAGAACGAAAACAGATTGAAACGATCCAGAGAAAACATCTTTAACTGGCGGTCAAGCGCTTCCAGCTCGTCGAGATCGAGCAGGAGCGAGTAGATTTTATAAGCAAGCTTGTGCACCTTGGGCCGCAAACGCGCATGGGTCACATGTCCGGGAAAAAGCGCAGAATGGAAGTTTCCGGTCATGCCAGTGCCCTTTCTCGGACAGACAAAGGCTGGCGAAAAATACGTGCGCTTTCCTGCTCCACCTGCCATGGGCGACGCAGACCGCCGAGATCTTCTGCCACGGCAAGCCCCGCCTGGAGCCCATCCTCGTGAAAGCCCGAACCGAAATGCGCACCGCAAAACCATGTTCTGCGCCGCCCCTGCAACGACCAGATTTCTTTTTGTGCACGATCCGTTGCCATGTCAAAAACCGGATGCTGATAAATCTCACGACGGATCACAAGTTCCTCACGCGGTGCCCGACACGGATTGAGAGTAACAAAAGTTTCGGGTGCGTTTCCCAGCGGTTGCAAACGGTTCATCCAGTAAGTGATAGATGGATGCGCCGGACCAGTGGCCGAATTTGTTAGGTAATTCCAACTCGACCATGCTGCACGGCGTCTGGGCATCAACGATACATCGCTATGCAACACCGCTTCATTGCGTGAATATTGAAACGCGCCGAGAATACGACTTTCTTCAGCGCTCGGATCAGCCAACATCTGCAAAGCCTGATCGGCATGAGTGGCAATCACAACATCGTCGAAAACATGGGACCTGCCGCTTCCATCGATCAGCTCGACGGAGTTTTCAGAGCGTCGAACGGATTGGATCGGTGTCGAAAGCCTGATCTGGTCTGCATAAGCCTTGGTGATACGCTTCACATATTCCCGGCTACCGCCGGATACAGTACGCCAGATTGGCCTGTCACGAAGAGCCAGAAGACCGTGATTGCAGCAAAAGCGGACGAAGCTTGCAGCCGGATATCGACCAACTTCCATTGCAGGTGTAGACCAGATCGCCGCAGCCATTGGGTAAAGATGATCTTCACGAAAGGCCCGTCCATAACCATTGCGTGTCAGATAATCATCAAGCGAAATGCTACCCATAGCGCTCAAATCTTTTGGAGCATTGCGATAAAAACGCAATAGATCGCGTATCATCGACCAGAAACGCGGGCTGACCAGATTGGACCGCTGTGCAAACAGGCCAAAACCGGTTCCGCCTGAATATTCATAAGCACCATTTCCAACTGAGACTGCAAACGACATGTTCGACCCGGCAGTTGGAACGTCAAGTGTGTGAAACAATGCAGTTAGATTGGGATAAGTCACTTCATTATAGACGATGAAGCCGGTATCGACCGCAACGGGACCATGGATGCTTTCATACTCGACAGTATTGCTATGGCCACCGATGCGATCTGAAGCTTCAAACACTTTCACGTCATGCCGTTGCGAAAGCAGCCATGCAGCGGAAAGCCCTGAAATACCGCTGCCGATAATCGCGATTTTGAGGCGTTTTGAGCTGCCCGGATGGCTCGTGATATCCATAGTCCCTCTCTTCACCACATGCTTAGCCACGTGTGTCGGCCGCATCTGTGCTGCATTTTCATCATTTTACGTTTTGAGAAGGGAATTGGTTCAATCGGCTACCAAATTTTTTTTGAGCCACTTACGAAACCAAACGGCAGGACCGAACGTATTGCATCATATAAATACTGTTTCGAATAAAGGTCAGCCATGCAAACTGGTCTGCTCATAATTGTTGCTATCAGCCTGTCTGTCATCATGACACTTGCCTGGGGGATAGAACGAAAGACCGGCAAAAGTGGCTGGATTGATGCAATTTGGTCTTTCACAGTCGGCATCGGCTCAATCATAGCTGTATTACTTGCAGATGCGACATTGCAAAGACGTTTGGCGATCCTGCTTATCGTTCTCATATGGTCAATACGCCTTGGCTTGCACATCGCCCAACGAAGCCTAAGCCATGGCGAAGACCCACGCTATGCAAAGCTCATAAAAGAATGGGGTGAAAACGCTGCCCTACGCCTATTTTGGTTTTTGCAGATACAGGCACTCGCGGCCTTCATTCTGGTGCTGGCGGTCTATCTTGCAGCCGTAAGCCGACCCAGCTTTCCATACTTCTGGGATATGGTTGCTGTTGCAGTCATCGCTATTGCACTGCTTGGAGAAGCTATGTCTGATGCTCAACTCGCGCGGTTTCGGAAAACACCCGACGCCAAAACCGAAGTTTGCGAAACCGGCCTTTGGGCCTATTCCCGACATCCAAACTATTTCTTTGAATGGCTGTTCTGGTGTGCATGGCCACTGATGGCAATCACCGCATCACCATGGAGTTGGTTGTCGCTGCTCGCGCCTATACAAATGTACTGGTTGTTGGTTCATGTCTCCGGCATACCACCGCTTGAAGAACACATGCTAAAATCTCGCGGGGAAAAATTCCGATCTTTTCAAGCAAGGGTAAATGCATTCTTCCCCGGACCTCGAAAATGCCCTTAAAGATCAGAAGCCTCAACATGAATATATCGTCATCTATGATCGATAGTAGAAACCACACTCCTCTGAACAATGTGCTGACTCTTGCAGGTGCAAATAACCATTGCGAGGGAATAATAAGCCAACTGGATTACACATTGGATCAGCTCACAGCGTTGGATTGGCTAAAGAATTTTGACAATTCGATTGATCAGACCAAGTCAGTTCTGCAACATATCTATGTGCAAGATGCCAACCTTCGACCGAGAAATATGGTGGTGTCTGTCGCACCGGACAACCAACGTCTAAAGTCCGTGAAATAAGGATTATTCAATGACTGCGAACGCGCTAGTCTGGTTACGCAATGATCTGCGTCTTGCCGACAATCCTGCTCTTCAAGCTGCCGTTAAGCTGGGTGGTAAGATCACAGCGCTTTATGTGCACGAGACCAACCCGCAATTGCGAACGCCCGGCGGGGCGGTGCTTTGGTGGCTGGAACAGAGCCTCAACTCGCTCGAGAAAAGCCTTAATGAGCGCAATGTCGAATTGCTTGTAGCTCACGGTGACGCGTTAGAAATAATCGAGAAACTGATTGAGGAAAATGATTTCGATACAGTTTTCTGGAACCGGCGTTATGCTCCGCAGGAGCGCGATGTCGATGCAATTGTCAAATCCACACTGAAAGACAAAGGGCTCAATGTGGAATCTTTTGCAGGTAATCTTCTCGCTGAACCATGGGAGATTAAAACAGGTGGCGGCGGCCCTTATCAGGTCTTCACACCCTATGCCAAAACGCTGCGCCAGCAGGGCGTTAACCGCCCCCTATCCGCATCCGACTGGAAAGCTGAACCATCCAACATCAAACAGAAGCCAGATCGGGAGCATTATAAGCAGCCTTTCTGGTCAAAAAAGATGAACGGTATCTGGGAGATCGGCGAGGCGGCGGCCATTGATCAGTTATATCATTTCTTCGATGAAACTATTCGCAACTATGCGGGTGATCGCGATCGCCCGGATGTCGAAGGTACGTCAAAGATTTCACCTCATCTTCGCTTTGGTGAAATCAGTCCTCGGCAGGCATGGTATGCGACGCTCTCCTTGATGGATGAGCATCCTGAAACCCAAACTGGCGGCGAGAAATTTCTATCCGAACTGATATGGCGCGATTTTCACTATCATCAGCTGTATTATCGGCCTGATATTGCCGAAAACGATATGCGCAACACGCTTGCAGATGTCCAGTGGCAGAGCAAGCCTGACGCCTTTGACGCCTGGAAAATGGGCAATACCGGCGTTCCCATGATTGATGCCGGGATGCGGCAGCTTTGGGCAACAGGGTGGATGCACAACCGTGTGCGAATGCTTGTTGCGTCCGTTCTGAGCAAAAACATGCAAATCGACTGGCGAGAAGGCGAGAAATGGTTCTGGGACACGCTCGTCGATGCCGATATCGCCAGCAACCCGGGGAGCTGGCAATGGGTGGCAGGTTGCGGCATGGATGCTGCCCCGTATTTCCGTGTTTTCAATCCCGTCTTGCAAGGCGACAAGTTCGATACTGGCGGCAGATATGTGCGCGAATGGGTGCCTGAAATCGCAGCTCTGCCGGACAAATGGATTCACAAGCCATATGCGGCCCCGGCAGACGTGCTGCAAAAAGCAGGCATCGTTCTGGGCAAGACCTACCCACTTCCAGTCTTCAAAGCCCCCAAAGCGGGTAAATAATCAGGTGATTAAAAACGGGCGCTCATCTGAGCGCCTCAAGTTCCGCGATGCGCGCTGCACTGTCTTTTTCAAGAATGCGTGTCATTTCCCGAATGATTGTTTCCGCCAACACGAAAAGCGCAGCCGACGAATCCCATGCCGAAGGCACGGCAATGCGCCCAGCAAGTACATGGCGCGATACGCGCGAAATCGGCGAAAGCCATTGATCGGTCACGAGGATTATTTCGACACCCCGGCCTCGTGCCTTTTCTGCTAGTTTCAGCAGACTTTCCTGATAACGACGAATATCAAAGACCACAAGCACATCGCGTTTGCCCATATCGAGCAAACGATCCCGCCACACACTTTCCTGCCCGCCGAGATGAAACACATTGGGCCGAATAATGGTCATGTGTGCCGCCATATATTGCGCGATTGGGTCGGTGAAGCGTCCGCCGATCAAATAAACATTGCCCTTAGAATTACAAAGCGCTGCAACCGCCTGTTTAAGCTGCTTTTCACCTAAATGCCGAAAGCTCTCCCGGATATTCTCAAGTGTATGTTCAACAGCCGGATAGGCGTTATCCTGCACCTTATCAGACCGCTCATTGCGATTGTGCGGAGATTGCAGCTGCGCGGCCAGTTCATCCTGCAAACGGGCCTGAAAATCAGAGTAATTCTGGAAACCGAGACGATTGACGAAGCGAAGAATTGTCGGCGAACTAACCCCCGCGAGCACGGAAAATTCGGCAACCGTTTTGAGACCCAGCATAGGATAATTGGCGATTAATGTTTGTGCAGCACTGCGCTCGCCAGCGGGCATCGCATCAATGCGTTCATTAATCAGTTCAGCGACTGTCGCACTCGTCTGCACGCTGTCTCCATTCAAAAATGCCCTTTTTAGATTTGGGCGAAATTGTATTTGACAAATTATCATATGCCGTATCAAATATTCCACAATAGCGCAAAATATGAAAAACGTAACATAAGTTACAGCGCGGGGAGCATTAAGAATGACGGACGAGCGAGAACATCGCACGGTTTCGTGCGTGCCTGTTATTGTCGTAAATGCAAACGGCAACAGCCCTTGGCTGTTTATCTGCGAACATGCTTCAAACTTCATCCCCGAGCGCTTCAACAGCCTGGGTTTAAACCCTGAAGCATTGAAAGCACATATTGCATGGGACCCCGGCGCAGTTGAAGTTGCGCGTCACCTAAGTAGCAAACTTGATGCTCCGTTAATCGAAGCGACGTATTCGCGTCTATTGATTGATTGCAACCGCCCGCTGGATGCACGCGATCTCATTCCAGAAATCAGCGAAACAACGGTTATCGAAGGCAATCACGATCTTGGCGCTATAGAACGCACTGCACGGATAGACCTTTCACATCGGCCGTTTCATACACAGATCGAAGATGTTGTTGCGGAACGCGCCAAGCGCGGATTGCCATCGTGGATTGTCACGATCCATTCGTTCACACCTATCTATCGCAGCGTTTCACGGCCATGGCAGATCGGCATCATTCACGATGAAGACGACCGGATTGCAAAGCTATTGATTGCGGTATTAGCCGAAAACAAGAGCCTGAATATCGGCATCAACGAGCCTTATTCACCGGCTGACCGGGTCTATTATACGCTGGAACGTCATGCGCGCCCGCGCAACGCTCCCTGCGTGATGATTGAACTCCGCAACGATGAAATTGCCACCACAGAAACGCAGAAACAATGGGCGGCACGGCTCGCCACTATCCTGAGCCAGATCGAAAGCCAGAAGGAGCAAACCAACACATGGCCAAACAGCTGACTTTCGACACCCTGAAAAGCGCCGTTGCAAATGACGAGATTGATACCGTGCTTGCATGTTTTGTTGATATGCAGGGGCGTCTGATTGGTAAGCGTTTCTATGCCGAATTTTTCGTGGAATCTGCCCATGATGAAACCCATGGCTGCAATTATCTGCTGGCTGATGACATCGATATGGAGCCGGTTCCCGGCTATGAAGCCGCAAGCTGGGACAAGGGCTATGGTGATTTTGTCATCAAGCCCGATCTCTCAACGCTTCGTCTGGCACCATGGTTGGAAAAGACAGCAATTGTTCTCTGCGATGTGCTCGAACATAAAGATCATCAAGACCTTGCACATTCACCCCGTGCCATCCTCAAGAAGCAGCTCGCTCGCCTGCATGAGCGCGGCTATCGTGCCTATTTCGCGTCAGAGCTCGAATTTTATCTCTTTGATGAGACATATAAAACCGCACGCGCTAAGCGCTGGCAGGAGATGGAAACCGCCTCTCCCTATGTGCAGGATTATGTTATCCATCTGACAACCAAGGAAGAACAGGTTCTGCGCGCCATGCGCAATCATCTGGGTGCTGCAGGCATTCCTGTAGAAAACTCCAAGGGCGAATGGGGTCCAGGCCAACAAGAGCTTAATGTTCGCTATGCGGAAGCGTTGGAAATGGCCGACCGCCATGTCATCATGAAAAACGCCATGAAGGAAATTGCCGAGGCGCATGGCAAGTGCATTACCTTCATGGCCAAATATGACTATAATCGTGCTGGAAGCTCCAGCCATATCCATAACTCCATCTGGAGTGCGGATGGAAAAGAACCGCTTTTCTTTGACCCCAAAGCACCTAACACCATGACGCCACTCATGCGCTCGTGGGTGGCAGGACAGCTAAAATACGCGACCGATTACACCTATTTTCTGGCACCCTATATAAACTCCTATAAGCGCTTTCAGGCGGGTACATTCGCGCCGACCAAGATCATGTGGAGTCAAGATAATCGCACGGCGGGCTTCCGCCTTTGCGGCGAAGGTACAAAAGGTATTCGCATTGAATGTCGCATCGGTGGCGCTGATCTCAACCCCTATCTGGCTTTTGCGGCACTGATCGCAGCGGGGCTTAAAGGCATAGATGAAAAGCTGGAGCTGGAAGAGCCATTTGTGGGCGACGCCTATAGCGCCGTTAAACTCAAAGAAATTCCATACACTTTGCGCGAGGCAGCAGAAGCGCTCAAAAGCTCAGACTTTCTCAAGGAAGCGCTCGGTGAAAATGTGGTCAATCACTATCTCCACACCGCCCATTGGGAGCAGATTGAATATGATCGCCGCGTCACCGATTGGGAACTGCATCGCGGTTTTGAACGCTATTAAACTTATTTAGAGGAATTGTCCGATGAGCGGCACGGCCAAAATTATCTCCCCAATTGATGGCTCGATTTATGCAGAGCGCGCTTATGCAAACGACGCTGCAATCAATGCAGCGGTAACGACAGCACGTCACGCACAACCGCAATGGGCGGCAACGAGCATTGCCGAGCGCGCACGATATTGCAGTGCAGCCCTTGATGCGCTCGCAGCAATGCAGGACGAAATCATTCCTGAAATCGCGTGGCAGATGGGTCGGCCAACACGCTATGGCGGCGAAAATGGTGGAGTGCAGGAACGCGGCCAATATATGATTGAAATAGCCGAAGAAGCACTGAAATCTTATGTTCCGGCGCAAAAAGATGGCTTTCGACGCTATGTAAAGCACGTTCCGCTTGGCGTGGTGATGGTGATCGCGCCGTGGAATTATCCCTATCTTACCGCCGTCAATACTATCATCCCGGCACTAATGGCAGGCAATACAGTTCTTTTGAAACATGCAACACAAACACTGCTGACAGGCGAGCGTTTTGCGCAAGCCTTTGAGAAAGCGGGGATTCCCAAAGGTGTGTTCCAGAATATCGTTCTTGATCATGCATCAACGGAAAAACTGCTGGCATCGGGCATGATCGACCATGTCAATTTCACAGGCTCTGTCGGTGGTGGGCGAGCGATTGAAAAAGCCGCTGCGGGCACCTTCATGTCGCTTGGGTTAGAGCTTGGCGGCAAAGACCCAGCCTATGTGCTACCGGACGTTAATCTCGATCACGCCGTAGCCAATCTTGTCGATGGAGCTTTCTTCAATTCCGGTCAGTGCTGCTGCGGTATCGAGCGCATCTATGTGCACGAGGCTGTCTATGACCGCTTTGTCGATGGCTTCATCAACCTCACCAAACAATATGTCGTCGGCAATCCGCTTGACGACGCGACCACGCTTGGACCGATGGCACAGGCACGTTTTGCCGATCTGATCCGCGAGCAGAAGGCCGAAGCCTTGCGCAAGGGTGCCAAAGCGCATGTCAACATGAACGTCGAACATGACATCGCCGGTTCGCCTTACATTGCGCCGGAAATTTTCACCCATGTCGATCATCAGATGAGCGTCATGCACGAGGAAAGCTTCGGTCCTATTGTTGGCATCATGAAGGTGCGCAATGATGACGAAGCGCTGGCACTGATAAATGATAGCATTTACGGCCTTACCGCCTCCCTCTGGACGACTGATTCGGACCATGCAGCAAGCCTTGGCGACCGCATCGAAACCGGCACTCTTTTCATGAACCGCTGCGATTATCTTGACCCCGCATTGGTATGGACCGGCGTAAAAGATACTGGCAAGGGGGCCGCCCTTTCCCCTATTGGCTACGGCAATCTCACGCGACCAAAGTCCTTTCACTTACGTGAAAAAATCTGATCTGTTTGAATATCTGGAAAGCAATCGACATGACCAATTTGACTGCAAAATGGAATTTTCCGACTACGGTGCTTTTCGGACCGGGCCGCATCAAAGAACTGCCCGTCGTACTCAAAGCAGCCGGCATTGAACGCCCTTTATTCGTCACCGATCCGGGCCTCGCAAAGCTTCCTGTTGTAGCCTCGACGCTCGCAATCCTGGATGAAGCGGGCGTCAAATATGCAGTCTTTTCCGATGTGAAGCCCAATCCGGTTGAGAGCAATCTTACCGCTGGCGTGCAGGTTTTCAACGACGGCAAACATGACGGCGTTATCGCCTTTGGTGGCGGTTCAGCGCTCGACCTTGGCAAGCTCATCGCCTTTCAGGCTGGTCAAACACGCCCGGTTTGGGACTTTGAAGACATTGGGGACTGGTGGACCCGAGCTGACAGCAGTGCGATTGCACCCATCATCGCCATACCCACCACTGCAGGTACAGGTTCAGAGGTTGGCCGTGCAGGCGTTCTGACCAATGAGGCAACGCACACCAAGAAAGTCATTTTTCACCCGAAAATGCTTCCAGTAACCGTCATTGCCGATCCTGAACTTTCGGTAGGCATGCCACCATTCATTACGGTTGGCACTGGAATGGACGCGCTGGCGCATTGTCTGGAAGCCTATTGCGCGCCCGGCTTTCACCCGATGGCCGACGGCATGGCGGTTGAAGGCATCCGTTTGGTGTTCGAAAATCTGCCAAAAGCCTATGCCGATGGTTCAGATATTGAAGCGCGTGCCAATCTGATGGCTGCGGCCTCTATGGGCGCGACAGCTTTCCAGAAAGGACTGGGTGCGATCCACTCGCTTTCGCACCCTATTGGTGCGCTTTACGATACGCATCATGGCATGACCAATGCCGTTTTCATGCCTTATGTGCTGCATCATAACCGCGCGGCAATCGAAAAGCGCATTGAACGGCTTGCCCGTTATCTTGGTATTGAAGGTGGATTTGACGGCTTTATCGATGCAATCATGAAGCTCCGCAGCGATCTTGGTGTGCCAGATAAATTGCAGGACTTCATCAAAGATCTTGATATGGATAGCGACCGCAAGACGCTGATTGCAGATATGGCAATTGTCGATCCAACTGCGGGAGGCAATCCTGTTGAGCTGACGAAACAGGGCGCAATTGATCTTCTCAACGCCTCCATCACCGGCAGAGTTTGAATGATAAAGGCCCCGCGCATTTTAATACGCGGGGCTTTTGTAAAATCTGCCTTATCGGCGCTTAAAAAACGGCGCTCTTTTTTCCTTGAATGCTGCGCGGCCTTCTTGTGCATCAGCGGTTGCAAAACAGATCGTTTGTAAATCCCGTTCATATTCAATGGCTTTTTCAAGCGGCATTGAAACCGCAGCTTTGAGATTGAGTTTGGCGGTTTCAGCCGCAATCGGTGCGCGTGAAGCAATCACATTCGCAATCTCACGTGCACGTTTGAGCAAATCTGCTTGCGGAACAACTTCGCTAACAAGCCCCCAGCGCTCAGCCTTTTCAGCGGAAATAGGATCACCGGTCATAATCATGAGTGCCGCATTGGATGCGCCGACTGAATGAGCGAGATGGACCGCCATTCCGCCACCGCCGATCCAGCCCAACTTGATCTCTGGCGCTGCAAATTGGGCGTTATCCGAGGCAATGCGAATATCACAAGACATAGCCGTCTCAAGTCCACCACCAAAAGCATAGCCATTGACCGCCGCAATCGAAGGCTTAAGCAGCGCACGAAACGCATCGCAGTAATCCGGACGGTTGCGGAACTGCCATGGCGTTTCATAAGTGTCGAGCTCGCGAATATCAGAACCCGCACAGAAGGCCCGCTCACCCGCACCCGTCAAAATAACGCAGCGGATGGTGTCGCTATCATTGCATTCAGTAACGGCCGCAACAATCGCATCCGCCATTTCTGGCGTCACAGCATTGAGCTTTTGCGGACGGTTAAGCGTGATGATAGCAACCGCGCCATCGACTTCAAATTGAACGTCTTCGGTCATGTAAAACTACCTTTCACTGCCGTGTACGCGTGAAGCTGCATAAAGCGACTGAAGTTCATTCAGAACATTGGAGGCCGCGCGCTTTTCATCGAAAGCAGCGCCTAACAATACCGAAGCCTTGCTCTGAAACGCAATGTAACCGTCATGACGAGGGCGCACATAGGCGTGCTCCAATGTATCCGCTGTGTTGCGATAAAAATCGCCCCAGCGCGCATTTACTTGGTCGTTATGCCAAGCATCGCGGCGCGATGGCTGTCCATCATGTTCTGGAATAAAGCCGGATTGTGCTTCACTGCTCATCAACCACAAAAGATGCGCTTTAAGTTCGGGCGTCACCTCACAACGACGAGAAATGCCAATGCCTGTGCCACCCAGTGTTGAACCGGGACGCCCGCCAACGACTGAGCGTGGCGCATTGTGAAATGCGATTGCGTGACCATTTTGCGGAGCCGCATAATTCACATAGCCATAGACCAGCGGGCAAAGCACTACATCGTCATGTTCGGCCATGTGGCCAAGAATGCCGATAGGGTTCTTCTGCCGAACCGATGCAGGGCTGCGAGCAGCAAGCTCCGCCATCAGATCATAGACCTGTCGTCTAACATTATCTGAAACGAGAATATCAGGGTCTGTTTCTGCTGGCGGCTCACCAAAAGCTGCCGCAATAGACAGAAATGACAGACAGGCATGTGGGCCGGCAATCGAAAGCGCAACCTTTCCGGTTTCGCGCGACAGGCGCAGTACATCATCCCATGTGGTCGGAACATCGGCTACGAGATCAGACCGCAAAGCCATAACCTGTGTTGCAGCATCCAGCGGCAGTGCCCAATGTTGCCCCGCAAAACGATAACTGGTTAGCGACGGACCAATGCTAGCTCTGCCAAGCTCCGCAACGGTTTCAGGGCCGAAAACTTCTTCAAGCGAAAGCAGGCAATCGCCCGCCAGTGCTTCGCCTACATGTGGGTGATCCAAGACAACAAGATCATAACGCGCACAAAGATCGGCAATCGGATGTGATTCAAAACCTTCAAGCGGTTGCTTATCCCAATTAATCAGCAGTCCTTCGCTTGCCATTTCCGGACGCTTCGCCGCTGCCGCCAACGCATTAAAACCACGCGGGTGATCCCATGTCAGTGCTTTAATCAGCTGCATGTCAGAGCTTCCCGGAAACAACAGCACCCGATTGCTCAAGCGCGTCAATCTTGTCCGTCGCGTAGCCAGCCTCTGCCAGAATATCACGCGTATCCTGCCCGGTGATCGGCGCACCGCGATCAACAGTGGATGGTGTCTTGGAGAACCGGATCGGGAAGCCCGGGGTTTTCACCTTGCCTTCGGTCGGATGCTCATATTCCACAAAGGTGCCATTGTGTTTGATCTGCTCGTCTTCAACGAGATCACCATAACCATAGACAGGCCCACACCAAATATCAGCTGCACGGAGCAACTCCAGCCATTGCGCAGATGTTTTCGTCTTCAGCTTATCGCGCGTTTTAGCGAAAATTTCATCGCGACGCGCCCAGGTATCGACTTCATCGCTCATGGTGAGGAAACTGTCTTCACCAATCACTTCACCAAGCGTTTTAAGCTTGGGAAATGCCACAATGATAAACCCATCCGATGTTGCGAATGCCCCATAGGGTGCGCGGATATAAACATGCGCATGCGGCTCTGCCGAACGCGTCTGTGGTTTACCGCCAACGGTGAAAACCGAAAGCTCCTGCATTTGGATCGTGGTGATTGCATCCAGCATATTGACCTGCACAAGCTGTCCCTCGCCCGTGCGTTCGCGATGCAGAAGTGCCGCCAATGCACCTTCAAAAGCCGTATAGGCCGTAATCGCATCGACGAGATATTGGCCTGCCGCCGTTGGCGCTTCACCCTCACGACCCGCCGACAGCATCGCTCCCGACATGCCCTGCAAAACGAGATCCTGTCCCGGACGATTAACGTAAGGACCATCTTCGCCATAGCCGGAAATTGAAACATAAATCAGCTTCGGATTGATCTTGGAAAGCGACTCGTAATCGACGCCCAAACGCTTGGCGACACCGGGACGATAGTTCTGCAGGAACACGTCGGCGGTCTTTACCAGATCGAGCAGAACTTGTTTTCCGTCATGCGATTTGAGATCAACCGCCAGCGAACGCTTATTGCGGTTGAGTGACAGGAACGAAACGTTGACCTGATTGCCCTCGGCACCACCAGCAGCCACATGGCGCTGCCATTCACCCGTTGTTGGCTCAACCTTAACCACATCCGCGCCCAGATCGCCCAGGCGCTGCGCCGCAAACGGTCCCGCCATGGCAATTGAACAATCCAGCACCCGATACCCCGTTAAAACGCCCATAGCACTATCCTCATGGCTGAAATTCGTTGTTCATGAAACTATCACTTAGTTTCAGCTTGTCTAGAGTGAGCGCTAACATTATTAAGCAAAAATTGCGATTGAAGATGAAGCTTTTTGTAAAAATGTGGATGCAATCGGGGACTTCTAACCGCTGGCTCTGATTTTCAGTTCAAAACCGACATCAATTCTTGTTTGGGAAGGCGTTTCGCCGCGCATGGCATCAAGAAGCAGCTCTCCCGCTTTGCGTCCAATTTCATCTGAAGGCACCGCGACCGTCGTCAATGGCGGCACCAGATGCTTTGAGAGTTCGAAATCGCCAAAGCCAGTAATTGCGAGTTTTTGCGGCACATTCATACCAGTGCGCTGTGTTTCGAGCAGCGCACCCGAAGCGAGAATATCGCTTGAGAACATGATCGCGTCAGTGTCTGGATATTGCGCGAGTACGAGCTTCAACAGATCAATGCCCGAAGCCATCACAAGCTGCATCTCAGTTTCAATTGTCATGCGTGGCTTCTTGCCGGGAAAACAAGCCGCCATTTTCGCTTCAAATGCATCCCGACGCTCGGCTGCACGGTTGTCGCCTTTGCGCACCACACCGGCAAAAACGATGTTACGTTTGCCGGATGCCAGCAAATGATCGACCATCTCAGCGATTGCATCAGCATTGGAGAAACCCACCACCCGATCAAGCGGATGATCGGGTAAATCCCAGCCCTCAACAATAGGAATCTCTGCACGTTTCAGCAGTGCAATGCTGCCCTTTGTATGACGCGTACCAATCAGAAAAATCCCATCCGGGCGGCGTCCGAGCAGGCTGCGGATAATCTCTTCCTCACGCTCCTGGCTGTAATCAGTATTACCGAGAAATATCTGATAACCGGCACGATTTAACACCTCAGAGAAATGCTGAATTGTGTCGGCAAAAACCGAGGCTGAAAGCGTTGGAATGATCGCAGCAACGGTATTGCTTTTGTGCGATGCAAGATGACTTGCCGCCAGATTATGAACGTAATGCGTCTTCTCAATTGCGGCCTGAATGATCTCGCGTTTTTCAGGCGTCACCGTATCCGGATAGCGTAATGCGCGTGAGACGGTCTGCATGGACACACCCGCAGCCGCGGCCACATCTGCCATCGTAACACCGGAGCCTTTGCGTCGGCTTTTTCTGGGAAGCGCTTTTCCGCCTGTCAAAGATCAAACAGCCCTTACAAAAGAGTGGTGGCGATATCGTCTTGCCTTTTCCTAAGCCATGATGCGGACCACGTAAACGCAAAATGCGATTTAATGCATCACCCAGCCGCCATCGACATTCAAAGTTTGGCCAGTAATAAACCCCGCTTCATCGGACGCAAGGAACATCAAAGCGGATGCAATATCCTTTGACGATCCGCGACGTTTGACGGCCTGATGGTCCAATACAAACTTTGTATAGCCCTCAGGATCAGGATGGATTTTCTCCGCATCCGTTGGAAAAGCCCCCGGAGAAATCGCATTCACCGTGATGCCATAAGCGCCAAATTCACGTGCCCATGCTCGGGCAAGTCCAATCAAAGCGCCTTTCGATTGCACATAAGGCGAAAGCTGCGCCCAGCCACCATAGGCGGTAACGCTGGCGATATTGATAATCCGACCCCAGCCGTTTTCACGCATATGCGGCAGAGCCACCTGAACGCAGACAATGCCCGCGTCGACATTGATGCGCTGCACAGCCTGCATTTCTTCAAGCGTATAGTCTTCAAACTTCTTTGAAGGATAAATCGCGGCATTGTTGATAACGATATCAAAGCCACCAACTTCAGCAGAGATCGCTTCAAGCGCCGGTCGCAGCGCCTGCAAATCTGACAAATCAAGCGCTTGGATCGAAAGACCACTCAGAGCTTCAGCGGCGGCTTTCTCTTTCAACTCTTCAATCTTCTTCGGATCATGATCTATCGCCACAACTTTCGCGCCAGCGCGCAGAAAGTTAAGCGTTGTCTCAAGCCCAAGACCACCGGCAGCGCCCGTATAAAGAATGGTTTTGCCTGCTACGGAAAATCTAGCTTCAGCGCTCATCAGCGGCCTCCAATAGCAATATGATTTCCTGATGGCGCCGGATAATCGTCTTCGGGCTGCTTTGTGATTGCCGTAATCCGCGCTTCGCTTGCGGCAATATCGGCAGCATCGCCCAGAATGCGGAAGGTGCTATCGTAGCGGCGCTCTTCGCCATGTTCGAGCCAAATCAACTCACCACGATCACGCGCCCCACCATGCCCCAAAACATGGTTTGTCGCTGGCTCAATGCCAAGCGCATATTGTCCGGCTTGCAGGTTCTGCCATTCATACATGCAAGGGAACTGATCTTTGCGCGTCGTGACTTCAAAGCCGATGCCAAGCCGGTCATTGACGAGCGCAACCGGCACCTCCCCATTGGCGTCAGCGCCCATTTCATGCTGCCAGACCTGCTCATGAAACTGCATTTGAGGAGCTGGTAATGTGCGATAGCCAACGCCTTGTTTCTTATAATCGTCGCCCGCATGTGCAGCCCAGACAACATCCTTAACGGGTGCAAGATAACGCGAGCCTTCAGCAAGAACCGGATGCCCGACATTGATGTGATAGCAATACATATGCGGCGTGCGATAAAAACCGCGATTGGTCACGCGATCTGTCAGTTGAATATCGTTGGTGCCAGCCTTGATTTCTATGCGGCGGGTGAGTTCAAGATGTTCGCCGAACACTGTTCCCTGCGTGACCACACCTTCGCACCAGAGAAAGCATTCGTCACCTTCCCAGCGTTCGCCATAGCCAGTGAGTTTTGCAGGAATGGTGCCTATGCGGCCATGAATGGAGTGCTTTATCGTTTCACGCGGCTTATAATTATAATGGTCTGCCGGTTCGTCATACATAAAGAGAATATGATCGAGGCCGCATGTGACCAACAGGCCAGAGAACGAGCGCATCCAGCCAAGACCGCCCTCGCCCTCATATTCATGCAAGCCCGGATGGCGGAAACCAGAGGGAGAATTCCAGCCAATCGCCATACCGCGATATTCGCAATCAGCAATATCGAGCGCGCGATCAACAAGCACGGTGAAGCGTAGGCCCGTGCCTGAACGAAACTCCAGCATTCTTATGCCGCGTTCGACTCCATCTTCAAGCACCATCAGGCGTACACCAGCGAATTGCGCAAATGAACCACTGCTCGCTGCAATATCGCGACGCGACCGCGCCTCACCAAAAAGCTTCACCATTCTCGAACCTTAAATCGTCTGGCCTAAGGCCAATCCAGTCAGAAAGCGGCCAGTGTCGGAACGCTTGTTTCAAGCACCGACCGCCCACCCCCCACGGTGTTAGAGTCCCTGCGCGCGCAGCTTCCCATCAAGGAACTTCTTGGCACGCGGCACATCGGCCTCGTCGAGATGCTCGATTATCATCGGAATGTTCGGGTGCTTCTGTGCAAGACGCTTGAGATAAAGATCGTAATTCAGCGAACCAAGACCCGGAGCAGGCAGTTCGATCTCACCCACGCCGCGGAATGTATGGCTTTCAAGCGCATCTGCATCGCCAATATCCGCGTGCTTTTCGGTCTTGTCATCACCGGAACGCTTAACATCTTTGGCATGGCCGATTTTGATCTTGTCGCTCAGCGTATCGAAGACCTGATTGAGGATTTCATCCATACGGTCAATGTTGTGCGTTTCAAAATAATTGGTCGGGTCCATCAACAGGCCAAGGCCCGGATGATCGACCTGCGCAAACATTTTCACTGTTTCTTCCACCGAGCCAACGACGTTGTTCACATAGGTTTCGAGCAGGAATACCGCACCGTGATCATAGGCAAACTGCGACAGGTCAGCGATGACCTTGCGGCATTCCTCAAAACCTTCTTCGGTCTTGTTTTTCGGATGATGAACCCAATCAGACTCGGTGTTGTAGGTACCGGTTTCCGAAATCACATAAGGCGTGCCGAGATACTGAGCATGGCGGATAATCTCTTTGAGGTAGCCGACGCGACGCTCGCGCTCTGCCTTGTCTGGGTGAATAATATTGGTGTAGCCGGAAATGCACGAGATCGGCAGATTATTATCGCGGAACGTCTCGCGGATTTTAACGCACTTATCCTTGGTGATCTGACCAGCGCTCAGATCAATATCCTTGAAATGCATGTCGAGCTGCACAGTATTGAAGTCGAGAGCCCGGATTTTTTTGGCTGTTTCCTCCAGCGAGTAAGGAAAATAGCCACTGAAAATACCCACCTGCATCATGATAAAACTCCTCCCGTTTTGTATGATTACTGAATTGATATTTCGGACAATCTGACCGTGCGGCCTTCATCGATGGACTTGTAGCCTGCCTCGATGAGCGCAACCGTTTTCACATTGTCTGCCACTGATAGTGCTGGCGGCTCGCCCGAATGGATCGCATATTGCAACTGCTCCATCACGCCGATGAAAGCATGTGGGAACCACATGGTTTCCCATTTCGGGCTGACCCATTTACCGTCAGTTGTTTTCTTGGAAGCATAGGTCAGTGTCGATGGCGAACCATCGGGCCAGCCAATCGTGCCTTGCGCAACGCCATCTGTGCCTTCAACGCGCCATTTGATGTAAATATCGCTGTCAAAACCCTCTTCGCGCGGCCCTGACCAAACGTCTTCCATCGAAACAGCCATGACACCACTTGGGAACATCAGCGTTGAAACTGTAATGCCGTCCTTATGCGCGAATGCCGTGCGCGGGTCCGTGCGTGTCAGTGTAGTGATGGTGTCTGGCTCGCCAAACAGAAACCGAAGTACATCGAGATGATGCACGCTCATATTGGAGAGCGTCAGACGGTCATAATCTTCCAGAAAGCCCTGCCAATGCGGAATGGCGCGCATTTCAATTGTCGCCATAACTGGCGTTCCGATCTCACCCTTATCAAGGATCTGCTTGAGAACCCGCATCGACTGGTCGTAGCGCATGTTCTGATTGACCGAGAGAATTTTGCCCGCTGCGGCGGCTTCATCGCGAAGCGCAATGGCTTCCTCAAGCGTTAAAGCCAGTGGCTTCTGCGCGAGAATACCTTTGATATGTGGCTGTGCCAGCGCCTTGCGAATGAGTGCTGGCTGCTGATCCGGTGGATAGGCAATATCAAGAATTTCGATATTCTCGTCCGCGATCAATGCTTCAGGCGTATCGTGTACGGTCGGAATGCTCCAGCGCTCAGCAACTTCCGCCGCCTTAGCCTTTGTGCGCGAAGCAATTGCAGCAACGGCAAAACCCGCTTCCTTATAGGCGGCAAGATGGCACTCAGCCATGATCATGCCCGCGCCGATGCAACCGATTTTAAAATCCCGAACCCGAACCTGCGGATCAGGGGCGAAGCCCTGCGATACGCTCATATAACCCTCCCGCTATAAATCTCTCATCCTCCCGCTTAGAGCAGCGGCATGCTTGAAGCGACCGATAATCGCCGCAAGCTGCACAGATGAGAAATATCAACCTCCATTGATATGGCGAGGATTAATGAAGATTGATGACAGCAGTGTCAACATCATTAAAAATCATTTTCCATCAATTTTCATCTTTTTACACGCAAACACTACAAATGCGTGACCTAATATCGCGACAATTCATATGAATGATGTTTTTTGATGCGAAACTAACGCTAAAATATTCATTCATGAGGAAAACGGCCTCTCGCCCTCGCTTTAGGCTTGCAAGATTTTCAAATCTAAATACATCATTTTACATCATTTTATGAGGGACTGGATTTGCGCTCAACTCTGACCGACATCGCCAAAGCCGCAGGCGTTTCGAGCGCGACCGTTGATCGTGTATTGAACAATCGCGAAGGCGTGAAACAGCGCACCCGTGAGATCGTGTTCGAAGCAGCACGTAATCTTGGCTATCTGCCCGGCAGTACCAGTAAAGGTACCCTGCCCCTAGAGGTCGTTAAACTCGACTTTATTCTACCTGCCGGAACCAACACATTCATCGCCAATCTGCGTGATCAAATTATCAAACAAGCGGCTTTAAATCCTGAAATAGACCTGACAATTCATAGTGTCGAAGGCTTCAATCCCGATACGCTAGCACGCGCACTGGAAAGCCTGAAAGGTCAAACCAACGGTGTCGGCGTTGTTGCGCTGGATCATCCGAGCGTGCGTGAAGCAATGCGGACACTCGCCCAAGCAGACGTCCCCATTGTCACAATTGCATCCGATATTCTGCACGTTCCCCGCGTTCGCTATATTGGCATCGACAACCGCGCTGCGGGTCGTTTGGGCGGTTATATTCTCGGGCGTTTCCTTGGAAAAGCGGGCGGAACAAAGATCGCACTCTTCGCGGGTTCACTCGCATATCGCGGCCATGAAGAGCGCGAAATGGGTTTTCGGCGGGTTCTCGCAGAAGAGTTCCCGCGCTTTAACATTGTTGAACTCACAGAAATCAAAGATGACCGCGAACGCGCCTATAATGAGACCACTGCACTTCTGAAACGACACCCTGACCTCGCCGGAATTTACAATATTGGTGCAGGCAATCAGGGCATCGGACAAGCTCTGATGGACTCCGGCAAATCCGATTCCATCATATTTATCGGCCACGAACTGACCGAAAGCACGAAACGGCTGCTCTTAAACGGAACGATGGATGCCGTGATTGATCAGAATCCGCGTGTGGAAGCCCGCGAAGCATTAGCGGCACTCGTCAGCACCATCAAAAATGAACAGATCGACGAGCACCCGCCACGCATTCAGGTCATTTTCAGGGAAAACATCCCTGAAACCTGATCGGCGTATCACTTCGTGTAAAGGTCGCGCGAGCGCTCCAAATGATGACGCATCGCGCCTTCTGCACCATCCGCATCTTTCGCGGCGATTCGATCAAGAATTTCTTCATGCTCGACCAACGTGAAGTTTTCTTTACCCGTCCAGATCAGCATATGGGTATGGTATTCACGCAGCCATGCGAGCATCGCCTCGCTTAAACCCACAAAAATCGGATTGCCCGAAATCTTTGCAATACGAATGTGAAATTCCATATCGGCAGAGATAAATGCATCGGCCTCACCCAGCGACGCGCGCTGCCGATCGACGATTGCTTTCAGATCAGCAACATCCTGCGCGGTCGCTTTCAAAGCCGCTTCTCGCGCAATGCCACGCTCAAAGAAAATACGCGCGTTCTTAAGATGCTCAAGGGAATCAATCGACTGCGCCAGCATGATCTTAGCTGTTGGATCAACCTGCTGAAAGATTGACCGCGCCGTCAGTTTGAGAACTTTCGCCCGCTCGCCATGCGAAATGCTGACAAGCCCCATTTTGGCAAGCGACTGCATCGCCTCGCGGATTGCGGGGCGTCCGACGCCAAATCGCTCCATCAAGACGCGTTCCGATGGCATCTCATCGCCGGGCGTTAGCTCGCCCGACGTGATCATGTTTTCTAGCCGGTCGAATACCTCGTCCGACAATTTCCGGCGAATAATCGGTTCCGCTGGCTTATTCATGCTATCTCACTGCGCATTGTCATTCCCCCCTTATGCCTCCTCAGGCTCCGCAAAGGAAGCTGTTACCCACGATCTCGTGAATGGGCTAACAATTTTCCACTTGCAGATATTGGAATACTCATTATACCAGTTCGCACTCGGAGCCAAGCGCTTCAGTCGCATGCTTGAAAGCGAGGAGAAACTTTCGAGTAGGTGTGGAGAATAAATGTCGGAGCATTTCTGACATGGGTGGAACACTAAAGCGCATCCCGAATGATTTGAAACGGTTTTCGGAAAAATGCGCTTTAAAACAAGCAGCGAGCGACAAAAAATCCGATGAATATCTGTCTGACCTATCGCATTGAGACAACCGGCAGCATCGAACAGATGGCAGCCAAGATCGCCAGCGATCAGTCAACCGGCACTTTTGTCGCCCTTCCCGGCGAGACAGAAGAACTCAAAGCCCGCGTTGCAGCGCGTGTGCTCGAAATTCGTCCGCTTGAAGATGCAACAGTTCCCGCTTGGCCAGAACTTGAATCCGGACACGGCCCAATCAAGCGCGCCGATGTTGATATTTCCTTTCCGCTTGATGCGGTCGGCACCGACCTTGCAGCGCTGATGACCATTGCCGTTGGCGGTGTTTACTCAATCAAGGGCATGACCGGCATTCGCGTTGTCGATATGAAGCTGCCGGAAGCCTTCAAAAGCGCGCACCCCGGCCCGCAGTTCGGTATTGCCGGAAGCCGTCGCCTGACAGGTGTTGAAAAGCGCCCGATCATTGGCACGATCGTTAAGCCAGCACTGGGCCTTCGTCCGCATGAAACAGCGGAACTCGTTGGCGAACTCATTGAATCGGGCGTTGATTTCATCAAAGACGATGAAAAGCTGATGAGCCCGGCTTATTCGCCGCTCAAAGACCGCATCGCCGCAATCATGCCACTTATTCTCAATCATGAGCAGAAGACCGGCAAAAAGGTCATGTACGCTTTTGGCATTTCGCATGCCGATCCTGATGAGATGATGCGCAATCATGACATGGTGCTTGAGGCTGGCGGCAATTGCGCCGTGGTCAACATCAACTCGGTCGGCTTTGGCGGCATGAGCTTCCTGCGCAAGCGCTCTGGCCTTGTTTTGCACGCACATCGCAACGGCTGGGATATTCTGACCCGCAATCCGGGTGCAGGCATGGACTTTCGCGTCTATCAGCAATTTTGGCGCCTGCTCGGCGTCGATCAGTTCCAGATCAACGGCATCCGCGTGAAATATTGGGAGCCGGACGAAAGCTTCGTCAACTCGTTCAAGGCTGTCAGCACACCGCTATTTGATCCATCCGATTGCCCGCTTCCCGTAGCCGGTTCCGGCCAGTGGGGCGGACAGGCACCGGAAACCTATGAACGCACGGGCCGCACAACGGACCTGCTTTATCTCTGCGGCGGCGGCATCGTCAGCCACCCGGGTGGCCCTGCTGCGGGCGTTCGCGCCGTGCAGCAGGCATGGGAAGCAGCCGTCGCTGGCATCCCGCTCGAAACTTACGCAACGGACCATCCTGAACTTGCAGCTTCATTGGCCAAATTCGGGAAGGGAGGCGAATAATGTCAAAAGCACCTCACGACCTTCTTCTGTCTTACTATGGCGACGATCTCACCGGCTCCACCGACGTTATGGAGGCCATGGCTTCCAACGGCGTTGACACCGTTCTGTTCATGAACGTACCGGATGAAGAACTGCTTGCGCGCTTTTCGCATTGCAAGGCTATCGGCCTTGCGGGCACCAGCCGTAGCGAAACACCGGAATGGATGCAGGAAAACCTCACGCCTGCATTCAACTGGCTGAAGAGCCTGAACGCGGCAATCGCGCATTACAAGGTCTGTTCAACATTCGATTCATCACCCAAAGTCGGCAATATCGGCAAGGCCGTCGAAATTGGCAAAGCGATCTTTGATCAAACCTATGTGCCTGTGATCGTTGGCGCACCGCAGTTGAAGCGATACACGTCTTTCGGCAATCTGTTTGCTGCTTATCAGGGCGAAGTCTACCGCATTGACCGTCATCCGGTCATGAGCCGTCATCCTGTTACGCCGATGCATGAAGCCGATCTGCGCATGCATCTCGAACAGCAAACAGCGCTTAAAACCGTGCTTGCTGATCTCGTAGCACTTTCCGCCGCCGATGCCGACGAGCGCGTAAATGCAATAGTCAAAGATGCCGACGGCATGTTGCTGCTTGATGTCGATAGCAGCGAAAGCCAGTTGCAGGCAGGTGAACAGCTCTGGCGGCTGCGTCCCGATGCAAGCTGGTTCGTTGCTGGTTCGTCGGGCATTGAATATGCGCTTCTCGCTGCGTGGGCGAAAGCCGGACTTATTGGCGCGAAGAAAGAATTTCCGCTTCCGGGCAAAGCTGACCGCATTGCGGTTGTTTCAGGTAGTGTTTCGCCAACAACCGAACGCCAGATCCGTCATGCGACGGCATCCGGTTTTACTGGCATTGATCTCAATCCACTCGATCTGCTTGGCGAAAACGGCAATCAGGCAATCGAAACTGCTCTTGCTCAGGGGCAGCAGGCACTCCAGCAGGGCAACAGCGTCATCTTGAACACCGCGCTTGGCCCATCGGCGGATCGCGGTACAGAAATCGATAAGATCGCAGGCAGCCGCCACAAGCTGGCGCGCAGCCTCGGCTTCATCCTCCGCAGCCTAGTTGAGCGCGAGCAGTTGACCCGCGCTGTGATCGCAGGCGGCGACACTTCCAGCCACGCCTTGCGCGAGTTGCATGTCGATGCGCTTACAACACTACTTCCATTGCCTCAGACCCCGGGTTCCCCGCTCTGCACGGCACATGGCACCTATGCCGCCACCAACGGTCTTCAAGTTGCGCTTAAAGGCGGACAGGTCGGTTCTGACGGATACTTCAGCCAGATTCGTGACGGTCTCACCGCTTAAATCTGGAATACTCATTGACTGGTTATACCAGTTAAGCTACCAAAACTACGGGAAGGAAATACAATCATGACAGCTATTGCTCTGTTCGGCGCCGGTGGCAAGATGGGCTACCGTCTGGCCAAGAACCTCAAGGGTTCGCGCTTTGACGTTCGCCACATTGAAGTCAGCGAAGTCGGTAAAGCACGTCTGAAAGACGATCTCGGCATCGATACAATCGATGTTGATGCAGGCCTCGAAGGCGCAGAAGTCGTTATTCTGGCTGTTCCAGATACCATCATTGGTAAGGTTGCAGCGGGCATCGTTGACAAGCTAAAGCCAGGCACCATGGTTGTTGCACTCGATGCAGCTGCTCCATTTGCCGGTCATCTGCCAGAACGCGCAGACCTGACATATTTCGTCACGCATCCTTGCCATCCGCCAATCTTCAACGATGAAACCGATCCTGCTGCAAAGCGCGATTTCTTCGGCGGAATTGCTGCAAAGCAGCACATCGTTTCGGCTCTGATGCAGGGTCCGGAAGAAGCTTATGCTTTGGGCGAAGAAGTTGCCAAGGTCATCTGGGCTCCTGTCATGCGCTCGCACCGCGTTACTGTTGAGCAGCTCGCAATTCTCGAGCCAGGTCTTTCGGAAACCGTTGCCGCTTCGCTTCTCGTTGTTATGAAGCAGGCCATGGACGAAACCGTTCGTCGCGGCGTTCCTGAAGAAGCCGCACGCGACTTCCTGCTCGGCCACATGAATGTTCTGGGCGCTGTCATCTTTGGCGAAGTTCAGGGCGTGTTCTCGGATGCATGCAACAAGGCAATCGAATTCGGCATTCCAGCGCTGATGCGCGACGATTGGAAGAACGTGTTCGAGCCAGAAGAGATTGCAGAAAGCATTCGTCGCATCACGTAATATCTATCGGGGAGAGCGCAAGCTCTCCCTTCACTGCCTCTTGGGAAATGGGGCTTTAATTGGGAGGAAAACATGAAGTTTACACGTAGGACAATTGCGCGCGGATTTGCGATCGCAGCTCTTTCGGCCAGCTTGGCAGGCGGAGCGGTCATGCCAGCATGGGCGGCAGACCTTATCGCGATCATCACGCCATCGCATGACAATCCATTCTTTAAAGCTGAAGCCGTCGGCGCTGAAGCAAAAGCCAAAGAACTTGGCTACGAAACACTTATCCTCGTGCATGATGATGACGCTAACAAGCAGTCGCAGCTCGTCGATACGGCCATTGGTCGTGGTGCAAAAGCCATCATTCTCGACAATGCCGGTTCGGAAGCCTCTATTGCTGCCGTTCAGAAGGCAAAAGACGCTGGCATTCCATCCTTCCTGATCGACCGTGAAATCAATGCCACAGGCGTAGCAGTATCGCAGATTGTTTCCAACAATTATCAGGGTGCACAGCTCGGTGCAGAAGAGTTCGTCAAGCTGATGGGCGAAGCTGGCAATTACGTCGAACTTCTCGGTCGTGAAGCTGATCTGAATGCTGGTATTCGATCCAAGGGCTATCACGATGTTATCGATGATTATCCTGATCTAAAGATGGTTGCACAGCAGTCGGCCAATTGGAGCCAGCCAGAAGCCTTCACCAAGATGCAGAGTATTTTGCAGGCAAACCCTGACATCAAGGGCGTTATCGCTGGTAACGACACCATGGCAATGGGTGCATGGGCAGCGCTTGAAGCTGCTGGCCGCAAAGACGTGATCGTCGTTGGTTTTGACGGCTCGAACGATGTTCGCGACTCGATCAAGGCGGGCGGCATCAAGGCAACCGTTCTTCAGCCAGCCTTCGCACAGGCACAGATGGCTGTTGAACAGGCTGACCAGTACATCAAGACCGGCAAAGGTCCTGCTGAGGAAAAGCAGCTGATGGATTGCGTTCTTATCAATACTGACAATGCAGACAAGCTCGAAACCTTCGCATTGAAGGACTAACTCCCAAGGCTTGCGAGGTCGGGAGCGCAAATTTCAAAGTTAGCGCTCCCGACAGTATTTCTTCTATCGAGGATATTCTCATGTCAGTGCTGAAGTCAGCTTCCATTGTCCTGCTGGCCTGCGGCGTCGCGCTTTCGGGCTGCAAAATCATCAAGACGCCAACAGCAGAAGAAGCCGCAGAAGCACGCGGCGATAATTTCAACCCGGATCGCGCTGTTGCGCAAATCTGGGAAGGCAAAGTCGTTCCTTATTTCGCAGAAAAATCCATATCGCTTGGCGAAGTAATGGATGCTGCAAATACCAATCTCGATGAGGCTGGCGAAAAGTTCGGCCATCGCGAGAAGCAAGGCAATGCACCGTGGACCTTCGCAACCAAGCTTGAAGGCACTGTGGTTGGCGCAGAAACCAAATCGCGTGCCGCCTATGTCGATGTCGACAGCAATGGCGACGGCAAGGCCGATGCTCGTGTGCAGATCGGGCCGACCGTTCGTGGCACTGCAATCCGAGACGCTCTCAAAATTGTCAACTTCAACGAGTTCCGCAACCAGATCGAATGGGCGCAATTCGGCAAGTCATTCAATATTCTCGTCAATGACTCCATTCTCACAAAACTACCACGTGAAGACCTGATCGGTATGAAAGTGACGACAACCGGCGCTTTCCCGATGCCATCAAAGGGTCAATTGCCGCTGTTCACCCCTGTTTCTATTTCTCTGGAGAAATAATCCATGGAAGCAGAAGCAAAAAACAAGGACGACATCGTCCTCAGACTTGAGGACGTATCAAAAGTCTATTCGGGCATTGTCGCGGTCAAGCGCGCCAATCTCGAATTGCGGCGCGGCTCGGTCAATGTGCTTGTTGGCGAAAATGGCGCTGGCAAATCGACATTGATGAAGATAATCGCCGGTGTAGAACGCCCAACCATGGGCAAAATCATTCTCGACGGCGAGGAAGTATCCTTCGATAGCCCTGCTGACGCACAAAAGCGCGGCATTGCAATGATTTTTCAGGAACTGAACCTGTTTTCAAACATGTCGGTTGCAGAAAACATCTTTGCCAAGCGCGAAATCACCCGCGGCATACGCGGGATTGATCACAAGGCGCAGATCAAAAAGGCCAATGAATATCTTGACCGCCTGGATGCTGGCATTGATGCGCGAACCATGGTTGCAGACCTGCCGATTGGTCAGCAACAGCTTGTCGAAATTGCCAAAGCCGTTTCGATTGATGCGCGCATTGTCATTATGGATGAACCAACTTCCGCACTTTCAGCTGCTGAAGTTGATATTCTTTTTAAGGTCATTGCTGATCTCAAAAGTCGCGGTGTAGCCATCGTCTATATCTCGCATCGCCTGGAAGAATTGATGCGCATTGGCGATTACATCACCGTGCTTCGTGATGGGCAGATCACCGGTCAGGAAGAAATCAAAAACATCAACACGCAATGGATTGTGCGTTCGATGATTGGCTCTGATGCCAAGGATTTCGCCAAGGCTGTCACGCATAAAATGGGCGGGGAAATGTTCCGCGCCGAAAACATTACCCTGCCCCGCGCCATCGGCGGTCTGGCTGTAGACAATGTTTCACTCAGCGTTCGTGCAGGCGAAGTGCTTGGGATTTACGGCCTGATGGGTGCCGGACGCTCCGAGTTCTTTGAATGCATCATGGGGCAGCACGCTCATTCAACCGGCGAGATTTACATCGACGGCAAAAAGATCGCCGAGCGCGACACCACCCGCCGTATTCGCCGCGGACTGGCGCTGATCCCCGAGGATCGGCAGCGCGAAGGACTGGTGCAAATCTTGTCGATTGCCAGCAATCTGACACTGGCGAGCCTTGATCGTCTTGCGCGTTTTTTCCACATCGCGCCCAAGCGTGAAAAGCAAGCTATTCAGGAAGCTATCAAGGATCTGGCGATCAAAGCGCCCAACCCTGATTTTGAAGTCACCTCTATGTCAGGCGGTAACCAGCAAAAGGTTGTCATCGGCAAAGCACTGATGACCAACCCAAAAGTTCTGCTGATGGATGAGCCATCGCGCGGGATTGATGTCGGCGCAAAAGCTGACGTTTTCCGCACCATGCGCAGGCTCGCCGGTGAAGGGCTCGCCATTCTGTTTTCAACATCTGATCTGGAAGAAGTCATGGCGCTCTCCGATCGCATCGCGGTGCTCAGCAATGGGAAGCTGATTGCCATATTTGACCGCGAAAACGCGACGGAAGCCGACATTGTTGCCGCTTCGGCTAAGGGCCACGGACATGTCACCGACCATGACCAACAAACAAGGGAACTCGCGTCATGACAGCCAAAACCACGGCAGCCTCTGACCCAACCTTTTCGAGCGGCTCAGCTTTGCTGACGCTGATGAAACTGCGAACCTTCATCGCGCTTTTTGCAGTGTTTATCTTCTTCGCATTCGCAGCACCCAACTTTCTTTCGACAGCCAATCTCATTTTGATGTCGAAACACGTTGCGCTGAATGCATTCCTTGCCATGGGCATGACCTTCGTCATCATCACCGGCGGCATCGATTTGTCGGTCGGCTCCATCGTCGGCCTTTGCGGTATGGTCGCAGGCGGCTTGCTGATCTACGGCATTGACCTTGGCATTGGCTATACGATGTATTTCAACGTGATCGAAATCTCGCTGATCACGCTTGCGGTGGGTGTGGCCGTTGGCTTCGTCAACGGATTACTCATAACGCGGCTCAATGTTGCACCATTCATCGCGACACTCGGCACTCTTTATGTGGCACGCGGTCTGGCACTGCTATCATCAGACGGTCAAACCTTCCCGAACCTCGTAGGACGCGAAGACCTTGGCACACAGGGCTTTGGCTTCCTGGGCGCGGGTAGCATTATTGGCCTGCCAGTATCCATCTGGATTCTCGTCGTTGTCGCACTCGCAGCCGCCTACATCGCGCGTTACACTCCACTTGGCCGGCAGATTTTTGCTGTTGGTGGCAATGAACGTGCGGCACGCATGTCGGGTATCCGCGTTGATCGCGTAAAGATGTTCGTTTACATGTTTTCGGGCTTCTGCGCGGCGATTGCTGGCCTTATCATTTCATCCGAACTGATGGCTTCGCATCCGGCAACGGGTAACTCGTTTGAGCTGAACGCCATTGCGGCGGCGGTTCTGGGCGGCACTTCCATGTCGGGCGGACGCGGCACAATCGGCGGCACGATCATCGGTGCTTTCGTTATCGGTATTCTCTCCGACGGTCTGGTTATGATGGGCGTTTCGTCCTTCTGGCAGATGGTTATCAAAGGGCTTGTCATCATCATTGCCGTGGTGGTCGATCAGGCACAGCGCCGCCTCCAGCAGCGCGTAACACTCATGCAAATGGCAAAAGCAGGATAAAAATGGCAGACTTGAATGGCGCTCTCATCGGTTGTGGTTTCTTCGCAATCAATCAGATGCATGGATGGAATGATGTTTCAGGTGCCAAAATTGTGGCGATCTGCGACCGCGATCCAGAGCGGCTGAAGATTGTTGGCGATCAGTTCGGCATCGAACGCCGCTACACGGATGCAAACGCGCTATTCGCCGATGGCGGCATCGACTTTGTCGATATTGCCACCACCGTTTCAAGCCATCGCGCTCTGGTGGAACTTGCAGCTGCTCATAAGGTGCCTGCAATCTGCCAGAAGCCATTTGCCAAAACGCTTGATGATGCCAAGGCCATGGTTAAGGTCTGTGATGATGCAGGCATTCCGTTGATGGTGCATGAAAACTTCCGCTGGCAAACGCCTATTCAGGCCGTTAGCAAAGCGCTCGACAGCGGTGTTATCGGTACACCATTCTGGGGCCGTTTCTCGTTCCGCTCGGGATTCGACGTGTTTTCCGGCCAGCCATATCTTGCGGAAGGTGAACGCTTCATCATTGAAGATCTCGGCATCCACACGCTTGATATTGCGCGCTTTATCCTTGGTGATGTGACAAGCCTTGTCGCACGCACCAAGCGCGTCAACCCGAAGATCAAGGGCGAGGACGTTGCAACCATTCTCATGGACCATGAAAATGGCGCCACTTCGATTGTCGATGTAAGCTATGCAACCAAGCTCGAAACCGATCCATTCCCGGAAACGCTGATTGAACTTGATGGCACGGAAGGCTCAATCCGTCTTTATCAGGGTTATCGCCTTGAAGTGATTACGCCTGCTGGCACTACAGTTTCTGACGTTTCGCCTGCATTGCTCTCATGGGCATCGCGCCCATGGCACAATATTCAGGAAAGCGTTTTTGCCATTCAGCAACATTGGGTGAACAAGCTTGCATCGGGTGAAGAAACCTCAACCTCGGGCGCTGACAATCTCAAGACTTTCGCGCTTGTAGAAGCGGCCTATGACAGCGCTGCAAGCGGCAATCGCGTCGATATTACGGCGTTGCTCAAATGAGCAGCGTCGATCCCTTCCTGCTGTATGGCACTCGTGAGGCTGAAACCCCGCCTCAGCACCTCAAAGCTGACTTATTGTCAGTCGATCTGAGCAACGGCAATCTTCGTACCATCAAATATGATGGTGTGGAGATTCTGCGCGCAGTCTCCTATTTGGTGCGTGATCGAGACTGGGGGACTTACAGCCCGGCAATCCACGATCTAAATGTCGAGCAAAGTGCCAGCGGTTTTAGCGTCTCCTATCAGGCACGCTGCGAAGGCCCGGATGCAACGCAACTCGCTATCGATGTGCGTATTAAGGCTGATAGCAATGGCGAACTGACTTTTGACGCCGTGGCCAACACCGCAACCGGCTTTGAAGCAAACCGCTGCGGTTTCTGCATTCTGCATCCGATTGTCGGCGTTGCCGGTTCGCCTGTCACTGTTGAACATGTCGATGGCACGCTTAACGAAACCCATCTGCCTGATCTCATTGAACCGTGGCAACCGTTTAAGGACATGCGCGCTATCACCCACGAGGCAATGCCGGGCGTTTTCGCCGAGTGCCGTATGGAAGGCGATACATTTGAGATGGAAGACCAGCGCAACTGGTCTGATGCATCTTACAAAACCTATGTGCGCCCGCTCGCTTTGCCTTGGCCTTACCAGCTTGAAGCAGCGCAACCTTTGCATCAGCGCATTGTCCTCAATATTCGCGACACGCGCGAAGCTGATTCAAAGACGACGAAAAGTGCTGAACCCGTGCGCATTACGCTCGGTAAGACAAGCGGCGCCATGCCGAATATCGGCATCATCATCACGCCGGAAGAGGCCAAAGCAAGCCTTGCTGCAATTGATGTTTTGCAAGAGATTGCGCCGCAGGATTTGCTATTTCACTACGATCCGCTGGCGGGTCATGACGGATCAGCATTTGTCGATTTTGCAGCACTGACAAAACATCACAAAGGTCGCGTTTCGCTTGAAATTGCATTGCCTTGCGAGAAATCACTCATTGATGAAACCAAGGCCATCGCCTCAGACATGAAAGCGGCAGGCTTTACGCCAGACGCGATCATGATCTCACCGGCAATCGATCGGCAATCGACACCGCCGGGGAGCGAATGGCCACCCTGCCCGCCGCTTGAAGATGTTTATGCGGCAGCACGAGCAGCCTTCCCGGATGTGCAGCTTGGCGGCGGCATGCTGAGCTATTTCACCGAGCTTAATCGCAAGCGCGTTCCCGGTGACCTGATCGATTTTGTCAGCCACTGCACCAATCCCATTGTGCATGCTGCGGATGATTTGAGCGTCATGCAGACGCTTGAAGCGCTGCCTTTCATCACGCGTTCGGTGCGTGCGATTTATGGCGATAAGCCCTATCGCATCGGACCATCGACCATTCCTATGCGCCAGAATCCCTATGGCAGCCGCACGATGGAAAATCCGAATGGCAAACGTATTGCCATGGCCAACCGCGATCCGCGCCATAACGGAAAATTCGCGGAAAGCTTTGCTTTTGCCTATGTCATTTCAGTGCTGAATGCAGGTCTCGACAGCCTCACACTTTCGGCGCTCACCGGCCCATTCGGACTTATTGCTGGTGACAACGAACCGACAGCTGCGGGTCACAAGCGCCCTCTGTTTAACACCGTAAAAGTGCTGGCTGATCTTGCGGGCAAAAGCTGGAAACAATGCCGGACCTCGCGCCCATCTGACGTTCTGGCAATGGCAGTGGAAGACAAGATTTGGCTCGTTAACATCACTCCGCATGAACAGACTATGTCTGTTCCAAACGGCAAGATAATTTCCCTGTCACCCTACGAGGTTAGCTCAATAAGCATCTAAAAAAAACCGGGCTATGGCCCGGTTTTTTAATTCTAAATCAGCGACGTTTCGCGGGCTCATCTCCAAGTACCATGCCATGGCGTTTTAAAAGCTCAGCAAGAACAAGCTCCAGCTCCCGCGCCTTGCGTGCAGCATCCCAGCTAAACTCGACGCTAAGAATATCGGCAATTGCAGCCAGATTGGCATCCGACAGCGCGCCATCAATTGCCAGTGTCGTGCGGCGCAAAACAACGTCAGAGAGATGCACAACCAGCTCATTGCGCGCAATCCACGCGATTTCTGCACGACTGATGCTGTCTGTATCAGGCAAAAGTGTAACACCAACTTTGGCTTCGTCCTGAATGATCGGCAGAGCGGTCGTGCCATAACGCTGCAATAGCGTCTCTACGCGTTCAGCTGCAAGTCCATTTTCCTTGGCGTATTTCGCCACCCATGCGGCGCGTGCACGATCATCCGCTGGGTAATCTTTACCCCCGCCGATAGTCAAAGTGCGGGTTGATTTGAGACGCTCGCGGCCAAAGCGCTTGAGCACCGTGTCGGCGACTTCTTCAGCGAAACCGCGGAACGTTGTCCACTTGCCGCCAACCAGCGAAATGATCTCAAACGGACGGCCTGCATCCGGTTCGATAACTGGTGCGGAATGATCGCGGCTGATGAGCCCCGGTTCAGACGCATTGGACGCTGGCAGTGGACGAATACCGCTATAAGTGTAAACAATCTGGCTACGATCAAATTTCAGCTTCGGCAGCAGCGAACGCAGGCTCTCGATGAAATAATCGATTTCCTTGTCTTCAGCAAAAACCTCATCCGGATTATTGGCCGGAATATCGGTTGAGCCGACCAGCGCAAGGCCATGATAATCATAGACAAGGCAGATACGACCATCATCTGCCTCGAAATAGATCATCCGGCCCTTAAGGCTCTTCACCAGTTCAGGATGATCGATCAAAATATGCGAACCCTTGGTGCCACCAATCATCTTGGTTTCTTTACCAAGCGCCGCGTTGACATGATCGATCCAAGGACCAGCGGCATTGATAACGATCTTTGGTTTAACCGTGAAAGCCGAGCCTTCTGGCCCTTCAAAGCTCACTGCGCCGTCCCTCGCGGCGACAATCGACGTGAAATTCGCTGCAGCACTTTTCGGATTGGCTTTCAGGCCATCGCTGACAAGCTCATAAACCAGGCGTTCTGGTTTGCTGACCCATGCGTCATAATAAATGCCACCACCCACAATAGACGGTGTCATATATGGCATTTCCTTCAAGGCTTTCTTCTTGAAGAGAAAGTTATGCTTCGGCATGACGCGCTCACGCGCACCAAAATAATCATACAAACCAAGACCAATCTTGATAAGAACCGCGCCACGACTGCGTGGAGCGGTAGTCGAGCCAAACAAAGTCCGAAGCGCTGCGGGAATACCCTTGGTCCACGAGAACACCGGAATAAATGTCGGCAGCGGGCGAACATTATGCGGCGCGTTTTTCAGCAGGATATTGCGCTCGACCGTTGATTGCGCCACCAGACCAAATTCGCCGGTTTCGAGATACTTGAGGCCACCATGAATAAGACGCGAAGGCGCAGCACTGGTGCCAGAACCAAAATCGCCCTTATCGACAATGAAGCAGCTCACGCCCTGTTCACTCAGATCACGATAAAGACCCGCACCATTGATGCCAGCCCCCAGAATGAGAACATCAACACCGTCAGCTTCAAGTTGGCTGATGCGGTTCTTCATTTGGGCACTGCTTACGAAATCGTTCATTTCACTGTCTTCGCTATATTTCAATCAGTTAAGGCATCGATCTTGGACCAGATTGGCCCCATTGCAGATGCTATTTCCTTGAAGAGCGCATAACGCTTTTCATAATCTGCACTGCGCTGCGCATCCGGCACGTAGGTCCGGCCAATCGCATCGAGATCACGCGGATCACTATAGACATCAGAAAAAACGCCAGCGCCCTTGCCTGCGCAAAGTGCTGCGCCCCATGCGGCTGCTTCATCGGTATCGGTCACTGTCACCGGCATACCCAGCACATTGGCAAACATTTGCGCAAAGGATGGGCTGCGCGAAACGCCACCAGTCAAACGTGCTGCGGAAATTTCGAAGCCGTCTTTGAGATGGTCGACATGAATACGGTGATTGAAGGCGATGCCCTCCCACACAGCGCGCAGCATATCGCCACGTTCCTGCCAACCGCGTAGACCAAAGAACGCGCCGCTTGCCATCGCACCATAGGGCGAGCCAAACAGATAAGGATGGAAAAGTGCCGTCGAAGGCTTTGCCAGCGCGGCGTCGATTTCCGGGCGCAGCATATCGTGGATCGAGCGGCCAGTTTCTTCAGCCTCACGACGTTCTGCCGGGCAAAGCTTATCAAGGAACCAGTCGTAATTCGCGGTGGAAGCAGGCGAGATGGACATATTGTTCCATTCACCCGGTGCGATGCCATTGCGGCAGAACCAGCTCTTATCGACACGGGGTTCGGACGACAGCGTTTCATTGATTGAATAAGTGCCCGCGACAACCGCAACCGTACCGATCTTAAGACCGCCGACACCGAGCGCCGAAGCGGTCACATCATGCAGGCCACCAACAACCGGCGTTCCCGCAAGAAGCCCTGTACGGCTGGCGCATTCCTGCGAAACGCCACCGATGATTTCGTCGGAGCGCGACATAGACGGCAGTGCATCCCAGAGCGCTTCAAGGCCAAAAAGCTTGAGCGCGTCTTTGGAATAGTCCTGTGTTTTATAATCAGTGAACGATGTCGATGCCTCGGTGCGGTCAGTGCCAACTTCGCCCGTCAAACAAAAACGCAGCCAGTCTTTACAGGCAATCACATGACCAATGCGATTATAGCGGTCAGGCTCATTTTCCTTGACCCAGGCCAGAATTGCGGAAGGAGCCGAGGCGTGCGGTAGCTGGCCCGTAATCGCAATCGACTGGTCAGCCACTGCGCTGCTTAACCAGCGTTCAGCGACATCAACAGCACGGCTATCAAGCGACAGGATGCCTTTTCCAAGCGGACGCGCATCTTGGTCGAGCATGTAAATGCCGTCGCCATGCGCAGTGGTGGCAATTGCGAGAATATCCGATGCCGGGCGTCCACTTTTTTCAATCGCTTCCGCAATTGCATCAGCTGTTGCGTTCCAGAACTCATCCATGTCACGCTCAACATGGCGAGGCTTTGGGAAATATTGAGGGACGCGGCGGCGCGCAACGGCAAGCGTTGTGCCATCAACATCGAAGATAACGGCCTTGGTGACGGTCAGTCCGCTATCGATTCCCAACAAAGACGGCATGGATTGTATTTCCTGATATGTATGCGCTAAATTCGTGAGCCTTGCGGCTATTCTTTCGTTCCGCTCGAGCCGGCGATGACGACATTAATGCCCTGGGCCTGCATCCGCTCAACATGTTCGAGTGATGTTTTGTCATCGACAATCACCACATCGAAATCCTTAAGCGCTCCAAAATTATGCAATGCGCGGCGCTCGAACTTGGTGTGATCGGTCAACAGCACGCGTTTTGCAGAACTCTCCAGCATTGCGCGTTTGGTTTCGACCATTTCTGGCGATTGGTGAAACAACAGATCATCGGTGATTGCCGCAATCGAAATGAAAACCACATCAGCACGCAAACGACGAATTTCATGGATTGTCATGCCGCCAACAAAGGCGTTGCACCAGTTGTAAAGCTGACCACCAAGACCCAGCAACGTAACATCTTTTATGTCGCGCACTTCATTCATCAGGATCAGCGAATTGGTGATAACCGTCAGCGGACCCTTATCCGCTAGATATGGCACCATCTGGAGAACGGTTGTGGAGTCGTCGAGAAAAATAGCCTGACCCGGCTCTACGAATTGCATCGCGGCTTCAGCGATCAGCTTCTTTTCTTCGGATTGGCGCGCGACGCGATAGAGGTCGCTGGCCTCAATAAGGCTTGTGGGTGCTGCGGAAACAATGCCGCGCGATTTACGAAACAGGCCGCGACTAACCAGTTCATCCACATCGCGATGCGCTGTCATAAGACTGATCGCGAAACGCTCGGTCAGATCTTCAATCCGCACTGACCCTTCGGACATAATCATTTCAGCAATTTGCTGGCGGCGAACCAGCTGACGCGCGTGCCTACTATCGTTGGGCACCTGCTCTGTCAGAAGGTTGTCTATGCTTGCTTTCGTGCTTGTAACCATGCCTATCACTCGTCCCCAGCCCGCCAATGTCCTATTGGCCGGTCCCGATTCATAGCCTCGGTACTAAAATAAAAACGGGGCGCGGACTACACCGCGCCCCATCTTGTCGGTTCTTACTGTTCCAGAACGAATGGAGCAGTGTACTTGTCAACATTGTCCTTGGTGATCAGGAAGCAATCGAAAAGCTGCTTTTCCTGGTCAACGCCGGTCTTGCCTGTCTTGATGAAGTTGTCGGCCTGCTTAACAGCAGCTTCCGAGAAAATCGCAACTGGCTGAAGAACGGTGTACTGAAGTTCACCGGCCTTGATTGCAGCAACTGCATCTGGCGAACCGTCAAAACCGCCAACCTTAACCTGATCAAGCTTTCCAGCCTTCTTCAGAGCAGCAATTGCACCGAGAGCCATTTCGTCGTTACCCGAGATAACGCCAATGATGTCTGGGTTTGCCTGAAGCAAAGCCTGCATCTTGTCGTGACCCTGTGTACGGTTCCAGTTCGCAACGTCCTGACCAGCCTTTACGAGGTCTGGGTACTGCGAAAGAACAGTTTCGTAGCCGTTCGAACGAGTGGCTGCATTGTTGTCTGATGGCGAACCGAACAGCTCAACATACTTGCCTTCTTCACCAACGCTCTCAACCCACTGCGTTGCACCGAGTGCTGCGCCCTGTGCGTTGTTGGAAACGAGCTGTGCCTTAGCAAGGCCTTCCTGGTTGATTTCAGCATTCACGAGGAACACTGGAATGCCAGCTGCGACAGCGCGCTTAACTGCACCAACAGAACCGTCAGCATTTGCAGGATCAAGAATGATCGCAACCGACTTGTTGGTGATCGCGGTGTCGATCAGGTTGCTTTCTGTGTTGGTGTCGCCCTTGTGGCCGCCAACAACAGCCGAATAGCCAAGGCCTTCAGCGGTTTTCTTGGCGATTTCGCCTTCAGTGTACCAATATGGGTTCGAAGGATCGTTGACCACGATTGAGATCAGACCTTCAGCCCATGCGGTGCTGGCGATAAGCGGCAATGCTGCTGCAGCAGCAAAAAGAACGCGCATACCCTTCTTAAACATGTCTCACTCCCGTAAAAGATTATCGTTGCACAATGCCGGTTTCCCGGCGTTACCATTTCCAAAAGGCGAGGCTTTTGCTTGATCGCCATTGTGGAATGTTTTCGCTACCCCCGAAGAACTGGCTCCGCCCTGAACGGTGAGCGGAGCCGTAACTTTGTTTAACGTCGGGAATATTGAATGCTGTTGAGCAGGACCGCGAGCACGATGACCGCGCCGGTAAATACGGTCTGCCAGTAGGACGATACGCCGATGATCACGAGGCCATCGGAGAGGAAGCCAATCACGAAAGCGCCCAAAAGCGTTCCGAGAATTGTCCCGCGACCACCCGTCAGCGCTGCGCCACCAATGACCACTGCAGCGATTGCCGTCAATTCGTAGGTCGTACCTGCGGTTGGACCAGCGGAGGTCAGCTGCGACGACAGAACCAGACCAGCGATAGCGGCGCAGATGCCCGAAATCACATAGACCGAAATCTGCACGCGCTTGACCGGAACGCCGGAAAGTTCAGCAGCACGTTCATTACCACCCGAAGCATAGAGCCAGCGGCCAAAGGCTGTGCGGTTGAGCACGACTGCGACGATGATCGCGAGAACGGCCAGCACAAGAACGCCAATCGGCACACCAAAAAGCGTGTTGAAGCCAAGCCAATCAAAGCCCGTATTGCCGAGCTCAGGACGACCGCCAAGATTGTTGTAGGTCAGACCATTGGTCATCAGAAGTGCTACACCGCGTGCACAATAAAGCACGCCAAGCGTTGCTACGAATGCTGGAACGCGCAGATAGGCAATCAGAACGCCATTGATGCCACCAACAAACGCACCAAGCGCACAAGTGATGAGGACGACTGCCCAAACCGGGAAGTACAAAATGACGCCCAGCTCCGGAATATTGACGCCCTGCATCAAAAAGCCAGCGACAACGCCCGCAAGACCAAGAGTGGAACCGACCGAAAGATCGATACCGCCATTCAAAATAACCAGCAGCATGCCAATCGCAAGCAAGCCAAATATGGCCACATGCGACGACATGATCAGGAAGTTATTGACGGTAAAATAATAAGGCGAAAGGAATGAAAAGGCCGCGATAATCGCGATCAGCGCAAAAAACGCACGACCTTCGAGCAGCAAATGCACGATGCTGGTTTTCCGCTTCGCCCCATTCGGGGCCGCTTTTTCTTTTGTAGTCGTGACTGACATTCTATCAGTGCTCCATAACTATTTTAATGGCCGACCATGGACTCGCCCGAGGCGGCCATGATCTTTTCCTTGGAGACATCAGAGCCAAATTCGGCTGAGATGCGTCCACGGTGCATAACAATGATACGATGAGCGATGCTGAGGCACTCGCCGACTTCTGATGTGGTGTAGACAACCGCCAAACCGTCTTTGGCCTTCTCGGCCAGAAGCTTGAACACTTCGGCCTTCGCGCCAATATCGATACCGCGGCTTGGCTCATCCAGCAGGATAACCTTCGGCTCCGTTGCCAGCATCTTGCCGATAACGACCTTCTGCTGATTGCCGCCGGAAAGCGAACCGATTGCGGCTTCGCCACCATCCGTCTTGATGTGAACGTTTTTAATCGACTGATCGACGATGCTCTTTTCGCGCTTTTTCGATGTGAAAAGGCCTTTCGTCATTTCGCCAATGCTGGCGAGCGACAGGTTACGGCCAACCGTCATCGTCTGCACGAGACCATCGCGCTGGCGATCTTCTGGCACGAGAACCAGACCTTGATCGATGCGCTGCGCAATCGTCAGACCCGCGACGTCCTGACCTTTAAGCAGAATGCTGCCCGAACTTGCTTTCAGACGACCGGCAACGGTTTCAAGAAGCTCGGTACGACCCGCGCCCATCAAACCGTAGATACAAACGATCTCACCGGCGCGCACATTGAGCGACATATTATCGACAAGCGCGAAATCACCCGACTTATCCTGAACGGTCAGACCTTCCACGGAAAGTGCGACATCGCCCCATTCATAGCCAGTCGGAGGTGAGCCAAGGTCGAAGTTTTCGCCAACCATGTTGCGAACGATCCATTCAAGATCAATGTCAGCGCGTGGGGCGTAAGCCGTCATTGCGCCGTCACGCAGCACAACCGCATGATCGGTGATCTGCAAAGCTTCTTCGAGATGGTGCGAGATGTAAACGATGGCAACACCACGCGCCGTCAGATCGCGAATGACCTTGAACAACACTTCAACTTCTGAAGCACTCAACGCAGACGTTGGCTCATCCATGATCAGAATTCGCGAATTGACCGAAAGCGCACGCGCGATTTCGACAACCTGCTGCTGACCAAGACGAAGCTCTTCAACAGGTGTCAGCGGATCAATGTCTTCTTCAAGCTCTGCAAGCAATTCGCGCGTGAGGCGTTCTTCTTCGGCGAAGTTAACGCCGGTTGCACCACGGATTTCGCGTCCCATGAAAATGTTGTCGCGCACATTCATATTGGTCGCGAGGCTTAACTCCTGATGGATAATCGAAATGCCGCGATCACGTGCTTCCGAGGAGGAATTGAACGTGACAGGTTCACCATCAAGAATGATTGTGCCTGATGTCGGCTGAATAACACCCGACAGAACTTTCATCAGGGTCGACTTGCCAGCACCGTTTTCGCCAAAAAGCGTGGTGACCTGACCGCGACGAATTTCAAAATTCACGCCTTTAAGGGCATGAATGCGGCCATAGGCCTTGGCAACATCATGCGCGCTGAGAACAACGTCGCCGTGCTTGCCTTCGATTGTCTTCCGGTCAGGGCTCATTTTACTTCGAGCCCCACTGGCGTAACCAGCCAGTTCTTCGGATTAACAAGCTTGAAAACGCCCGTCACCGTAACCGTCTTGCCAACCAGATTATCGACATCAACGCCTTCAAGAACCTGTTTCTTCATCTCATTATTGAGAGCGGAACCAGCGTTCTGGAATTCGATCTGGTTCTTGAACTGACCAAATTCGATTGTGCCAGTCGCGTCACGCAAATCGGTGCCGTTTACAGCAGGGCCCGTCTGAACGCGGATAGCCATGCCTTCAGGGAAACCATCAACCTTGATGACATTGTAGTTGGACTTACGTTCTTCGACAGTGCCAGTAAACTTGACCGGGATAACCGGGTTCACACTGCCAACGCCGTATTTCTTACCGGCGGCGTCTTTGTCAGCAGCAAGCGCTGTACCAACTTCAACAGCATCAGCTGCACGTTCTTCAACGCTGGCCTTAACTGTTGGGAACTCTGCCGCGCCATAGGCGTCAGGTGAGAAAACCTGCTGACGCACATCGGCATCAGAACCGATTTTCACGACCTTCGTGTCAAATCCAATTGCACCGATAACCACCACCGCAGCGATCACGCTCCAGAGGACGGCGCGACTTGATTTGGCGGGCTTTGGTGTAACTTGATTAGCTTGTGTACTCATTATCAAACGCCTTCAGCAAATTCTGCCGGATTGTCGTTATAGAAACGGATGATGCGGTTAGGCCTATACAGCCTCATGATTGCGCGGATTATGCGTAACCTTAGCGACCGCGAAATATCGGGCAGCCAAAGGGGCAAAACAAACAGGAGCAGAAATCTGAAACATAAATCCTCCGCATGTTGCCGGCACCGCCCCTCCGCGTAGCCTGGAAACAAAGATGCCGCCGTCATGATCTATGATAGCAGCATGTTATCAACTCCAATAATCATGTTATAAAGACATATAACTGTCAATCAGGACTTTTTGAAACGCGTTCCATTTTGCACATTTGAACGCCAAAAATGCACGCAACTCCGGCGAATTTCGCCACAAAAGCTGAAATGCCTGCCCCAGCGCTCCGAAAAACAGAACGTGCACTTCCCTGAGAGCAGTCTAAAATTTTTGTTAATTAAAACAATATCTTAATAGAATTAAGCCACCCAAAAACATCTGAATAATACTTCTTTATATCCAAATAAACCCCGATTAAATGCGGTGAAATTCACTGCCATCACCTTTTGGTGAAAAAAAATGCTTGTGCACAAAAATTTTACAGACAGTCATGTATCGTTATGTTATCTCAACTAGACGCAAAAGCCTATTTTGTCTAAAACAATGGGCAGCGAGCGACAAATTTCGTCGCGGGAGGAAATCCAAATGTCCGTCAAGGACCACATTGGGAAAGCGTAATTCAGTCATGCGTGGTCAAGGTGATATAATCATCGGCATCGACGCGGGCACGTCCGTCGTCAAGGCTGTGGCATTCGACCTGAACGGTCGTCAACTCGATTCGGCGGCTGTCCGTAACAAATATGAAACCGGCGAACATGGTGCTGTGACGCAGTCACTTTCCCAGACTTGGGACGACTGCGCCAAAGCTATACGCGGCCTTGCGGATAAAGTCCCAAATTTAAGCCAACGCACTGCGGCTGTTTCCGTTACCGGACAGGGTGATGGCACATGGCTGGTGGGACGCGATAACAAGCCCGTCGGCGATGCGTGGATATGGCTCGACGCACGCGCCGCTAATACGGTTACAAAACTTGCTGCAGGACCTATGAACCGTGCGCGCTTTGAAGCGACCGGAACCGGGCTGAACACCTGCCAGCAAGGTACACAAATGGCGCATATGAACAGTTTCGTGCCGGAACTGCTCGATAATGCGGAAGTCGCCCTTCATTGTAAGGACTGGCTTTATCTCAATCTCACCGGCGTCCGCGCCACAGACCCATCGGAAGCCAGTTTCACGTTCGGCAATTTCCGCAATCGTCAATATGATGATGTGGTTATTGAAGCACTCGGTCTTATTAAGCGCCGCAATCTGCTGCCCGAAATCGTAGACGGTACTCTGACGCAGCATCCTTTGTCCCCCGACGCGGCCGCTGCAACGGGTCTTTTGGCCGGCACGTCGGTGAGTCTCGGCTATGTCGATATGGTGATGACCGCACTCGGCGCTGGCGTTTATTCCGGCACTGCCGATGCAGGTTGCTCGACTATCGGATCGACGGGCGTGCATATGCGTGCGAAACCTGTTTCCGAGATTAATCTGAATGCGGAAGGCACAGGCTACGTTATCGCGCTGCCACTTCCCGGCATCGTCACGCAGGTTCAGACCAATATGGGCGCGACGATCAATATCGACTGGATATTGCAGGTCGCCGCTGATCTGATGTCTACAGCAGACAAACCAGTCTCGCTAAGCGATCTGATACCGCGCCTTGATGAATGGTTTAATGCAAGTCGCCCCGGCGCATTGCTTTACCATCCTTATATTTCGGAAGCTGGCGAACGCGGACCTTTCGTTAATGCCTTTGCTCGCGCTGGCTTTATCGGACTTTCAAGCCGCGACCGCTTCCCCGAACTGGTGCGTTCGGTGGTTGAAGGTCTCGGCATGGCGACGCGTGATTGCTATGCTGCAATGGGCGATATGCCTGCCGAACTGCGCATAACTGGTGGCGCGGCTCGCTCTCGCGCTCTTCGCAGCACGCTTTCCGCAGCAGTGAATGCGCCGGTGCGCGTTTCATCGCGTGAAGAGGCGGGTGCTGCTGGCGCTGCCATGATGGCGGCGGTCGCAATTGGTGCTTATTCCAACATGGAAGATTGCATTGCGGAATGGGTTGCACCTTTGCTGGGTGCTGGCGAAGCACCTGATGCCGCACAGGCACAACGCTACGCAGAACTGTTTGGCGCCTATAAGGACGCCCGACTGGCTCTGACCCCGATCTGGGACAAGCTTGCAGCCGATCGGTAATTCGACAATCGGCTGAGATGACATATTATTTTGCCGGAATTCCGGCATCCGAAGGAGCATGAGATGGCTGAACCGGAAACCTGCGATCTGTTTGTGATTGGCGGCGGTATCAATGGCGCGGGCGTGGCTCGCGATGCAGCCGGGCGCGGCCTTAAGGTTGTGCTGGCAGAAAAAGACGATCTTGCAGAAGGCACCTCGTCTCGCTCTGGCAAGCTGGTTCATGGCGGTCTGCGCTATCTTGAATATTATGAGTTCCGCCTTGTTCGCGAAGCATTGATTGAGCGCGAAGTGCTGTTGAATGCAGCACCGCACATTATCTGGCCAATGCGTTTTGTTCTCCCGCACAGCCCGCAGGATCGTCCGGCTTGGCTCGTGCGCCTTGGCCTGTTTCTTTACGACCATCTTGGCGGTCGCAAGAAGCTCCCCGGCACCCGCACGCTTGATTTGAAGCGCGATCCGGAAGGCACCCCGATTCTCGATCAATACACCAAGGGCTTTGAATATTCCGATTGCTGGGTAGATGATGCCCGTCTCGTCGTTCTCAATGCTGTTGGTGCCGCTGAAAAGGGTGCAACCGTTCTGACCCGCACGCCGGTAACGTCGGCGCGTCGCGAAAAAGGCGGCTGGATCGTTGAAACCAAGAACCGCGATACAGGCGAAGTGCGCAACTTCCGCGCACGTTGCATCGTCAATTGCGCTGGCCCGTGGGTAACGGACGTAATCACCAATGTTGCTGGCTCAAACTCGTCGCGCAATGTGCGTCTCGTCAAGGGCAGCCATATCATCGTGCCAAAGTTCTGGTCCGGGGCGAATGCCTATCTGGTACAGAACCACGATAAGCGCGTGATCTTCATCAACCCGTATGAAGGCGACAAGGCGCTCATCGGCACCACCGATATTGCTTATGAAGGTCGTGCAGAAGATGTAAGCGCGGACGAGAAAGAAATCGATTACCTGCTCACCGCAGTAAACCGCTATTTCAAGGAAAAGCTGCGTCGCGAAGATGTTCTGCATAGCTTCTCTGGCGTGCGTCCGCTGTTTGATGACGGCAAGGGCAACCCGTCCGCTGTCACCCGCGATTATGTGTTCGATCTCGATGAAACCAATGATGCGCCATTGCTAAACGTATTTGGCGGCAAGATCACCACATTCCGCGAACTTGCTGAACGCGGTATGCATCGCTTGAAGCACATCTTCCCGAAAATGAGTGGTGACTGGACACATGACGCACCGCTTCCGGGCGGCGAAATCGCCAATGCCGACTTTGAGACTTTTGCGAACAGCCTTCGTGACAGCTATCCTTGGATGCCGCGCAAACTGGCCCTGCATTACGGTCGTCTCTATGGCGCACGCACAAAAGACGTGGTTGCGGGTGCCTCCGACCTCGCCGGTCTTGGTCAGCATTTCGGCGGCAATCTTTATGAAGCCGAAGTTCGCTATCTCGTTGCAAAAGAGTGGGCAAAGACGGCGAACGATATTCTCTACCGCCGCACCAAGCATTATCTGCATCTGACCGAAGCTGAACGAGCCGCATTTATCGCTTGGTTCGACAGCGCTAAAATTGCTGCCTGAGGACACCATGGCCCTTACGCTTTCACTAAACACAAATCCGCTTGTAAATCGCTTTGCAGAGCCGGATGATCTGATTGAAACCGTTGCACGTGATCTGCGCCTGCGCGATCTTCAGCTCACGCATGAGTTCATCAATCCAAGCTGGGATGCTTCGACCATCCGCCGTCTCACCCGCGACATGGACAAGGCATTAGAGCGCACTGGCGTTCGCGTTACCTCCGGCATGACCGGCCCTTATGGTCGTCTCAACCATTTCGGCCATCCAGACGCAGATGTGCGCCGCTATTATGTCGACTGGTTCAAAACATTTGCTGATATTATCGGCGATCTCGGTGGCAAGTCCGTCGGCACGCAGTTTGCGATTTTCACCTATAAGGATTTTGACAATCCTGAACGCCGCGAAGAACTGATCAAAATCGCAATTGATTGCTGGGCGGAAGTTGCCGAACATGCAGCCGGTGCTGGTCTTGATTATGTGTTCTGGGAGCCAATGAGCATCGGTCGTGAATTTGGCGATACAATCGCGGAAAGCATCAAGCTCCAGGATCGTTTGACCGCAGCAAATATGGCAATACCGATGTGGATGATGGCCGACATTGATCATGGCGATGTCACCTCTTCAAATCCAGACGATTTTGACCCCTATGCATGGGCGCGTGCTGTGCCAAAAGTGTCGCCAATCATTCATATCAAGCAGAGCCTGATGGATAAGGGCGGTCACCGTCCTTTCACGGCAGCCTTCAACGCCAAGGGTCGCATTCAGCCTGAACCGTTGCTGAAAGCCTTTGCCGAAGGTGGAGCAGTGGACAATGAAATTTGTCTTGAGCTGTCGTTTAAGGAACGTGATCCAAACGACCGTGAAGTCATTCCACAGATTGCGGAAAGTGTGGCCTTCTGGGCGCCACACATTGACACCGGCGCCGGAGATTTGAAAATATAACCACAAGAAAACAATAAAGAATCGGGAGCAGGCAGCATAAAAATGGCAGATGCAGAGGATTCCTTAGCCCTTCGTGCCGCCTGGCTTCACTTTATTGGCGGAATGACCCAATCAGCCGTTGCGAAACGGCTGGGGCTACCTTCCGTAAAAGCCCATCGGCTCATCGCCAAAGCAGTTGCAGACGGCGCGGTTAAAGTGACCATCGACGGCGATATTTCCGAATGTATCGACCTCGAGAACCAGCTCGCTGAAAAATACAATCTAGAATATTGTGAAGTCGCACCCGATCTTGGCGAAGACGCCCTGCCCCTGCTCTCCTTAGGCAATGCTGGTGCGGAATTTTTGCGTCGTGAGATTGAACATGGTGACCATGAGGTGATCGGCCTCGGCCATGGCCGCACGCTTTCGGCGGCGGTTAGCCACATGCCGCGTGTAACCGCTAAGGATTTGGAATTCGTTTCACTGCTCGGTGGTTTGACGCGAAACTTTGCAGCCAACCCGCATGACGTGATGCATCGCATTGCCGAGAAGACCGGCAGACCCGCTTACGTGATGCCTGTGCCGTTCTTTGCTAATACCGCAGAAGATCGCGAAGTGCTGCTTGCGCAAAAGGGTGTCACAACCGTCTTCGACATGGGTTGCCGTGCGGAACTGAAAATCGTTGGTATCGGCACCGTCGACGCTCATGCACAGCTCGTCACATCAGGCGTAATTGATTTGGCAGAGATGGAAGAGATTGCTGAATATGGTGCGGTCGGTGAAATGCTCGGTCACTTCTTTGATAAGAATGGCACACGACTGGATACCAAGCTGACAGCCCGCACCATAGCAGCTTCCGTTGAAAACGCTGATATGAGCCGGATCATCGGCCTGGCTGGCGGCCTGTCGAAGACAGAAGCTATTCGCGCCGTTCTGAAAAGCGGTCGTCTGTATGGTCTCATCACGGATGAGCGCACCGCAAAAGCCCTTGTGGAGTAAATCGCGCCTCACTCAACAAAACATCACAAAATAACATTTTATATGGATTATTATGTGATTTTGTGATTTAAACTTGCGTCATAAGCAACCACGCTTTGAGATCGGAATTTTCGTGAAACGCGACGAAAGAAGACAGGCGATCATCAATCTGCTGATTGAAAATCACGCAGTTGATCTGGATGATCTTGCTGATCGTTTTGCTGTTTCCAAAATGACCATTCATCGCGATCTGGACTCGCTCGAAGAATCTGGCGTGTTGCGCAAAGTTCGCGGCGGCGCGACGATGGACCCCGGCTCGCAATTTGAAAGTGATTTCCGTTTTCGCGTGCAGCAGGACAACGAAGCCAAAGTTCAGATGGGCCGCGCTGCTCTTGAATTGATTGAGCCCGGCATGACCGTGATGATCAATGACGGCTCAACAGCGGCAGTTCTTGGCAGCATGCTGATTGAAAAGCGCCCGCTGACAGTAATCACCAACAATGCAGTGATCATTGAAACTCTCAAGGGTGAGGCTGGTATCAACCTGATCGCATTAGGCGGCGTTTTCTCCGCAAAGTTCAATGCTTTCTTTGGTCTGCTTACCGAAGAAGCACTTTCCAAGCTCAGTGCAGATTTTGCCTTCATTTCAGCGCCCGCCGTTAACGGACGCCTCGTCTATCACATGGATGAAAACGTCGTTCGCACCAAGCGCGCCATGACTGCATCGGCAACACGCACGTGCCTGCTGGTCAATCACCAGCGTTTCCGTCGCACAGCACTTCATGTCATGGCTGATCTCGGCGACTTTGATGCCATCATCACCGATCAGTCGCCGGGCGATGCACTCGTCGCCGATCTGGAGCCAGCTGGTATTAAACTAACAATCGCAGAATAGTTTCTGCGGAACCGCATTTACACAAGCAGAAAGAACATTCGAGCATGTCCAAATTCTGGGTAGGTACGAGCTGGAAAATGAACAAGACGCTGGCCGAAGCCCGCGTTTTTGCAGAAAAGCTGAAAGAGGCCGATGGCGATCGTTCAGCGGATATTCAGCGCTTTGTCATTCCACCCTTTACCTATGTTCGTGAAGTCAAAGACATTCTGGCCGATACATCGGTCAAAGTTGGCGCGCAGAACATGCACTGGGCTGATCAGGGCGCTTGGACCGGCGAAATTTCACCGCTGATGCTCAAAGATTGCAATCTCGACATCGTTGAGCTTGGCCATTCCGAACGCCGTGCAAACTTTGGCGAAACCAACGAGACTGTTGGTCTCAAGGTTGAAGCCGCTGTTCGCAACGGCCTGATCCCGCTTATCTGCATTGGTGAAACGCTGGAAGATCGCGAAAGCGGACGCGCTGCAGAGGTGCTTGCTGAAGAAGTACGCGGTGCGCTTTCCAAACTTTCGGATGAACAGAAGAAAGCCGAAATCCTGTTTGCCTATGAGCCTGTATGGGCGATTGGTGAGAACGGCATTCCAGCCTCGGCAGAGTACGCTGATGCCCGTCAGGCTGAAATTATTACTGTTGCCGAAGGCATCCTTGGCCGTCGTGTGCCTTGCCTTTATGGCGGCTCGGTCAATCCCGGCAATTGCGAAGAACTCATTGCCTGCCCGCATATCGACGGCCTGTTTATCGGTCGTTCGGCATGGAACGTGGAAGGCTATCTCGACATTCTGGCGAAATGCGCCAAAACCATCAAAGCTAATTAAGGAGCAATATCATGAAAGTAGCAGTAGCAGGCGACAGCGCTGGCGAAGGTCTGGCCAAGGTTCTTGCCGATCACCTCAAGGACCGCTTTGAAGTGTCGGAAATCTCGCGCACTGAAGCCGGTGCCGAAGCATTTTACGCAAACCTCTCGGATCGCGTTGCATCCGCCGTTCTCGATGGCACCTATGACCGCGCAATTCTGGTTTGTGGCACCGGCATCGGTGTTTGCATTGCAGCCAACAAGGTTCCGGGCATTCGCGCAGCGCTGACGCACGACACCTATTCGGCAGAACGTGCAGCGCTCTCCAACAACGCGCAGATCATCACCATGGGCGCACGCGTTATCGGTTCGGAAGTTGCAAAGACCATTGCCGATGCATTCCTTGCGCAGACTTTTGACGAAAACGGTCGTTCGGCTGGCAATGTTGACGCCATCAACGAAGTTGATGCCAAGTACAACAAGTGCTGATCGCCTAATCTCTTGAAAACAAAAAAGCGGCGGGGAAACCCGCCGCTTTTTTATTGAGGTCTTGCTCAGCTTTTAGCTGAACTTTGGGTCCAGCGAACCATCACGATAACGCTTTGCCATGTCTGACAGCGGGATCGGACGAATAGACTGGGCGTGGCCGGCAGTGCCGAATTGTTCGAAGCGATCCTTGCAGAGCTTGGTCATCGCAGCCATTGCAGGCTTGAGATACTTACGTGGATCGAACTCGCTCGGATCTTCTTGCAACACGCGACGGATCTGACCTGTCAGCGCCATGCGGTTATCGGTGTCGATATTGATCTTGCGCACGCCATGCTTGATACCGCGCTGGATTTCTTCAACAGGCACACCCCAGGTTGGCTTCATCTTGCCGCCATACTTGTTGATGATTTCCTGCAAATCTTCCGGCACCGAAGACGAACCATGCATAACAAGATGCGTATTTGGCAGCTTGCGATGGATTTCCTCGATCACGTTCATGGCAAGCACGGAACCATCAGGCTTGCGGCTGAACTTGTAAGCGCCATGCGAGGTGCCCATAGCTATTGCCAGTGCATCGACCTTTGTTTCACGCACAAATTTCACGGCTTCATCGGGGTCAGTCAGAAGCTGGTCATGAGAAAGCTGACCTTCTGCGCCGTGACCGTCTTCAGCTTCACCCATGCCAGTTTCGAGCGAACCCAAAACGCCAAGCTCACCTTCGACGGAAATGCCGCCAAGATGTGACATTTCGCTGACCTGACGGGTGACGGAGACGTTATAATCCCAGTCAGCGGGCGTCTTGCCATCAGCCTTAAGCGAGCCGTCCATCATGACGGAGGTAAAGCCAGCCTGAATGGCGGTCATGCAAGTGGCAGCCTCGTTGCCATGATCGAGATGCACGCAAACCGGAATATGCGGATAGATTTCCGTGACCGCATCCATCATGTGGCGTAGCATGATATCGTTGGCATAGGAACGCGCACCGCGCGAAGCTTGCAGGATAACCGGCGAATTGGTTGCATCCGCCGCTTCCATAATGGCGAGCGCCTGTTCCATGTTGTTGATGTTGAAAGCCGGAACGCCATAGCTGTGTTCAGCAGCGTGGTCGAGCAATTGACGGAGCGTAATACGTGCCATCTGAGTTTCCTCCTAGTTAATTGCGCGAACGCGCGTAATATTCGCCGAGCACATCGACTTCCTCGGCAACACCGAACACCAGCGCGCTGCGCTCGTGATAGGTTTGGGGAATAATGTCGAGGATCGGCGTGGAACCGTTGGTCGCTTTGCCACCAGCCTGCTGGCTGAGGAAAGCAATAGGATTGGCTTCATAAACGAGGCGTAAGCGGCCTTTTTCGTAGCCCGAACGCGCATCGTCTACGTAGAAGAAGATGCCGCCGCGCTGCATGATGCGATGCATGTCGCCCACAGCAGCGCCCAGCCAGCGCATGTTGAAATTGCGCCCGCGCGGACCGTCCTCACCGTTGTAGCAATCATCGACGTAGGCCTTCATGCCAACCGACAGATGACGATATACGGATGCGTTATAGGCGAGATCTGACGTGCGCTCAGGAAGTGTCACATTCTCACGTGTGATCTGGAAAATACCGCTGACAGGATCAAGCGTTGCGAAAATCACGCCTTCCCCAACCGAAAGCGCAAGATCAATCGAATTGCCGAACGAAACATACCCTGCTGCCAGCTGGCGATTGCCGGGCTGAAGGAACGGCTCTGCCGTATCGGCTGGGAAAATCGAGAAAATAGTGCCGAGCGGTGCGCCAAGGCCGACATTGCCTGAGCCATCAAGCGGATCGATTGCAACAGCAACCAGACCATCCGCTTTACCCGGAACAGGAAGCTCTGCTTCTTCAGACAAAACCGATGCGGCACCGGCTGCAATCAGCAGCTCAACAAAGAGATTGTGCGAGCCGACATCGATACTCTTCTGCTGGTCGGAATCGCTATTAACGCCAACCAACTTACCCGGATTACCCGGCAGCGAACCGCGCGCGATGCGTCCGGCGAGACGACCTGATCCAGCCAGAATTGCCTTGATCACATTGCTTGTTGCTAGACGCAAGTGATCTTTGCCTGCCCATGTATCAAGATATTCGCCAACAGATTGCAGATTGATAACATCTGTATCGCCAGCCAAAACGAGCGGCGCGTAATTACCTACCATTGTCATTCGCCCTGCTCCCGAAGAAGCTGCATTTGTGGCATGCAGACTGCACGCTGGGTTTTGTTAAAGGCGGGGGAAGCTGAACTCATTTACTGGCAATCTCCATGCAGATGTCTTTAAGACACGCCCTTATTGGGCTGAGACATGCCGGACGTAACACCGTTTTGAGATCATAACAATAATCCCAATAACATTATAACGATTGAAATGTGATATCGTGTTTTAAAATCATGTTAATTACGGATATGCGGCGTCATTTTCCCAAGCCAAAGACACATTGAGACGCAAAACGAGTCACCAAATTATTGAATGACCCACATTTTATGGAAAAACAGGAGAATTATAACATCTCAGTGTGCGAAGATTCCAAGCACGTTTAGAAGCCGAGAGAATTTCAAACCATTGCGCTGAAAAATAGTCCGCTTTGGTTTTGTATATTTGTTGCGGCGCTGTAAACACCGGCTTGAAGCAAAGATGTGCCCTATTCCGGCTTTTTCTTATCGGGATTGTAGGTCACGAAGAAACGAAATGACGCCCATAGGCCAAGTGCGCCAAATAACATGGCCCAACCAACACTGCCCATGAAAACTTCAAATGCTGCCCAAGCGAGACAGCTACCGGCGATTAAAATCCGTGTCCATAAGGGGCGAAAGCGCGGGTCATCAAACTCAAACATCTTTTAGCCTTGCTATGCTTAACGTTGTTACATCATGCATAGATGATTTGAGACTAAGATTAAACCACTTCGATCACGTCAGAAAATAATCAATCGAAAATTTGGCATGAACTGTACACTCAAAAGGGTAAAATATGGCGTATAGCCAAATGTTTTGAGAAACTATTTTCTTGTTAGTATAATCGTAGGCGATCATGATTGGTGTTATGGATCAATCATATTATATAAATATCGCAATAGCAGTGCTTCCATTTATTTTTTGGACTGCAATACTGTTTGCTCTTTATTCGCCGATTGGAGTGTTATCGGAACAAACCCCACCAATCTCCGATAATACAGATACTGTGGACGACACTTATAAAGATAATTTCGTGATTATACCCTACGGCTTGATATTCCCGATACATTATAGATCCAATTCTGGCGTACAGAATTACGGATGACAATTTAGGTTATCTATCTAGAAAATACATAATCGCAAAATTACGAGAAAAATAAACAGAGGGAAGATTTCTCCCCTCTGTTATTCTTAAATAAGTTTATTTTAGCGAGAATTGATCGTCCAGAAATCCTGCCAATCCTGAAGCTTTGAATAGTCGCTTTCAGCGGTCTCTGAATGTGGAGCATAGAGCTTAGTCCATGACTTTCACGATACCAACGAGGAACTATTGAAGGCTTTGTCAAAGGGACGCATAGACCTTGCCTATAACGTGCCCTTGTCTGATGTCAGTAAATGGCAGCACGATGCCGCGAAGTTTGCGGTGATAATACCGCAGGATTACGTGGTCGCTTTGCCTTGAACTGCGCTCATTCCAGAACGAAGCAACCATGCAAATATCGCCGAACAAGCGATCACATTTCTCCTATCCCCTGACGGACAGACAATACTTCAACAGTCTGGTTTAGTAGCAGATGCCAGTCGTTTGGATATAACATCACTGCAACCCGTCGAACTCGGGCCAGAGCTTTTAGTCTATCTAGATGGACTTGAGCTTAGCCGCTTTCTTGATACATGGTTCCAGCTAAACGCCCACGAATGACCAACACAAACGACACCGACAAAACACGGTTTCCGTAACTATCTAAAAAGGCCAAAGACATTTAATCCTTGGCCTTTTTTATCACTTAAATAAGCCCTTCTTCCTTAAGAGCTTTCTGTACAGCAGGGCGAGCCATAACACGTTCACGAAGAGCAAGCGCCTTAGGATACGCTGAAAGATCGACTTTCATCAAAAGGCCCCAGCCAATAACAACGGCTGCATAAGCATCCGCTTGCGTGAACTCCGAACCAAGCCAATATGGATGGCCTTCACCAAGCATAGCTTCAAACTGGCTCATACGGCGATTGATTGACCCTACTACAGAAGCCTTGGCCTCATCAGAAAGGTTTGGCGCAAACAGACCACCAAAAGCAACGTGCAGATCGCCACAGAAACCGAGTGCTTCCTGTAAGCGAGCGCGCTCAATAGTGCCATAAGCGGGTTTGAATGCCGCTACATCGGAATGATCTCCGATATATTGCAGGATCGCTGAATTTTGGGTGATGACTTTACCCGGCTCAACTTCGATAGCTGGGACTGCACCGCGCGGATTAATCTTCAAATAATCTGCACCACTTGCAGTCTTCTTTTCCTTCAAATCAACTGTTTCAAGATCGTAGGTAAAACCTGCTTCGCTCAAAACGATATGAGGGGCGAGAGAACAAGCTCCCGGCTTATAGTAAAGCTTCATGATAGCCTCCGTTGCAATTTGGTTCGAACGGTTCTTATCACTTTTAAATAAAAGAAAAATATTGATTACAATCACAAAGTTGGGAGGTATTTTTACCTATCGGGAACACCAACAAAGATCATTATTCTAATTCAAAAGCGGGGCAGCGCCCTTTGCAGCAAAAGCTAGGCTGTGTTTACCAGCAAGCCGCATAAGATCGTGGTGGTGATTGTTTCTGCTGCCTTCACATAATCGGCTTCGACGAGCTTATCAACATCAAGCGCATCACGGGAGAGAGCTACAAACTCGACATAAAATTGCGTTGCAGACCAGAGCAAAATGAACAAGTGCCTCGCATCGACGGGCATGATTTTACCCGATGCTGCCGATGCGTCGATGACGCTCTCCTTTTCAACCGTGACCCTGCGCATATGTTCACGCGTATCTCTTGAAAGGTGTTCAGCCCCCTGTAAAATCTCATTGGTAAACAGACGCGTTTCGGCTGCATTTTCATATGCATGAGTAAGCTTGGCGCAAACATAGGCTTCGATGGCTTCTGCTGATTCACGGTCAGCTGAAATGTGCGCAAATGTATCATCCCAACTATGAATCAGCCGGTCGATTGCTGCGTTGTAAATCTCTTATTTCGAGGAGAATTAATAATAGACATTTCCTTTTGGCAGTCCCGAAGCCTAGCAATTTCAACGATGCGCACGCCATCAAGCCCCTTTCGAGAAAATATCTCAACAGCGGCAGTCGATCTCTTGAGGATGTTGCGCGCTCTGATCGTTTCATCAGAAACCACCTGACCTTCAGGTTCCACTTCCGCCGATCTGCTATGCTATGCCATTAGTTATCCCATTGTTTCAAAGTGTTTTTCTAAGATTAATCATCCCAGTCAGACACGCGCGCGCATCCACTGGTCTAGTCATACAACAGTAAGAGATCAATGGAATCGAGTGACCAATAAAAAAGAAGCTGACAAAACGGTCAGGTTCTTAAAATTGGCTGGCCACGCAACCTTGGGGAGCGTGCGGTTAAAAACTGCAATGGAGGAGTTTCTGTCAGATTGGCATAGCGATCTGCGCGAGCCATGGCGCGCACTTCTCGGCAATGTTGCCCTTGATTTTGATGGGATTGCGCCTGAACTTGAAATGGAAATATGGGAGCCGATTTTTCCGGTTCGCCGCGGCAAACACTTTCCGGGAATGCCGGTCGGTACGCATTGCCTACGCGCTTTTGATGGCATTTCGCCTGATGATGTTCGCTGCGTTGTTCTTGATCTGGATCCATATCCCGAACCGGGCTTTGCAACCGGTCGCGCCTTCGAAGCGGGCAACCTGCGCTGCGTGTTGCGCGATCATCCGGCATTTGCGGACAATGTTCTGTCCCGTCCCAATCCATTCATCCTCTGCAACAATTTTCTTAAGGAGATGGGCTCGCCGTCTCAAAGAACGCGGCGTCACTGTTATTCTAATCCTGCATAAAATCCGGGAAGTGCTGGCAATCGCAGATACGGTCACGGTTCTTCGTGGCGGCAGGCTGGTTGACGGACCGTTGCCGTGTGGCTCAATTGATGCCGACAAGCTCGCAGAGCTGATCATTGGTGCAAATGCGGCTAAAAATCTTAATGCCGACGACAAGGCAGCATTGACCGGCAGCACGATTGTTACCCATGCGTACGAAAAATGAGAATGCAATTGCGGGAAAAACTGCACCCATACTGCGCATGAAAAAGGTATCTACCCGCTCCGATCCTGAAGGGCCAGCGCTTGATCAGGTTGATCTCGAAATTCGTCCCGGTAAAATCATCGGCGTTGCGGGGATGGAAGGCAACGGACAGCGCGCACTTGTTCGCGCAATCGCTGCAATAGCAGATGTCGTTGATGGTACAATTGCATTAGACAACAAAGAGCTGACCGACGCGCCGCTTGCAGCACGACGGGCAGCCGGACTTCGTATCATTCCTTTTGAACGCAATGTCGAAGGTTTGAACCTGACGAGTCCGCTTTGGGGAAACTGGGCTGCACGCAATCTGCTTCAGATGCCGCTTTTGTCGACTATAAATCCGGCTGCCATCCGCAAACAATGTGATGCCGCTCTTAAACAGTGGGATGTGCGTTATTCGGAAGTCGGACAGCGAGCCGGTTCACTGTCGGGCGGTAACGCGCAAAAAGTAATCCTCTCGCGTGAAATGGACGAGGATGCGCATCTCATTCTTGCTGCACAACCGACCCTTGGTTTGGATATTGGAGCAACTTCCTTTGTGTGGGATTCGATGCGCAAAGCTCGGGTGCGCAGACATGGCGCATCGGGCTTGCGAGTTTTCTGCTCAGCGGTGCGCTTGCCGGTCTTACCGGAACAATTGAATTCATGGGGCCAAATGGCCGTATCACCGGCGGTTTCCTGCCGGGACATGGTTTTACGGCAATTTTGATTGCACTCGTTGCTAATTTCTCCGTGGTTGGAACAGCATTTGTTGCGCTGTTTTTCGGTGGACTTGCCTCTGCAGCTTTGTATCTGCCGATTATGGCGGGTCTTCCGTCATCAGCTATCGACATTATCAATGCCGCAATCGCTCTCTTTATCACTGCAAAATCCAGCGTCGTTGACCGGATCGCAAAACTCGGAGGACGGATATGGAAGACTTCGTAATTGCTATCCTGCGCTCAGGTACGCCGCTGATTTATGTCACACTCGCAGGGGTGATCGCGCAGCGAACCGGTATCTGGCATCTCGGTCTTGAGGGCCTGATGATTGTCGGTGCCTGCGCAACCATTGTCGGTATTGTGTTCACACAATCGATCTGGTCAGCGCTTCTGATTGCGATTAGCGTCTATGTTGTCGGCTCAATCCTGTTCTGGTTTGTTGTCGAAAAACTCAAAGCCAATCAGATCATTGCGGGTCTCGGGCTAACCGGTTTGGGCCTTGGTGGCACAGCGCTTGCCGTTCAATCCATTTTTGGCGCGCAAGCCGGAGTCAGCGCACCTTTCGGTCAGCCGCGCATCGGCCCGGCATTCGGCGCCCATGGCTCTCTTTAGATCCTCGTGCTTCTCATGCCGTTTGTCGTGTTTGCCATGTGGGTTGTCTTACGACGCACACGTTTTGGCTTGCGTTTAACTGCAGCAGGCGAACATCCGTTTGCAGCGCGTAGCATCGGCATAAACCCTGCCTTGATGCGTCTTGTGGCGCTAATGGTTGGCGGTGTTTTGTGTGCATTGGCCGGTGGGGAACTTGCAGCCGGTAGTCTTCAGATTTTCACGCAGAACATGACCGCTGGTCGGGGCTTTATGGGCTTTGCTGCCGTTATCTTCGGTGCTGGTCACCCTATTGGCGCAAGTCTCGCCGCGGTGTTCTTTGCTGTGGTGGGTGCACTCGGCATCGGGGCACAACTGGCTTTTGGCGACCGTGTTCCACACGATCTGCTGCTCGCCTTACCCTATATCGCAACGGTTATTGGCATCTGGATTAGCACGCAATTGCGTGGCGGCACGAAAGCTGCCAACGGCTTTGGCGAGTTGCGCGATCAGTAATTGCGGGAAGACCTGTCATGCCGATCATAAATCAGACGATCATCAGAAATGCCACCATTCTGACCATGTGCGCGCAGCACGGAAGTCGTCCGATAAATGGCGATATTCTGATTGAAAATGGTCGGATTTCAGCCATTGGCAACGATTTTGCGGCATTGCCCGATGCGGTTATGATTGATGGAAAAGACCGGCTTGTTATGCCCGGTCTCATCAACGCGCACACCCACTCAAGCGAGACATTCTTCCGTGGCCGATATGAAGGCATGCCGCTCGAAATCTGGTTGCTTTATGCCTATCCGCTGCTGATGGGGCCGACCATTGATCAGAGTCTGCTTTATCTGCGCAGTATGTTTCTGGCGATGGAATCTTTGCGCAATGGTGTGATCACCTTGTGCGATGATTTTTTCGATCCGCCAGCCCATGATCTTTCCCGGCTTTCAACGGTGTTTAAAGCCTATAAGGATGCAAATATATGCACGAACTGGGGATACTCTCTCGCAACACAACAATTGCACATTCTGTGTGGGTCAGCGAGCAAGACATTGAGATGATGGGCGATGCGCGTTGTTCTGTTGCGCATAATGCTATTTCCAATCAGAAACTTGGTGCTGGCATTGCGCCCGTTCGTCAATTGATGGATGCAGGTGTCTCGATTGGTTTGGGAACCGACGGTGTTTCCTCAAACGATACTGCGCGCATTTTTAATGTGATGCGTGTGGACGGTCTGATCCACAGCGTATCTGTTCCCGATTCCGCTAAATGGATCAGGGCTGATGAAATACTGACCATGGCGACCATTGGCGGTGCGCGCAGTGCAATGCTGGAGAATGTCACCGGATCACTCGAAATTGGCAAGGCTGCCGATTTGCTGATCATCGATCTCTCAACGCTCAGCTTTACCCCGCTTAATGATGTAGCCAAGCACCTTGTCTATCCCGAGAACGGCTCGTCAATCGAGACGGTTATGGTTGCTGGAGAAATCGTCGTTGATAGGGGCGCTATGCGCACAATCGATGAAGCCGCTATCTAGCCGAAATCCGTGAGCTTGTTCACGCGCATCTGGCTGAACATGCGAAGCTTGAGCAACGTAACGCCGCGTTTCATTCTACCATGGCCGAAATTCACCGCCGCGCCACAGCAAAAGACATTGGTATGAGCCGGTATCTAAAAAACTAACCGGCTTCTATATCGTCAGAAGCCGGTTAGTTTATGTGGCTTGAACGGCTATTATTTTTGAGTTGAATTTACTCTTGCACTCTGCAAGTCCGCCAAATCCGCAGTAATAGCAGCAGCTTCGTTTTGCAGTACATCCTTGGCTTTAGCGCGTGCTTGTTCGATAGCAAGATCAGCACTCAGGCTTCGCTCATTTGCCTGCAATCCATCGTCGCTGGAAGATTCTATTTCAGCAGTATCTTGTCCACGAGACTTCAGACGGTCTGCTCTCGCCTTCATCTCATCACGACGCTCTGTTTCATTGAGCGATATAGATTTTTTTTCGCGATCCTGTTGTAAGGTATCGATATCTTGGACGAAACTCTGGAATTCAGGCTCGTTCTCGACACGTTTACTATGCAGCTGTTGCAGGGATGGAATCAATTTTTTCACATCGCCTGTGGGCTTATATTTTGCAGGCTTAATCTCGGTCCACGGCAGAGCGTTCTTAAAGCTCGATTCTCCGAAACTTTCCAAGTTATAAAGCCCTGGCAACTCAATATCGGGCGTCACACCGCGCAACTGGGTTGTACCGCCGTTAACCCGGAAAAACTGCGCAACCGTAAATTTCAGTTCGCCAAATTGTGGCTCAGGATTGTTCACAACTTCATCCAGATTAACAACCGTCTGGACAGTGCCCTTACCGAAACTCGGCTCGCCGATAACAACACCACGACCGTAATCCTGTATCGCAGCTGCAAAAATCTCGGAAGCGGAAGCAGATCCGCGATTAATTAGAACTCCGAGCGGCCCATCCCATGCTGGCACTGGGAGATCGTCACTTTCGACCTTCACTTCCCCTTTTGCATTGCGCTGCTGAACAACAGGCCCCTTGCCTATAAACAAACCAGTGAGGTCAATAGCTTCTGACAATGAGCCACCACCATTGTTGCGCAGATCGAACAATATGCCATCGACCTTCTCTTTTTTGAGTTCAGTGATAAGCTTCGCAACATCGCGGCTGGCACTGCGATAATCCTTGTCGCCCTTACGGCGCGCTTCAATATCCTCGTAGAACGCAGGAAGTGTAATCACGCCAATCTTACTGGTGTTATCGCCATCCTTTACGGACAGGATCGTCTGCTTGGCTGCCTGTTTATCAAGACTAATCTTATCACGCACAAGACTGACGATATGATGCGTCGCATCTGGTCCTGCATCTGCTGGTAGGATATCCAGCCTTACAACTGTACCTTTTGCACCGCGTATCAACTCCACCACTTCATCGAGGCGCATTCCAACAACTTCTTTGATCGGACCGTCTTTATCCTGCCCTACCCCGACAATTCTGTCGCCCACAGCCACCTTACCCGAAAGCTGTGCTGGGCCACCTGCTACAAGTTCACGAATAGTCGTGTAATCGTCTCTTTCCTGCAAAACAGCGCCAATACCGACCAGCGATAGCTTCATTGAAATATCGAACTCAGCGGAGGCCTTAGCCCCAAAATAATCCGTATGGGGATCAACTGAAGTTGTATAAGCGGCCATAAACGTCTGGAATACATCTTCTGGTTTCGACTTAAAGACACGCGCCAGTGAATTATCGTAGCGCTTTCCAAGCGTTTCACGAATGTCGGCGTCATTCTTGCCAGCTAACTTCAAGCGCAGCCAATCGTTCTTAACGCGCTTGCGCCAAAGGTCATCCCGCTCAGCAGAGGTCTTAGGCCACGGGCCTTTATCGCGGGCCAGAGGGTAGCTTTCCTTTACGGTGAAATCAAAATTATCCTTGAGCAAGTTGCGCGCATAAGTAATGCGATCAGTAATACGCTCCTGATAAATATTAAAAATTGCAAACGGTATGCTCAAATCCTGCTTCTGGATGGCATCATCGATTTTCTTGCTGCTCGTCATGAAGCTATCGATATCGGATTGCAAAAAGATAAGCCGTTCCGGGTCAAGCGAGTCGATAAATCGGTCCATAACCACCGCTGATAGCTTATCGTCGAGCGGGACTGGCTTGTAATGGAAGCGTGTCAGAAACTCTGAGGTCAATTGCGCGGCCTGCATTTGTTGCGGCAACGGTTCTAATGCTGCTGGCGGTCGAGCTTCTAAGGCATGTGAGCTAGAGCTAAGCGCCAGAAAGAGAAACAGAAAACCAGATATTAATCGTATCACTTTTGATCCATTTCTCTTCACAATGATAACTCAATCAACCAACTATTTGGGGCAACAACCACTTTTTGGCAACCGATCAACATTCACTTTTACGAATGTTTGATACGTCGGAACCGTCTGATCACAGACGCTATATTCTCTATAATCATTCGCACAAACAAAGATGCGTATTCTGAACCTTAGCATCTATGCAAGTCTGATTGACCTTAATTTTTCTTCATGTAACAAATTACTGGAACTGGTCATACAGCAGATTTTGGGCGCAAACATGTACGACTATTGTATTGTGGGAGGCGGCATCGTCGGTTTGGCGACCGCGCTGAAGATTGTTAAAAGCGAACCCGGTGCAAGCCTTCTTCTGCTAGAAAAAGAAAGCTCGCTCGCCGCGCACCAGACTGGGCATAATAGCGGGGTTATTCACGCCGGTATCTATTATAAACCCGGAAGCCTGAAAGCAGAGCTTTGTCGTTCAGGTGAACGCATGACAAAACAATTTTGCGATGAAAATAACATTCCCTATCGCACGCCCGGAAAATTAGTCGTCGCAACCAACCAGATGGAATTACAACGACTGGCAAATCTCGAAACGAATGCTGCTGCGAATGGTATAACATGTCGGCGTTTAACTCCAGCGGAGCTTATCGAACTCGAACCCCATGTTACCGGACTTGGCGCTTTGCTGGTTGAGCAAAGTGGGATTGTTGATTATCGCGCCGTATCAAGAGCCATGGGCGATATGATCAGGAATGCGGGCGGCACGATCACTTTCAATGTTGAGGTTGATCGTATCGAAGAGCTTAGCGATGCCGTCAGGATTCATACGAACAAGCAAGTATGGGAAAGTCGTTACGTTGTTGCTTGCGCTGGGCTTCAAGCCGACCGCCTCGCCCAGCGTTCGGGACAAGCCGTTGATTTTCGAATCGTGCCATTTCGCGGAGAATATTACGCATTAAAGCCCGAGCTGAGTAATCTGGTCGAACGCATGATTTATCCAGTGCCCGATCCGTCTATGCCGTTCCTTGGCATTCATTTAACCCCAATGATGGATGGCAGACTGACCGTAGGTCCAAATGCTGTGCTTGGCATGTCGCGTGAGGGTTACGCAAAGCTCTCAGTCAACCTTCATGACATGGCGACCTACGCGAAATTCCCGGGTTTCTGGAAGGTTATTTCAAACAATTTTGGCTCCGCAATTCAGGAGTTGAAAGACAGTCTCTTCAAATCCAGCTATCTGGAAAAATGTAGAAAATATTGCCCTTCACTTACAGCCGATGATTTGCTTCCTTATCGGGCAGGAATACGCGCTCAAGCCGTTTCAAACACCGGCGAACTCATCCACGATTTCAAGTTTATTCAGTCTAAGCGCGTTTTACATGTCTGCAACGCACCCTCACCGGCGGCGACATCAGCAATCCCAATTGGCGAGTTAATTTTTAAACGCTTACAGCAATAAACAAACCAAAAATCCTCAATTATCGTTTTTCAATAACGCGGACGCTTTGACCTGCACCAATGTCAATCAACTGCGTCGATGGCGGCGGCTGATGAACATCGTGTGTGCCGAAGCTTTCCGGGTAAAATTGACAACCATCAGGTGGCAGTGGCGCGCTTCTCTCATCAATCAGCTTTATGCCCGTCAATTCCGCTATCGGATCAGGAATGGCAGATATTAATCGTCGCGTATAAGGATGGGTCGGGTTTGAGAATACCTGATCCCACTGCCCGCTTTCGACGATCTGCCCGAAATACATAACCGCCACACGGTCACTCATGTGTTCAACGACACTCAGATCATGGCTGATCATGATATAGGATAGGCCCAAACGCTCTTTGAGTTCCAGCAACAGGTTGATAATCTGCGCACGGATCGACACATCAAGAGCGGAAACCGGCTCGTCCAGCACAATGACTCTCGGATTGAGCAGCAATGCACGCGCTATTCCTATACGCTGCCGCTGACCACCGGAAAACTCATGCGGGAAACGTCGAGCCTGTTCAGGTTTCAGGCCGACAAGACGCAAAATTTCTTCAACGCGCCCGTCAACTTCGTAACGCGATTTAATGCCATGAAGCCGTAAGGGTGCAGCAAGCGATGTGTAAATTGTCTGGCGTGGATTGAGCGATGCAAACGGATCTTGAAACACCATCTGCGCCATTTTTGCACGTTCAATCCGCGACGGTTCGTGTGCAGATGTAATCGGCTTGCCTTCGAAAAAAATCTCCCCACTGGTCAGCTTTTGCAGCCCAACAATTGAAAGTGCGAGTGTGGATTTACCACAGCCAGACTCCCCAACAATCGACAGACACTCACCCTTGTTTAGGGTCAGACTCAGATTATTGACTGCATATAGGAATTGCTTTGAACGGCTAAATATTCCGCCGCTAATCGGGAATCTGACACAGAGATCGTCGACGCGAACAAGAGGCTCAACTGGATTAGTGGAATTCGCTTCACTCATGATGGAAGCACCTTACGGAGCCCAAATCGGATAATGGGGTCCAGCCCGGTTTCTCAGTGCGACAAATATCGGTTGTATGCGTGCAGCGTGGTTCGAACCTGCACCCCTCTGGAAAGGCCGAAATTGATGGAACGACACCCTCAATTTCCTGCAGCTTTCGCTGTCCGTCTTTTTGACGGGATCCAAGCTGCGGAAGAGACGCCAGCAAACCACGCGTATAGGGATGTGCAGGATGCTGGAAAAGATCTGCGGTTAGACGTTCCTCGACAAGATGCCCCGCATACATAACACCGACCCGACGACACATCTTGGCAATAACGCCGAGGTCATGACTGATCATCAGCACCGATGTGCCCCGCTCTGCGCAAAGTTCCTGCATAAGGCGCAAGATTTCCGCCTGCACAGTGACATCAAGTGCTGTTGTTGGTTCGTCAGCAATCAAAAGATCGGGGTCGCAAGCCAGCGCAATCGCAATCATAACGCGCTGCCGCATACCACCCGACATTTGGTGAGGATAATTTTTTACACGCTGATCCGGCGCCGGAACCTGAACACTTGCCAGCGCCTGCACAGCCCTGCGTTCTGCCTCATGCCATGTCGCGCCCTGATGCAACACAAACATTTCAGCAATTTGTCGCCCCACTGGCGACAAAGGATTGAGGGCTGTCATAGGCTCTTGAAAAATCATCGCAATGCGATTGCCGCGTAGTTTCCGCATGTCACGCGCTGATATTTTCCGAAGGTCCTGCCCTTTGAAGCGTATTGCGCCACCTGCAACAGACAGGGGCTTACGCAGCAGTCCGATCATGGAAAGTGCGGTAATGCTCTTTCCGCATCCGGACTCTCCAACCAAACCGAAAGTTTCGCCAGCACCAATGGTGAAAGACACGTCTTCAACCACATTATGTGGGGTCGAACCCGAATTGAGATCAATGCGAAGGTTTTCTACCTCAAGAAGCGCGGTTTCAATCATGCCTTGCGCGTCCTCATATGCGGATCGAGCCAGTCACGCAGACCGTCACCGAACAGATTGAGACCAAGCACCGCAAAGAAAATAGCGAGACCGGGGAAAATTGCCGCCCATGGCGCATTTACAATCAGTTCACGCGCATCTGTCAGCATATTGCCCCAGCTGGGCTCCGGCGGGCTGATGCCAAGACCGAGATAAGAAAGTGCTGCTTCCGCGAGAATAGCTTCTCCCATGCCAAGCGTACCAATAACAAGGATTGGGCCAATCATATTCGGCACAATCTGCGTGATCATGATGCGACTATCGCCGTAACCAAGCATCTTGGCGGCCTGAATATAGCCTTGCTTTTTAAGAGATAGGGTAGAACTGCGCGCGATGCGACACGTCCAAGACCAGTTTGTCAGACCAAGCGCCAGCAGCAGACTTGGAAGACCGGGGCCAAGCACCGCCATAATTGCAAGAGCAAAAATCAGCGAGGGAATTGCAAGCATCAAATTGGTGAGGCCAGTGACGAAATCGTCCCACCAACCACCAAAATAACCTGCCGAAATACCAAGGCAAAGTCCGATCACAGTATTGATGCACTGCGATACAACGCCAACTGTCAAAGAGACCCGCGCGCCGTAAAGAAGGCGTGAAAAAACATCACGCCCTTGCGCATCTGTACCAAACCAGAACTGGCTGTCGGGCGGCAATTCCGCATTCATTAGATCTGCATCCATAACGGGATGATAAGGCGCAATCCACGGCGCGAAAACAGCACCCGTCACCATCACAGCGCATATGAAGCCACCAAATACGAGATTGAAACGAAGCTTCATGGGCCTACTCGTGGCTGATGCGCGGATCAATAACCGCATAAAGAATGTCGACTATCGTATTGATGATGAGGAACCACAATACGATCACAAGAATTGCTCCCTGAACCACCGGAATATCACGCAATGCAACACTGTCGATCAGCAGCGAACCGAGACCCGGCCATGAAAATAGTTTCTCCACCACAACGGCCTGCCCCATCATGGAGCCAAACTGTAAGCCAATGGTTGTGATAATAAGCACAAGCGCATTGCGCATGACATGCCATTGCACAAGGCGGAAACTATTCATGCCTTTTGAACGCGCGGTCCGGATAAAATCAGCACCCATGACTTCAAGTACCGCCGCGCGGGTTGTTCTCGCAAGAAGAGCAAGCGGTGCCACACCTAAAGTCAGCGCTGGCAAAATCACGTGCCTTAGACCGCCATCGCCGTAGCCGAAACTCGGCAACCAGCCAAGCGTCAGCGCGAAGAGATACATGAGCAAAAGCCCGAGCCAGAACTGTGGCAGTGAAAGGCCCGAAACGGCACCAATCATTGTCACACTGTCGAGAATACTGCCCGGTTTCAGTGCAGCCAGAAAGCCCAGCGGGACGCCAATCAAGATTGCAAATCCCATCGCTACGAATGCCAGTTTCAGTGTCGGTCCCATCCGCTCCTGAAGAAGCGAAACCACCGGCTGCCGTGATCGGTAAGAGGTGCCAAGATCGAATTGGGCAAGTTGCATCATGTAATTGCCGAAACGAACATGAACCGGCTTATCGAGCCCAAATTCCTGCGTGATCTTTTCGACCATTTTGGGATCATTCATGCCTTTGCCACTCGCGACGAGCCCCGTTGCTATGCTGCCCGGGACCACGCTGAAAATAACAAAGATCAGCAGTGACACTGCAATGACTGTCGGTATCATCTGCAAGACGCGACGGACAATAAAATGGAGCACACAGTCCTCTTTTCGGATCAGCGAAGATCAGCCCGCCACAATAAGCGAGCCGATCAAAATCAGCTCAATTTAGCGCCCCGACGGGACAGTGTCGTCAACCCAGAGCTTTTCATAAGACTGAACTGCGAGTTCTGCCGAGTTTGGCTGAAGACCATGCAACCATGGCTGATGCGCCATCACTGCCTTGTTATAGTTGAAGAACCAGACCGGCGCTTCTTCCTGCAACAGATTGTTGGCTTTCTTCAAAAGCTCGTTCTTCTCGTCTTCGGTTTTGGCCAGTTTCGCTTCATCAACCAGCTTATCAAAATCTGCATTGGCAAACTTCTGATAGTTACATGACGATTGCGGCGTCGTTGAATAGAAGCACTGCATAGCAGTCAACGCATCAGGACCGTTTTCCAAAGACCACATATAGGCTTGGAAATTACCCGACGGAACAACATCAGCAAGCACCGAAGCCTCAACCGGCTTGGGCGTGACTTTGATCCCAACCTTAGCCAGCATAGGGATGATCGCCTGAACAATCGTTAGACCCCAGCTCTCATTTTGTGTGGCGGTGAGTTCAAACTCAAAACCGTCAGGATAGCCAGCCTCTGCAAGCAGAGCCTTGGCTTTTTCAGGATCGTAGGGATAAGGCTTCGCATCCTTATCAAATGCAGGCGATGAATTCGGCAACCAGCCAACAGCGCGATAGGCCTTATCCTTCACCAAGCGCTTGATGATCAGATCGCTATCAATTGCATAATTGATCGCCTGACGAACGCGCTTGTCCTGAAACGGCTTGAAGTCGGGGTTGAAGCCCACTGCACGCGTATAGACCTCAGCAACTTCCACCATGTTTTTGGAGAGTTCAGGATCGGCCAGATATGCAGAATATTGCGCAGGCCCAAGCACTGCGACATCTATTTCCTTGTTGCGGAAAGCGACATCACGCGCCGACGCATCCCCCATGATCATGATGTTGATCTTGTCTGCGTACGGCTTGCCCTTTTCGTAATATTTGTCCCACTTCTCGACCGTTAGACGGGAGCCAGGGATATATTCGGCAAACTTATACGGCCCGAGACCAACTGGCTTGCGCTGAAATTCATCACTATCGCCCTCACCGGCGGGATAGATCGACGTGTTGTTGCGCATAAACTGATAGCCCGGATCAATTGGCTGCTTAAGCGTGATTTCCAGCGTATGATCGTCGATCTTTTTGAGACCTGAAATTTTCTCGGCTTTGCCTTGAGTATATTCGTCCGCACCCTTGATCTCAGAAATATAACGCGCCGGTGGAAACGCCTTCTTCGGGTCCATTATCCGCGTGTAGCTCCAGATAATATCATCCGCAGTCAGCGGCTTGCCATTATGAAAATAGGCATCTTCCCGCAGCTTATATGTGTAGACGAGCTTGTCATCTGAAACTGAAACATCGGTCGCAAGACCAAGTACGGGCTTATTTTGATCGGCATCCCAGTCATAAAGCGTGCGATGAATAGCCTTCGCGTAAAACTCGTCCTGCGTGGTGGGCGATGCCTGAACATCGAGCGTCGAGAAGCTGTCCCCGTAAGGTGCGACAAAATTAATAACGCCGCCCGTGCGTGGTTCGTCAGCGGCATAGGCTGAAGTTCCGGCCATCAACACAGCAGACAAAGCCGCAAGCAATGCAAATTTTCTCATGATTTTCCCCATCCTAGTGTTTTTATAATTTCTTATCAGCGTTTGAATACCACTTCGCCGTCGCGAATAGTAAGCATGCACAGCGTATCGTTGAGAATTTCTTCTGGCTTTGCAGCCAGCATGTTGCGCGAAAAGACAGCTATATCGGCAACCTGTCCCGGAATAAGCCTCCCCTTCACGTGTTCGAGCTTCTGTGAGAATGCCCCGAACTCTGTATAAACCTGAAGTGCTTCTTCAATGCTCACACACTCACGCGCATCCATGACCGTGCCTTTGCCCGTCTCTCGCGTCAACATGGAGTAGATATTTGGGTATGGGTTTGGATGACAAACAGGAGCATCACTTCCTGTTGCAGGCTTAAAACCAAGATCTTTCCAAGTCTTGAGCGGATAGCTTGAAAGCGCCCTCTCCTCACCCAAAACCGAAATATAAGCATCACCGAAATCGTAAATAAACACCTGCTGCGGGCATGGATAAATCCCTGCCTTTCGCATCCGCTGATGCTGTTCAGGCGTTGAGAAACCGCAATGTTCAATCCGGTGACGACGATCCGCATCAGGATGAGCGGCAAGCGCCTTTTCATATGCAGTAATCAACTGACCAATTGCAGCATCACCAATGGCATGACAAGCAAGCTGATAGCCCTTTTTATGCGCATCGAGAACCATTGCTTCAAGTTCAGCATCCGGCAGTATCTGCACGCCGATATTATCATCATCGCCCAGATAAGGCTTACTCATCCAGGCTGTACGACCACCTGCCGAACCATCAAGGAATATCTTAACCGCGCCAACGGTCAGCATGTCATCGCCAACGCCGGAGACCAAACCGGCCTCATAGCATTTTTCGACAATAGAAGTGCCGGGATCGCCTAACAGCACAAGCCATGTGCGCACAGGTAACTTCTTATGAAGCTTGGCCAGATTGTAAGCCCTGATCTCATCAAAGCCTGCGACATGCCCAACAGCTGCATCCATCACGCTGGTGATGCCGTAAGAAAGCAACATATTGCCTGCCGCTTCAATCGCTTCAATCATTTCCTCGGTTGTTGCCACTGGAATAGCCTGACGCACAACGCCTTGCGCATTTTCGGCAACCATTCCGGTCAGTACGCCATTTTTCTGCTCAATCAGACCGCCATCAGGTACGGGTGATTTTTCATCAATACCAGCAAGCTCAAAAGCCTTCGAGTTGAAAATCGAGACATGACCGCAGGCACGCACCAGCATGACCGGATGATCAGGAGCAACAGCATCGAGTTCAGATTTATGTGGATGGCGACCAGTATCGAGCTTGGTCTGATCATAACCACGCGCTTTGATCCATGTTCCAGCGGGAACCGAAGCCGCTTGCTCACGAATTGCGCCAAGCAAGCTTTCCAAAGTCGGTGCCGCTTGCGGTGTTGCATCAATCCAGTTGAGCGTCAGACCGACCGAAATAAGGTGAAGATGTGCGTCGTTTAAACCGGGGGTGGCAAACTGCCCTTCCAGATCGATCAAACGCGTTTCATCGCCTTTAAGAGACCAGATTTCATCTTTGGTCCCTGTTGCAAGCACCTTGCCCTGCCAGATTGCCAGCGCTTCCGCTATGCCTTCCTCAAATCCACACCAGATAGTACCGTTATAAATTATGGTATCGGCAAAAAGTCCGGACTTAGTGGACATACGGCGCACCTCTCCAAATCGCTGTTTCATAGAGGATGATCAGAATTTCGCTAACCTATCAACTCTTTAAACAGCTGAGTTAATAATTTTATGCGGGCAACGATCCCAGGCCGCAGCTAGACTATAAAGAGACATAGGTTTGGGAGTTAAGCTTCCCAAAATGGCAAAAGACGCCTTGCGCTTTGACGGCGCTCATACAAAAACATCAAGAATATAATGAACATGCAACGACGCTCTCCGTTGCGCAAAATACAACGGAGAGCCTCGCTTAATTAGCGACGGAAGCCTTCGCTGGCTACCATCAGATTTTTTGTATAGTCGGCTGATATGTTGCCACCGACAAGATCGCCGGCCTCGAGCTGCTCAACCACTTCACCGTTGCGCATGACTGCCAGTCGTTCACACATATGAGTGACGACACCAAGATCGTGACTGACCATAACGAAGGTCAGTTTGCGGTCGCGGCGTACTTGTTCGAGCAGATTTAGCACTTCGGCTTGTACGGAGGCATCGAGCGCCGATGTTGGTTCATCAAGAAGCAGAATGCTTGGTTCAATGATAAGCGCACGTGCAATCGCAATACGCTGACGCTGACCGCCCGAAAGCTGGTGCGGATAGCGGAAACGGAAGCCGGAGCCTAGTCCCACTTCATCGAGTGCACGAACGATACGCTGTTCCGTATCACCAATGCCATGAACAGCAAGGGGTTCAAGCAACAGACGATCAACCGTCTGACGCGGATGCAGCGAGCCGTAAGGATCCTGAAACACCATCTGAACATTGCGATAGAAGGCTTTATCACGCGGTGTTTTGAGCGGCTTTCCGTCAATGCGGATTTCGCCGTCATCAACAGGTGCTAGCCCGGCCACTGCGCGTAACAGCGTTGATTTACCAGAACCGGATTCGCCAACCAGACCAAAAGATTCTCCGCGCGCCACTTCGATGCTGACGGATTTTAGCGCGTGGAACTGATCAAAAAACACGTCGATCTTATCGACGCTTAAAGCTGGTACAGTGCTCATAGACGCCATGCCTCCTCACGCTGCAAGGTGGGAAGCGGATGACGGTCAGTTCCGAGTTTCGGCATGCAGTTTAGCAGTCCTTGCGTATAAGCATGTTTCGCATTGGCAAGATCATTTGCTGCAATTTCCTCAACGATTTTACCGGCATACATGACGATCACGCGGTCGCAAAAGGAGGAGACAAGACGTAGATCGTGACTGATGAAAATCAGACCCATGCCGCGATCAGCAACCAGCTTGTCGAGAATGCCCAGCACCTCAAGCTGCACCGTCACATCAAGCGCAGATGTTGGTTCGTCGGCAATCAGCATTTCAGGCTCGGCTACCAGCATCATGGCAATCATGACACGCTGCCCCATGCCGCCCGAAACTTCGTGCGGATAAAGCTTCATGACACGTTCGGCATCGCGAATTTGCACGGCTTCCAGCATAGCAATTGAGCGCGAACGGATTTCCGCACGCGAAAATTTGCCATGGGCTTTCAGTGTTTCTGCAATTTGCTTGCCGATGGTCATCACTGGGTTGAGCGAATATTTCGGGTCCTGCAACACCATAGCAATACGACCGCCACGCAAACTGCGGCGTTCGCGTGCCGATGCATTGAGAAGGTCGATCCCGTCAAATTCCAGTTTCTTCGCAGTGATTTGAGCATGCTGGGGGGTAAGCCCCATAATGGCACGACCCGTTTGCGATTTGCCGGAACCAGATTCACCCACAATTCCGAGGCGCTCGCGGCCAAGCGTAAAGCTTACACCGCGAACCGCTTCAATAGCACCCGTGCGGGTCGGATAGGTGACGCGCAGGTCTTCAACTGTCAGAAGTGGCTTCATTGGTTGTTACCCCGCGGATCAAGAGCATCGCGCAGACCGTCACCGAGGAAGTTGAAGCCAAGGCTGACGACAAGAATCGCAATGCCGGGCATGGCGGCAACCCACCATTGGTCCAGAATGAAACGACGACCCGAAGCAATCATTGCACCCCATTCAGGCAATGGCGGCTGTGCGCCGAGGCCAAGGAAGCCGAGGCCCGCTGCTGTCAAAATGATGCCAGCCATATCGAGTGTCACACGCACGATGAGTGACGATGTGCAAAGCGGCATGACGTGACGCAGAACAATACGGAACGGTGAAGCACCCATCAGGCGCACGGCGGAAATGTAATCCGAATTGCGAATGGTCAGCGTTTCAGCGCGCGAGATACGTGCGTAAGGCGGCCAAGACGTGATCGCGATAGCAATAATGGCGTTTTCAATGCCCGGTCCCAAGGCTGCGACAAAGGCGAGTGCCAGAATGAGCTTTGGGAAGGCAAGGAAAATATCGGTAATGCGCATCAGCACGGCATCAACCCAGCCACCGGCGTAGCCAGCAACGGTTCCGACCAGCAGGCCAATTGGCGCTGCAATGATCGCAACGAGAAGCACGACATAGAGTGTCAGGCGCGAACCATAGATCAGACGCGAAAGAATATCGCGGCCCTGATCGTCGGTTCCAAGCCAGAACCCCGGCGTGCCCGGAGGCAGCAGGCGGGCATTGGCGAGGTCACCCGTATAAGGCGAATGCGGTGCCAGCAATGGAGCAAAAGCAGCAACAAGCAGCAGTGCTATGATGATAAGCAGACCAAACACGGCCAGCTTGTTGGCCGTGAAACGACGCCAGATCATGTAAGAACGACCCAGACGTGCCTGCATACGCGATTGCGGGCGCTCTGAGAGCAGCCATTCGCGCCACGAAAGATTGGATGTTTCTGTCATTTGGCTCATCGTGTGCGCGTCCTTGGATCGAGAAGCCGATAGAGAAGATCGGACAGCAGATTGATCGCAATAAACACTGATCCGATGATGATGGTGCCACCAAGAACGGCATTCATGTCAGCATTTTGCAGCGAATTGGTGATGTAAAGACCAAGCCCCGGCCATGAGAAGATTGTCTCGGTCAGAACAGAGCCTTCGAGCAAACCTGCGTAGGAAAGTGCAATCACGGTCACCAGCGGCACCGCGGCGTTGCGAAGAGCATGGCCCCAGATGATGCGGGTTTCTGAAATGCCCTTTGCACGCGCTGCCACGATATATTCCTGCTCAAGTTCGTTGAGCATGAAAGAACGCGTCATGCGGCTGATATAGGCCAGTGAGAAGTAACCGAGCAAAGCTGACGGCAAGATAAGGTGCGAGACGATGTTGCGCAGCGCTTCCCAGTCACGTTGGATAATAGCATCAACCAGATAAAAGCCGGTGATGGGCGTGAAGGTATATTCAAAGGTGATGTCAATGCGTCCCGGACCTGACGTCCAGCCAAGGCGCGCATAGAAAACCAGAAGTGCGAGCATACCAAGCCAGAAGATCGGCACGGAATAGCCGACGAGCCCGATCACACGCACGATCTGATCGATGATGCTGCCACGCTTAACAGCGGCCAGAACACCGAGCGGAATACCGAACAAGGCACCGATGATCGTGCCAATGGTTGCGAGTTCCATCGTTGCGGGGAATACCCGGCGAATATCGGTCATAACCGGATTTGTGGTTAGAACAGACGTGCCGAAATCGCCCTGCAGGACGCCTTTCACATAAAGGAAGAACTGCTGGTAATAGGGGAGGTTGAAGCCCATTTCCTGACGGACGCGCTCAACCACATGTGCGGGTGCGCGGTCGCCAACAATGGCCAAAACCGGATCAATCGGCACAACGCGGCCGATGAAAAAGGTAACGGCCAGAAGACCAAGATAGGTGGTGATGACGATAGCCAGAAAACTGGCAATCGCCAAAGCGATGGAAGAGGAGCGCCGCCGGGCGCCCCTCTTTTTCTTAACAGCTGTTGTTGTATTCAATTGTCTGACCGTTCTTCAGATCAGTCTTTGCTGACTGGTGCGAGGAAGTTCGAATCGAATGTCGGTCCGAGTTTGTAGCCCTTCACGTTGCCGCGAAGACCTGCCACTTCGATCTGCTGGAACAGCATAACGAACGGACTTGTTTCAAGCGCTTCCTGCTGGAGCTTCTGGTAGATCGCAGCACGCTTGTCATTGTCGCGTTCAAGCAATGCGTCCTGTGTCTGCTTTGTCAGCTCAGGAATGTCCCATGCATTGCGCCATGCCAGTGTCTTGTTAGACGCGTCATCGCCATTGTCGGGGTTGGACGTGAAAGCTTCCGCATTCGAGTTTGGATCCCAGTAATCCATGCCCCACTGACCGATATAAAGGTCGTGGTTACGCGCACGGTATTTGGTCAACGTCTGCTTACCATCGCCTGGGATGATGTCGATCTTCACGCCAGCCTTTGCAGCGGACTGCTGGAAGGATTCAGCAATGCCGGTGACTGGCTGAGTGTTACGAACGTCGAAAGTGACCGACAGACCGTCTTTCAGACCTGCCTTTGCGAGCAGTTCCTTGGCCTTTTCAACATCAAGCTTATAAGGTGCTGCATCGAGAGCGCCGAGAACACCCTTTGCCTGATAGGTCTGACGCACATCGCCGATACCCTTGATCAGGGTCGAGCCAATTGCATCATAATCAACCAGATACTTGAAAGCTTCGCGCACTTCAGGCTTCGCGAGGTTCGGGTTCTTCTGGTTCAGCGAGATGTAATAGACGGTGCCCTTTGGAGCGTCGACTGCTGCGAGTTCCTTGTTCTTTTGAACAGCTTCGAGATCGCCCGGCTCCAGATTACGCGCAACATCAACGTCACCCGATTCAAGCATCAGACGCTGAGTGGCGCTTTCCTTGACGTGACGATAGAACACGCGAGCGAGCTTGGCTTTTTCGCCATAGTAATTGTCGTTGCGTTCGAGAACGACAACTTCGTTGGCGCGCCAGTCGCGAATCTTGAATGGTCCCGAACCTGCATAGCCGGTCTTCAGCCATGCAGCCGCATAGTCGGTGTCATATTTGTAATCGTCGGTCGGTGTGACCTTGACCGAATGCTCTTCAAGAAGCTTCTTGTCTACGACTGCGCCGATAGTTGCGGTGAGGCAGTTGAGCACAAAGCTTGGTGCATAAGGCTTATCGACAGTCAGCACGAAGGTTGTTTCGTCAACTGCTTTAGCGGTTTCGTTGACGTTGTCGCCAGTCAAACCAAACTGCGTAAGAATGAAAGCCGGGCTCTTGTCGAGGCGGACGGCACGTTCAAATGAATAAGCAACATCTGCTGCGGTGAGCGGATTTCCGGAGGCAAATTTGATGCCTGGCTTGAGCTTGAACGTATAGGTCAGGCCATCTTCTGAAATGGTCCAACTTTCAGCAACGCCGGGCACGACTTTCGATGTGTCGTTGATATCGAGGCGAACCAGCATGTCATAGGCATTACCGATGAATTCAGCTGGTGAAAGTTCGAAGGACTCAGCCGGGTCGAGCGTGATGGTGTCATCAATTGCCCAAGCCTGAACCAGCGTATCAGCTGGTGTGGCCGAAAATGCCGGGTTCGCAGCCAAGATGGCGGCAAAAGCGGCACCAGCAGCGAGAAGACGGAAACGTCCGAAATGGTTCATTTTAGTTCCCTTTCTGTAATTTTGTTTGTGTTCAGGCGGCTTCGTGCCATGCCTGTTTTAATACGCGTACCCAGTTGTTGCGGCAGAGCTTGGCAAGTTCTTCCTCACTATAACCTGCATTCTGCAACGCAGTTACAAGGTTTTGTGTACCCGCGGCATCGCCGATTTCCGCTGGAATAGTTGCGCCATCGTAGTCCGAGCCAAGCGCCACGCAATCGATACCCATGCGCTCGACCATATAGTCGATGTGGCGGACGACGTCAGATAGTGTGGTCTGCGCATTTTCCATGCCGTCTGAACGCAGCATAGTTGTTGCATAGTTGAGACCGGCAAGCCCTTTGCTCTCCCTGATCGCATCCATCTGACGGTCCGTCAGGTTGCGGGCAACGGGCGTCAAAGCATGGGCGTTGGAATGGCTGGCAATCAATGGCTGATCGCTGAATTTTGCCACATCCCAGAAGCCTTTTTCGGTGATGTGCGCGAGGTCGATCAAAATGCCTTTGCGATTGCACGCCTTCACCAAGCGCTCGCCAGCTTCTGTTAGGCCCGGACCCGTATCAGGCATCATCGGGAACGCGAATGGTACGCCATGCGCAAAAATATTATTGCGGCTCCAGACCGGACCGAGCGAGCGAAGGCCTGCTGCATAGAAAACGTCCAACGCTGCAAGATCTGCATCAATCGCTTCGCAGCCTTCCATATGAAGCACGGCAGCGAAGGTGTCGCCTGCGATGGCTGCATCAAGCTCTGCACCATTGCGGCAAAGCTGCCAGCCACCGGCTTCTTCAAGACGGAGCGCGAGCGATGCGAATTCGAGAGCGATATCTAGGGATGGTGCGCGTTCCAGCGGTGGCGAAAGTGGTGTAACGTAATGTCCGTTGGCATCCGGCTTGCCCAGCTCAATATGTTCGCCAGATGGAACATAGATGGCGCAGATGCCGCCAGCGAGGCCGCCTTTGCGGGAGCGCGGCAGATCGATATGGCCGATCTTTGTGCCGTCGATGAATTCCTTGATTGGGTCGCCACCTTTACGCTGGGTTTCCCAAAGACGCAGAAGGACATCATTATGTCCGTCGAAAACGCGCTGCATATTTCATTCCTAGCTGAACGGCTGGGTGTGCCTTGCCGCTCAATTAAAAGTCTGCCTAATCAGCTGATATATAAGAAGTTGCCCGCTAAGATAGTCAAGCGCTTCATTCCCAAAAGATTATTTTGATCCCAATAAATTATTTTAAAAACAACGGATTGAACTAGAGAATGCCCAATTAGTTCTCAAATTGCATATCATGATGCAAAAAGGGCATAAGATATATGTGAGCATACATCCTCGAGAACGAGAAAAAACGACCTGCTCCAAGCAATGATCCTTTTTGAAATATAGCTCATTAACGGAAGAAGGACATTGAATTTGCGCCGTAAAGGCAAAATGCGAATGGATTGTCACGAAACGTCGTCAAGTTGACATGCAAGATACGCAAGGCAGATCAATCGCTAAGGCGATCATGTTGATAGGCGTAACGGAAATCACAAAACGCACGATAACGGCCCGCAAAATATGACTCAGGCGAAATCCGGGCAAGGTTGCGCCACCATTTATAAACTCCAACACTGGTATTGGATGCAACTTACCAGAAATTAGAAACAGCCGCAGAATATGTATGGAGTATGGATTGGGAAATCCGTTACTCTAAGCGTATAATTGTCGTATATGTTTGCGTGGCCGATCTAACATTGTAATAAGCCACGCAAACAAAAGTAATGATATTTTACTTTAACAAAATATCAGTTACATCAAAAATGCCCGCAGCAGATATTTTATCGAGTGGGGCTATTTTGAATTCATTCTTCGCGAAAACCTGCTTTAAATCAAACCTAATGAAGTTGATTGAATCGTAAGTGCGAATGTAGAAATCATTATTAGTTAAATCACCCAGCACGGTCCAGGATGTATATTCTGACTCATACTCTTGATCGCCTTCAGTAGCAAAACTTTCAATATCCAGACCACCAGATTGCGGCGGATCAATCGTTATGCCACGCGGACGATCAAAATTATTCATCATATGCCCAAGTGTGCGAATTGCTTTTTCCGAGGCCGGTTTTTCAGCATAAGTCGTGTAGTAAGCCGCCCGTACAAAACGTCCAACAGATGTATTAGATGCGGGCAAACCAGCTGTCGCTATGCCCGAGTCAGGCTGGGATACCTGCAAATCACCAAACTTACCTTTTGACTGATCGAGATTGGTCAGGAATGTGTAGTTGTTTAGGTTAGTCAGGTGCCACGTAAATTCCGGCCCATTGGTCATCACACCAACCGGGTTATCATAAACATTTTGCCTCTCGCTTGAGAACTCGATGACAATCGACTTACCCGCACGGTCATGTACGACAAAATGAAACGGCGTTTTTGCACCATGCAAGGGCACGAGTGCAGTTAGTATTGCGGTGTTATGGCCAAGCGCTTCTTTCACGTCTGCCGCGCTAGCAAACTGCGCCAAAACCCAAGCACCAAGATCGATTGCAGCAAGCATTGCCTTAGTCTTGGCAGTATTAGCTGCAGGACCAGATGCTCCGGAAAAGGCAAGCACGCTGAAAGTGAGACCTTCTTCGTTCACACCTTCTACAATTTTCAGGTCTGCGACACTCTCATTGGGAACCGCAATTGCAAAGATCCCATACTTGGACTGGAACTTTAAAGGCTTGTGGCCATCAACAACGGAAGAAAACTTATGCCCCTTTGGAATACTCGTAACGACATAAGGAAGCTCTATGGTTAGCTCCATGGTGCGCCCTGCATAAGCGCCACCACTCGCATCACGGAACAATAAAGCTGTACAAGCAAGCCACAAATCGTGGGGGATATTATAATTTGATACTTCCGTCATAAACGGCACGACTGTTGAGATCAAAGACACTTTTTACGCCCCTCATAAATTCGCTCACTGGCCTGCCCCGCAGAAACCTTCATTAAAAGAATTAAACACCAAAATTAAAACTAGCAATGAATTATAAGCAAAAAACGATAGTTGGATTTTTTAACTTTCGAAGCGGTCAAAGAGCCCCCGCAAAACGAACCTCATCTTTCGGGGGGCTGCAAAAACAATTAACTAACAAACTCAACAATTGTGCCGTTGGCATCATCGGGAGAGACGATGATACCATTCACAACATCAGTATAAGTTACGTTGCTTTCATCAAGGACTGTGCGCAACTTATCAAGTGACCCAACATGGATGCGCAACCCAGAAAATGCTTGAATTGATGTTTTATCCAACCAAGCCGTACCATATTTGTTTTCTGCATAACTACGATCATAAACGAGCAGTTCTGCAGAGTTTTCTCCCGTCACAACGCGCCATCCGCCATCTATACTTATTGCCTTACCATCAGCATATAATCTTGCAAAGCCTTCGGCGGATTTTGCAGGATCCGCGGAAATTGCGATGATCGCTGCCAGGCCATTGGCACCATTCGCATGCTCAAGCAATTCAGGCACCCAAACGGTGTCACGTGTCTTATGCTGACACATAAAGACCATGCCCTGTGGCACTTCACTGTCAGCAAACGAAACCGTCTCAAACGCTGCAACGCCTTCGCTGCCATTTGGCAATTCCACTGGACGTGAAAATTTGCCAACTTCGCCTGTTTGGATGCCTAAAGCGGCAAGTTCTGACTTCGCCTGCTGTGCATTTTCTATACGGCATGCAATCGCATGCAGTCCTTCGCCCTGCGCGCTCAATTTCTCACGCTGGTGCAGGTTGCCTTCTGTTTCAGCAACAATGCCGAGCAGTTCAAAATAGTCATCCGGGAACATGATTGTGTAATTGCCTGTCCCCTTTTCCTTGCTGTGAAGTCCACGAGGGCTCAACGTGAAACCAAGACGCCGATATTGCTCAGCACTTTTATCCAGATCGTTGACCAGAAGAAAAACGTGATCGACACCTTTAACAGGATGAGACATGCAAAGAGTTCCTTTCGCTTGATCTATTCAGCTATTTGAGTTTCGCTATAGGGATGAGCTATTGGGTGGGAGATAGTGCACGGGGATTTTACAAGTTCAAGCTAACAAAGACAGAATTGTTATTGACCCCAGCTTTTACGCTTCAATTTTTTGAGAAAATTAGGATTATTTTTCGCAGAAAACGCTTTGAAAGCTCTTGATTAGCAATTTCGCCCTATAGAAACGCAGAAAATTGAAACTTATTAACACCCCTTATCCGGTATATTTTACCAATATTGGTATGAATATTAGTTTATCTTGACAATATCGTAGCAAATTCTAGCATGGCAGTGCTTGCATGAAATATTTGCACTTTGAGGCGGCTTTTTGAGTGGTTTCAAGGGCTTGAACAATATTGGGCATTGCGGGAAAAGAGGCTTGAAAGCCCTCCCTCAACGTCCTTCAGGGGAACAGAGAATGCATATCAGAAAAGCCGGCCTTGGCCTGTTTCTCGCCGCTTTTTCACTCGCAACGGCGTCCTCCCACGCCGAAGACGTGAAACGCGGCGGCTCAGTCATTGTACACATGAACACCGAGCAAGGTGTTCTCAATCCTGCATTGCGCGCTTCAACGGGCGTTTACCAGATTACTGGTCGCATCATGGAGCCACTGATCGACCGTACCTATGAAGGCTATGTGCCCGTGCTGGCAACGAGCTGGACTTCGTCGGAAGATGGCAAGGCGATCACGTTCAAGCTACGCGAAAATGTGCGCTGGCATGACGGCCAGCCGTTCACCTGCGATGACGTATCGTTCAGCGCGATGAACCTCTGGAAGAAGCTGCTGAACTATTCAACGACACTTCAGGCAAATTTGGAGTCGGTCGATTGCACAGATCCGCATACGGCGGTTTTCAACTATTCCAAGCCTATGCCGCTGGAGCTTCTGGTTGCAGCGATGCCGGATCTTGGCCATCCAGTGCCGAAGCATCTTTATGAAGGCACCGATATTCTCAAGAACAAGTATAATTCGGCACCAGTTGGCACCGGACCATTCAAGTTCGTTGAATATGAACGTGGTCAGCACATCATTGCCGAGCGTAATGATGACTACTGGCGCGGCAAGGAATACCCATATCTCGACCGCGTGATCTGGCGCTTTATGCCAGACAAGGCCGCTGCTGCGGTGGCACTTGAGTCAGGCGAAATGATGGAAACTGCTTTCAACGGCATTTCCATGTCTGATACCGAACGCCTTCAGAAAGATGGCCGCTTCGATACCGGCACAAAGGGTTTTGAAAACAACGTCGCGCATTCGACCGTTGAGTTCAATCTGCGAAACCCAATCCTCGCCAATCTGAAAGTACGTCAGGCTATCTACCACGCACTTGATATTGATTTTGCGATCAAGAGCATCATGCGTGGCTATGCCAAGCCGGGCCGCGGTCCTATCCCGAGCTCGGGCGGCATCAACTACACGGACGACGTTCAGACATATCCGTATGACGTAGAAAAAGCCAAGCAGTTGCTCGACGAAGCCGGTTATAAGGCTGGTCCAGACGGCATCCGCTTCAAGCTGCGTCACCGCCCTGCGCCATGGGGTGAATATACCCAGCTTTGGGCAGAATATTACGCACAGGCGATGAAAGAAGTCGGCATCGACGTTGAAATCGTAACCAATGACGCACCAGGCTTCCTCAATGGTGTTTATCGCGATCACGACTTTGATACCGCTAGCGGCTGGCACCAGTTCCGCTCCGATCCAGCTGTTTCAACAACAGTCTGGCTGCGTTCGGGCGCCCCGGTCGGCACAGCATGGTCAAACCAGTTCGATTACAAATCGGACGAAATGGACAAGCTGATCGATCAAGCTGCATCAGAACTTGATACAGCCAAGCGCGCTGAGCTCTATCACCAGATTCAGAAGCTTGAAATGCAGGATCTTCCGGTCATCTTCGCAATCGAACATCCGTTCGTCGGCGTGACCAACAAGGCACTGAAGAACCACCACAACACACCACGTTGGGATTCTTCAAGCTGGTACGATCTCTGGATTGATCAATAATTAAGATCAGGCTGTTGCCGGAGCCCCGGCAACAGCTCTCCACGTTCCACAATAAAACTGCTTCAAATATCTTTGCAGGATAGCCCGCAATGTCCTTGCCCCCGATCCTGAGTTTTGCGCTTCGGCGCATCTTACAGGCAATACCCGTCATTCTTCTTATAATGGTCGGCTCGTTCCTCCTGATCAAACTTGCGCCCGGCGACACCGTCGACGCTCTTGTTGGTGATATGGGTGGCGCCGACCCGCAATTCGTTGCCAATTTGCGTGCGGAATATGGCCTCGATCAGCCGGTCTGGGTTCAGCTTTGGCTCTATATCACTAAGCTTGCACAGTTCGATTTTGGCTGGTCCTATGTCTATGAACAGCCTGTGCTGGATGTTCTCCTGAACCGTCTCGTTCCGACGCTGTTGCTGATGTTGTCCTCGCTCACGGTTGCATTTGTTTTCGGTATTGCGCTTGGCGCCTTTGCGGCACGCCGTGCTTACTCGCTGACCGATAATGCTATCTCGACACTTGGCCTCATTTGCTATGCCATGCCGAGCTTCTTTCTTAGCCTGATCCTGATGTTTGTTTTCTCAGTCAAACTGGGTTGGCTGCCGGTGGGCGGCTACAAGACCATTGGCGGGTTTTACTCAGGTTGGAAGAACGTCTGGGACATTGCCGTGCATCTCGTGATGCCGACAACTGCCCTCTCACTAATCTACGTTGCCTTCTATATGCGCCTGATGCGGACAAGCGTTCTGGAAGTTGAAGACCTCGATTATGTGCGTACAGCCCGCGCAAAAGGCGCAAGCGGTGCGCGCCTGATGTTCCATCATATTATGCGCAATGCATTCCTCCCGGTTGTGACGCTGCTTGGACTTCAATTCTCGACCGTGCTTGGCGGCTCGGTGGTCATTGAGACGATTTTCTCACTGCCCGGCCTTGGCCAACTCGCCTACACATCGGTCATCAAGCGCGACCTCAACACTTTGATGGGCATCATCTTTCTGTGCTCGATACTGGTGGTGATCGTGAACTTCATCACTGATCTTATCTATGCGCGGCTTGATTCCAGGATCGAACTGTCATGACAATTCAGGACGTCTCCCTCCCTCGCCCTCAGGCTTCCCGCACTCGCGTCTTGTGGCAACGTTTCAGCCGCAACCGCGCTGCCGTGCTAGGGCTCATTCTCTTCATTGTCGTTGTGCTAATAGCCGTTTTTGCCGACGTTATTGCGCCCGGTGATCCTCTGCGCCGTGCTGGCAATCCTCTGACGTGGCCATTCATCAATGCCGCAACGCCGCTTGGAACTGACCAGCTTGGCCGTGATATTATGGCCGGCATCTTCCATGGCGCGCGTATTTCGTTGCTCATCGGCGTCGTAGCGACGATGATTTCGATAGCCATCGGAATTATCATCGGTGCTTTGGCTGGCTATTATGGTGGCTGGGTTGATGACACGCTGATGCGCATAACCGAAGCATTTCAGACCATTCCAAGCTTTGTGCTGCTGCTGGCATTGGTTGCAATTTTCGGCTCTTCAATTGAAAACATCATCATCTGCATCGGCATTGTTTCATGGACTGCACCGGCACGCATGGTCCGTGCCGAGTTTCTGGCCCTGCGCAAACGCGAATTTGTCGATGCGGCGCGCAATCTCGGTGTTGGCAACCTTTCTATTATCTTTCGTGAAATCCTGCCCAATGCTCTGCCACCAGTCGTCGTCTTCGCATCTGTTGTGATGGCCACATCTATCCTGATGGAAAGTGCTCTCGCTTTCCTCGGACTTGGCGATCCCAACTATGCAAGCTGGGGCAATATGATTGGTCAGGGTCGTGCGGTGCTACGTACCGACTGGTTCTGCTCGGTTATTCCTGGCATCGCTATTCTGCTCACCGTGCTTTCCTTCAGCCTGCTTGGCGAAGGCCTGAACGACGCGCTCAATCCAAGGCAGAAAAAGAAATGACTGCGGCTCCCGTTCTCGAAATCCAGAACCTGCAAATTGCGCTGCCCAAAGGTGCCGACCGTCCTTTTGCTTTGCAAGACCTGACGCTCACCATCAAGCCGGGTGAAATCGTTTGCCTTGTGGGTGAAAGCGGTTCGGGCAAATCGCTTTCGGCTGGCGCTATCATGCGTCTTTTGCCGGAGCCACATGTGCATGTCACCAAAGGTACCATCAGGCTAGAAGGCACTGACCTTTATTCGCTCAGCGAAGCCGAGATGAAAAAGCTGCGCGGCAACCGCATCGGCATGATTTTTCAGGAGCCAATGACTGCGCTTAATCCGCAGAAAACGGTTGGTTGGCAGATCGACGAAGTGCTGCGGTTGCATACCAAGCTCAGCCGCAAAGAACGGCACGCTGCGGTGATCGATATGCTGAACGAGGTCAAGATTCCTGACCCAGAGTCAGCCTATAACGCCTATCCACATCAGATTTCCGGTGGCCAGCGACAGCGCGTCATGATCGCCATGGCGCTGATTTTGAAGCCTCGCCTGATCATCGCCGATGAACCAACAACTGCACTTGATGTCACGACACAGGCGCAAATCCTCAAGCTCATTCGCGACTTGCAACGCGAACACAATACCGGCATTCTTTTCATCACCCATGATTTTGGTGTGGTGGCGGAGATTGCCGATCGCGTGGCGGTCTTGCGGCTTGGAGAACTGGTTGAAGAAGGCCCAGCCAATGAGGTGCTCAACCACCCTCAGCATCCTTACACGAAGGCGCTGATCGCATCGGTTCCGGCACTGACGCCTCCTGCAATCAAAGCATCCGTTGAAGGCCAACCCGTCATTCTCAAAGCTGAGAACCTGCGCAAGACATTCAAAGCGCAAGGCGGACTTTTTAGCGGCAAGCGCAGTGCCGTTCCTGCGGTCAAAGACCTGTCTTTTATACTGCGTCAGGGCGAAACGCTTGGCGTTGTTGGCGAAAGCGGATCAGGAAAGACAACAGTTTCGCGCATTGTGACACGTCTTCTCGAAGCCGATAGCGGCAAGGTTGATGTGAATGGTCGCGACTTTTTAAGCGCGAGCGCACGTGAAGTGCGCTCTATGCGCAAAGACATTCAGATGGTCTTCCAAGACCCTATGGCGTCGCTCAACCCGCGGCGCCGTGTTGTGGACCTGATTGCTCAAGGACCAATTGTCCACGGCATGCCAAAAAAGCAAGCTCATGCCAAAGCGCGTGAACTGCTTGAACTGGTCGAGCTGTCACCCGCTGCAGCGGACCGCTTCCCGCACGAGTTTTCGGGTGGCCAGCGTCAGCGTATCGGCATCGCACGAGCGCTCGCCCTTGAGCCGCGGATTATTGTGGCTGACGAGCCGGTTTCGGCGCTCGACGTTTCGGTGCAGGCACAGGTTCTGCGCCTGCTGGCTGACCTGCGCGAACGGCTCAACCTTTCGCTGCTCTTTGTAACACACGACCTGCGTGTAGCGGCGCAATTGTGCGACCGCATCATCGTCATGTCAAAAGGCGAAATTGCTGAAGCGGGAGAGACGGCAGATGTCTTCGCCAATCCCCAACATGAATACACCCAGCGTCTGCTTGCTTCCATTCCCGGCAAAAACTGGACGCCACCCCGCTTAGACGGCGTAGAATGAAAACGGCTAATAACATGCAAAATATCCAGTTCCCTCCATCCATCTGGGCTGCAACAGCACCATCCCGCATACCCGCCGCGCCATTAAACAGCGACACGGAAGCCGATGTTGCAATCGTCGGCGGCGGTTTCACAGGTCTTTCGGCAGCGCTGCATCTCGCAAAGCGCGGCAAGCGGGTTATCCTGCTTGAAGCCAATGCTGTTGGCTGGGGTGCATCAGGACGCAACAATGGACAAGTCATTCCAACCATGACTGCGGCTGAACCAGATGCCATAGCCAAACGCTATGGCAATGCCGGTGAACGCTTTGCAAAGCTGATTGGCAACAGTGCTGACACGCTGTTCTCTATTGTTCGCGATGAGAAAATCGAAGCAGAAGCCGAACAGACGGGCTGGTTTCAGCCAGCACATTCTCCGGGCCGCGTTAAACTGTCTCAAGCACGCGTCGAAGCATGGAAACGCTTTGGTTTCCCAGCAGAATATCTCGACAGCGCTTCCACCTCAAAGCTCTTGGGCAGTGATTTCTGGTATGGCGGCATGTTCAACCCGACAGGCGGCCATATCAATCCGCTGGCTTTGGCACGTGGCCTTGCAGGTGCTGCAGAGCGTCATGGCGCGATCATTCATGAGCAAAGCCCGGTTACTTCTTTTGAACGTAAGGGCGATCATTGGGAAGTGCGCGTTGGAAACGCAACCGTTCGTGCAAAAGGCTTTCTGCTTGCGACCAATGCCTATACCGGCGAAATAAAGGAAAGCCTTGCCCCACGTCTGGCGCGTACAATCGTGCCGGTGTTGTCATGGCAAATGGCAACAGCACCGCTTAGCGATAATCTGCGCGCGATGATCCTGCCCGGCCGTCAGGCTGTTTCTGATACACGGGGCGATCTTCGCTTTTTCCGTTACGACGCACGTAATCGTCTTATCACCGGCGGCGTAGTTATGGGCAATTACAACGTTGCAGAACGTGTAAAGCAAAAGGCTGCGCACAATCTGGCAGAAGCATTTCCAGCGCTTGGTCAGCCGGAAATGACGCATGTCTGGAGCGGTTACATCGGCATGACATGGGATCGTTTCCCACGTGTTCATCAGCTTGGAACCAATGGTTGGGCATGGATCGGCTGCAATGGTCGTGGCGTTGCGCTCGGCACCGCAATGGGCCGCGAATTTGCGCGCGCTCTTGATGGTGAACCATTGCAAGAACTCGCACTTCCGGTTTCAGAGCCAGCACCGCTGCCATTCCACTCAATTGCTCGAAAGATTGCGCCTTTCTATCTCGCATGGCTACGGCGCAAAGATCTCACGGAGCCGAATTTGTAAGTCAGACTGTCAAACATTCATGCGAAAGGTAGATCCATGAATCAATTGCCAATTCTCGAACGACGCCGCATCGAGGCACTCGTTCTCAAAAATGTTTATGAGGTTCTTCGTGAGCGGTCAGGCGAAGAAGAAGCTCAGGCAGCAATCGGCGAAGCGGTGACACGCTCCGCGATTGATCAGGGTAAGGTGTTTGCGGATGAGCTGGGTCGCACCCCAGACTTGCAGGACTTTGCCGATATTCTGCCGCTCTGGACCAAAGACAATGCACTCGAAATAGAGGTACTTTCGCAGGGCAAAGATCATTTCGATTTCAACGTGAAGCGCTGCCGCTATTCGGAAATGTATCGCGACATGGGGCTTGGTCATATCGGGCACCTGCTCTCGTGTAATCGCGATGGTGATTTCTGCATCGGCTACAACCCCGAAATGAAACTGGAACGCACCCAGACGATCATGAAGGGCGCAAGCCATTGCGACTTCCGTTACAGCCTTGAGGCACAAGAACAAGGAGCCTGAAATGCCGGTTGAAAACTGGACTTCGAACCAGCTTGACGAACTTATCGCCTTCCGCCGTGATCTGCACGAAAACCCGGAACTCCTTTATGATGTCAATCGCACCGCAGAAAAGGTGGCAGAAGCTTTGCGCGCTGCTGGCCTTGATGAAGTCGTAACAGGCATTGGCCGCACAGGCGTTGTTGGCGTCATTCGTGGCCAGACCAACAAATCAGGCCGCGCGATTGCCCTGCGTGCTGATATGGACGCCTTGCCGATCCTTGAAGAAACCGGCGCAGAATGGTCATCCAAAGTGCCGGGAAAGATGCATGCCTGCGGCCATGATGGCCATACGACTATGCTTCTGGGTGCTGCTCGCGAATTGGTAAAAAGCCGGGCTTTCGATGGCACAGTCATCGTTATTTTCCAGCCCGCCGAAGAAGGTGGCGCCGGTGCGAAAGCCATGATCGACGACGGGCTGTTCAAGCGCTGGCCGGTCAACGAAGTTTACGGCATGCACAACCGTCCCAACCTCGAAGTTGGCAATTTCACGATCAATTCCGGCCCTATTATGGGTTCAGTCGATGTGCTGGATATTACAATTGATGGCGTCGGTGGACATGCAGCCTCCCCGCACCATACGATTGATCCAATCCCTGTTACAGCAGCACTCATTCAGGCAATTCAGACTCTAACGGCACGCACGATTGATCCGCTGGATTCCGCCGTAATCTCGATTACCACTATTCATGGTGGCGATGCGTTCAACGTCATTCCGCAGTCGATCAAACTGACCGGAACCGTGCGTACACTGCGCGAAGAAGTCCGCAATCTTGTCGAAGAAAAGCTGACGCGCGCGGTTCAGGGCATTGCTGATGCCTTTGGTGCAAAGGCGACACTCGACTATCAGCGCAATTATCCGGTGACCGTCAATCACGAGCACGAAACAGAATTGGCAGCACTTGCAGCAGAAGCTGTGTCAGGCGCTGAACGCGTAACCCGTGATATGCCAGCAACGCTTGGCGGCGAAGATTTTGCGTTCATGCTCAACGAAGTACCGGGCGCGATGATCAACATCGGCAATGGCCCAAGCGCCAATCTGCATCATCCAAAGTATGACTTCAACGACGATGTGATTGCCTGGGGTTGTTCTTACTGGACGACTTTGGTCAAGCAGAGACTGCCTGTTTAGTTTCCCAACACCATAAAGCCGGGATTTTTCCCGGCTTTATTTTTGTGGCTTAAACACCCAGTCTGAAATGATTGTTTGCATCCCCAATTCTGGAGAGCAAGCTTGTGTCATGGCTGATAGCAACAATGCCTAATTCATATTTTTGGGTAAGGCCCATTAGGAGATGCCATATCTGTGCTTGTGCAATCGGATCAAGCGCTGAGGTTATTTCATCGGCAACCAGAAAATCTGGCTTTGCGCCAAGAGCGCGCAGAATTGAAACTCGCTGTAATTGTCCGCCGGACAGCTCATGCGGATAACGATCGTCCCATTCGGCTTCAACGCCCAACATGCGCGCGGTTTCTGCATCTGTTTCACCGGCTTCAGCAATAATTTTTCTGATCTTCCACCTTGGGTTCATGGCGGATAGTGGCGATTGATACAAATATTGCACCGGCCAGCGCTTCGATGAGGGTAGTTTGGAACCATCGAAGGTAACGTCGCCTTTAGAGGGCCGATTCAGACCTGCAAAAATGCGGCCAAGTGTCGTTTTCCCGCAACCGGACGGTCCTGAAATGCAATAAATTGACGATCTTTTCAGAGACAGCGAAACGCCTTCAAACACGAGGCGCTTGCCAAACTTCGCACTCAGGTTTCTGGCTTCAAGCATAGGCACTGAATTCGTTTTGTGGCAGTGCGCGCCACAGTGATCTTGCGTAATGTGAGCCAAGCGCTTCCCCTGCTCCAGTGAAAGCAGATGTTTGCACCACACAACTAATTTTTCCATCGTTCAATATTGCGATACGATCCGCATAGGAAAGCGCCGGTACAAGATCATGCGTAATAAGCAGCGCCGCTCCGCCCTCATTTGTGTGTTTGCGCAATTTATCCAGAATAATATCCCGATTAGAAGGGTCCAGCCCAGCCGTTGGCTCATCAGCAACAATCAGTTTCGCGCCGCCTGCTGTTGTTTGCGCCATAAGCACACGTCGAGCCATGCCACCTGAAAGTTGGTGAGGGTAGAGTTGGGCAACGTCGCCATCCAGTCCAACATCGTTCAAACGTTTTTCAATGTTGGAAAGCTTTCCGCCGCGTTTTGCCGCCCAGCTGATCAAAGCCCCGACATTTGCCGTTGGGTCCAAATAAGTCGTCTGCTGTGGCAGCAACGCGATCTCTCGGCCTCGCAGCTCACGGCGCTTGTGTTCATCAAGCAGTTTGCCACCGAAGAGAATATCCCCGGTCGCTAAGGCATTGTTTGGTAAGAGCCCCAGAATTGCGTGCGCGAGCAGGCTTTTGCCAGCTCCCGAATGCCCAACCAGTGCAACGATTTCACCTGCTGCGATATTGAGCGTCACATCGGATAATCGCGTCATCAAATTCTGGCGGAACAGACCATTGTAGCGTTGGAAGGAAACAGACAGACCATCGATTTCAAGCATCATATGTGGGCCTCTTTTGGACTGATAAGGCGACGCAATGCATTGGCGAGTAAGTCGAAGCACAGCACCATGATCAACAGTGCAAGACCGGGGAAGACGGCGAGCCACCAGCGGCCGCCAGTGATATGTTGCATGGCTTCTGACAGCATAATCCCGATAGCGGGGCGGGATGGCTCCAGACCAAAGCCTAAGAATGTCAGGCCTGCTTCATGCAAAATCGCATGCGGAAACATCAGCAGAAAGCCAACCAGCATTTGGGGCAGTAGATGCGGCAAGATGTGATTGATTAGGATGAAGCTGCGCGACTTTCCAAAGCTACGCGAAGCTTCAACAAAGGGCGCGACGCGCACCTGAATAAGTTCAGCCCTCAAAATACGCGCAAAACGCGGCCAGTGCGAAATCGCAACAGCGATGATCACGGCACCAGTTCCACCACCCAGAGCAAAGCTGATCAGGATAAGCAGAACCAGATGCGGCATGGCGAGCATGGCATCTGTAACAAAGCTACCAATCGCATCGGCTGCTTTACCAAGGCCTGATAGCAGAACGATAATCAGCGCGATGACAACGGAAAATCCTGCTGCCAGAATACCAACTCGCAGGCTTAGCGTTAACCCATGCAGCGTGCGAGCCAGCATATCGCGCCCCATCTGATCAGTGCCAAACCAATGCGAGAATGAGGGTGATAAATTGCGTATGGAAAAGTCAGAACGAACGCCGACGTTGCCATAGACCCAAGCACCAATTGAAATAGCAGCAATGATAGCCAGAGCAAACATGGCGCTGATCAACGCACGGATGCGCCCGTTAAGAGGGAAAGCCGTCATGCTTGCCCCTTCAATCTTGGATCGACAACCCGATAAAGAATATCGGCAATCATGTTGCCCGTTGAAACAACAATCGTGGTCAACATGGCGACTGCCAGCAGCAAGGCTACATCACCACGGATACCTGCTTCAACGGCAGCTCGCCCCAATCCTGGCCAGGCGAAAACCTGTTCTGCGAGAATGGCTCCACCGAAAATCTCACCAATCGAGGCAAACAACACGGTCAAAGCTGGTAGAGCTGAGTTGCGAATGCCATGGCGCAGAATGATGTCTCCCTGACGCGCGCCCTGTGCACGCGCAAAGGTAATGTAGTCTGATTGTAGTACCTCAATCAGCTTGGCGCGCGAATGCAAAGCAATCTGCGCTACACCAAAAAGCGTCAATGCCGTCAGAGGAAGTATCAGATGCTGAACACGCTCTATGACGGTGACGTCTTCCGAAGGAATGCCAATCGGGCCAGCACAACATATTGGCGTCCAGCCGAGTTTCACTGAGAACAGCGCGAGCATCAGCATTGCCAGCCAGAAAGTTGGCGTGGCAGCAAGAACGTAGCAATAAAGCCGAATGATACGGTCAGGCCAGCGTCCTTCATAAGCCGCTGAAACCATCCCGAGAGAAAAGCCGAGCACCCCGGATAGCAACCACGCCAGGCCTGTGAGCGTCAGCGAAGCACCGATGCGCGTGCTCATCACCTCGGCAACGGACGTATTATACGTAATACTAAAGCCGAGATCACCACTGAGAATATTTCCGGCCCATCGCAAAAACTGCTCATAGACTGGGCGATCCAATCCCCAAATCGCAGCGATCTGCATTTTTTGCTCTGGCCCAACATAGGCCATCGCTGGACCGAGATACGCGTTCACCGGATCAATCGGCGATGCCTTCATCAGCAGGAACACTGCGAAAGCAACGCAGATCACCAGCGCACAAAGACGCAAAATGCGTAAGGAAATCTGAGTGGCGAGGTTTGCCGTCACTCGCAGGTCCACCGCCAGTTGGCAATCGTTGCAGTGACTGGCCAACCATGTCCATGCGGCTCAATCTGCGTTTTTCCGAGATCAAGGCACTTGTTGACGAAATAAACATGGTCGAAATTAACAAGCCATGCCCATGAATTATCACCCTTCAGCCCATAATAATCAGCGGCCTCAGACCAATAAGGCATTGACGCTTCAAGGCTGCCAGCGCCCTGCGCTTTTTCAAAAAGCTCTTCAACCTTCGGGCTGGCGTAGTAGCTCGGGTTCATATATTCGACGCCGCCAAGCTTTTCGGCAAACAGGCTGTAAAGCTGGTAAGGTGAATGGCTGCCGAAACCAAAAACCACGGGTTCGGAATGCATCACCCGTCCGATGGCATCCCAGCTTCCGCCCTGCGGCGTTGCTTCAATACCGAGCGGGCGCAACAGTTCAGCCGATGTTTCGGCCAATGCTTGTCGCGTTGCATCACTCGCCGGATAGTTGATCGGAAAAGCGGCTCTCACTCCGTCTTTTGTGCGGATACCATCTTCTCCAACCATCCAACCAGCATCATCGAGAAGTGCTTTTGCACCATCGAGATTAAACTCGATTTGATCGGCTTTCCCTGCCCATGGCAGTCCATCGGCGGGACCGAATGCAGGTGTGCCATGACCATGGAGGGCAACATCCACGACCAGCTTCCGATCAATACCCATATTGATCGCCTTGCGAATAGCAGGATCTGACGTCACAGCATTACCAACTTTGCGGCCATTGACGTCATGCGGCTTGGTAAAGGGCAGGCTCAGACCGCGATTATCAACGGTTTGTACCGGTATTGCTTGAAAGCCATTTGGAACAGCATCCGCCAACTGTGCCGGAACAGCGACCATATCGACTGCGCCAGCATTTGCTGCAGCCAACCCCGGCGCCTCACCCGTGAAAAGGAACGTGATTTTCTTAAATGGCCCCTTATCACCATAATAAGCGTCGTTGCGCTCGACGATAAGCTGTTCGCCTTCATTCCAGGCTACAAACTTATAGGGGCCGGAACCGACTGGCTTACGCCCATAATCAGGACCATAGGACGCCGCAGGCACAATGCCGAGCGTATAGAATGCTTCGACAAAAGTGATCCACGGTTTGCTAAGCAAAATCTGAACCGTGTCTTTATCGATAGCGTCGGCTTTTTCCATAACGCTCAAATCAATCGCGTTTGCGGATGCTTTGGCTGTATTGAATGTAAAAGCAACATCCTCTGCCGTGACGGGTGTTCCATCAGAAAACTGCACGTCATCGCGCAATTTGATTGTCCAGACCTTTCGGTCGTCAGACAGCGTCCAACTTGTTGCTAAATCAGGTGCAGTCTCAAGGTTCACATCACGGCGCAACAATGTCGATTGGAACAGCGGGTTTCCATAGCCGCCCCATCCCGCGAGGGGATCAAATCCGTTATCCGGCTCACCACCGATCGCCAGAACCAGCGTATCCTTGGGCTGGGCATAGGCTGATGACGCACATGCAAGTGCAACAATGGCTGCAACCGAAACGGATTTGAAATTCATCTCTAACCCCCGGAGTATGATCTTTTTCCAAAAACATCTTACCGCAGTATTTGGGGGAGGCAAACAATATATCGATAAAATAAGAATTTTATTTTGCTTTAAGTGCATGAGAAATTGAAAGAAAAGCCCGCAACGAGTAGATGCGGGCTTTTGCGTTATTCAATGGACGATTTACTTGTCCATGTGCTTTTTCATACCCCAAAGGCTGAAAGCATTTTCTCCGTAGAGATTATCGTCGAGACCCTCGACCTGCACTTCTTCCGGCACGCGCAGATGACCGAAAGCATCAAGGATTTTGAGCAGGATCATCGTGATAATCCAGGCATAAGCCGCGACGATAGCCACAGCCATTGCCTGAATGCCGAGCTGATACGCGCTTGCCGAAACAGCATTAATGCTGGAGCTGGCCGTTACACCGATCAGGATCGCCCCTGTCATGCCGCCAACACCATGCGCGCGCCAGACTTCCAGCGTGTCATCGATTTTGAGCCACTTCTGTACATATTTTGCATTGAAGCAGACCGAAGCGCCGATGGCACCGATAAGCAGTGCGGTCATCGGCTCAACGTAACCGGCAGCAGGCGTGATCGTTGCAAGACCGGTCACTGCGCCAACAAGAACGCCAGAGAACGACGGACGACCGGATTCTTTCCACTCCCAGAACATCCAGACGAGCATGGCGATAGAGCCTGCAAGCATTGTGTTGGTGAAAGCATAAGCGGCCAATGCGTCAGCCGCATAAGCGCCACCCGCGTTAAAGCCGAACCAACCGAACCAGAGCAGACCTGCACCGATTGCAACAAGCGGCAAACTGGCAGGCTGTGATTCTTTTTCACCGGCTGCGAGCTTGCGCTTACCGAGATATTTCGCAGCAGCCAATGCAGAGAAACCGGCAGAAGCGTGAATGACGATACCGCCCGCAAAATCGACAACGCCAAGTTTTGCAAGGAAGCCGCCACCCCAAACCCAATGCGCTGCTGGCAGGTAAACCAGAATGGTCCAGAAGGCTATGAAGAACAGATACGCACCAAACTTAAAGCGCCCGACAAAGGCACCGGTCATCAGCGCAGGCGTGATGATCGCGAACATCATCTGATAAGCAAATACCAGAATGAAAGGAACATTCGCTGCGTATTGCGGATTTGGTTCAATACCCACATGGTACATGCCAAAATAGGTGGTGATGTCACCAATGACACCGCCGATTGACGGGCCGAAGGCAAGGCTGAAACCACCAAAAACCCAGATCAGGCCGATCACACCCATACAGACGAAGTTCTGTATCATGATGGACAGCACATCACGCTGGCGAACAAGACCACCGTAAAAAAGCGCCAAAGCCGGGGTCATCATACAGACCAGCGCCGTACAAATCAGAAGAAAAGCTGTGTCGCCAGCACTTATAGTTTGCATGTTCTTTTTCCTTCAGAACTGAAATTCAGAGCCATCGGTTCCTATTTCAAAAATTACTTATCGCTGACAAGATGCTTGGCGACCGGCTTATGAGGATGCGGTGCGAAAAGTTTCTTCGGTGCGATAAACAGATAAAGTGTAAGCACATAGGGTGCTGTGAATGACGGTAGTCCCATTGGGGCCATGAGCACATCATAGGCACCCTGAATGAACACGGTGACAATGGTTGCAAGCACGGCGTAAACGATGACTTTTCCATCGGTTTTCAGGAAAATCACACCGACTGCAATCGCTGTCAGCACTGGACTAAATCCATAAAGCCCCTGAACAACCGTTGCCGGATCAGCGCGCATGCCAATTGCTGTGATCATGGCGATCAGCGATCCGAGCGCTGCCGCAATGCCCGCCTGTCTTGAAGCGACGAAAATGCCGATCAGGATCAAAGCGCCACTTACCTCATTGCCGAGCAAAAATACTTGCGCAATGTTGCGGAAGAAGATTTGCACCAATTCAATAGTGGCCGGAATGGTCGCAGCACCTGCAATATAGTCGGAGACGAGTTTTGGAGCATCGCCGGTAACATCAAGTGCGCCAAACGAATAAGCACCAGCGACCATCAGCCAGCCGGTCAGCACGAACGGGCCTGTTGACCCGGGTATGCCCCAGCTTTTCGTAAGCGTTGCGCCGAATGTGGCTGTGATGACCGTGCTTAGTGCTGATCCGATAATGATATAAAACCAGAGCTGTGGTGTTGCTGCGATGAAGGTTGGCAGTGCTACGCCAACAAGAATGCCGTTGAAGCCGAAAAGACCTGAATTAACGGATGGCTTATCGCAATCGAGCAGCTGAGCGGTCAGCGTGGCAACGATCAGGCCAATGACCGCGCCAATCGTGGTGGCCCAAATGCCGGTCGCATAAGACGCATAGGCGATTGCTGCAAAAAACATTACGCCGGTAAAGGCGTTTTCCATGAAGAAAACCTGCCCCGCCCCACGAAGGCAGGTGATTGGAAAACTAACTTTCTTCTCTGCCATCTCAGTATCCCCTCTCAACCCATCGAAGCCGCTTTTCGATTTTTAACGCCAGAGAAACTCTTCTGGCAGAGTACGCCCACGGGCTTCTTCACGAACAATTTTCCAGAAATTTCGCACCTCAGCGCGCACGTCATAGCTCTCGATACCTGCGGTACGCAGCATAAGACCGGCATTATTGGGCAGCATGGATACGCCCGAAATTGCGCGTGGCGCATCAGTGCTGAAGTTTACCTCGACGCGCTCCTTGATACGTGCAGCAACATCAGGCGGTGTGACGCAGACAATATTTGCAAAGGCATCAAAGCCGCGCATGACGCCCGCAAAATCTATCGTTGGATTACCTTTTTCGATCAGCACCTTATCCGTAAACAGGCGCTTACCATTTGGCCGCTTCACAGAGACAAACATGGAGAGCAAATCGAAGCCGAAGCGCTCGTCTTCATGATGATGCTTTCGTCCCGTCATCATCATCTCGCCATAGATCAGCGTCGCACTCTCATCAATGACGATTTCCGTCTGGTTGATGAAGCGAGAGTTGCGATAAGGTATTGTGAAATCGGGCAAATATTCGAGATAAGCCCCTGCTTCTACCGTAACCGTCTGATATTGCGAGGCATAATTTGCATCCATCTGGTGAACACGGTTTGCGCCCTGTGATGTCACCTGAGCACAAGCATTTTCACCAACATGAATATCGATCTTGTAGCGATCACCCTGCAAAATGCCGCCGCCAATCGAGATGATGGAGCAAATCGGCAGCTCAGGCATCGCTTCGTCCCAATAAAGCGCCTGCTGAACCAGAAGCGGAGCCACACGATAAAGATCATGCAGCACCGAGCGACCGTTGCGAATAGAAAAGCCCAGACGCAACTCGCCGATTTTTCCGGGTCCGGCAGCACGCATCTGAGCTGGCTCGGTTTGATACGAGTTCAGCTCACGGGCTGCATCAAGTCGGCTTAGTCGCTCGTGAAGGCTCATGAGTTTACCCAGCGGCTTCGGTAGCGAGAACTGGCTTAACGTCAAACAGAGCCATATCGAGAATGAGCTTCATCAGATCATCAATACCTTCACCCGTTTTGCAATTGGTGAAAACAAATGGCTTTTTGCCACGCATCAGCTTGGAATCGCGGTCCATCACTTCAAGGCTCGCGCCAACATAAGGTGCGAGATCCTTTTTGTTGATGACGAGAATATCGGACTGACAAACGCCCGCGCCATTCTTGCGAGGAATCTTGTCGCCAGCAGCCACATCGATCACGTAAATATAGAAATCGGCGAGAGCTGGGCTGAATGTGAGCGTGAGGTTATCGCCGCCCGATTCAATCAGAATAACGTCGCTGTCCGGATACTTTTCTTCCAGCTCTTCGACCGCTGCAATGTTCATCGACGGATCTTCGCGCACTGCCGTATGCGGGCAAGCGCCGGTTTCAACGCCAACAATCTTTTCTTCGATCAGAATGCCGTTGAGTGTGCGACGAACCTGCTTTGCGTCTTCTGTCGTCACAACGTCATTGGTAATGATGAGCGGCTTGATGCCCATTTCAATCAGCCGTGGCGTGATCGTTTCAATAACCGCCGTCTTGCCCGAACCAACAGGTCCACCGATACCAATACGTGTAATTTTCTTCATGGTTTATTCCTATTTCGAAACGTAATCAGTTCATGAATAGACGGACATGCGTTTTCGTGTGATGCGCGACCAAAACATCGAAGATCGGTGCGAAACTGGACATTTCATCTAGCCCCAGACCGTGCACATCCTCATAGTCGCTTTCAACCCGGCTCTGCGTTGCGAATAAAATGCGTTGCGTGTCGAGATGGTCAATGCGCATCAACCGCATAGCAGCGCTCAAGATCATCGATGCAACGCCATATTGATGGACAACAAAAGCTTGCCGTTCATCTGCGCCCATATGTGCCAAAGCCAATGCCTGACCGATTGGAAAACATCCGGGTGTGGTGCCGGATTTGATGTCTTTCAGCCAGCGCTCAAGCGGCGGAAAATCGCTGATCTTGAGAGACAATTCAGCGAATTTCTTACCCATTCGGGCCAGCATAAGCTGTTGCTCTTCGCCCACCCGGCGATCCCAGACTTCATGATCAGCGGCAAGCACAGTTTCATAATCTCCCGCCAGAATGGCGCGATGGGCATGAAGAAATGCAATGCCGTCCATATGAGCGGCCTGTCGAACCACCAGATTGACAAACTGATGCAGGCTTTCCGGGTTTTTTACAACCTCGGTCTGTAGGGCAGATTCAAGCCCGTTTGAAAATGCAAAAGCACCAACCGGCAAGGTTGAATCCGAGAATTGCAGCAGTTTCGCCAAAAGAACCATATCCTGCATAGAACGCGGTTCTTCGTTCTTTATGCCTGACATTGCTTACCTGTGATCGTGCCCGTGATGATGGCCATGCGAATGATCGTGGTCATGACTGTGTTCATGGCTATGATCATGAGAGTGAGAATGGTCACCGTGAGAATGTTCGTGGCCGTGTTTATGGGAGTGATCGTGCGAATGCGCGTGCTCATGCTTGTGAAGATCGTGATGATGATGCGGTGTCGCGTCGGCGCCCGCAAAAAGCATCCGTACTTCTTTGGCATCAAGCTTCGCTGCAACTTCTTCGCCCGGTGCAAAATGCGTCTTTACGCGATCAAACGCATGGGTGCGCATGACAGAGGCCATGACTTTCTGATCAACAGACAGCGGCACATAAACCGTTGTGCCTTTAATCACCGCTGGCCAATGCTGATTGCCCAGACCATGACCCAGCTCAAAGCAAATGCGGAGGATTTCTTGAGGTGCGAGTTCTTCCAGCCCTTCAAGCTCAATGACCATCACTTCCTTGAGCGCTATGCGTGCGACAACGATAATTTTCGCGGCTTCGTCGTAATAAAGAACATCACCATCATGCAGATGCTCGGAACGCGGAAGTGAAATGGCAAGCTCTACGCCACCTTCGCTTTCCTTACGCAAACGGCTTTTTGGAGCTTCCCATTGCTCAAGAGCAAGATAATCAACCTGTGCATGATGCGAACGATCATGCCACACGGAATCCTTGATGTTACCGAGTGTTTTCTCAACGAGAATCATAGTTCCTCCGGAAGCTTATCGCTTCATATCGGCCACTGAAAAGTGCCGCAAAAGCATACACTTTCAGGCATTACATTTTATATTTGAAAGCGGGAGGGATAGCTCCCTCCCGCAGATTTCACATCAGCTAAAGAAGTAAAGCTGTGTCAAAGGAACATTCGTCGCTGGCTCAACGGTAGCGTGCTTGCCGTCCACGGTAACCGCGAATGTTTCCGGGTTCACCTCAATCGTCGGCAACGCATTGTTGCGAACCATTGAACCCTTGCTGATAGCGCGCGTGTTATAAACCGGCATGACCTGTGATTTCAGCTCGTAACGATCCACGATGCCATGCTCAAAACCTGCAGCCGACGTGAATGTCACGCGGGTTTTTGGCAATGCCGACCCAAATGCGCCATACATCGGACGATAGATCACTGGCTGTGGCGTTGGCAGCGATGCATTCGGATCGCCCATCAAGGCCCATGAAATCATACCGCCCTTGATGACCATTTTCGGCTTGGCACCGAAGAATGCTGGCTCCCAGAGCACCAGATCGGCCATTTTGCCGATTTCAATCGAGCCAACCACATGGGACACGCCCTGAGCAATTGCTGGATTGATGGTCACTTTGGACACGAAACGCAGCACACGCTGGTTGTCGTTGCCGGACTTGTCCCCTTCATAAGCACCAAAGCGCGTCTTCATTAGATGTGCGGTCTGGATGGTACGCATCCAGTTTTCACCGACGCGACCCATTGCCTGACTATCGCTCGACAGGATGGAAATTGCACCAATGTCGTGCAGCACGTTTTCAGCCGCAATGGTTTCCGGGCGCACGCGGCTTTCAGCAAAAGCAACGTCGGTCGGAATTTTCGGGCTGAGGTTGTGGCAGATCATAGTCATGTCAAACAATTCGGCCTGCGAATTGATGCCATATGGCAGCGTTGGGTTGGTCGAGCTTGGAATAACATTCGGCTGACCTGCAACGCGGATAATATCCGGTGCGTGACCGCCGCCAGCACCTTCAGTGTGATAGGTGTGGATGGTGCGGCCTTCAAAAGCGGCAATGGTATTTTCAACAAAACCAGCTTCGTTGAGCGTATCGGTGTGGATACAAACCTGTACGTCAAATGCATCAGCAACCGTGAGCGATGTACGGATTGCTTCCGGTGTACTGCCCCAATCTTCATGGATTTTGAGGCCCATGGCACCAGCGCGAAGCTGCTCTTCGATAGTCACAACTGAAGAAGAGTTGCCCTTGCCCAAAACGCCCGCATTGACGGGCCAGCTATCAAATGAACGCAGCATCATTTCGATGTTCCACGTTCCCGGCGTAATCGTCGTGCCGTTGGTGCCGTCCGATGGACCAATACCACCGCCAAAAAGCGTGGTCACGCCATTGCTGAGAGCGGCTTCTGCCTGCTGTGGCGAAATGAAGTGTACGTGCGCATCGATGCCACCAGCCGTCAGGATCAGATGCTCACCGGAGATCGCATCCGTTCCCGGTCCGAGCGGCAGTGTAACGCCTGACATGGTGGACGGGTTGCCTGCTTTACCGATGCCGTAAATCAGGCCGTTTTTAATGCCTACGTCGGCCTTGATGACGCCCTGAATGGCGTCAACGATTGTGACATTGGTAATGACAAGATCCGGTGCACCAGCGGCACTCGTCAGTTCGTTGTCATAGCCCATGCCGTCACGCAGCGTTTTGCCGCCGCCGTAAACCGCTTCTTCGCCATAGATGCGAAGGTCTTTTTCAATCTCGATGTAAAGATCAGTATCGCCCAGACGGATTTTGTCGCCTGTGGTCGGACCGTACAAATCCGAATATTGCTGCCTTGAGATTTTAGCCATTTCACTATCCTGTTCGCTGATGTTGGGGCGGGCAATTACGGCTTATTTTTAAAGCCGTAGCGCGCAACACGCTCCATTGCATCCGTCAGACGTGGGCGGGATTCGTTGTAGCTTTCTTCGCCAACCCAACCATTCACCAGGCCGTTGAACCCGAGAACGCGTTGCTTGCCCTGATAAGGAACAAGAACGACCTGCTTTTCATCGCCCGGCTCAAAACGCAAAGCGGTTGTTGCAGGAATATTCAGGCGCTTGCCAAAAGCTTGCTCGCGATCAAACTCCAGATCGGCGTTCACTTCAAAAAAGTGATAATGCGAGCCAACCTGAATTGGACGGTCGCCTTTATTACGGACTTTCAAAGTTGTTGTTGGATAGCCGGCGTTGATTTCAATATCGCCTTTACCGAGAACCAATCCTCCAACAGGAGTCTTTGCTTTATCTTCAGCCATAACTAAGCCTCCCTGCGGGGGTTACTGGATTGGATCGTGAACGGTAACGAGACGGCTGCCATCAGTGAAAACAGCTTCAACCTGCACGTAAGGGATCATCTCAACGACACCCTCCATCACATCATCTTTGGTGATGGTCTTACGCGCCAATTCCATGACTTGTTCGAGCGTCTTTCCAGCGCGCGCGCCTTCAAGGGCGGCGGCAGCAATCAAAGATACGGTTTCAGGATGATTGAGCTTCAAACCCTGGTCTTTACGACGCTGCGCGACAATCGCCAGCGTATGAATCATGAGCTTGTCAATCTCTCGCGGCGTGAAATGCATACGTAACCTCCGTACAAAGACAATGGGGAGTCGGCATGCAGCAGCCCATAAGATAGCTCCCCTCGATTAAACCACCGTAGTCAAGCTAGCAATCGCATCGTTACGGAGCAATACTTATTTTACAAATAAATAAATAAATTTCTGAGATCAGGATTAATACATCGGCATCTATTTACAGTATTGATATGCTTATCAAGCAAACTTAAATTTTCAGAAATTTTGCAATAAATCTTATCAACTAGAATTTGGTTAAAACAAATATCCAGGAAGCAGCAACGATCATACATAAAAACATCACAATTGCGCCAGTTCTGGCAAACTCCATAAATGATATTTTAATGCCACGCGCACCAGCTTGTTCAACAACGATAATACCAGCGAGGCTGCCAAAGACGATCATATTACTTGAGAAACCTGTCCCCAAAGCCAAAGCAGCACCCAATGCATCGGCATCAGGGCCAGAATGAAGATAAGGCACCAACAGCATGACGGCTGGATTGTTTCCAACCAGATTGCTTAAGACGCCGCCAACAAAAAGCAGTGAAAGCGGATCATTCAAATTAAGACCGGCTTCGCGTAAATGGTTGAGCAAATCCTGCGGAATGCCTGTTCCGGCTATCGCTGCATTTACAATGAAAAGCCCCATGATCAAAAGCAGCAGATCGCCATCGACCTGTTTGAGCATGTCTTTCGATGAAACTTTACGGCTTACAAGCAGGATACCGGCACCAGCCATAGCAACAAGCTCGCGTGGGAAATCACTGAAAACAAAGAACCCAATGACGACAATTGCTACGAGTCCGGTTTTTATTGTCTCTAGAACGTCAATTTCACTCGCCTGCGAGACATCGTCGCCTTTGGTCGAAGGTGCCTTCAGCTCCCAGCGGCCCCGATATGCGAAAACGATAACGCCCCAGACAATCGGCAGAGAAAGCAGTGCGGGAATAACAGCTATTTTCAGGAACCCGTTAAACGACAAACCCAATTGCTGAGCGGTAATCATATTCTGCGGGCTACCGATCAAAGTGGCTGTTGAACCGGTATTAACGGCAAAGCAGAAAGCCAAAAGAAATGGCACAGGATTAAGCCCGCGCGCCAAGCTCACCGAAACCAGCAAGGGCGTCATAGCCACTGCGACCACATCTTTTGTCAGAAACGCTGAGAACGAAGCGCCCATAACAATCATGACGCCGACCAATAGCGGCGGCGATAATGGTAGCTCTGTTACGCGCTTTGCAACCCAGCCATAAAAGCCAGAAACAGAAAATCCGGCTGATACGACCATCAGGCCAAACAACATGCCCAAGGTTTTGTAATCAATCGCGTTCCATGCAGCTTGCGCAGTGATACTGCCTGCCACAAGCATTGCGAGCGAGCCAATGATTGCAGCGCCCGTCCGATCAACCTTAAAACCTGGTAAAGTTCCGCAACCCATCGCAAGATATACAAGCAAGAATATGAGAACGGTCAGATCCATAATTGTCCACTATCAAGTAGCTGGTGACTGCTAAAACAAAACACACATGCATTAAACAGAGCAATCAGTCTAAATCAATGTTTTCAATATGATATTATCGAATTTAGAACTAAAGTCCTGTATGAATTGTTCTATTCAGCGTCAATCGTGATGATGATTGTTCTGGTGGGGAATAATTGAAACATCGCCGTACACGACAGCCCGCTGCGAAATGATGGAGTTTGCAAACTCTTTCACCGCTTTCACCTCGCCGCGAAGCAGGCTAACTTCAAGGCATAATTCATGATCCATATGCACGTGCAGCGAGGCAACAGACATGTGATGATGTTCGTGGTGTGACGTTGTCAATTTTTTTGCAAGATCACGCGCATCATGTTGATAAACATAGCTTAACACTCCAACACATTCGCTGGTTGCGTCAGATGCAATTGCGGTATCTTTGATACTCGCACGGACCAGATCACGCACAGCCTCGGAGCGATTGGCGTATCCTTTCAGAGCAATCAAAGCATCCAACTCTGTCATAAGATCATCATCGACAGTTATGGTAATTCTTTGCATCGGCTCTACACTCCATTGCAGTTAGATTCGGGCTAAACCTATTGTGCAGATAATCATCAAAATAGCGATGCCCCGAACTCAAGTTGCCGCCCCAAGCTTGCATGTCGGCAGGCAATAAGGGATGGATCAATCGACGTGAATTGCATTGGAGGAATGCGTGAGTAAACTTTATCTGGCAGTGGGCTCAGTTAATCGTGAAGCACCCTATTTTCAGGGTGCGCGTGGCAAAGGCCTTTCAATCTATGCATTCGATACCGCCACCGGTGACGCCCAGCGCATTTGCAGCACCTCCTCTGTCGACAATCCAACTTACCTTAGCGTTAATCCTGTCTCCGGCGTAATCTATGCCAATTCTGAAGTGTTTGGGTGGCATGAGGGCGCCGTGAGCGCCTATCGTTTTGATGGTGAAAAAGGCGAACTGGTCTACCTCAACAAGCAAGCCTGTCAGGGTAGTATAACGGCGCACAATACCATCAGCCGTGACGGAAAGTTCGTGCTGGTTGCCAATTATGCAATGGGGAGCGGTGGCCCAGATCAGTCTCTCGTTGCCCTTCCTATCAATGATGACGGCAGTCTCGGTTCTGTAACAGGTTCTGTGCGCCATGAAGGTTCGCTAGGTCCGGACAGCGAACGGCAGGAACGCAGCCATCCTCACTGCATAGTCGAAACTCCAGACGGCGGAATTTTCCTGTCTGCTGACCTTGGGCTTGATGAAGTGATTGCCTATCGCGTCGATGAGCAAGGGCAGTTCGAAAGACAGGCAAGCGTTGCTGTGTCACCCGGTGCCGGACCGCGCCACATCGCGCAGCACCCAAATGGTCGTTTTATCTATGTTGCCAATGAACTGAACTCCACTGTTTCACTCATTCATCGCAATGGCGGCGAAATGCAGCTTGTTCAAAGTTGGGCGACGATACCATCGGGCGTAGAATCCCACGGTGCAGATATTCATATCTCGCCGGATGGTGCACATTTATATTGCTCCAATCGAGGCCATGACAGCATTGCCGCTTTTAGTATTGATCAGCAAAACGGGAATTTGAGCGATCTAGGTTTCGTGCCTACGGGCGGAAAAACACCGCGCAATTTTACGCTGACACCAGACGGCAACTGGCTTCTGGTTGCCAACCAGAACAGCGATTGCATCAATATATTCTCGAGAGATCGTTCATCAGGTAAACTAACCGACACAGGCAAGCGGATAGAAATCGGCACACCTGTCTGCATCCGACCGTTTAATCTATAGACAACTGATGCTCGAAATCGGTTAGCACATCGCAGCCATTTTCTGTGACGTGCAGCATAAATTCGAGCCTCACACCGCCAATGTCAGGGTCAAAGGCGGTCGGTTCGACCATAACCACCATATCCTTTTTAAAGCTCTCGGTTTCATAGCCGACGAGCCTTGGCCATTCATGCACAGATGTGCCGATCGAGTGGCCGGAATGGTGAGCATAGCTGTAACCATGGGCCGCGATATGCGCCTGTAATCTCTGATCGAGTTCGCCGATACCAAGCCCCGGGCGGATAATCTCAATGGCCAAATCAAGCGCCGATTTTGCTGCCTTGAACTGCTTTCCAAAACCTGCGCTTGGCTTTCCAAGCATGGCCGATGCACAACTATCACCCCAATAGCCATTGACGCGCGGTGCTAGATCACAAATCAGCGGATCGCCGGTTTGTATCGTCCGGTTCGTCGGCCAGCCCATAAATGCCGATGTACGCTCTTTGCCGGAGATGAAATCGCCGGTCAGCGGCAAGCGTTCGCCGGCACGGCTTTCCATCGCAAGTCTTATATCGGCAAAGACTTCAAGCTCGGTACGGCCTGCTTTGGTCTTCTCGAGAAATGTCCGCTGCCCGGCTGATGCTGTTAATGCGGCCTCGCGTAGCAACGCAATTTCCGCTAATGTTTTGATCATGCGTTCGCGTTTAAACGCATCGCCAATCGACACGCGCTTGCATGTTTCAATGAGTGGCAGCAGTGATAATGGAAAGCTTGCTTCCTCAATTGCCACTGTTCCACTCACGCCGAGCTTTGCAAATAACTGGCCAGCCGTATCGCAATAATTGGCGAAAATATCGGTCGGGCTTTTATAGGAAAAGCCTTCATAGGTGACGATCAATTCGGCCCAGCTTTGGGTGCCAGCTTCAAGATTGGTGACAACAAGTCCGCACTCACCATTTTTGCCTACCACTGCAATGGCAGGACCACCAGCAAATGGTGATGGTCCCGCTTCAATTGCCACGATATGTCCGGATGCATAGGCAACCCCGTCAGGGCTGGTGAAAATGCCCCAATCCGCACCTGATGCCCTGATGGCGGCAATGGTTTTTGCAAGCCTTTCGTCCATCTGTATTTCCTTCAGATCAGGTTACGGATATGACGGTCGCGGCCATAGGCTGCCACCAGAAGAAGGATAAGCACACCAAGTGCAGACTGCACCATGGCATCCGAAAACCCCATACCGATCAGGAATGTGCGCAGTTCCATCAACATGATAGCGCCTGCAACGGTACCGACAAAACCGCCTCGGCCGCCAATTAATGCCGTTCCGCCAATCACTACCGCTGATACTGTCTGAAACAGATAGGGTGTGCCAACCGTCGCACTTGATGATCCGGTAAAGCCGAGCAGCAAAATGCCGGCAAGCGCTGCAAACATAGCACTCAAGCCAAACGTGATCGCCCAGATCGCCACAGGCCTGATCAGCGCAATTTCTGCGGCCTTGATGTTAGAGCCAAGCGCATAAAGCTTGCGGCCATAAATCGTGCGCCGCAACACAAAAACTGTGCCAATAGTCAGGAAGAGGGTGAACGGGATCAACCATGGAAACGGTAAAGGTCCGATGCTGCCACCTAATGATACAAAGTCATTGATGAAGGCAGGAGCCGAGCCGGTCGGCAACCCGCGTGTCCATATCTGAACACCCGCCTGAACCATTGTGCCAACGCCCAAAGTTACGATCAAGGGATGAATGGAAAGTGCGGCTGACAATGCGCCCGAAAACGCGCCAATCAGACCCGCTGATACAAGCACGATCACCCCTGCCATCAGCGGCGACATTCCATCACCATAGAGGCTTGCAAAGACCACATTAGCAAAGCCAATGACAAAAGGGATCGAAAGATCGATACCGCCAAGGATCATCACCAGCGTCTGACCGAGCGCTGCAATAGCCAGCAGCGATGCCAGAACCAGCATGGCGCGGATGGAAAACAAGCTGGCAAAGCCGGGAATGAGGGCTGCACCGAGAAGGAAAACAAGAACAACCCCGATGAAGGCGACCAGCGCACGATTGGTAGCTAAGGCTTTAATCATGGCTGCGCCACCTTGCGTCGGAAATAAAGTTTCAGTTTTTCAGAGTTGAGGCACACAGCCAGAACAAGAACTGCGCCATAGACGGCTTGAAGAACGAAAGTAGATACATTGAACGCCGTCAACATGCTTTGCAGCAGGAAAATATCAGCTGCACCCAGAAATGCTGCTTTCAAACCACCAACACCACCAGCAAGGCTGACGCCGCCTAGTGCTACCGCAGCAATGGCAATCAGCGTATAGCCCGGTCCGATAATCGGATCGCCGGAGCCAATAAGAGCTGTCAGCGAGATTGCTGCCAAACCCGCAAAAAGGCCAGCCAGTACGTAAGCCATAAAGCGTACAAGCGGAACATTGACACCTGCAGTGTAGGCTGCGCGGTCTTCACTACCAACCGCCATCAGCGTTTCATAAAATGGCAGGCGTTTAATGCCGATCCAAATCAGAATGGCCGTGCCAACCGGTAGAATGGACCATGGACCTGCGAGGGCTGCAAACCATGCCGGAACTGAACCGGATGGTGACGGCAGGATGGTCAGCGCCAGCCCACCAAATATCAGATAAGTGCCAAGCGTCGCCACAATTGGCTGAATACGGATGATTGCCGCAAGCAGTCCGTTGAGTGCGCCCGCAAGAACGCCAAGCGCGATGGCTGCGGGTATGATAACAAAGGGGGAGGATATGCCTCCCTTGGTGATCAGCAACTGCACCAAAATAACATTGATCAATCCGACGAGCGGGCCAACAGAGATGTCAATCGAACCGCGCCCGGCGAGAAACGGAATTGTGATTGCAAGCGAAGTCAGCAGCAGTGGTGCTGCAAGCCCCAGAACTGCGCCCCAGTTTGACGGTGCAAAGCGCACCGGATTGAGCACGATATTAACAACTAGCAGAATGACAAAGAGGATTGTGGCCAGTCGCGTTTCCTGCCCGCCAGAGAACAGACGTTGCAAAAAACCTGATTGATTGGATGTGCTCATAGCGCCACCTCATCCTGTCCGAACATGGCCGCAAGAACACCTGACATCGACATTTCAGATTTGCCTATTGTTTTTGAGCATTCAAAATCACGAAACACCGAAACACTGTCGCAGATTTGCAAAATTTCCTCGATTTCACTCGACAGGATCACAAGCGCAATGCCTTCTTCACGAGCAAGCTTGCGAAATGCTTCATAGAATTTCATGCGCGTATTTAGATCGACGCCGCGGGTTGGGTCATTAAGCAGCATCACACGCGGGTTCAGCGCCAAAAGCCTTGCAAGCAAAACCTTCTGCTGATTGCCACCGCTCAATGCCGTAATTGGCGCATCCATGGCCGGATAGCGGATCGACAGAAATTCCGTATAGCGCTGCAATTCTTCTTTTTGCTTGCGGCGATTGAGTATACCGCCCCACGAAAAACGCGGCATAGAAGGCATGCCGAAATTATCAAGTACGGAAAGCACCGGGAAAATGCCGGTCGCGCGTCTGTCGCGCGGAAGGTAAACAACCCCACGCTTTGCTGCATCATGATGATTACGATAGGCTTGGCGCTCGCCTGACCTGCCAACTACTTCGACTGAGGATTGGCGCGGCTGACTAAAACCCGCCAGTGCAAGCAAAAACTGCTCCTGTCCGTGGCCTTCCAATCCTGCAAGCCCGGTGATTTCGCCAGCGCGGATCGTGCCGGACAGAGCTTTGCGCCCCGGCGCCAGCACAAGGTTTTCGTAGCTAAGAATAGTCTGATTATTCGACATGGAGATGAGCCTCCGGTGCCATGAGTTCAAGAAGGATCTGACTGTTGATCTGATGTCGGTCAAGCGTATCGACAATCTGCCCGCTTCGCAGAACCGTAACCTGATCGGAAAGACGCTTCACCTCTTCAAGACGATGCGAAATGAAGATCACAATGTTACCCGACTTTGCATAATCTTCGATTGTCTCAAAAACCAGATCACGATCTGCATAATCAAGCGCAGCAGTGGCTTCATCCAGAAGCAGGATCGAGGGACGGCTAATGAAAGCCCGCGCAATGACAACCAACTGTTGAGCCGCAAGCGACAAGCTGCCAGCAGGAACATGAAGATCAATTGGAAAGCGGGCAATCTTCGACAAAACCGCTTGAGACGCCTTTTCACGCACGACTTTGCTGACTTTGCGAGAAAGCAATCCATCAAAGCCCAAGAAAATATTTTCAACAACCGAACGATGCGGCGCGATCAGCACTTCCTGAAAGACTGTGGCGAGACCAAGCGCTTTCATTTCTGCCGGGGAGTTGGCGGCAATTGTTTTATCGTTAAGAACGACGCGTCCATGCGTAGGAGCCACTACACCTGACAGAATTTTGAGCATTGTGCTTTTGCCAGAACCATTCTCACCCAGAATGGTGTGAACCCCATAGCGAAAATCGACGTTAGCACCCGTTAACGCAACAGTTTCGCCATATCGCTTTTCGAGGTTTTCGATCCTTAATGATTTGACTGGCGCATGCGTGATCGGCGGCAGACCAGCCTCCGCAAGCAGCCTGTGCATATGGGATGTGCCGATTAGGTTAAGATCAGGCTCGGGCATAATGGAATGACTTTCCGCAGGCAGAAAATGAAAACCATTGCCAGAAACTCTGGCAATGGTTGTATTTGCACAAGCTACTTACTTGGCGCAGGACGCTGGTACTTTTGCGAAATCATAAAGTGCGGTTGCACTTCCATTCGAGAAGTAGCCATTCAGCAATTCTTCGGGGAACGGGTCCTGCGGCGGGATCGGGAAGATGGCAGCCGAATCCGGCTTCATGCAGTCCTTGTACCAGTTTGGTAGGTCAACTTGAGTCACGAGCGGCATCGGCGCAATGATCGTGTTTACGAGCGGCTTCTGGCCTTCAAGAACACGCAGCGCAACGCGGAATGCATTCTGTGCTGCGACATGCGGTGAGACCTCACCACCATAGAACTTGAATGAGTCCTGATTGGCATTCCAATAGCCGAGCGCATCCCCCGAAATGGAGCCTGCAATCAGTGGTAACGGACGCCCCGCCTGCTGGAAGGCTTCAGCAATAAAGCGCGCTTCACTGCCTGTGGACCAGACCGCATCAATCTGCTGCGGCGTGGTTGCGAGTGCCTGAAGCACAGCAGACTTGGTTGTCGTGCCAGTCCATTCGCCACTTACCTTGCGGGCGATTTTAAGGTTTCCGGCTTCTTCGACAGCCTTTTCAAGGCCGGCATTTTCCTGCTGCACAAGCGGATGGCCGGAAATACCTTCAACCTGAAGGATCGTGCCGCCATCTTTGAGGGCTTCGGCAATGCCTTTGCCCATCTGGTAGCCCCAGAGGTTTTGGTTATGCATGACATTAATGGCATTTGGCGTTGTAACAGAACCAGCCGATGTGATGACCGGAATCCCAGCCTTATAAGCATCATCGATCACTGCATTTAAAGCAGTCGAGGAACCGGCAATTGTCGTAATGACATTACAACCCTGTTCAATGAAGGCACGCATTTGCGAAATCTGCTGTGTCGCATCGCCATTGGAATCTGACACGACATATTCCGACACATCACCTGCGGCGATAGCACCATCCACGAGGCGCTTGAGTTCGTCATTGAAAGTTACACGCCACGGATTGCCCATATAGGATTCCGAGTGACACCAGCGCCAAGGCTTAGCAGGGGCTTTAAAGTCGCCATAAGTGGATGGCCCAACTTCAACCACATCGGTGTAAAACGCCTGAATTTCGGTCGGTAACGTGCCCAGCAATGCTGCACGATCCTGACTTTGCGCTGGAGCGCTCAATGCGGAAGCCGACAAAATTGCAAGAGTAAGAGCTTTCAGGCCAACGCCTGAGCGTGTCAAAAACATTTGATTTCCTCCAATGTGAACCCCTCCGTTCACTTATGAAGAAATTATTCACATATACCATCAAACGTCAAATGAAAAATGTGAGCGCTCACTATTGTTCAACCATCTTCTAAGACGAGACAATTTCTTATAAATTGAAAAAAGGAAAAGCTCTCGGTTTAGCGTTATACATCAAGCCATTTCGGGCACGATTTTCTGCTGTGAAAACCCATAAATGGAGGCCTTGCCGCCATCATCCCAACATAACGATGATACGATCGCGGCTATTACCTAACCGTCATTATAAAGACGTCCCTCGCCCTGCATCTGATAAATGGGTGCGTTCATTTTAGCCCGCAAACCAGCAGAAGTGTAATCAATCTCGACGTTACCAGTTCCCATAAGGCCCATTCTGATAAGCTTAGATCCGAAGCCAATCCTATCCGGCTTTGATATTGCCGGACCACCTGTTTCACGCCAGTTTAAAAATAGCGTAGCAATTCCATTGTGATCCATTGTATTCCAGCTAATCGAAACTCGACCCGTTTCATTGGACAACGAGCCATATTTGATAGCGTTTGTGGAAAGTTCGTGGATCAACAACGACGTTGAACTTGCAGCTTTGGGTCCGATAAAAATATCGGCACCGTCAATATCAACGCGATCATCAACGCCAAGCGCCGTGGTGATTTCGCCAATGATCCGCGCGAATGATCCGCTTGAGCTTTTACCAAACTGCAGCACATTATGCGCGCTGCTCAATGCGAACAACCGCCGGGAGAAAGAGCTGAGCTCATCTTCGTTATCCCGGCTTTTAAAGGTCTGGCTAGCAATAGCCCCTACAATGCTAAAAGTATTCTTGATGCGGTGTGCAAGCTCAGCATTCATAATCTGAGCGTTCTTCTCGGCTTCGACTTTGCCTGTCGTTTCAATAACAGTATCCATCATGCCGCCAACACTGCCGTCTTCGTCCAAAATAGGACTATAGCAGAATGTATAATAGCACTGCTCGCTAAAGCCAGAACGATTGATGAGCAGCGGAAAGTCTTCGATAAAAGTCGCCTCGCCGCGCATTGCCTTCTCGGCAATTGGTCCAATATCATTCCAAACTTCAGACCATATTTCATTGAATGGCTTACCCATACAATTCTGCTTGTCGCGAAGAATAGGCTTAAAAGCATCGTTATAAAGGGTAATGAATTTCGGACCCCAAACAATCGCCTTTGGAAAACGGGACGCCATCATCATTTGAACGGCAGTCCTGAGTGGACGAGGCCAGGTTTCCGGCGCTCCAAGAGGATTGCGCGACCAGTCTATGCTTCTGATTTCCGCGACAGCTTCTCCCAATCTCGGGATGAAGAAAAAACTATCTTCCAATTTTAAGCACCCTATCGATTAGCAAACGTGCTCGAAAGCGCCAAAAAGCAAAGGTTGTGCCTTGGGAAAGTGGCGAAGCAAGAAATCAATAGCATATCGAAATTCTATTGATAACCAACGATCATCACACTTATTCGTTTTGTGCTTGCAGCAAACCTATTCCTTAACCGGCTTTTGTTCGGCGGTTTTATCAGGCTGGATATAAAGCGTTTCAGACGAGAAGGCGAAATCGGCTCCGTGAGCATGAACTATATCAATGATCCTGAGATAAACCTCTTGCTGGGCATCGAGCCATTCGGCCCAGCGCGTGGTTTTGGTAAAGCAATAAACCATGATATTGAGCGAAGAGTCCGCAAAGGCGTTAAAATAGACCAACAGGCTTTGCGTTTGGTCTATTTTATCATTGGCTTTGAGCATCGACCTTATGTCGTCGATTACGCCAGAAACTTTATCGCCGTCTTCATAGCGCAAGCCAATAGTGGTATTGATACGTCGGTTGGTCATCCGTCCCGGATTTTCAACGCTGATGGTCGAGAATGCGGCATTAGGCACATAAAGCGGGCGATTATCAAAGGTCTTAATCTTTGTCAGCCGCCAGCCGATCTCAACAACTGTACCTTCAATGTTTCGATCAGGCGAACTTATCCAGTCACCGATGCTAAACGGTCTATCGAAATAAAGCATCACCCCAGAGAAGAGGTTACTGAGTACATCTTTTCCGGCAACACCGATCGCGATGCCACCGATACCGCCAAAAGCAAGCAAACCTGAAAGGCCTATCCCAAATTGCTCGCCAAAGAGCAGCATAATAAAGAGAAATAGCGCAAGCTTTAAAATACGAGCGACCATACGCGCAGACGTCACATCATTTCCACGTTCAATCTGGCTGTGCGTGAGGCGATTAATCAACTGGAATAGCTGCTGCATGGCAATCAATGCCATGACGAAAGTTGATACCGTGTTGATAACTTCGGGCGTAATCGCTGTTATCTTATAGTCAATAAGCAGCATATAAGCGACTTGCCTGAACGTCATAATCAGTCCAAACATCGCTACAACGAAGGTCAGGTGAGCTAAAATATTTCTGGACCAGCCTTTTTTGTGTCGTATCAGAAACCAGAACACAAAGGCGGCAATCGCAAAAAGCAGAATAATTCCTGCTGCTATCCAGTATTTTGCCATTTTACCCCGCCCTTAGCCAGCCTTCATTGCCCTGCTGAAACTCCCGGCAAGCTCGCAACAGCACTCGAACTTGATGTCAAAGCCCCGGTGAAGAATGCCAGATTAGCAGCCGCGATCAGTGAGGCAGCACGTGCATCTGTTTGCGCCAGTTTTGCATCAAGCAACGCATTGTTGGCTTCATTGACGATCGTAATCGTACCAAGCCCATTCTTATAAGATTCAAGCGCCGCATCATATGCTGTGGCGGACGTCTGAACCAGAACGCCCGCAGCTTTGTTAGCAGCCAGAGACGTTTTAAGAAGATTGGATGCAAGAACGATTTCTGCAACCGCATCAAGCTGAACCTTACGGAACGTTTCAGTCGCGGCATTGCGTGTCGATTCAGCGCTTTTGAGCTGGGCCGCACGGAGCCCACTATCATAAAGCGGCATCGTGGCACCGATCAGAACACCCGCTCCAGATGACTGGTTGCCAATTGAGGGCAAGCTGCCAGCTTCAAAACGGTTGTTAGTGGAAGCAAGCGCGCCCGCTACAAAAACTTTCGGCATAAATTCGGCCTGAGCAACTTTTATGCCCGACTTGCTTGCCTGCAATGCCGCGTAACTGGCGACAACGTCAGGGCGTCGGGACAAGGCTGTCTCGACAGCCTGCTGTGTTATGCCTTCAAACTTAGCGGGCAGCGGCCTTTTCATCGAACTTTCAACATTGATGTTGAGCATGGCATTTACGCCCATCGACGCCAGAAGTGCCTGATAAATATTCTGCTGTTGCCCCTGCGATTTCACAAGCCGCAATTCAGATTGCGCAACCTGCTGCTTCGCAAGTGCCAACTCAACAGTTGTGGCGCGGCCTTCATTCAGCTTCGCCTGTACCGCAGCAAGAACGGCCTTGCTGTTACGCATGGTTTGTTCAGCAATCCGATGCCCGGCCACCGCCGCGCTATATTCATAGTAAGTGCGGGTAACATCAAAAATAACTTTCTGATGCATCGCATTAAAAGTGACATTGGCTGCAAAGGAGACTTGTTTTGCAGCATCCGCAAGCGCCGCGCGCTGACCAAAATCAAAAACCAGCCATTGTAATGCTACCGAAGGAGCGACGCCCTTCAAGGTCGTATTAACTGTACGTTCTCCTATCAGAGGAACATCAACTGGCGTACTTGTCTTTTGAACACCACCAATCACGTTCGCTGTGATTATGGGCAGCATCGTTGCCTCTACCATACCTACAGCAAGGGCAGCCTGACGTGCTTTTTCCCATGCATTTCTTGTGGTTGGATTGCTGCGCTGCGCAAGATCAATCAACTGCGCAAGATCATAAGACGAGCGCGTATCAACGGAGACTGGACTGGAAATGAGCGCCAGTTCAGGGTTGGATGGAATACTGAAATCTTTAGCACCTGTGGTATTTTCAGCAGGTGCATTTTTCCCCTGCGCAGGTTTCCAAGGCTGATCAGGGGACGCCGGAGCGAGCTTCAAGGCTTCAGTCGCACAGCCGCTCAGGGTAAGAGCAAAAATTGAAAATAGCGCAATGAATTTCAGCGTCGCAGGCTTTCTCATACCCTGCCGCCTGCCAAAAGTGCTTCCATATGCGCAAGATGCTGATCGATTTTAGTTGCCCCCTCGTGTTCTGCTTCCTCAGCAGAAACAGCCTGATCTTCTGGTGGAATTTCGCTCTGCATAACATCAGACTTTATGCGTGACGAGAGCGCGTTCAATCTCTCAACAGCATCGGGCATGACCTCACCAGAAAAGTAGACTTCCTTGTTCAGTGAAGCAAGCTCATCGACAAAGCCATCAAAGGTTTTTTCAAGCTTCTCTGAAGGACGAAGAGACGCAGGTTCGAACGGCAACAGATAAAAACAGTAACGAACATCGCTCAAAAGACGTTCTGTTTCAGCAACTGTGGCAATCATCTTGGGTCGTTCATCCGGTGTAGCAGATGCAATTTCAGCCAATTTTTTGGCTGCATCCGAAAGGCGCTGGCGGATAACGGTCACAACAGGCGCTGGCCATATCAGTGTAGAAACAAGATAAACGGCGAAGTTTCCGACCAGTACACCGACGATACGGTCGCGCGCCGAATCCATATCGGTTGTCGGACCAAAGCCTTGCAACACGGTCAACGCAAATGCGAGGCCGATCTGAACGCCGCCGTAAGAAACTTTTTCACTGCCTGCAGATACCCATGCGGCGAGAAGAGCGACAGCAAAGACTAGAACCATCAGTCCGCCAATAGTTTCCAGCTGCGGCATGAGGTAAATAATTGACGCAATTCCAATCGCAGCCCCAATCAGACAACCGGTGATACGCAATGCCAATTTGTGAATTGTATCGCCTGCGGTGCCAAGAGAGGCGACATAGCAGGTCACCATCGCCGTATGAATGCCCTGCCAATCAATTGCTGCGTAAAATACATAACATGCAATTGCCGCCAAAGTGGTTTTGAGAGCAAAGCGTTGATAAATAGGATTGGTAAAAGCATCAGCGGCAAAAAAGCTGTCACCCGCACCCTTTTTATAGTCTGTCTTCTCACGCCCCGATATATTGTTGAGCGCCTGCAAAATACCTGTCTCCTGCCTGTGGACCGAAGGCTCCGGCGACATTTCAGGCGGAGGAAGCGGTGCATCCCTATCCAACGCCTCAACGACTCTGTCGATTTGCCGAATATAATGTTTCCGGTTCTCATCCGGCGTATCCGCGGGAAGAGCAGCAGCGGCAAAAAGCAACTGATACGATGCAGGAATATCCGTTTGTATTCGAGCTAGTCTTTTTTGAGTTGTCTGATGCAGTATTTTAACAAGCATCGAACGTTTGTTCTCGTCGTCATTGGCTGCAGCTAGCTTTTCCCGCAGCCACGGATCCGTCAAGGGATTGATACTTGAAAGTGCATTACGGGCCACCAAAAGGCGCTCGCGCAGTTCATCACGCAACAGCGTAAGACTCCAGCGACCGAAAAACAGGCTGAAACCCGCAATGACAAACATGGGAAGAATGGCCATTTCCCATGCATAGCGCAAAGCAACAGAAATAACGCCATTGATCGGAACCTGACTAACAAGGCTCAAAATAAAGGCAATAATCAATGCGACGATACTGCCGCCCTCGCCGAGTTTGCTGGCAGCACCGAGGAAAATAAAAACGAATGAAACGAGGATCATAACGAGAATACGCAACAACGCAGATTCTATAGTCCACTGCAGTACAGGAACCATCAGCGCCACCAGAATGGTGATCGCAATAACCGCGGCAGTCGCAACAATCGTATTTTCCGCGCCGTCCGCCTTCATCAGAAAGATGACCAGGTAACAGCTAATTGCGGATTCCGGGATTTTGAATAGCATCGCAACGCCAGCAACAAGCGCGCAGACTGCTGCCACACGCCATGACGTTGCCATGCGGCCCGGAAAGGGTGCCAGGTCCGCTAGGGTTTCGCGGACTGCATCCCAAAGTCCGTATTTAGCAATCGTTGCCATTATGCACTGTCACAACGGCTGATGCGCCAGAGCGCGTCAACTCTGCCGGAGGGTCAATGAGCTTTACACGCACCGGAAAGCGCTGTGCTATGCGTACCCAATTTAAGTTTTTAGGCACATAGGGCAAACTACGCGGTATATTGATGAGATCTTCGGAAGAAACGCCCCAGCCAATACCCTCGACGCGGCCTTTTACCACGATGGAGCTATCGGCCAGAATTCTTACAGCGGCACAACTGCCTACCTTGATACCGCGAAGCTCTGTTTCAGGAAAGGTCGCCGATGCATACCAGCTCGACGTATCAATCAATGTAAATACAGACTGGCCGGGAGCTATGATCTGTCCGGTGCCATGGTTGGATCCTACGACCCTGCCATCATGGGGTGCCATGACGACTGCGTTGTCGAGATTATGCTGTGCCAGTGCGAGAGCAGCTTGGCGTGCACGCACCAATGCCTGTGCGCTGTCCAGCGTTCCCACGAGCGTTGTGGCGGCTTCAGCTTGTTTCACTGCCTGCGTCAAACTGATTTGAGCATCATTGCGCAACGTCTTTGCATCATCAACCTGCTGACGCGTGACATAGCCCTTCGGACTAAGCGCCTCTAAGCGTTTTAGCGTTGCTTCAGCCAGATCAAGATTCGTTCTGGCACGCACTACCTGCTGGTCGGCAATGATTGCATTTTGCGATTCAGCCTTTACCGCACGCCTTTGAGTATCAAGTGCTGCTTCAGCTATTGCGAGGTCTGCAGCGGTTTGGTCAACCAGTATTTGGAGAGGCACAGGGTCAATTGAAAAAAGCACATCGCCTTTTTTGACTGCCTGATTTTCTTCGACATTAATGGAAATGATTTTGCCGGGAACTGTCGCAGCAATATTAACAATATTAGCTCCGATGACAGCATCATCAGAAAGCGGGCTTTTGTCGGCTTCACGCAAATAAAGCCACGCCATAACGAAAGCGACGACGATCAATATGCCGGTGAGCAAAACACCGATGATGCTGAACTCTCTTTTACTATAGGCGTTCTTTTCCATACTCATCGACCATACACAAAAAGCGCGAGGCCGCAGGCAATCGCGATAACCATTGCGGTATAAGCTGTCAGGCGAAACGGAAGAATATCATCAAGACCAATGCGGATCAGAACAACCCGCACGAGAAGAGTGATAATTATCGCAATGAAAAGGCACAGCATCCATGATGGGAAATATGCGCCTAACAAAGAAAATGACGGACCTGACACCGACTAAAAGTCTCCGCTAAGTAGGCTGCGCACACCCCGCGTGTGGCAGATTCTTACTTCTCGCTTCATAGTTACGGGAACGTCAATATGCCTGCAAGCAGCAAATCCAACTTAAATTGATAATCGTATGGTCGGAACAAAAAAGAAAACAGAGTGCGATTTTAGATCAATGTTACTTCACAACGAACGATAGCTTGATGAATAACGAAGGACCAATGCATTCGAGTCCAAGGCTTTCATTCGCGGGATGACTGGCCCGCCAAAAAAGTATGGTTTACTTCTCAAACCGATCAATTCTGGTGCGATTACGCTCGTATCGATTTTCGACCGGAAACTCCGGTATCCAAGCCTCTCGTCGTATCGTCCAAAGCTCATAAGTGGGCTTGAACTGATCGGGCGCATCCAGCGATCCCAGATTGATTTCAACTTCATCGCCTGACTTTGAAAATACGGACGATCCGCAACTCGGGCAGAAATATCGCCCTTCATAACTGCTCGTTTCTCCCTCTATCACCACAGCGCTCTCCGGGAAAATCGCAGACGCATGAAACAATGCACCATGATGCTTACGGCAATCAAGGCAGTGACATACGCCAACACGGTAAGGATCGCCAGAAGCTTCAAATCTGACGCAACCACACAAGCAACCACCTGTAAATTTTTTCATGCCTGCCTTCCTCCGCGACCAGATCAACGGCTTTTATCATACTAAAAGATAATAACCGTTTGAAACGATTCAGTTCATCATGACTGTGTGGAGAAGTGTGCGGAAGTTGGAGGAGAACGTCCGCACATATCAGCAAAAATGCTGTTGGGAGGAACCCTATGTCAGTGCAATCAAGCGCCAAGGCCGGCGCACCTAAAATGACGCGTGAAGAAAAGAAGGTTATTTTCGCCTCTTCACTCGGTACCGTATTTGAATGGTATGATTTTTATCTTTACGGAACACTTGCTGCCTTTATTGGCGCCGCGTTCTTCAATGAATATCCAGAAACAACCCGTAATATCTTCGTTCTGCTCGCTTTCGCAGCAGGCTTTCTTGTGCGCCCGTTTGGCGCGCTCGTCTTCGGGCGTATCGGCGATCTCGTCGGCCGTAAATATACGTTTCTTGTGACTATCGTCATCATGGGCGCATCGACATTCCTCGTCGGTATTCTGCCCGGATCGGCAACGCTTGGTATCCTAGCACCTGCAATCCTGATCATCCTGCGCATGTTGCAGGGTCTGGCACTGGGTGGCGAATACGGCGGCGCTGCAACCTATGTTGCGGAACACGCACCAAACGGTCGTCGTGGTTTCTACACATCGTGGATTCAAACAACCGCAACGCTTGGTCTGTTCCTTTCTCTGATGGTTATTCTGAGCATTCAGAATGTCATGACCACAGAATCCTTCGCGGCATGGGGCTGGCGTATTCCATTCCTCGTTTCCATCGTTCTTCTGGGTATCTCTGTGTGGATTCGTCTGCAGATGAGCGAATCCCCAGCATTTAAGAAAATGAAGGAAGAAGGAAAGACATCCAAAGCACCGCTTACCGAAGCATTCGGCCAGTGGAAAAATGCAAAGATCGCCCTTATCGCTCTATTCGGCCTCACAATGGGTCAGGCTGTTGTCTGGTATAGCGGTCAGTTCTACGCTCTGTTCTTCTTGCAGAACGTGCTCAAGGTCGAAAACCAATCCGCCAATATCATGGTTGCGACAGCCCTTATTCTCGGCACGGGTTTCTTCGTCGTGTTCGGCTGGTTGTCGGATAAGATTGGCCGTAAGCCAATTATTATGGCTGGCTTGGCTCTTGCAGCAGTCACCTACTTCCCACTGTTCAAGGCACTCACACAAGCAGCCAACCCGGCACTTGCACATGCTGAGCAGACAATCCGTGCAACAGTAACGGCAGCACCAGGCGATTGTAACTTCCAGTTCAATGCAACAGGTACGGCCAAGTTCACCAGCTCTTGCGATATCGCAACCAGCTTCCTGTCGCGCAGTGCCGTGCCTTATGATGTTGTGACCGGCCCTGCTGGGCAGCCTGCGACTGTTAAGATCGGCGATTCAACAGTCACATCTTATGATGCTACTGCCGCCGGTGTGGACGCGAAAGCCGCTCAGGCCAAGCTGACCCACGACATCAATCTTTCTCTGCAAAAGGCCGGTTGGCCGCTGGTACGCAGCCCTGCAAAGGTTGCAGATTCAAAGCTTGATGCTTTCGTTGCTGCAAACCCAGAACTCGCTCTTGATGCCGGTGCCGTTCGTGCGGGTGAAAGTGCCACAATGACCAATGCGGAATTGGTCAAGGCAAACATCGTTACGCAGATCGAAGCAGATGCAGCAGGTGAGCCAAGTCAGGCTGTTTACACCATCCCGAATGCAGGCGCGTTCAAGATGGTTGCCGATCCGGCACAGATCAACTGGACCATGACAATCGCAATCCTAACCGTTCTCGTGATTTACGTGACAATGGTTTATGGTCCGATTGCCGCTATCCTAGTTGAAATGTTCCCAACCCGCATCCGTTATACCGGTATGTCACTGCCATACCACATTGGTAACGGCTGGTTCGGTGGACTTCTGCCAGCGACCGTGTTTGCAATGAGTGCTGCCAAAGGCGATATTTACTATGGTCTCTGGTATCCAATCATCATTGCAACTGTCACGCTCGTCATTGGTATCCTGTTCGTCAAAGAAACAAAGGATGTCGATCTCAACAAGGTCGAGTAGTCAGCATCACGATTGAAACAGAAACGCCGCTCCTTCGGGCGGCGTTTTCATTTGTTAGAACATTCAGCGATATTGCGCTTCAATTTCGATCAGTTTTTGCTTACGCCAAAGCCCGCCGCCATAGCCAGTCAGCGAACCATCAGCGCCAATGACCCGATGACACGGAATGATAATAGCAATTTGATTGGCTCCATTCGCACGCGCAACAGCGCGCACTGCGAGCGGCTTTTCGACAGCTCTTGCAATCTCACTATAGTTTCGCGTCTGCCCTGCCCTAATGTTTTGCAATTCGCGCCAGACATCACGCGTAAATTCACTTCCGTGCAACACAAGCGGCATATCGAACCTTGCAGAGCTACCGGCAAAGAAGGCATCAAGCTGTTGTTCGAGCACATCATGTGAAGGATACCGCCCAATGCCGATTGATCCATGACAGGCTTTGTAAAGCTTCTTCAACTCCTGCGGCAGAGCTTTTCGATCCGTAAACTCCAGCAAATGCAGAGCCGACTGATCGCAGACTGCAATCATCGTGCCGAGCGGCGTCTTGATCCAATCAGCGCGCAACAAGCCATCTTTTCGCAATTGTGCTGGTGGCATTCCAAGAATACGTGCGAAGGCATTGCGAAATGCATCGGGCGATTCAAAACCCGCATCGACTTGCGCATCGATAACGCGTTCACCCTGCGCCAGGGTCTGAAAGCCGTACCGCAATCGTTCCTGCCGAGCCATTTCGAGAAACGTAATTCCAAAGTGGCGTCTGAAACTACGCCGCACCGTTGACGGGTCAAATCCCATTCTCGCAACATCATCTTCGCTCCAGCGACGTTGCGGCTGAGCTTCAAGCGCTTTCAACAAAAGTTCAATCGAGGCATCCGCTTCAGCTGCAGGCTGCAATGGATGACATCGTTTGCAAGCGCGAAACCCATCCGCAATACATTCTGGAATAGATGCAAAAAATCGGCAGTTCTCTTTAAGCGGCTTCCTTGCCGGACAGGTAAGACGACAAAAAATTCCGGTCGACAGCACGCCAACATAGGCCTTGCCGTCATAAGCCGCATCGCGGGCAAGCAGAGCATCATACAAAGTGTTCAAATCTGGGAGCGTATTCAACATAGAAGCAACTCTTAACGTCTTGGCGCGAAATTGCAGCCGGAAATCGGGCGTCTATTTTTTGGTCGCAACCAATTTCGAGGCAAGATTTATTACTTTGACACGGTGGAGAAACTCGACATATCTATAATATAAATATTGATCAAAAACTGTTTGCAAACATGGATACGGGTGAAAGTTGCCTTCAGGAGTCGACACCGCAATCAGCGCTGCTGATGCTTTCTCTCATATGCGCATTATCAACGGCATGGGCATAAGCCTGTGTCTGTCACGGCTGCTTATTTTTGCATCAAAGTTCGTTCAACATCCCAATAAGCATAAAATATCCTACATGCATATTGGTTGGGTTTTTGTCGTTTTTCTTTGGATAATTCAATTCTGGTGGGACTATCTGTTTGAGAGCAGCACAAAGACTTACAATGTTTATACCTATGTTTTGGATTTGCTTTACGTCTTTGGCCTCTTTTTCATGTGCGTCACTCTAACTCCGGACGATATCAAAGAGTATGGAGATTATGAAAGATATTTCCTTTCACGAAAAACATGGCTGTTATCGCTTTTAATACTGCTCAATCTTATTGAGCTTTTACGCAGTGCAGGCCCCAGCATTTCTATCAATAACGAGGAATCTCCCCTGGGGGATTTCGTTTTCTTTGCGATTGAAACTGCAGTGATATTGCTGGCTATGAAGATCAAGAAAACAGGTTTTCAGTATTTCTTTATCGTATTGCTTATAGCGGCGGTGTTCGCAGATTTCACGATTCAACTCGACTGAATTTAAAAAAGCCGCTGCGCGATCTTCACACAGCGGCTTCTTTAATGAATATACAATCGGAATTTAGGCGGAAAGCGCCTTGAACTTTGCAAGGATTGCATCGCCCATCTCAGTCGTTCCGACCTTATTGGTACCTTCTGACCAAATGTCGGCAGTGCGCAGACCATCATCCAGAACGCCAGCAATTGCCGCTTCCAGACGATCAGCTTCATCGATCAGGTTGAACGAATAGCGCAGGCACATGGCAAGCGACGCAATCATTGCAATCGGATTGGCAACGCCCTGACCAGCAATATCCGGCGCCGAACCATGAACTGGCTCATAAAGCGCCTTACGCTTGCCAGTCACACCATCAGCTGCACCGAGCGAAGCCGATGGAAGCATACCGAGCGAGCCGGTCAACATCGCTGCAACATCAGAAAGCATGTCACCAAACAGATTGTCGGTGACGATCACGTCGAACTGCTTCGGCCAGCGAACGAGCTGCATACCGCCAGCATCCGCCAGCATATGCTCAAGCTCGACATCCGAATGCTTTTCCTTATGGCGAGCGGTGACGACCTGATTCCACAAGACGCCCGACTTCATCACATTGCGCTTTTCCATCGACGTAACTTTGTTGCGACGGGTGCGTGCCAGTTCAAAAGCCACATCGGAAATACGTTCGATTTCGTAGGTGTCATAGACCTGCGTATCGATACCGCGTTTCTGGCCATTGCCCAGATCAATAATTTCCTTCGGTTCGCCGAAATAAACACCGCCGGTCAGTTCGCGCAGGATCAGAATGTCGAGACCTTCGATCACTTCTGGCTTCAACGACGATGAATGTGCAAGCGCTGGATAGCAGATGGCCGGACGCAAATTGGCATAAAGTGCCAAATCCTTGCGAAGACGCAGAAGGCCAGCTTCCGGGCGCACTTCATAAGGAACGCTGTCCCACTTAGGGCCACCAACAGCGCCGAAAAGCACAGCATCGGCAGCAAGCGCCTTTTCCATGTCCGCATCGGAAATCGCCTGACCATGCGCATCATACGCCGAACCACCAACGAGGCCTTCGTCGGTTTCAAAACCGAGATTCAGACCCGAATTGAGGAAAGCGATAATCTTGCGGACTTCAGCCATTGCTTCAGGTCCGATACCGTCACCGGGCAGGAGGAGGAGTTTTCTGGATGCCATAATGCCAAGCCTCTGTTTTTTATCACATAATAGCGGCAGAAAAATCAAACTCCGCCATCATAATTTAAAGTTCCGCGAGGGTTATAGAACCCCCTTGCGCATCAGGCAACAATTGCCGTGCGAAATTTATGGAAAAGAACAGAGAATATATGGAAATTATATAACATCGCGGCCTAGCACCTCCCATTTGAAAAAGGCGGCTCTAAAAATGCGGGGATTATCTATTCAATGGGGCGCGCTTCCGAAGGAAGCATGATCGGAATACCACCACGAACTGGATACGCAAGCTTGGCTTTTTGCGAAATCAATTCGCTGTTTTCCGCATCATATTGAAGTGCCCCTTTGGTGAGTGGGCAAACAAGCAATTCGAGCAGCTTGACATCAAGATTGCCAGTATTTTCATTTGTCGTCATTGGTATTTCCTCGGCGCTTCATATTTTCACTACATGCTCATTGCAGTCGCGAACCATAGTCATCCTTGGCTTTCGCCAGCACCATTTCTGTAATCGCAATCAACGTCGCAGCGCGCGTTTTTAAATCCGCAGCTTCCAACAGCGCCTGCTTTTCAGCAGGACCAAACGGCGACATTATTGAAAGTGCATTCACCAGTGTGTCGTTGGCTGCGCGAGAGATACTATCCCAATCCGCCTCCAGATTATGCACTTCCAGATAATCCTTGAACGCACGCAAGAGCGCTTCGCGGTCAATCTCTCCAACATCATCCGCAGCCTCAAGATCAGCGAGAAATGGCGCAATCCTGCATTGGCGATAGGGCCTGCGGGAATGCACTTCCTCCAGAACACGAAACCGGCAAATACCTTGCAATGTGATCAACACACGGCCGTCGCCTGTCTCTGAATATGCGGTGATCCGGCCAAGACAACCGACCTGGCTCAATTCAGGTTTCACGGTCTCATCGAAATCATCACTGTCGTCTTCATCCTCGACATCATTAATGCGAGGCTGGATCATCGCGATAATCCGTTTGCCGGACAATGCGTCTTCGATCATCTCAAGATAGCGAGGTTCGAATATATTTAACGGCAGTTGGCCACCCGGCAGCAAAAGTGCGCCTTTAAGCGGAAATACCGGAACAAGCTCCGGAATATCCGAAGCTATCCGATAACGGGCATTGCCCACTTGCATAACTATCTCCTTTAAGAAAACAGAAGCGACGAAAGTTTGCGACGCGCACCCAACGTCGCCGGGTCCGCATTGCCCCACGCCTCAAAGAATTGTAGAAGCTGCTTGCGCGCACCATCATCATTCCAGCTACGGTCCGCCTTCATGACTGCCAGCAATTCATCAGCGGCCTCCACGCGTCGCCCCTGCGCATTTCGCACCTGCGCTAAATCATAACGAGCCTGAAAATCGTTGGGATCGGCCTGAATGCGACGCTCCAGCTCTATCGGATCACCGATCAGTTTTACCTGATCAGCAAGAGCCAGTTTTGTTTCGAGCGCACGGACTGGCGCAGCATCTTGCGTATCCGCTGGCAGGCTCGCCAATATTTCGCGGGCTTTCTCAGCATCGCCGGATTCAAGCAAGCACGTCGCCAAGCCGACAATTGCATCCACATTATCAGGTGCTACTTGTAGGATTGACGAGAAAATCTGCGCCGCCTGCACAAAGTCACCAGCGTCAACCAGTTCTTTCGCAGCCGTAACGGCTTCAGTTATTGCTGCTTCCTGATCACTTGGGCCGCTGATTTTCGCAATAAACTCTTTGACTTTGGAGTCTGGTAACGCGCCCATAAAGCCATCGGCAGGCTGCCCATTCACAAATGCAATGACGGCGGGGATTGATTGAATGCCAAGTTGACCGGCAATGGACGGATGGTCGTCGATGTTCATTTTGACGAGCTTGACCGCGCCTGCTGCCTCACGAACGGCATTTTCAATGATTGGTGTAAGTTGCTTGCAAGGGCCGCACCATGGCGCCCAGAAATCAACGAGAACTGGCTGATTGCGCGATTCTGCAATCACATCAGCCTGAAAAGTAGCAGTCGTTGTATCCTTGATGAGATCATTGCCGCCAACATTAGGAGTTGATGTTCCAAAAGACACATTCCCGGTCATTTGCCCACCCATCTGCGCGCTCGTATTCGAATAGGGATTGTTCTGGCTTGTCATCGGATATTCCTTACGTCTTTCAACCTGCATATAGGGCGGCAGCAACTTTGTTTCGACATATCAGTTTGTACTTGCAACAATCAATTTCAAGCAGCATTCCACTAAATTGCCCGCGCGTACTCTAGATCTAAAGAGACACCTTAGCATCTTCTGAAACAGCGAGAATACGTGCTTCATGGCCAGTGGAGGTCAGAAACCGTATCAGATCATCGCGCTTGATCGATGTTGTGGCTTCATTCGTCAAAGGATGGCCATTAATAATGTCGTTTTTCATAAGAGCCGCATCAAGGACAATCTGAACATTGTGATCAGTGTCGTTCACTGCGCCAAACACGGTCACGCCACCAGGCACCACGCCAAGGTACTCCATCAATTTCTCCGGCTTGCCAAAAGAAACACGGCTGGAAGCGCCAATAATCTGATGGATCGATTTGAGATCAACGACAGCGTCTTCATCTACAGTCACGAGAAAGAAATTGTCTTTTTTGTCTTTCAAAAACAGGTTCTTTGTGTGTCCACCGGGTATTTCACCACGCAGACCCTGTGAATCGGCAACAGTGAATAAAGGTGGATGCTCCACCGTACTAACCTCTATGTCGAGATTTTTCAGATAGTCGTGAAGTTCCGCCGACGTCATAGGCATAAGATATTACTTCCCAAATATGAGGCCAACTCAAAGCCCTTTATCAAAGCGTTTCGTACACTTAATCACACGCTCCAAAGAGGCAATAGTCAAATTATGCTCGTAGGGTATCGCGAATGCATTCGTATTTCTGCCGAATGGCTACAGCGTTATGCGGATGAATCGGAATGTGGATATAATTTAGCAATTATGAACGAACTGATTCACATCGGGTTCGAAAGAATTGGCGCTTCAAAAGCTTGAAGTACGATTTCCACAGCGACCATTGAATTATTTTATTCATAAATTACAATTAGTTATACATTTTTTTGACACTCATTTTACGAATACGGATTTTCCCTATTGCATTCCCCGAGGCGTTCAGCGATATAGCGCCTGCCTAACGGAAACGACTTCTCTCTCCGCAGAGAAGACTGGCGCGAGCGGGTGTAGCTCAGGGGTAGAGCACAACCTTGCCAAGGTTGGGGTCGAGGGTTCGAATCCCTTCGCCCGCTCCAGTTTTTCCGGTTAGCTAGGCATCAAAATCCCGGCTTTGTCCGGGATTTTTGCTTTTAGAAATTTGGATTATCGTAATATTAAACTGTCCACATTGCTTCACATTTTGAGATGGAAACAATAAAAATATAATGAGCTTCGACTGCAAACAGCTCAACACTGAAGTTTAAGAGATTGATTAATATTTGACTGCTTTTTATCCCGCCACAGCATTCAGATAATGGACGGCTAATTTTCCTAATTTATTCATGGTCAGCGGTAGTTTTTTGACAATGCTAGGGCCAAATTGTTACAAGTGATACAATGTATAGACTTTTTGTTAAGTTGTTGTAATAGCAATTGATATAGGCCCAACTAGGGACTCATGATAGTAATGATTCGAGTGTGTTGCTTTTCGTTTAGCAAACAGGGAAAAATACGTTTTTGGCCAGTATAAGACTTAGCTAAAATCTGCTTTTATTCTCTCTTGGAGAGAGACATAGGGTATAATTCATATGAATTTAAACTCTCAATGGCAAACGCTAGCTGGCCTGCCACGGTTGAGCAAACAGATAATTTTGCTCATAAGCGACTGCTTGCTTCTATTGCTCAGCGCCTACCTCGCGTTCGTTATGAGACTGGGTTTCGTTTTCGTTCCCTCTCACGCCCAGTTCTTTCTTATAATAATTGCCCCCCTATTAGGAATTCCCGTTTTCATTCGTTTCGGGCTCTACAGGGCAATAATCAGGTATCTTGCAGAACGCTCAATTTGGCCAATCTTCCAGGCGACTGCAATCGCCGCGCTATTTTGGGTCGCTCTCGTATTTCTAATGGAACTATATGGCAGTTCGGGGCTACCTCGTTCTGTACCACTGCTGTACTGGCTACTCAGCACGGTGCTGATCTCAGCCAGTCGATTTGGGGCAAAGTGGCTTCTACGCAATACTGGAGGTGGAAAAACATATTCCAGTTCGGCAATCATCGTAGGCGTTGGTGAACCGGGACGTCAGCTAGCTGCCGCTTTAAGAAGCCATAGCGACACACAAATAATTGGATTTGTTGACCCAAGCGGCATGCTGAACGGCATGGATATCACCGGACTTCGCGTCTATTCCACAAAACAGATACCGCAACTGATTGAAAATTACGGCATCAGACAAGTCATCATATCTGAACCGGAGTTAACTCAGGCTCAGCGGCAAGAATTTGCACGCGTCCTTAGCCCGTTACCGGTTAGCACGCGTATTCTTCCACCCATTGCTGACCTTACAACCGGAAAATACCTCGTCAGTTCATTACGTAATGTCGAAATTGATGATCTTCTCGGGCGCTCTCCGGTTCCACCTGATGCCACTATGCTACGCGAAGTGGTCGAAGGACGCCGTATTATGATCACTGGCGCGGGCGGCTCCATAGGTAGTCAGCTTTGCCAAATTATTGCGCAATGGAAACCAGATTCTATCGTCCTCTTTGAATCTAGTGAGTTTGCACTTTACCAAATTGAACGTCAGCTCCAACGAACCGCATCGTGTGAAATCGTACCCGTTTTGGGGTCAGTACAAGATAAAGATATCCTAGAAAACATCATCCGCTTACATCACGTTGATACCGTTTACCATTGTGCAGCCTACAAACATGTACCTCTTGTCGAGAAGAATGTGTTGATTGGCATCTGTAACAATGTCTTTGGAACGCTCAATGTGGCTTCGGCATGTTTTGCCACCGATGTTGAGCGCATGGTGCTTATCTCATCTGACAAAGCGGTTCGCCCCACAAATGTCATGGGTGCAACGAAACGCTGGGCTGAACTCATCGTGTATTATTACGGAATGCTAGCTGAACAAGCAGGTAAAAATACCTCTTTTTATTCTGTACGTTTCGGCAACGTTCTTGGGTCAAATGGCTCAGTTGTTCCATTATTTCGCGAGCAAATCGCCAATGGCGGGCCAGTAACTCTGACTCATGAAGATATGACGCGATATTTTATGTCGATCAAAGAGGCTGCCGAACTGATCGTGCAGTCTGGTGCGATTGCCGAAACAGGAGATACCGTCTTACTGGAAATGGGTGAGCCCGTAAAAGTCAGAGATCTCGCAGAAAACATGATTCTCCTTGCAGGACTTACAGTTCGCAACAGCGATAACCCACAAGGCGATATCGCAATTGAAGTCACCGGCATTCGCGAAGGTGAGAAGATGTATGAAGAGCTTTTTTACGACCCATCGCAGGCACGAACAACAAGACATCCAAAAATCATGCGTGCTCCTAAGGGTAAAAAAGCAGATGTAGATGTTATGCAAAGCTTAAATGAGCTACGTGCTGCTATGGACACAAATGATGTCACAGCCATTCGCAAAGTACTTTTTGATGTCATAGCTTTTTAAAGCGACCACGAAAATCCAGCAATAATAAAAGAACAGCAACAATCGCGACCATCAGGAATATTATCTGAGAGAGTAAGTGATTAAAATACAGCATTGAAGCGGCGCACATTATTAGAATAACGTTTAAAACTCCAACGTGCGAAACTACTTTAATAACACTCCATCCTGATCTTTTTGCCATCTGATACGCATGCTTGGAATGAGCTTTCAATACATTTTCCCTTGCTGCCAAACGCAGGAGAATTGTCGTTCCAGCATCAAAAACATAGTATAGTGGAAGAACGACTGCTACAGTTATGTGCGTTTCACGCGCCAACAACAATAAAGCTGTACCAGTCATTAACCCGAGAGGCAGACTACCGGAGTCACCTAAAAAAATACGTGCTGGTGGGCGGTTAAAAAACGAGAAGCCTAATAGACCTCCTGCGAGGATGGCTGCAAGCGCGCCACTTTCAACACCGGCAAAATGCAGTACAGTCAAAATAACAATACCTAGCAGCGGAATCCCCAAACCCGCCACCGTCATTAAGTCCAATCCATCCATAAAATTTGTTATATTGATTGCCGCAACAAGTGTAATGACAATCAAAATTGCTTCACACCAATGCGGAAGCAAATCCGGCAACAATCTATATTCCGGCCCCAAACCATAAAGAACCAAGCAGCTTGCGAGCAGTTGCGATCCAAAACGCAAATAGACGGGCAATTCAAACCGATCATCCAGCGCACCAACGGCCCATAACAATATGGATGCACCCGATAAAAAACTGACTAGCTCGACCGTGATTCCGAGGTCCGGCCCGAATGTAAACAGAGTGATGAGCGCTGCGGGAATAAGCGCAAGGCCACCAATTTGCTGCGCGGGTACATTATGATTTGATCGTGGATTGAAGCCTGCTGCGAGAAAAGATCTCGGCAACAAAACGGATAGAATATACAGCGAAGCACCACAGAGAATGGCGCTTGATACAAACGAGACGAACAGCAAAATCATTGGAATACCGGCGAAAAAATATCAATAAATCCGATTTAACATCTTTGCCGATATTGGCAAATCTCTTACTGCGAAATACGTCGCTAAGAATTCATTGTTTTCCTTTCTATGATTTTCGCTGAAAAGCGATCAATGTTTAGCTCAAATAGGGATTCCAACTCTTCGCCTTTGAGCAAAAAACTATACTATTCTGGTGATAATTGCCTTAATCTCACGCTCAAAGAAGTCTGAGAATGTCGCAATACGTGGCGGTAACTTCTGAAATGGCGGGTAATAGAGCGTCAACCAAAGCTGCGGCGGCGACCATTCCGGCAAGATGTGCACCAGGCGACCCGTGCGCAGATGTTCCGCCACAATAAAGGTCGGCAGCATTGCAACCCCTGCCCCACCAGCTGCCATATTGGCCAAAACTTCACCATTGTTCGCGCTGATCATGCGTCCCGCGGAGACATTGACGGTTGAGCTTCCATCCGACAAAGCCCAGTTTTCACGGCGGCTCTCGGAACTATAACCGAGACAGCCATCGGACGTCAGTTCGCTCGGATGTGCCACATCAACATATGACGTACCGGGAGCCGCGACCAAAATCCGCTTGATCTCAATGATCTTGCGCCAGATGGTGAATTTATCCGATGGTGCGCCGGAAATACGGATCGCCAGATCGAAATCCTGCTCAACAATATCAAGCATCTGGTCGGTCAGCGACAGCTCCACCTCAATCTTTGGGTAAAGCTCACGAAATGCGGAAAGAATTTGCGGCAGCACCTGCTGGCCGAGCGACATCGGCGCATTAATACGCAATCGCCCCTGATCGGCCTTATGCACATTCATGAGTTCATGCCGCGCTGCTTCCAGTGCATCGACTGCCGGTTCAATACGCGCTGCGAAGACTGCGCCATCGCTTGTCAATGAAACCTGCCGTGTTGTGCGGACAAAAAGCTGCACACCCAGTTCTTCCTCCAGTGCTGCAATTGTGCGGGTAACGGAGGCTGGCGTCATATCCAGCTCGCGTGCGACTTGCGCAAAATTTCGCTTCTCTGCCGCCAGAAGGAAAGTTTTCAGCGCTTTCAGTTCATTCATTTGATTATTGCACTCTGCGTAATAGATTAGCAATTACTGCGACAATTGTTATCAACTATCAAGTCTCTTAAATTCGGCTCAACAAGATTGCAAAGCGGTAATGCCGCAGAAAGGCAAATATCATGCTGAACCAGATTAAGGGCCTTCACCACGTCACTTCAATGGCCGCTGATGCGCGCCAGAACAACAGCTTCTTTACCGACACACTCGGCCTGCGTCGTGTAAAAAAGACCGTCAACTTCGACGAGCCAAGTGTTTACCACCTTTATTACGGCGATGAAGTCGGCACGCCCGGCTCGGTCATGACCTACTTTCCTTTCCCAAACATTGTTCGCGGCCGTCCAGGCGTTGGCGAAGTCGGTGAAACCGAATTCTCAGTGCCAAAGGGTTCCCTCGGCTTCTGGAAAGACCGCCTTGTTGCTAGAGGCGTAACCGGCCTTGAAGCTGACCGTGTATTCGGCTCCGAGCGCCTGCGTTTTCAGGGTCCGGATGGCGATGGTTTCGCGCTCGTCGAAATAGACGATGACAAGCGTGCACCGTGGATGAGCGCAGGTGTGTCTGAGGATGTCGCTATTCGTGGATTCAGCGGCGCACGTATGCGGCTTCACGATATAGATGCCAGTGCCGAACTGCTGAAGTTCATGGGTTATGAACGCGCTGAAACTGAAGGTAATGTCAGCCGCTTCATCATGCCGAATGGCAATGGTGCCGATACGATTGACCTTGAAGCCCTGCCTTCCGCTCAGGCTGCACGTCAGGGTGCTGGTTCTGTCCACCACATCGCCTTTGCGGTGCCAGATCGTGCTGCACAGCTTGAAGTACGCAAGGCACTTATGGACACGGGCTACCACGTTACGCCAGTGATCGACCGCGATTATTTCTGGGCGATCTACTTCCGCACGCCGGGTGGTGTGTTGTTTGAAGTGGCAACTAACGAGCCTGGCTTTGACCGCGATGAAGACACCGCGCATCTCGGCGAAGCACTCAAACTGCCAAACCGCTATGAAGCCTATCGTGATCGTATCGAAGCCAATCTCGAGCCTTTGGAAAGCGGTTCAATCTGATTGCCGCACTGGCTTTTCCCGCTTAGAGTTCATTCTGGAAAAAGATATCGTAAGTTTCAGAATGAACTTCCGCTTAGACTATTGTGCATGCGGTAGACAAATAGGTCTATGCACTTTAAATCGGTTTTAGCCATTCAACCTCCATCAGAAGAGCAAGCCCATGCCGCAGAAAACCGATCTTCTCGTTCCCGTCTTGCAAGGCCAGCCCGTCATTCCCGTCTTGCTGATTGATAAGGCCGAACATGCGGTTCCTTTGGCACGCGCGCTTGCCAAAGGTGGTTTGCCTGCAATCGAGATCACGCTGCGCACGCCAGCAGCACTCGATGCAATCCGTGCAGTAGCGTCGGAAGTACCAGAGGCAATCGTTGGCGCAGGCACTATCCTCAATGCAAAGCAATATGAAGAAGCAGCCAAGGCTGGTTCGCGCTTCATCGTAAGCCCCGGCGCCACGAAATATATTCTCGCGGCGGCCGATGATAGCGACGTGCCTCTCCTGCCTGCGGCAATCACCCCAAGCGAAATGCTCGCCCTTCGCGAAGAAGGCTACACGCATCTCAAATTTTTCCCAGCAGAACAGGCTGGTGGTGCGCCGTTCCTGAAAGCGCTTTCCTCACCGTTGGCAGGATTAACCTTCTGCCCAACTGGTGGCGTAAGCCTTGCAAATGCCAAAACTTATCTTTCGTTGCCAAATGTTGTCTGCGTTGGCGGCTCATGGGTTGCACCAAAAGAATTGCTGGAGGCAGGCGATTGGGATGGCATTACAAAGCTCGCTGTGGAAGCCGCAGGTTTGAAGAAATGAGCTTTTAAATAGCGCAATAAAAAAAGGGGCCCTCACGGCCCCTTTTTTCTTTACTTGCAATAGGATCAGTTGATTTTGGTAAACTTCGCTACGGTTAGGAACGTCACAGCATTTCCGCTGAACTGACTGGAGCGTTCGCTTGGCAAATCTCCACGCTGGAAGCCCGCGGTATAGACCATAGCAGGCGCAGATCTCATCGCATCGTTGCGCAGAACCGCATTGGTTGCCGGTGCAGTCTGTGCGACGGACTCCGTCGACATAGCGACCGCAGAAGCTGGAATTGCAGCTGGCTGGACCATTGGCGCTGGGCGTGAAGCTGCGGCGGCAATACGACGATCACCCTTGCCCGTTGAACGAGCGCCAGTTTTCGCAGTATGACCAACGGCAGCAACATGTGAACGTGATGGGGCCGTCTTTGCAACAGATGCGGTCTTAACAGGCGCAATCTTCACTGGCTGTGGCTTTGTGGAAGCAACCTGCTGCGTCTCAAAATCATCCTCTGGTGGCGCAATCAGCTCACCAATTTCGTCCTTTTTAGAAACCAGCGCCAATTGCGTATTGGCACGTGGCGCTTCCTTAGGCAGCGGATAGGACGCCGCATTACCCTGGGCAATCACATTGCCAGCATCGGCAACCGTTGTCTCTGACTGCGGATTATTATTAACGATCTGCGCAATCGCATCCTGCGGATTTTCTTGCGCTAACTGCGGACGCATCGCGGGAACAACAGCCGCTGCCAATTGTGGTGCTGTTTCCTGCTGCGGACGCATTGATGGGACGGGAACAAAACCGGTCAGCATCGCGTTTGTCCCAGCATCAGCGACTTGCTGCTCAGCAGCATCTTCCGGTACTGCGGCGGCTGCAAGAGCAATTGCGTCCTGCGCTGCATTAGCAGGCTTGCTAGAAGGAATAGGAACGTTAAATGCAACCGCAGGTGCTTCTTCAGCTTGCTGCGGAACTTCTACAATTGCTTCAGGGCGCGGAGCCTGCATCGGAATTGGCGCATCACGTGCAGGTAAAGCAGCGATCATTGCTTCAGGCTGTGGCGTCTGGACTGGAGCAGCAGGTGTTGGAGCCTGACGAACAGGAGCGGCACGGGCAGGACGAGCAGCCGCTGGCGCTACATCACCATTATCTTCTTCTTCATCAGCGCCACCGCCGCCAAACAGTGCACCAAACAGCGTCTTGCTCTTTTTTGGCGCAGAATTGCTTGCCATCATGACATTGCCGCCACTGGCTTTTTGTCGTTCGATCATCGCTAATGCTTGCTCATAGCCCGGCAATGGCTTGCCGTCAGCTGGAAGGTGAGCAGTTTTGCCATCTGGGAACAGTGCCAGCAGTTCGCGACGGCTCATGCGTGGCCACGAACGAACATTGCCCACATCCATATGGGTGAAGGGCGAACCGGAGCGCGGATAGTAGCCAACGCCACCGACCTGATAGCGCATGCCAATGGCGCGTAGTTTCGCAAGCGGTACACCCGGAATGAAAAAGTCCATCGCGCGGCCAAGCGTGTGCTGGCTCTTTTTAGCAACACCGCTGGTCTTGGAACGCAGCATGTTGTTGGTCGCAGGCGAACGATAAGCGGACACGACAGTGATATACTGGCTCGATCCGGTCGAGCGATAAACCTGCCAAACGAGATCGAACAGACGCGGATCCATTCGGGTTGGTTCGTTGCGACGCCAATCGCGCAGAAAGACATTCAGCTTCTTTAAGCCGTCCGGCAGGAACTTGCCGTTCTTTTTGAAGGTGATTTCTGCCTTTTCACCCGTATGAACATAATAGAGCTTCAGCGTACGTGTTTCGGCAGATGCCTGCGAAGGCGCCAGTGCCGTTACAATCGCCGCTGCAACCAAAGCTGTCGAAGCAGACGCTCGAACCTGAGAAGCCGAATTGAACAATCCTGTCCAGACTTTCGCCAACCGTGCTTTGATAGTCGATATGCTGCTCATCGAATTATATCGCCTTACCGTGTTGTCCGCCCTAGGGGCCGTATCAGAGTTCAAAAAACGAATATGCGTGAACCCTGATTGTCGGTTTTAATGGTTAATGGACACTTAGTGAACAACAAATGAGGAAACACCATGGCAAAAAAGCCACAGTCACGCATCTATTTTCAACATAGTAAAAAAACTATTAACAATCTTCATCGATGCTAACATTCTGGCAACACAGACAGGAACAATCAAAAAGTCGATATTTTATATGGCTTTAACAGGCATTATCCACGCGAAGTATGTCGAGTAATATGAGTATCGACATCTAAAGCGTCATCTTGCGCCTTGTGGGAAATAGTCGCCACATCAACGCCGTATTCCTTCAATTTCCGATAAAGAGTCGTTCTCCCAATGCCCAATCGGCGAGCGACCTCACTGATTTGCCCGTCATAATGTGCGATTGCAATACGGATCATTTGCTCTTCCGCTGCTGCCAATGTTCGAACCTGTCCTTCAAAATCGATACTGCTAATAGCCGTCCCATTATTATGCGGAACTACCGCCGCAAGTGGAGATATTATGTTCTCAGGCGACGATTTTGAGGCCGGCATGATCGCATCAAACCCAATATGACGAAAATCTCGTGCCGTGAGAGCCGATTCATTGCTTAGAATCACTGCCTGATAAATTGCGTTTTTTAATTCGCGCACATTTCCAGGCCAATCATACGATTTGAGACACTCCAACGCATAAGGCGTGATGCCCGCAATGTGCCCGCGCCGCTCCTCACTCGCAAAGCGCATTAAAAACTGATGTGCCAAACCCGGTATATCTACTGAGCGATCACGCAGATGAGGCATCTTTATCGAAAATGATGCGAAAAAGTGATACAAGCCTGGATGAAACTGTCCTAGCTGAACCAACTCAGCCAAACAATGACTGTCGGAAGCAATCAAACGAACATCACTGAAAAGCGAGCCTTTTGCATCAGACAGTACAGACTGACTTGCCTTGATAAAAGCAAATAAGCGCTGCTGCGTACGTGGGGGCAACGCGCTGATCTGATCGAAAAACAGGCTACCGCCTTCTGCTTCTGCTACTTTTCCCGCGACCAGAAAAGGCACATTATCAGGCTTTAAAAAAGCACGAGCAGCAGACTGTCCAAAGAGGATTTCATCTGCACTTTCTCTCGACAGAGATCGACAATCAACTGCAACAAACGCCGCTTGCCATCGGCTACCACCGCTAACAATTGCACGCGCGAGTGTTTCTTTACCTGTACCTACTTCACCTTCGATCAATACAGGAGTGTCGAGTGACGCAGCACGCCGTGCTAAAGAAACGACTTTCTCCATTTCCGAACTTTTGGATGACATTTCCGAGAGTGAAATGTCACTTTTTTGCGAAATGCGGGTACGTTTTATTTCATGCGTTAGCGAATCCAGCTTAAATGCATTCGCTATAGACACCTGGACCCGCTCAAAAGCAGCGGGTTTGACGATGAAATCAATCGCACCAAGCCGAATAGCGTGCATTGCGTTCTCAATCTCAGTATCAAGAACGAGCGCAATCACCGGAATGCTAATGCCTGATTCACGGATTTTCGCAAGAACCGAATATCCGTCCAAATCCGGCAGACTTAGATCGAGAAGGACAAGCGAGACGTCCTTGCGGCTTCCGATAATGTTAAGAGCATTGATGCCGCCATCTGCAAGAATAGTGCGATAACCCATACGCATAACAGCTGCCTCAAGGCCTCTGCATTGTATCGGATCATCATCAACTATAAGAATACGCGTACTCATGAACTGCTATCTACCGATGGTTTAAACGTCTCTATATCCCAATATCCAGTATGTGTCTTATTTCAGGCGTGCATTTGGAGTAGCGCTTCCTTTGAATGCAACCCCTGATAAGGTCGAAGCACATTTCATCCTCAGAATTGTTGAAACACCAACACCGCGCCCTAACCCCTTGGCGTGTTGAAAAAGACATGCGAGAAGAGGGCAACAGGAGAATGCAATGACCGAAGCGACAAAACTTGGACAATTGCCGGAATGGAATCTGGCTGACCTTTACCCTTCTGCCGAGAGCGCTGAACTAAAAGCTGATCTCGAAAAGGCGGCGAAGGATGCAGCAACGTTTGAGACACGCTGGAAGGGTAAGCTTGGCGAAGAGGCAGCCAAGACCAATGGCGGAAATTTTGCCGATGCGATCAAGGAATATGAAGCTTTAAGCGAACTTATGGGCCGCATCGCTTCTTTTGCGGGCCTTTATTACTACGGCGACACCACCGACCCCAAGCGTATGAAGCTGTTTGGTGATGTGCAGCAGAAGCTGACTGACGCCAACACACCGCTGATTTTCTTCAGTCTCGAAATCAACCGTATTGATGACGGGATACTTGAAGAAGCTATCGTCTCCAATCCGGCGATCGCTCATTATCGTCCATGGCTGGAAGATCTTCGTCTCGACAAGCCTTATGAGCTTGAGGACAAGCTGGAACAGCTTTTCCATGAAAAATCGATCACTGGCTATAGCGCATGGAACCGCCTGTTTGATGAAACCATGTCGAGCCTTCGTTTTGAAATTGACGGTGAAGAACTGGCTATCGAGCAGACCCTCAACATGTTGCAGGACGCAGATGGTGCGGTGCGCAAAAAGGCATCTGAAGCGCTTGCGAAGACTTTTGGCGCAAACCTTCGCACCTTCACGCTGATTACCAATACACTGGCCAAGGACAAGGAAATCTCCGACCGTTGGCGTGGTTTTCAGGATATTGCCGACAGCCGCCATCTTGCCAATCGCGTTGAACGTGAAGTTGTCGATGCGCTCAGCAGTGCCGTTGAAGCAGCCTATCCACGCCTCTCACACCGCTATTATGCGTTGAAAGCCAAGTGGCTCGGCCTTGAAAAGTTGGAGAACTGGGATCGCAATGCGCCGCTGCCGGAAACACCGCAGGCGCTGATCTCGTGGGATGAGGCACGCGAAACCGTGCTTTCCGCCTATGGCAACTTCGCGCCTGAAATGGCCGAAATCGCCAAGAAATTCTTTGACAAGAACTGGATTGACGCGCCGGTGCGTCCGGGCAAGGCGCCGGGTGCTTTTGCGCATCCAACAGTGCCTTCCGCCCATCCATATGTGCTGCTCAACTATATGGGTAAGCCGCGCGATGTAATGACGTTGGCCCACGAGCTTGGCCATGGCGTGCATCAGGTGCTGGCTGGCGAACAGGGTGCGCTGATGGCATCGACGCCACTCACACTGGCTGAAACGGCTTCCGTTTTTGGTGAGATGCTCACGTTCCGCTCGCTGCTTGAACGCACCACCAACAAGCGCGAGCGCAAGGCCATGCTGGCTCAAAAGGCCGAAGACATGATCAATACGGTCGTGCGCCAGATCGCTTTCTACCAGTTCGAGCGTCGTGTTCACACCGAGCGCCGCGAAGGCGAACTGACATCAGAGCGTATCGGCGAAATCTGGATGGATGTGCAGCGCGAAAGCCTTGGCGATGCAGTCAATCTCAATCCGGGTTACGAAACCTTCTGGACCTATATTCCGCACTTCATCCATTCGCCGTTCTACGTCTATGCCTATGCCTTCGGCGATTGTCTGGTAAACTCGCTTTATGCCGTCTACCAGAACTCGGAAAAAGGCTTCCAGCAGAAGTATTTCGACATGCTGAAAGCGGGTGGCACCAAGCACCACAAGGAACTGCTGGCGCCATTTGGCCTTGATGCAACCGATCCGGATTTCTGGAGCAAGGGCCTGTCGGTGGTGGAAGGCATCATCGACGAACTCGAAGCCATGGAAGACTGAGCAAATTCGTGACCCACAAGGGTTTGATGAATAGGGGTTTGAATAGGCAGCAAATCCTTTTTCGGGATGACAAGGCGGGCCGCGATGTTTTATTCGCGGCTCCGTCTTCGATTATCCGTGCCGATACGCCAGATACGTTCGAAGCGGCATGGGAGGCCATGCAACGCGCCCACGAAGCGGGCAAGTGGCTTGCAGGCTATCTCTCGTATGAAGCGGGCTATCTGCTTGAACACAAACTGAAAGAGCTCCTACCGGAAGGTCGCAAAGCACCGCTTTTATGCTTTGGTGTCTTCGATGGCCCATCAGATGAAGCCTTGCACTCGCGCAGCGATGACAACATCACGTACTTACGTGAACCGATCGCCCAGTGGTCGCTTGAGGATTACCAGCCGAAGTTTGCACGCCTTCACCAGCATTTGCGCGAAGGCGATTGCTATCAGGGCAATCTGACATTTCCGGTTCATGCTGAATGGGACGGCGATCCACTCGTGCTGTTCAACACGCTCGCAAAGCGTCAGCCTGTCCGCTATGCGACCTATTGCGATCTCGGTGGCCCGATCATCTTGTCGCGTTCGCCGGAACTTTTCTTTGAAGTGGATAGCGAAGGTTATATCGAAACACATCCAATGAAGGGCACCATGCCGCGCGGTGCCACCCCTTTTGAGGATGAGGCGAACCGCCAGTTCCTGATGAACGACCCTAAGAATCAGGCGGAAAACCGCATGATTGTCGATCTGTTACGTAATGATATTTCATTGATCAGCGAAGTCGGATCGCTTGATGTGCCTGAAATTTTCCGGGTCGAAACCTATCCAACCGTGCATCAAATGATCAGCCGTGTGCGCGCAAAACTGAAGCCGAACCTCAGCTTGCATTCTCTTTTTAAGGCGCTCTTTCCCTGCGGCTCCATCACCGGCGCGCCGAAAATCAGCGCGATGGAAATTCTGCGCAAACTGGAAAGCGTCCCGCGCGACATCTATTGCGGCTCACTGGGCTGGATAGAACCGAGCGGACGCATGCGGTTCAATGTTGCCATTCGCACGCTCTCGCTTCTTGAGCAAAATCGTGCAATTTTCAATGTCGGGGGCGGCGTGGTTTTCGATTCCACAGCGCAAGCGGAGTATGAGGAATGTCTTCTGAAAGCACGGTTCGCAACGGGACAGCGACCAGCGATGCGGAACCAGACTATCAGCTGATCGAGACAATGCGCTGGGAGCCGCTTTCTGGCATTTTGCGTTTTGATCTCCATATGGCGCGACTGGAAAATTCAGCACGCGAACTCGGTTTCCATTACAATATGGAAACAGTCCATCAGAAAATTTCCGAAATTAGTGTAGGTGAAAACCCTCTCAAACTCCGGCTAACCTTAGCCCCTGATGGGTTGATCACAATAACCGCCGCGCCCTACGAACCGCTATTGGCTCAAACTGTGTGGCGCATCGCGTTGGCTGAAACGCGTCTCAACCACGACGATGCGTTGCTCCGCCACAAGACGACTCGACGCCGAGTCTATATTTCTGCCCGTGAAGAATATTCGCCAGCGGAAGTGGACGAAGTCATTCTCCTTAATGATCGTGGAGAAATCTGCGAAGGCACCATCACATCGATTTTCCTCGATATTGGCGGCAGCACCTGTGTCACCCCTGCCCTCTCATGTGGTCTGCTCGACGGTGTTCTACGACGCGAACTTCTGAACAATAACGTCGTTCAGGAGGGCGTTGTGACGGTGGACGATCTCACCCGCGCACGCAACATTCTTGTCGGCAATTCATTGCGCGGAATGATCCGGGCTCAGCTGGTTACCATATAAATTCGTTAAACACGTTTGCTGTCATAGGCTTGTGACGTTTCTTTCTTTCTATGAACCTGTGCTATCGTAGCAAAATAAGTAATTCCGCATCCCGGAAATACCAAGCGCTGCATCCTTGCGGCAGGAGAGAGAAAGAAAATGGCGAAAGCGAAATGGCCAGTCTATGGCGAAATTACCGGCTCTGTTATTATGATCGGCTTCGGCTCGATCGGGCGCGGTACCCTGCCACTGATCGAACGCCATTTCAAATTCGACAAGTCCCGTCTGGTCGTCATCGATCCATCTGAGAAGAACCGCAAGATACTGGATGACAAGGGTATCCGCTTCATCAAGGAAGCGATCACAAAAGACAATTACAAGAAGGTTCTTGGGCCTCTGATCAAGGAAGGCGAAGGCCAACCGTTCATCGTCAATCTGTCCGTCGACACTGGTTCGCTCGACCTGATGCGCTACAGCCGTGAAGAAGGCGCGCTCTATATCGATACGGTTGTCGAGCCATGGCTGGGCTTCTATTTTGATGAAAAGGCAGACAATGCCGCGCGCACAAATTATGCACTGCGTGAAACGGTATGCGCTGAAAAGAAAAAACATCCGGGCGGCCCTACCGCTGTTTCCTGCTGCGGCGCAAATCCCGGCATGGTGTCGTGGTTTGTAAAAAAGGCGCTGATTGATCTCGCAACCGAACTCAAATTAGAATTTGAAGAGCCTGTCACCGATGACCGTCAGGGCTGGGCAAAGCTCATGAAGAAGGTCGGCGTGAAAGGTGTTCACATCGCCGAACGCGATACACAGCGCGCCAAAGAACCAAAGCCCTTTGATACGTTCTGGAACACATGGTCGGTCGAAGGTTTTATTTCTGAAGGCTTGCAGCCTGCCGAGCTTGGCTGGGGCACCCACGAAAACTGGAAACCGAAGAATGCCCGCAAACAGAAAAAGGGCAACAAGGCTGCGATCTTTCTTGAACAGCCCGGCGGCAACACGCGCATTCGCACATGGTGCCCGACCCACGGCGCACAATATGGCCTGCTTGTAACCCACAATGAAGCAATTTCGATTGCCGACTTCTTCACTGTGCGAAGCAAGAAGGGTAAGCTGGAATACCGCCCGACTTGTAACTATGCCTATCACCCAAGTAATGTCGCCATTCTCTCGCTTGATGAAATGTTTGGCGGTAGCGGACGTGCGCAGACGGTCCAGCATGTTCTCGAAGAAGACGAAATTCTCGACGGCTCGGATGAGCTGGGCGTTCTGCTCTATGGTCACGAAAAAAACGCCTATTGGTATGGCTCGCAGCTCAGCGTCGAAGAAGCCCGCAAGCTGGCACCTTATCAGAACGCAACGGGCTTGCAGGTGTCTTCCTCGGTACTTGCTGGCATGGTGTGGGCGCTTGAAAACCCGCAAAGCGGCATCGTTGAAACCGACGAAATGGATTATCGCCGCTGCCTCGAAGTGCAGCTGCCTTATCTCGGCCCCGTCAAAGGATATTATACCGATTGGAGCCCGCTTGAAGGCCGTGGCGTGTTGTTTGAAGAAGACATTGATACCAAAGACCCATGGCAGTTCCGAAACATTCTGGTTCGTTAAATTGCACGTGATTGCCCGGCCTTTGCCGGGCAATCACCATTGCGGCACTTGAGCAACAATCTCATAATACTCTTCAACAGGGCTTGTATTCGTGTAAATTTCCATACATCACACGCTAAACACTCTTACGGAGAAAATGGACATGAAACGCTTCCGCATCATCGGCTCTACGGCAATCGTATCGCTCGCGCTTGCAGGTTGTGTGGCAACCGGCCCCGGCGGTGGTGGCAATGTCCCTGTCGTCAATCGTGCACCCTCTGGCATTGATGGTCGTTGGGCTGATCCAAACGGCATCGTCTCGTCGTTCAATGGTGGCATCTTCGAAACGCGCTCGACCGACACCAATGAAAAGTTGGCCGAAGGCAACTATCGTTACCAGTCGCCACAGCTCGTTGAGATCGACATGCGTTCAATCGTGCGCGGAACATCTTCGCGCGTGAATTGCGCACTCGTTTCGCAGAACCAGCTTAACTGCACATCATCGGCAGGCTCGCGCTTCTCGCTGACGCGCCGCGCTTAAAATCTATCTGCATGATAGTTTAACGGCATACGCTTTCTGCGTGTGCCGTTTTTTCATGCGTTCCTGTCCCAAATAACTGACAATTCAACGGCCTTTGGCATTGTTAGGATTGTAATTTGCCTTTTTTTCTCTAGTTTTCCGGCAAAGCAGGAGTCGGAAAATGAGTGAGACAGATAAAGTGATCGCCACGCCAGCCAGCCATGCTGTCAAACAGCCAAAAGTTGGTGTGTTGCTGGTCAATCTCGGGACGCCAGATGGCACGAGCTATGCTCCGATGCGGCGCTATCTCGCTGAGTTCCTTTCTGACCGTCGGGTAATCGAATGGTCGCGTCTTTTCTGGTATCCGATCCTTTATGGTATCGTGCTGACTGTACGCCCAAAGCGTTCAGGCAAGCTCTATGACCGCATCTGGAACCATGAGAAAAACGAATCTCCTCTGCGCACCTATACCCGCGCTCAGGGTGAAAAGCTTGCAGTCGCCCTCAAAGACGAGGCGAACGTCATCGTTGATTGGGCCATGCGCTATGGACAACCTTCGATTGAACACGTGACGGATCGGTTGTTGAAACAGGGCTGCGAACGCATCGTCATGTTCCCGCTCTATCCGCAATATTCAGCCACCACGACTGCGACGGTGAACGATAAGTTCTTTGAAGTTCTGATGAAAAAGCGCTTCATGCCAGCGGTGCGCACGATCCCGTCCTATGAAGTCGAGCCGGTCTATATTGAAGCGCTTGCTCAATCTATTGAGAAGCATCTGGCAACGCTCGATTTCAAGCCGGAAGTCATCCTTGCCTCCTATCACGGAATTCCAAAAAGCTATTCCGACAAAGGCGATCCTTATCGTTCGCAATGCCTTGAAACATCACGGCTTTTGCGCGCTCGACTTGGAATGGATGAAAAACAGTTCCGCTCAACTTTCCAGTCACGTTTCGGACCGGAAGAGTGGCTCCAGCCTTACACCGACGAAACCCTTGTGGAACTGGCCAAGCAGGGCGTAAAATCCGTTGCAGTGCTCAATCCCGGCTTTGTGGTGGATTGCTTGGAAACAGTTGATGAAATCGGCCACGAAGCGGCGGAAGAATTTCATGAGGCTGGCGGCGTAAACTTCAGCCACATACCGTGCCTCAACGATAGCGAAGAAGGCATGAAAGTCATCGAGACACTCGTCCGTCGCGAGTTGCAGGGTTGGGTTTAATTTAGAGGGTTTGGATAATGACTGGTTTTGACATCACGCTGCTGATTTTAGCTGCACTCGTACTTATTACGCTTTTTGCAGGCATAAAGACCGTGCCGCAGGGTTACAATTATACCGTTGAGCGTTTTGGCCGCTACACACGCACGCTGATGCCGGGCCTTAATCTCATTGTGCCATTCTTCGACCGAATCGGCGCACGCCTCAATATGATGGAACAGGTGCTCGATGTTCCGACGCAGGAAGTTATTACCCGCGATAATGCGATTGTCGGCGTAGATGGCGTCGCTTTTTATCAGGTGTTGAACGCCGCACAGGCCGCTTATCAGGTTTCAAACCTGCAATATGCAATCCTCAATCTCACCATGACAAATATCCGTTCTGTCATGGGTTCAATGGATTTGGACGAACTGCTTTCCAACCGCGATGCGATCAATGATCGCCTGCTGCGCGTTGTCGATGAAGCAGCTCACCCGTGGGGTCTTAAGATGACCCGCGTGGAAATCAAAGACATCAATCCACCAGCCGACATTATCAGCTCGATGGGCCGTCAGATGAAGGCCGAACGTGACAAGCGTGCGCAGGTTCTCGAAGCTGAAGGCGACCGCAACGCGCAAATTTTGCGTGCTGAAGGTCAGAAGCAGTCACAGATTCTCGAAGCTGAGGGCAAGCTCGAAGCCGCAAAACGTGAAGCTGAAGCACGTGAACGTCTTGCAGAAGCTGAAGCTAAGGCAACGACACTGGTTTCCGATGCTGTTTCGAGCGGGAATGTTCAGGCACTGAACTACTTCATTGCACAGAAATATACTGAAGCACTCGGCAATATCGCAAGCGCTAAGAACCAGAAAGTGGTTCTAATGCCGCTTGAAGCAAGCTCGCTAATCGGCTCGCTGGCTGGCATTGGCGCGATTGCAAAAGAAGTGTTTGGAGATAGCAGTCACCCCGTTGATCCGGCGCCAACTGCACCTGCACCGCGCTCTCGCAGTGTTCCAACGACCCGCAGCTAAGACAGGATTAACGCCATGATTATTCATTTCCTGTCACAACTTGGGCTCTGGGGTTGGTTCGTTCTCGGCCTCGTCCTGCTCATTTTGGAAATTATGGCACCCGGCATTTTCTTAATCTGGTTTGGACTTGCTGCTCTTGTGACAGGCGGCATTTCCTTCCTGCTTGGCTCACTTGCAGGTTTTGGCTGGCAATTGCAAATTGTTCTGTTTCTAGTGCTTTCCGTAATCTTCGTGCTGGCAGGCCGTCGTGTTTTCGGCTCCAGCGATCGTCAGGATGAACCATTACTCAATCGGCGTGGCGATCAGCTTGTTGGTCAACGTGCGACGCTCGCAGAACCAATCGTCAATGGCCGGGGACGTATCCGCATCAACGACACGACATGGCGCATTAAAGGTCCGGACCTACCGGCTGGTACCGAAGTGCATATTGTTTCATTTGACGCGATTACGCTTGAGATGGAGGTGGCTGTGTAAACAGCCACCTTCCTTAGACGCGCATCTTTGTCCGAAAACCGCTTCACACTTTTCGGGATGCGCTCTAGATTAAGCGACGCCAATTCGCAGCAGATCGTGGAAGTGAACCAAACCAATCGGGCGATTGTTTTCAGCAACAATCAACGCGCCGATATGCTTCTCGTTGATAAGGCTAAGCGCTGCACTGGCCAGCAAATTCTGCTCAACTGTTTTGGGCTTTCGGGTCATAATATCATCGACCGCAAGCTCTGAGAGATTGCGGGCCAGATTCCGTGAAATATCACCGTCAGTGATAATACCCGCCAGCTGCCCATCCTGTTCCACAACAATCACACAGCCGAAACTTTTCTGTGCCTGCACCTTCATGGCTTCCGGCATCAATGTACCAACTGTGACCAGCGGCAGTCGATCCCCCTTGTGCATGATCTCGCGAACATGAACAAGGCTCGCACCAAGCGAACCGCCTGGATGAAAGGTTTTAAAATCTGTTGGGCTGAAACCGCGTGCTTCGAGAAGTGCGATAGCCAGCGCATCGCCGATGGCCAACTGCATCATTGTTGATGTTGTTGGTGCGAGGCCATGCGGACAAGCTTCCTGCACTTTTGGCAGCAGCAACGCGACATTGGCTGCACGTCCTAGTGCTGAATCCTCACCCGCAGTAATCGCAATCAGCGGAATGCGGAAGCGCTGGGAATAATTGACGATGCCTTTGAGTTCCGCCGTTTCACCCGACCATGACATTGCGAGAATAACATCATCTGTGCCGATCATACCAAGATCGCCATGATTGGCTTCCGCCGAATGCACGAAGAAAGCCGAGGTGCCAGTGGAAGCAAAAGTCGCAGCAAGCTTGGCACCAATATGGCCGCTTTTACCAACGCCGGTGACAACCAGACGGCCTTTAGAACCGACTATCGTCTTCACTGCTTCCGCAAAAGGCGCAGACAGGCCATTGTTCAGCGCATCTTCGAGCGCTAAGAGCCCCGCATTTTCGGTCCGGATGGTGCGTAGAGCCGAGGCAATTGAAGCCGCTTCATGTGTGGTGTCGAGCTTTGTCATGCCGCAAGGGTTAGCGCCTTAAAGCAATGTTGTCCAAGCATTTGTTGCCGCACAATCAACACCTCAAAAAGCTAAAAATAAATAAAGAATTAACCATGTCCGTTTACCGTTCATCTACCACGTTGCAACGGTTTGAAGACAATATGTTTTTTGCCAAATCCACTTCTGGCGGATCGTCGCCTTTTGTCCTCAGGCTGCGATGCCTGTTGCTGGCGAGTTGTGCTTTGGCAATTGTTAGCTCTGCCGCCTTTTCGAAGGAAGTGACACTGCGCGGCACTCTTGATGACGATACGCTGCCCGCCTCATCATCTGCGGACCAACCCACAAATCGCGATGCCGATGCATTCGATCCGAATGCGCCCGCTACAAACGAATTTGTTGACGATTCTTACACACCCCCGAGCGAGACACAGCCTGCAGAGACAACACAGGTTGCACCCATTAATGATGAAGAACCGCGGCGCTTCCTTACAACCGACAATATGCCGGTGAGTGCTGTGACAATCGAAGAGCAAGATACAACGGGCCGTGCACGTCGTGAAAACTTACCTGCTATCCCTGAACAAGGCCGCCGCCTGACAGCTGAGGCGGATCCTTTCGCGCCGCTTGGCATTCGCACAGGCAACTTCGTCCTTCGCCCATCACTTGAGCAGGGCATTAGCGCCACGACCAACGGCGATAACAGTTCTACTGGTTCGAGCGCGGTGCTGTCTGAAACGACGCTGCGGCTTAAGGCAGAATCCGATTGGGCGCGCCATCAGGCAACGCTTGACGCATCCGGCACACTGAGCAAATCTATCTCCGGGCAGGACGTGTCAGAACCTCGCGTCGATGTTCAGGGCAATCTGCGTTTTGATTTGAGCGGCCAGACAACCGTGAATGCGGGCGCGGGCTATAAGCTGCGCCGCGAAAGCGCATCAAGCCCCAACGGCGTAACGGATGCTTTGAAGCGACCTCTCGTTCATACGGCTAATGGTAGCCTTGGCATTGAACGCGATACAGGCCTTATATTTGGTCGAGCCACAGGTCGTATTGAGCATGACAGCTACGGCGATGCAGAACTGTCTTCCGGCGGAACAGTCAGCCAGAAAGATCGTGATAACACTTATGCCAGCGTAACTTTGCGCGGTGGTTTTGCGATTTCACCAGCACTCAAGCCGTTTGTCGAAGCTGAATTGGGCAAACGCATGTTCGATGAACGCGTGGACAGCAACGGTTATGAGCGCAGCGGCTCACAATATGCTGTGCGTGCAGGTTTGATGTTTGATCGCGGCGAGAAATTTAACGGCGAATTCTCGGCTGGCTTCATGCGCGCCAACAGCGACGATGCCCGCCTCGCAGATGTCAGCGGACCCTCGCTTGCGGCAGCCATCAACTGGTCGCCATTGCGCGGAACTGACGTGCAGCTTTATGCACGCACTATGGTGGACACCTCAACAACTCCGGGTGTCGCAGGTGCGCTGCTGCACTTTGCGAGCCTTGAAGTTACGCGGCGCGTTCGCTCCGATCTAAGTTTTAACGGCAAGCTCGACCTCAATGTCCGTGATAACAAGGACGGCACTGGTACGGATTACACCATCGGTGCACAGATTGGCGCGACGTATTGGATCAACCGCTTTGTCGGTATTGATGCGCGACTACGTCATGAATTTCAGACGAGCCAGATTTCTTATCGCGAGTACCACGCCAACAGCATTTATGTTGGCATGAAGGTCCAGCGCTAAAGGCTTTCAATCAAATACACAAAAGCCCACCTTCATTGCTGAAAGCGGGCTTGTGATTGTTAGATAAGCTAACTTATGCCGTTTTGATCGTCTTCAGCAATTCGGCAATTGAAACTTCAACTGTTGGACGGATATCTTTGCGCCAAAGAGCGAAAGCTACGTTGGCTTCGATAAAGCCTGACTTCGAACCGCAGTCAAATGTCCGACCATGATAATCAAAGCCATAGAATTTCTGTTGATCAGCGAGTTTTAACATCGCATCGGTCAACTGGATTTCGTTGCCAGCGCCTTTTTCCTGCTTACTTAGTAGTTCAAAGATATCTGGCTGAAGAATATAGCGGCCATTGATGTAGAGGTTGGAAGGTGCAGTGCCCTTGGCTGGCTTTTCAACCATCTGGTTGATCTCAAAGCCGTTACCGATAGCAGTACCCTTGCCCACGATGCCATATTTATGGGCTTCTTCAGGATCGCATTCCTGCACGGCAATCACGTTGCCGCCGGTCTGCTCATACAGCTCGACCATTTCCTTGAGACAGCCCTTCTTCGATTGCATCACCATATCTGGCAGAAGCAGTGCAAAAGGCTCATCGCCGACCAGCTCGCGCGCGCACCAGACCGCATGGCCAAGGCCGAGCGGAACCTGCTGACGGGTAAAGCTCGTGGTGCCGGGCTGCGGCTGCAATTCTTGCAAATGCTCAAGCTCAGCCTTTTTGCCGCGCTCAGCAAGCGTCGCATAAAGCTCAACCTGTGCATCGAAATAATCTTCGATCACAGCCTTGTTGCGTCCAGTGACGAAAATCAGATGTTCGATGCCGGCTTCACGAGCCTCATCCACGACATACTGGATAACTGGCTTGTCAACGACGGTAAGCATTTCCTTGGGGATCGACTTGGTCGCGGGTAGAAAACGGGTACCAAGACCTGCGACAGGAAAAACTGCCTTGCGGATTTTACGGATCGAACTCATTCGTCTCCTCGACTTTTTCACTAATGCTGCTGTATTATTAAAGCATTGAAACCACTGCATTTCAAATAGGGCGTTTTGATTAAGGAAAGACGAAATTATATCGCTTTCTTCATCACATTCGGTGACTTTACCTTAATCTTACTTGATTCAAAAATTCTGTAAAATTTCTCGCAATTTTTCAGGCAATCTCGCCATGGTAAACCAAATGCTAACCTGAAGCCTGTAATTTAATGCTTCATAAGGGTCGGCCCCAAATTCAACACTGGATAGTATTAAAGACTTGATGCAATCTAACTGAACTAGGCTCGGCATGAAAGGCAACTCGCCGTTTGAAGCGGCAAAACATGATTGCAGAAGGGAAACACAGAATGCTGCGATTTCCATTCACTCTGGGACGAGGAATGCGCGCCAAGATTACAGCGACCGTTGCGGTGGCAATGCTCGCATCTGGCCTGTCTACCGGCGCCGCTTTTGCCGATGCCAATTTTAGAAAATGGGTGTCCAGTTTCCGCACGACAGCCATTCAGAATGGCGTATCACCGTCGACATTCGACCGCGCGTTCCGCGGCGTCGATTCTCCAGACCCCGAAGTTTTGCGCAAAGCACGTGTTCAGCCCGAATTCAGCGAACCTGTCTGGAACTACATTGATAACCGCGTGAATGAGCACTCCGTGGCCATCGGCCAGAGCATGGCGAAAAAATGGGGCCCGTGGCTCCAGCGCATCGAACAGCGTTTCTCGGTTGATCGCAATATCCTGCTTGCAATCTGGTCGATGGAAAGCAATTACGGCGAGATTCTCAAGCGCGAAGACGTCATGATGGACACCATCCGCTCGCTTGCGACCCTTGCCTATGCCGATCAGCGCCGCGCCAAATTTGGCCGCACGCAGTTGATTGCTGCGATGAAAATTCTCCAGACCGGCGACATTGATCGCGGACATCTGACTGGTTCGTGGGCGGGTGCAATGGGGCATACCCAGTTCATTCCAACCAGCTATCAGGCCTATGCGGTTGATATGGATGGCAACGGCAAGCGCGACATCTGGAATTCGGTTCCTGATGCGCTTGGAACTGCTGCAAACCTGCTGCATCGCAATGGCTGGCAGCCCGGCCGCACATGGGGCTATGAGGTCGTGCTTCCGGCCGGCCGTAAATTCCCTTCCGGCTCGCTTTCAGCCGCCGAATGGCAGAAGCTCGGTGTGGTTCGCGCTAACGGGCGTCCATTCCCGGATGCCAATGAAAAAGTCACACTTAAAGTGATGGATGGTCGTGAAGGTCCAGCATTCTTGATGGCCAAGAACTTCTTCATGATCAAGCGCTACAACAATGCTGATAAATACGCTCTCGCAGTCGGATTGCTTGCAGATCGCATCGGCGGCTATCAAGGATTGCGTCAGGACTGGAACCGTCCGTTTACGCCGATCACAATGAATGAACGCGAAGAATTGCAGACGCATCTTAAAGCGCTCGGCTATTATGACGGCAAAATTGACGGCAAAATCGGCTCGACATCGCGCAAAGCGATTGAAGCTTTCCAACAGCGCAACGGCTTGCAGCAAGATGGGCACCCAAGCAAAGAAGTGCTGACGGTTCTCCGTCGCCGTTAAAAGCAATAAGAATAAACCCGGAGCGCGCATTTCATGTGCGCTCCTTTTTCTTTTTGGCAAAGGACATTACTATTCTAGGCGCAGGAGAGTGAGACCCATGCAGGCAGAACCATTCAAAAGTTCGATTGGCGGCGTTGTGGTGACCATGCTCATTGCCTGTGCGATAACGCTGGCTGCGTTGTCTTCAGCATCTGCACAGAACCGGCCACGCACAATTTTTGATATGCTGTTTGGGCCAAAGCAAACGCAACCACAGCCACAATATGAACAGCCAAAGCCTCAACGCACACGCCCTGCAAAACCAAAACGCACACCGAAAGCTGTAACGCCCGCAGCTCGTGCCGTTCCGGCGACGCCACCACAACCTGAAATCAACTTTGTTGAGAAAAAGCCAGACGCCAAAAAAATTCTCGTCGTCGGTGATTTTATCGGCAACGGCTTGGCGGAAGGGCTTGATGTTGCCTTTGCCGCGGATACGGACCTACGGATTGTCAGCCGCATCAATGGCTCTTCCGGCTTCGTCCGTGACGATCATTTTGATTGGCCTGCAAACATCGGCAAGATTCTCGAAGAGGAAAAGCCAGCTGCTGTCGTCGTCATGATTGGCTCAAACGACCGGCAAGCAATTACGATCAAGGGACAAAGCCTCGCGGCACGCTCCCCTGAATGGACGGCGGAATATCAGAGTCGCGTATCAAAATTCGCGAAAGAGATTACCGATAAGAATTATCCGCTGATCTGGGTCGGTCAGCCCCCATTCCGTCCTCGCGGCATGTCGCAGGATATGCTGGCACTGAACGAAATTTTCCGCACCACCTCCGAGAAGGCTGGGGCAAAGTTCGTCGATGTCTGGGATGGGTTTGTCGATGAAGAAGGCAATTTTAGCCAGACAGGCTTCGACATTAATGGTCAGACTGCACGTTTGCGCGGTAATGACGGCATCAACACGACGACAGCCGGTAAACGCAAACTCGCATTCTATGCAGAAAAGCCGCTAAAGACGCTGTTTGGTGGCAGCAAAGATAATGAGCAATTGCTGCCAACCGCTCAGACAAATGACCCGGAAAGGCCCGTAGATCGCATTGCGCCGGTTAGTCTGCGCGACGTTGATCGCGATAATAGCGGTGTTTTGCTGGGTGGCGTGATCGCGCCAAAGGGCAAAATCAATCGAACGCACAACAAAGGCAACGGTGTTTCATCTGGCCGTGCTGATGATTTTTCATGGCCCCAGAAAAGCGTAAATCCCTGAATATTAATAATATTTGCAAATATGCTTTCACATCTTGGGCGATATTACCGTGAAATATGCGGTATTTCTTCGCCTAAATGCTTATTTTCTTGTGGTTCACATTTGATATTTCCTCGTCTATCAGAAGGTCGCGCAGTCCAATAGGACGTTTCGCGCACGCGTCTGCATTGCATAAGAGGCATATGAATGAACATCGCATCAAAGCCTCCCGTTGAAAAAAAACGGGAGGAGGAACCCCATCTTGCACGCAATCTCACCAATCGACATCTCCAGCTGATCGCCATTGGCGGTGCGATTGGCACGGGCCTTTTCATGGGTTCGGGCAAGACAATCTCACTCGCCGGACCATCCATTCTGCTGGTCTATGCGATCATCGGCTTCATGCTGTTCTTCGTGATGCGCGCGCTGGGCGAAATTCTGCTGTCCAATCTCGAATATCGCTCTTTCGCTGATTTCGCGGGTGACTACCTCGGCCCTTGGGCGCAATTCTTTACAGGCTGGACCTATTGGCTCTGCTGGATTGTGACCGGCATTGCCGACGTTGTCGCCGTTTCCGGCTATATTTCGTTCTGGTATCCGGACCTCGCTTTGTGGATACCTGCACTCGGACTGATCGGCGTATTGCTCCTATTGAACCTGCCGAATGTTCGCAATTTCGGCGAAATAGAATTCTGGTTTGCGCTCATCAAAATCATAGCAATTGTCGCGCTCATTCTTGCTGGCGCTTACATGCTGATTACCGGCTTTGCTCTGCCAAACGGCACGCAAGCTTCGATTACGCACCTATGGGCCAATGGCGGGTTCTTCCCGAACGGTTTCTTCGGCTTTGTGGCTGGCTTCCAGATTGCAGTTTTTGCTTTCGTGGGTATTGAGCTGGTTGGTACGGCTGCTGCCGAAACAGAAAACCCGACCCGCAACCTGCCAAAGGCGATCAACTCGATCCCGATCCGCGTTGTGCTTTTCTATGTCGGTGCACTGTTCGTCATCATCACGGTTATCCCGTGGGATCAGGTTGACCCGGGTTCAAGCCCATTTGTCGCCATGTTCTCGCTGGCCGGTCTTGGTATTGCGGCCCATGTGGTTAACTTCGTTGTGCTGACCTCTGCAACATCGAGCGCCAACTCCGGCATCTACTCGACCTCGCGCATGATTTATGGTCTTGCCACTTCGCGTCTCGCACCGCAGACACTAGGCAAGCTAAACAGCCGCAAGGTGCCAGTAAATGCGCTGTTCTTCTCCTGCATCTTCCTGCTTGCAGGCGTTGTGCTGTTGTATGCAGGCGATAGCATCATTGAAGTGTTCACCATCGTTACAACGATATCGGCGCTTCTGTTTATCTTCATCTGGTCGATCATTCTTGCTTCTTACATTCAGTATCGCCGCAAACGTCCCGACCTGCATGAGCAGTCAACCTTTAAGCTGCCTGGTGGTCGCGCTTCCGTTGCCATGGTCTTTGCCTTCTTTGCCTTCATTCTTTGGGCACTGGCACAAGAACAAGACACAGCAGTTGCTCTGAAGATAACGCCCGTCTGGTTTGTTTTCTTAGGCATTGTCTATCTGGTAATTCGCAAGAAGCGCCAGCAAGGCTAACATAAAAGCAATAAAGCCCGGCTTATAGCCGGGCTTTATATTGAGACAAAGTACTAATTATCGAGGCAAAACCGACGATCCCATCAAGTCGGCGTCAATGGCGTGCGCTGCCTGACGGCCTTCACGAATGGCCCAAACAACCAGCGACTGACCGCGACGCACATCACCTGCTGCATAGAGCTTATCGACGGTTGTGCGGTAATCGCGCTCATTGGCCTTCACGGATGTTCCGCCCCGACGATCCGTTGCGATTTCGAGCTTATCGCTCATTTCCTTGAGCACAGAGTTTTCTGACGGGCCAAAGAAACCAATCGCGATGAAAGCCAGATCAGCCTTGATGAAGAACTCGGAGCCAGCAATCGGCTTGCGCTGATCATCAACCTGACAGCACTTCACATGGGTGAGCTTGCCGTCTTCGCCGATGAACTCAAGTGTTGCCACCTGAAATTCGCGGTTGGCACCTTCAGCCTGACTGGAAGACGTCCGCATCTTGGTTGCCCAATAAGGCCAGACGCTGAGCTTGTCTTCTCTTTCAGGCGGCTGCGGGCGAATATCGAGCTGCGTGACATTGACCGCGCCCTGACGGAAAGCCGTGCCCACGCAGTCAGAAGCCGTATCACCACCGCCGACAACGACGATGTGCTTGCCACCGGCAAGGATCGGCGCTTCGTGCCATGCAACTGATTCAATGTTTTCGCGGCCAACACGACGGTTCTGCTGCACGAGATAAGGCATGGCATCATGCACGCCTTCAAGGTCTGCACCCGGAATACCAGCTGGACGCGGCTTTTCCGAACCACCCGAATAAAGTACGGCATCGTAGGTATCGAGGAGACCACGCAGCGGCTTATCGACACCAATATTGACACCACACAGGAAACGAACGCCCTCGCCTTCCATCTGCGTAACGCGACGGTCGATCAGGTGCTTTTCCATCTTGAAGTCAGGAATACCATAACGCAGCAGACCGCCGGGGCGGCTTTCGCGTTCATAAACATCGACCATGTGACCAGCGCGTGCCAGCTGCTGTGCAGCAGCAAGACCGGCTGGGCCCGAACCAATAATCGCGACCGACTTGCCGGTTTTCTGTGCCGAAGGCTGCGGAACAATATAACCTAACTCGTAGGCCTTATCGCCCAGCGCCTGTTCAACGGTCTTGATTGCGACAGGTGTGTCTTCAAGATTGAGCGTACAAGCTTCTTCACAAGGCGCGGGGCAAACCCGACCCGTAAACTCCGGGAAGTTATTAGTCAGATGCAGGTTGCGGATCGCCTGATCCCAGTTGTTGTTATAAACGAGATCATTCCAATCCGGGATCTGATTGTTCACCGGGCAACCAGTGTCACCGTGACAGAACGGAATACCGCAATCCATGCAGCGTGCCGCCTGCTTCTGCACTTCACCATCCGTCATCGGCAGAGTGAATTCGCGGAAGTGACGAATGCGATCTGATGCTGGCTGGTACTTCGCTACCTGCCGGTCTATCTCGAGAAAACCTGTAACCTTACCCATTATTCTATGCTCCTATCACCGTGCCGTGCGCCATTTCAGGCGCACAAGCACCGTGTAATGATATTTATTTACTCAGCTGCGACACCGATCTGCATGCGCTCCATCTCTTCCAGAGCACGGCGATATTCGACCGGCATGACCTTCACGAATTTCGGGCGATAGCTTTCCCAATTGTCGAGAATGTCCTTGGCACGCGTAGAGCCGGTGTAATGCAGATGGTTGGCAATCAGCTGAACCAGACGTTCTTCGTCGTGACGCGTCATATTTGCCGATACATCCACACGGCCCTTGTGCATCAGATCGCCGCCGTGATGGTGCAGCTTTTCGAGGATGTCATCCTCTTCCGGCACCGGTTCCAGCTCGACCATCGCCATGTTGCAGCGCTGTGCGAAGTCACCGACTTCATCCAGCACGTAAGCGACACCGCCCGACATGCCGGCTGCAAAGTTCCGGCCCGTCTGACCGATAACGACAACCACGCCACCCGTCATATATTCGCAGCCGTGATCACCCACGCCTTCGACAACCGTGACAGCACCAGAGTTACGCACAGCGAAACGCTCGCCTGCCACACCGCGGAAATAGCACTCGCCTTCAAGCGCACCGTAAAGCACGGTATTGCCTGCGATGATCGAGTTTTCAGCCACAATACGCGTGTCTTCTGGCGGACGTATGACAATGCGGCCACCCGAAAGACCTTTGCCGATATAGTCGTTGCCATCGCCGATCAGCTCAAACGAGACACCGCGTGCAAGGAACGCACCAAAGGACTGGCCAGCCGTACCGCGTAGCGTAACGGCAATGGTGTCATCCGGTAAACCCTTGTGGCGGAAACGCTTGGCCACTTCGCCCGAAAGCATCGCACCTGCTGAGCGGTCGACGTTCTTGATGTCGACATTGATCTTCACCTGCGTCTTGTTTTCCAGCGCAGGCATGGCTTCAGCAATCAGCGTGCGATCCAGAACATCTTCAATCGGATGATGCTGACGCTCGGTCCAGAAGATTTCGTGCTTCTCGGCTTCCGGCTTGTAAAAGATACGGCTGAAATCGAGACCCTTCGACTTCCAATGATCAATCATGCTCTGCTTTTCGAGCAGCTGTGTTTCACCAATGATCTGCTCAAGCTTGGTGAAGCCCATGGCTGCCAGCAATGCGCGCACTTCTTCTGCCAGATAGAAGAAGAAGTTGATGACATGCTCAGGCGTACCCTTGAAGCGCTTGCGCAAAACCGGGTCCTGCGTGGCAACGCCAACAGGGCAGGTATTGAGATGGCACTTGCGCATCATGATGCAGCCAGCAGCGATCAGCGGAGCCGTCGAGAAACCGAACTCGTCGGCACCGAGAAGCGCACCGATGATCACGTCACGACCGGTCCGAAGACCGCCATCGACCTGCAATGCGATACGCGAACGAAGACCATTCAACACCAGCGTCTGGTGGGTTTCGGCAAGGCCGATTTCCCACGGCGAACCGGCATGCTTGAGCGAGGTGAGCGGCGACGCACCCGTGCCGCCATCATAGCCGGACACTGTGATGTGGTCAGCGCGTGCCTTGGCAACACCGGCCGCAACCGTACCGACACCCACTTCCGACACAAGCTTGACCGAAATATCAGCAGCCGGATTAACATTCTTCAAATCATAGATCAGCTGTGCCAGATCTTCGATCGAGTAAATGTCGTGATGCGGCGGAGGCGAAATGAGGCCAACGCCCGGCGTCGAGTGACGTGTCTTGGCGATGGTCGCATCAACTTTATGGCCCGGCAGCTGACCGCCTTCACCCGGCTTTGCACCCTGTGCAACCTTGATCTGGATAAGATCAGCATTGACCAGATATTCCGTCGTCACACCGAAGCGCCCCGATGCCACCTGCTTGATCGCAGAACGTTCAGGGTTTGGCTTGCCATCCGGCAGCGGATAAAAACGATCCGGCTCTTCACCGCCCTCACCCGTATTCGACTTGCCGCCAATAGCGTTCATCGCACGCGCAAGCGTGGTATGCGCTTCACGCGAGATCGAGCCAAACGACATGGCGCCCGTCGAGAAGCGCTTGACAATATCAACCGCCGATTCAACCTCATCGATTGCAACCGGCTTGCGGCCACTGGCTTCGGCAAAGCGAATATCAAACAGGCCACGAATAGTCTTTGCCTGCGCCGACTTTGCATCAAGCGTGTTTGTATATTCGGTGAACGTGTCCGGGTTCGACGTGCGAACGGCGTGCTGCAATTTCGCAATCGCATCCGGCGACCAGAGATGGGCTTCGCCGCGCATACGGTAAGCATATTCGCCACCGACTTCGAGTGAAGTCAAGAGAACCGGGTCATTGCCAAACGCATCGGTGTGACGACGCACAGTTTCTTCCGCGATTTCATCAAGACCAACGCCTTCAATGGTCGTTGCCGTGCCAAAAAAGAACTGATCAACAAAACGCGTCTGCAAGCCGACGGCATCAAAAATCTGCGCACCGCAATAGGACTGATAGGTCGAAATGCCCATCTTGGACATGACCTTAAGAATGCCCTTGCCAAGCGACTTGATGTAACGCTTGACCAGTTCGTCAGCATCCACTTCCGGCGGGAATTCACGACGGCGATGCATGTCGAGCAGCGTATCGAAGGCGAGATATGGGTTGATTGCTTCCGCACCATAACCAGCTAGACAAGCAAAGTGATGTACTTCGCGCGGCTCACCCGATTCAACAACCAGACCGACCGATGTGCGCTGCCCCTTGCGGATCAGGTGATGGTGGACGGCAGCCGTTGCCAGCAAAGCCGGGATCGGAATGCGATCCGGACCAACCTGACGATCCGATAGAATGACAATGTTATAACCGCCATGCACGGCAGCTTCCGCACGGTCGCACAAACGCTCAATCGCGCCATGCATACCAGCTGCACCCTCGCCGACATTATAGGTAATGTCGAGCGTCTTAGTATCAAAACGATCTTCCGTATGACCAATGGAGCGGATCTTTTCGAGATCGCCATTGGTCAGAATTGGCTGACGCACTTCCAAGCGCTTGCGGCGCGAGGTGCCAACAAGGTCAAAAATGTTTGGACGCGGTCCGATGAAGGAGACAAGGCTCATCACCAGCTCTTCGCGGATCGGATCAATCGGCGGGTTCGTAACCTGCGCGAAGTTCTGCTTGAAATAGGTGTAGAGCAGCTTCGACTTGTCGGACATCGCCGAAATCGGCGTATCCGTGCCCATCGAGCCAATGGCTTCCTGACCAGTCGTAGCCATTGGCGACATAAGAAGCTTGGTGTCTTCCTGACTGTAACCAAACGACTGCTGACGGTCGAGGAGGCTTACATCCTTACGCAGCGCGCGTGGCTCAACCGGGTTCAGGTCTTCCAGAATAAGCTGCGTGTTGGAAAGCCACTGCTTATAAGGATGCTTCTGCGCAATCTGCGACTTGATTTCCTCATCCGAAACGATGCGGCCTTCTTCCATATCGATGAGCAGCATACGTCCCGGCTGCAACCGCCACTTCTTGATGATTTTCTTTTCGTCAACCGGCAGAACACCGGCTTCAGAAGCCAGAATGACAAAATCATCGTCTGTCACGATATAACGTGCAGGGCGCAGACCATTACGATCAAGCGTCGCGCCAATCTGACGCCCATCGGTGAAGGCAACGGCTGCTGGGCCATCCCACGGCTCCATCAGGGCCGCATGATATTCGTAGAACGCACGGCGTTCGTCTGACATCAGCTTGTTGCCAGACCATGCTTCGGGGATCAACATCATCATCGCATGGGCTAGGCTGTAGCCGCCCTGATGAAGAAATTCGAGCGCATTATCAAAGCAGGCTGTGTCCGACTGGCCTTCGTAAGAAATCGGCCAAAGCTTGGAAATATCGTTCCCGAACAGTTCCGAATCCACCGACGCCTGACGGGCCGCCATCCAGTTGACATTGCCGCGCAGCGTGTTGATTTCGCCGTTATGCGCAACCATGCGATATGGATGCGCCAGTCGCCAAGATGGGAAAGTGTTGGTCGAAAAGCGCTGGTGAACGAGCGCAACAGCACTTTCAAAGCGCAGGTCTTTCAGATCGTTGTAATAAGCGCCAACCTGATAGGCCAGAAACATGCCCTTATAAACAACAGTGCGCGCCGACATGGAGACAATATAGAAGCCCTTATCGTCGCCGTCGTTTTCCTGATAAATGCGGTTCGAAATGACCTTGCGCAGCACGAACAGGCGACGTTCAAAATCATCGTCGCTCTCAATGGCAGCACTACGACCAATGAAAACCTGAACGTGAAACGGTTCGGTTGCAGCAATTTCGGGCGCCTTAGACAAGGACTCGTTATCAACCGGCACCTGACGGAAACCGATGAAAGTCTGGCCCTCAGCAGCAATGACTTCCTTGACAATTTCTTCAATATGCGCGCGCAATTCCGCATCGCGCGGCATAAAAAGATAGCCTACGGCATAATGACCCGGCTCTGGCAGATCGATGCCCTGGCGCGCCATTTCTTCGCGGAAAAAGCGATCTGGAATCTGTACCAGAATGCCCGCGCCATCACCCATCAAAGGGTCAGCGCCGACCGCACCACGATGGGTGAGGTTTTCGAGCATCTTCAGGCCGTTTTCGACAACCTGATGCGACTTCTGACCCTTCATATGCGCAATGAAGCCAACGCCGCAGGCGTCGCGTTCGTTGCGTGGATCATAGAGGCCTTGGGCGGGGGGCGTACCCGCCGAAGTTCGCGTTTTTCGGGTTGCATTGGTGGAATTGGTCGCAGCTTTGACCGTTCCGTTCTGACCGTTGTGTAAATCCACATGCGATACAGATGGCGTCAAATGCGGCATCGTCATTCCCTCCAATAAGCGCGCAACCCTGCGCGATACGATAATGAACCGAAACGGCTATTCGTTCCGAACTGTTTTAGTCGCGCATCTCATCCGAAAACCGCTTCGCACTTTTCGGGATGCGCTTTGTTTTATGTCTATGGAAAGCCTTATCGAAAAGGCGTTGGACGACGTTCCGTGGCCGATGGCATCGCCATCGAAAGGAATATTGCTTTCTCGCCTTCGTCTTTCAGGCTCGACAAGCGACCTCGGCCCGCATGGCGGCGCACCAAACTCCCCTGTCTGTTTTGAGCACCATATTCCGCCGGGTTGTTCCGATCCGCATGACGCTCTCTTTCTGCAACGCTGGAGGTCCTGAACAGAAAACCTGACAATTACAGTGAAGAATTGGACAGTAAGACTGAATTAGTCAGCATTGCTGTCCTAATAACGTATGGCAGAATTCAAATTCGGTCACAAGATGGAAACATGATTTTTCCGGGCTGATTGCGAAACAAAGTGTCGCACTAAGATGCTCAATCATTATTTAATTGCGTAAAGCGCCTGTTGCGTCAGTTTGGCGCGGCCAATGACACACATTGAAAGCTCCAAAAAGTGACAGACGCTGCCTGATTTTTAGCACTTGCAGGCCTTACACCTGTTACCAAGTCCGGTTATAGACGTTTCCATAAGGTCATACCGCCAGTGGAGAACACCGTGCATTTTGCTTCAGACAACTGGGCAGGCGCCCACCCAAAAATCGCTGAAAGCCTTTCCCTTCACGCCAACGGATTTGCTGCAGCCTATGGCGCGAGCGAAATCGACAAGCGCGTGGAGCAGCGTTTCAACGAATTGTTCGAGCGCGAAGTTGCGGTTTTCTTTGTCGGCACTGGCACAGCGGCCAACTCCTTGGCACTTGCGAGTGTGAACCGTCCCGGCGGCGTCTCGCTGGTGCATAGAGAAGCGCATGTGATCGAGGATGAGTGCGGCGCACCTGAATATTTTACCGGTGGCGCACGTCTTCATCCAATTGATGGTGCGATGGGTCGCATCGACCCTGAGCTTTTGAAGCGCGAACTCAAGCGTTTCAATCCGGCCTTCGTTCATGCCGGTCAGCCAATGGCTGTCAGCATCACGCAGGCAACGGAAGTCGGCACGCTGTACCAGCTGGAGCATATCTCGACCATTTCTGAAATCTGCCGCGGCGCAGGCCTGCCACTTCATATGGATGGCGCACGCTTTGCCAACGCTCTTGTTTCACTTGATATGACACCCGCAGAAATGACATGGAAGCAAGGCGTCGACATTGTTTCTTTTGGCGGCACCAAGAATGGCTGCTGGTGTGCAGAAGCGCTCGTCTTCATGGACCCTGCCCGCGCCAAGGATCTCCCGTTCATCCGCAAACGTGCGGCACAGCTTTTCTCAAAAACGCGTTTCATTGCAGCCCAGTTCGATGCATATCTCGAAGGTAATCTTTGGATCGAGTTGGCGAAGCATTCGAATGCGCTTTCCGCACGCCTTGCTCGTCACATTGATGCATCGAGCCAGATGCGGCTTGCATGGAAGCCGGAAGCCAATGAGGTTTTCGCAATTATGAAGCAGTCGGTTTATGATCGTCTGCGTGATGCAGGTGCGATCTTCTACGACTGGAACCCGCCGCACTCCGAAGTCAACCGCATCAGCGAAGGCGAAATTTTCGCGCGCTTCGTTACGAGCTTTGCCAATACAGAAGACGAAGTCGATCAGTTCGGCACGCTTATCGCCTGATATCTTTCATTCGTGGACGCACTAAAACAAAAAGCGGCGCTCAATGCGCCGCTTTCTTTATCTAATGCATAGTCAAGCAGAGGTTAGTGGGCGGTTTTGGCCTCAATCTGCTGGCCATCATCAGTCGATGCCGAGCTGACTTCGATCTTGCGCGGCTTCATCTGTTCAGGGATTTCGCGCTTAAGGTCGATATGGAGCAAGCCATTTTTGAGGCTGGCGCCCGCGACTTCAACAAAGTCAGCAAGCTGGAAGCGGCGTTCGAAAGCACGCGAAGCAATGCCACGATAAAGCACTTCACCGGTTTCAGAAGCATCGTCTTCGGCCTTCTGGCCCTTCACGGTCAACTGATTGCGATGCGCTTCGATTTCGAGTTCACCTTCCGAGAAGCCTGCAACGGCCATGGTGATGCGATAGGCGTTCTCACCCGTCCGCTCGATATTATATGGCGGATAAGACTGCGAGCCTTCTGGCGATGCAAGTGTATCGAGCATCGAGGAGAAGAGACGGTCGAAACCAACGGTGGAACGATAGAGTGGAGAAAAATCAACGTGACGCATGTGTAAGCCCTCCTTAAGAGCGACATAATGCTTTAACTGGCGGCAGAACTCCCATTCTGGCGAATTCTCTGGTGCCGGCGGCCCCGTTTACGGCAACCGCAAAACTTAATTGGGAGTACCGCTTTTTGTTTTCAAGGATGATTTTACTTTAGCTTGTCGAAAAATATTGCGGAGGCAAGCAGCGCCGCGTGCCTGATTGCTACACGGCACATCACTTAACGTAATAACTCCTGATCGTTTGCGACCCTTAAATTGGGGTTTCCGCCATGCAATGAACCCAAAATGAACACCATCTTCGGCGAGCGTTCAGGTGCTTGGGAATAATCTTCCCCTATGCCTGCTGAGAGGCGGGTTTATCAAAGGATTACGGTTATGAAAAAAGCTCTTCTTGCTTTTGCCGCACTTGCCACTGTCGGAACTGCTGTCGCAACTCCGACCCTTGCCGCAGACAATGGTCTGCGTGTTCAAGTTCAGTATTATGACGACATGCCCCCTCCTCCACGCGGCGGACCACGCCCCGGCTGGGATGGTCCGGATCGCGGATATGACAGAGGCCCAAACTGGGGGCCTGATCGTGGTCCCAACCATGGCCCCGGTCGCGGACCAGGCTGGGGTGACGGCTATGGTCGCCCTGAAATCTTAGGCCCGCGCCAAATTTCGCGGTCACTTCAACGGCGCGGCTACGATGTTGGTGATATGCGCCGCGATCGTGGAGCATATCTTGTTAAGGCAACCCGCCCGAATGGCCGTCGTGTAATCGTCGTCGTTGACGCTTTCAGCGGCCGCATCATTGATGAACGCCGCGCGGGTCGCGGCTGGTAGCTTACTCTTATTTTGAAAGATCAGTCTGTGTAACGTCCCTTGCACAGGCTGTTTCCTGAACCGGAAGTTTGCCTGCAAACTTCCGGTTACTTTTTATAATTGTTTATCTCATTATACTGGCACATGAATTTTAGCTGGGGCAGCAATCTGAATGCCAGATCTTCTTTTTGAAACCGGGGCCAACCCAATTCCCGCAGGAACAACGTCCGGGCTGTTTAAAGCCAAAGATGGCATTGATCTGCGTTATGCAATTCTTAAGTCAGAAGCTAAGCCCTCACGCGGAACGATTATTCTGCTGCAAGGCCGCAACGAGTTTATCGAAAAATACTTTGAAACAATGTTAGACCTTGTTGCACGTGGGTTTACTGTCGCCACGATGGACTGGCGCGGGCAAGGTGGCTCGCAACGGCTTCTCAAAGATCATATGCGCGGCTATGTGCGCAATTTCAGCGATTACACCGACGACCTAGATCAGTTTCTCACGCAGATCGTTCTTCCGGACTGCCCACCACCCTTTTATGTTCTGGCGCATTCAGCGGGTGCACTCATCACCTATTCAGCAATGCATAAGCTCGCATCGCGCGTCAGCCGCATTGTGCTATGCGCGCCGCTGATGGGGTTGCGGCCATTGCAATCCGGCGATGATAAAATGCGACGTATGGCAACGGCCCTGCGCTGGCTTGGTATGGGCACCAGATACGCCGCTGGTGGGCGCATACGCGGCGAGCGACTATTTGAAAATAACCCGCTGACCAGCGATCCGGTTCGCTTTGCACGCAATATGGAAGTTGTTCGCAACAATCCGGATCTGGCGCTCGGTGGTACAACCATCAACTGGATCGGCAATGCATTGGGGGCGGCGTCTCGGATTCATCAGCCCGGCTTTTACGAAGGACCGACAGTGCCAATCCTCATCATTGCCGCCGGTGCCGATACTGTCGTCTCAACAGCTGCTACCGAACGGCTCGCAGCCTGCACCCGTAATATCTCGCTTGTCGTGATCGACGGAGCTCGCCACGAACTGCTTCAGGAGGCCGATTTTTACCGGGAGCAGACCCTTGCTGCCTTTGACGCCTTCATTCCCGGAACATCGGAAGTGGAAACGTTGCCAGACAGCCTTGAGCCTGCCAACCCCGATCAGCAGTGACTATCAGCTGTTGAGTAGCTCAAGCGCCGCCTGATGCAGTTCCGGTGAAGCGGCGGCAACAATATCGCCGCCCTTTTCTGCCGGGCCACCATCGCGCTGTGTGACCACGCCACCCGCCTGCTCGATAATCGGGATAAGTGCTACGATGTCATAAGGTTGTAGACCGGCCTCGACGACAAGATCGGCAAAGCCGCTCGCAAGCATGGCGAACGCATAACAATCGACGCCATAACGCGATAGACGAACGGTATTTTCCAAGCGGTCAAAACCTTTGCGTAAATCGCCTTTAAACAGCGCTGGCGTGGTGGTGAACATCGTCGCATCATCAAGCTTTGCCTGCGCGCGCACCGCAAGGCGACGTGGTTCTGCGCCTTCGCGTATCAGATATGAGCCGCTGCCATCACTGTAGAAAAGTTCTCCCGTGAATGGCTGAGACATCATGCCAGCCTTTGCATCGCCGCCTACCGTCAGGCCGACCAGCGTTCCCCATACGGGCAGGCCGGAAATGAAAGCGCGGGTTCCGTCCACCGGATCAATCACCCAAACATGGCTGCGGTCGATATTTTCTGGGCCATATTCTTCGCCAAGAATACCGTGGTCCGGAAACTCCCGGCCAATCACTGCACGAATCGCACGTTCAGCCGCACGGTCTGCTTCCGTCACCGGATCAAAGCCAGTGGTATATTTGTTGTCGATTTCATTGAACTGGCGAAATCTCGGCAACGTTTCTTGCGCTGCAACACTCGCAATTTCGGAAAAAAATGCCTTATCGATCAGCAATCCCAAACTCCCGTTTTCATCAGTTGATGCATTGATATGCAATCTTTGCTATTATTGCCTATAATTTGAGCTAACTATTTTTAGGCTCAAAAAATATGCGTAAATCCTTGACCAGAAAGGCTTTGCCGCGTAGCTTAAAGGCCAGACAGGCTGTCCTGTCGATGCCTTTCGGGGCATTTCCTCCCTAGTCTTTGGCCGCGCTTCTTCATTGCAGCGCGGCTCTTTTTATGAATATACAGAACTATTCCGCGGCCAGCGGCGGCACGACCAGAAGCTCGTCCGGTAGCGACGTGAGATCGCTCAGGAACTGATAGAGATCTCCGCACAGCGCCTCGAAGCCAACAAGTTTCTGCAATGTCTGTTCATTCATATAGAGACTGCGATTGATCTCAATTTGCAACGCATAGCACGCTGCGGCGGGCCGCCCATAATGCTCCGTGATAAAACCACCCGCATAAGGCTTGTTATGCGCAACCGTGTAACCAAGCCCCTGTAAGAGCTCCATCGCAGCCTGTGTGAGCTGCTCGCTGCACGACCGACCAAAACGATCGCCGATAATAAAATCTGGCCTCCCGCTAGTTTCCCCTGAACGCGTGCCACCCGGCATGGAGTGGCAATCGATGAGTACCGAATAGCCGAACTGCTGGTGTGTTATCTTCAGCAAAGCATCCAGCGCGCGATGGTACGGCTTGTAAAGGTGCTCAATTCTGTAGAAAGCCTCTTCCAGTGCAATACGACCGGGATAGATCAACTGTCCCTCACCCACAAGACGCGGCACTGTTCCCAAACCGCCCGCGACGCGTGCAGACTGTGTGTTGACGAAAGGCGGCAGAGGTTCGGCAAACATGCGCGGGTCAAGCTCGTAAGGCTCCCGATTCACATCAAGGAATGCGCGTGGAAAATGGGCTTTGAGCAATGGCGCACCAAGCCTTGTAACCGCTGCAAAAAGCTCATCGACATAGCAGTCTTCCGAGTTTCGGATAGCAAGCGAGTCGAGACGCGATTCTGCCAGAAAGGACGCTGGATACATGCGCCCGCTATGGGGCGAATTGAAAACGAACGGAATCCGCTGCTGCGCCGGTACACAGATCTCAAAAGGAGGAATTTGATTAAAATCGCGCTCCAGACTCATAGTCTTAATCCGTCCTGCTGCCTTCGGGCGACAAGTCATAAGATAATTTAGCTTTTAAAGCAGTATCTTAAACGAGCCCCGGGTCATCAAATGTTTGACATCCGAACGTGCGCCCTCCCTCTACATGGCAGCCGCGTCAAACGACAAAAAGCTGTAACACAAAACAGCTTGTTGCCAAACAGTGGCCATAACAATTAACATTTGCGAGAGCATTCATTTCATATTTACCAAAAGAGCGTTTTGTAGAGGAAACGCTGAGTCGTCGGCCATGCAGAAAGCTGTGCACGAACGACGTGACATTCGGACGGACCAATGAAGAGAATTCTGCTAGCTGAAGACGACAACGATATGCGTCGCTTCCTCGTGAAAGCGCTGGAAAAGGCGGGTTATCACGTTACGCACTTCGATAATGGTGCAAGCGCCTATGAAAGATTACGCGAAGAACCGTTCTCGCTGCTGCTAACCGACATTGTCATGCCGGAAATGGACGGGATCGAACTTGCTCGTAGGGCGACCGAAATCGATCCCGACCTCAAGATCATGTTCATCACCGGCTTTGCAGCCGTTGCACTGAACCCCGATTCTGATGCGCCGCGCGATGCAAAAGTGCTTTCCAAGCCCTTCCACCTGCGTGATTTGGTGAACGAAATCGAAAAAATGCTGATTGCCGCCTAGGCAATCAGTGCCTTTTCCGGGATTTGATAAGTTCTTCAACATTAAGAACAAAAAACTTCGAAAAGGGCATTGACGGGCGCAACGCGATATGGTGTATGCGCCACATCGAATGGGCGTATAGCTCAGCGGGAGAGCACTACATTGACATTGTAGGGGTCACAGGTTCAATCCCTGTTACGCCCACCATTCGACCCTCCAACATATCAATAGGTTACAAGCAAATCGGCTTCCGCCGCACCGCTTGTTGATAAGTCCTACTCACCAAATACTCACAAACTGCAATGGCTACTCACAGGGCCATGATTTCCGCTCACCAACCTTATGTTCAAATCGTATGGTTCCTATCCGCCATTTTCTTTTTGGTCTCAATGGGCCATAATTGGCCAAACTAAAATTATTGAATTGGCATCGGCATGAATAACGACGATCCGAATATTATTTTTTCTCCATTGAGCTGCGTTGTCTCTCGTGACGGCTTAACCGTAAATGTGCACATCTATCGTCTTGAAACAGAAGATAGCTGGACCCTAGAGCTTATAGACGAGGAATGGTCATCAACTATCTGGGATGACAAGTTCCCATCCGACACCGCTGCTTATGCAGAGTTTGAACAAGGCTTGGCAGAGCTTGGCTTAATTCTGCTACTCCAAGGCGAAGACGATCCGACTATCCATTAATGCGGTGTAATCGCACAACCCCCACTGGGGGACGTTCTCCGCTGTAGAACAGGTCATTGAGACTGCGCCAATACCTTTAGCCCAAATCTTGGCCTAGCATCCCCTGCTCCAACCGGCGCATTGAAATCACTCTAACATGGTGACGACCTCAAATGCTCTTTGAGCTGCGAGTTCTGGATCCTGATCGCAATTGGTGAATGCTCGTAGAACAAACTGCGATAGCAAAGCTTCGCTCTCAGGTGTGCTTGGCTTGTTGCCCAGTAATTCACAACAACGAGAATAAGCTTCCTGAACAAGCGATAACTCGTCCGGGCTTAATATGCTGCGATAAACTGCGCTCGTATACGGCATCGTTGCCCTCTCACAGCAGTAAAGTTCTTTATAGGCCTAAACCGCAATATAACTTTCGTTTATTTTAGCGCAGAATGTCTCAGTCCTTGACCGACGCCTTGCCTAGTTGCCTGAATTTAGCATTGTCATTTCCTGATTTTGTGGGATGATGATGAGACGTTCGTCGGCTTCCAAAAAACTTTCGAGCGCAGCCCCGGTCAAGCCCCCGCTTCCGGGGCTTTTCTTTGCCCATTGACCACCCGCTGGACCTCTGCGAGCTTGCCTTAAGGCATGGGGATTTATAACAGGACAAAGTGCATGTCTGATAATAGGTATTGGGCCACAATTTATTCGGACAGCACCCGGAAAAGAATGCTCGCAAGGTTTTGGACCCTCTACGACGGCCACGACAATGGGTCCTTAGAAGGCGATGTAACTGATCCGGAAAATTGGGAGGTTATTTCTGAAAGTGAAGGGCGGGCAGAGAAAGACTATTTTCTTGTCATATCTGTCGTACGGCCCGTGACGATATCTTGACCATGAGCCGCGCCTCTGAAAACTTCGTGCAAATTTGCATTAGGTCGATAGATGACAAAGCGTCTTGATATAACAGCCCGACAGGTAACAGCGATTTGCGAAGGGGCTAAAAAGGCTGGGTGTATTGCTGAGATTAAAATCGGCAATGCCTATATCCGTTTGATCCCGCTAGAGCTTCTGAACGATGTATCAGACGAACTACCGTATGTGGACAAGGGAAAGGACTACTTTTGAAAAAGGCTCGTCATATTCCACGCCTTGGCATGAACCGCGTGGAGAATTCGTTCATAGGCAGCGTCTTAAACTGTCTGAATAAGACGCTTTTCAGATACTGAAACGTTTCGTATGCGTTACAAATCGTTGCACTTCACGTGACGTCACGTAACCTTCACTGCCATGTCACGTCTCATAACGCAGATAATCGCGAGATAATTTCGTTTTGGCATGACAAAAACTTATCGCTTACTAAGGGTGGATCGTTTGAAAACAACGGTTTATAATATCCACGGCTTTTCCAAATGGTAACCGCGAGGATAAAGCATGGAACCCCTGTTCACGCCAGCCACACTAGCCAAGCGTTGGGAATGCTCTGAGAAGCATGTGCGAAATCTGATCAAAACAGGTCAGTTGAATGCCTTTCGATTGGGAGGCAAATTGTATCGTATAAAGCAGAGTGCAGTGGAAGCCTTTGAGGCAGAAGCAATGGTGGATGCCTTGCCAACGCCTGAGGCCGAGAAGCACGTCGAGCGACTTGATTCACTGAAACGGGCAACGCTCGCGAACCTACGCCGAATGGCGAAGGATATGTAAGTGACGCCACTTCTCACACCAGAACAAGCAGCTGAAGTTCTATCGATATCGGTGCGCCACCTTCTTCATTTGACGAGCGACGGGGAAATCCCCTTTGTTAACGTTGGTCGCGGGCTCCGCATGATACGCCGATATGATGCGACAGACATTCAAGCGTTCAGTGATGGTCGTAAGATCACAGAGGTCCCGCGCGAGGCGACGGTATCAGTCCGAACATCGAAGCGTCAGAAGTTTGAGCAATATGCGCCTCTTAATTTCAAGGCGCTTCGGGAAGAAGTTCGGAGGAAAAAGAAAGAGGAACGGCAAAGGCGCTAAAGCCAATCAATTCCTTAGGGAACTGACCCGAACGAATAATCACCTCTTATCCTGCGCCAACACCGCAAGCACCTGATCGAGACGCTTGTTGAAGCTAAATAGCTATTCACATCGGAGAGCGCGGCACGGACGAATAGTATGCGAGGCTACGGGGCAGCGGTTCTACAGAAATCTATTTCAATCATTCATTTCAAGGCAAGTGGAACGGTGATGGACTAAGATATGAAGATTTTTAAACTCGAGCGACCAACCCATGGTTTTCTAATCGCTCAAATACCAATAGTTTAATCTTAATTTATAATATTACTGAATAATTCATTTGTTCAATTATAGGGCGGGCTTAGATATGAATGAGAAAAATCAGATAAATTGGAATAAACCCATACCTGAAATATGGTTACAAAGAACTTCGAGCATCTTTAGCATTGCGGGCTTATTTTTTGCGTTTTCAACTCTAGCTGGATTTCCACTTCCCTTTTGGGTCGCCGTTATCGGCATGGCATGTGCTATTTTAGGTATAATTTCTCAAATAGCATGGCTTGTAGATAAATATAGCGTTGTAAGCTTTATCGTAATCTCAATCCTTGTCGGATTTTTTATTTTCATGGTAAGCGTATTTTTCCCTCCTAGTGCAATTATCTAGGTAAGCCCAAATAAGATGTCATGAAATTTGGGCTCCGTAATGGCGGGGCCGCGCATATTAATCCGATTAATCTCCACAATACTCAGTTTTTCTATAAAGACTTTAATCCGCCCCCAATCAAAAAAGCTACGAATGCCATTATCAATCCGCTGATAACTAGCCACATGATCTTCGACAAGATGCCACTTACCTTCTCGATCTTCTTATCGAGGTCATCAAATCTCCTGTCCACATTCTTCCATTTCTCATCGGTACGAGCGCCTGCAATCTCTGACTGACGCTGCCACTGCTCAAGCGTGGTGATGCGAGGCACAATCCCGGTCAAGATATGCTCAATCGCGTTCATGCGCGCTCTCAAGTCCGCTTCTGTATCGGGCATTTGTGAACTCACTTCCCGCTGCCCCTCTTATTTCTCATCATGCTTTGCGCATTCGTCTTTCGACCAGACACCACCGGCACAGCCTCGCACGATTGTGCGGTCAATCTTCCGCTGATCCGCATCAGTTGCACCGCGCGCGCCCATCAGATCAGAACCAAGTACGCTACGGACGCCTTGAACATTTGCCGGTGCGGAATGTCCACACGCCGCCAGCGTCAACGCACTGATCATAAGTGAGCACAGCACCAAGGGCTTTCTCAGTCGCTTCATTGTTCTGTCTTTCGATTTTGATTTCGGTGCTGGATCGACCTTCACGATGACCGGTCACATATCCAGCAGCCAGACACAAAAAAGCCGCCAGAGCAGCGGCTACGGCCACCTTCAACCAGTTGGGGATTAAGGCCCAGATCATGTGCGCCAGCCCAAGCGTTTAGCGAGAACATAAAAGCCCTCAGTCACAAGCCCGACCAATGCAGTTGCGGCAACGGTGGAAACCACAACCACATCAGGATCAGATGCAAGCTGATTGCCGACCTCGTATCCAATAATTGCACCCACGCCATAGCGCAGGATAATACGAATAAACGGCCCCATTACCGGCTCCTATTGAAAAGTGCTGCGATGGCTTTGATCAGATCAGCCCAAAAGCTGGTTGTTTGGTGAGGCGAATTAATATCACCTGACAGTGTATCGCCTTGTGGGGGCAGTGAACTGCGTGAAGCCTTAACTTGATCAAGAATGGCTTCAATCTTTGCAGGCGTGACCAGTGCTTTGTTGAGCGGATCGCCGGTGTAATAGCTCTGCCCGCGTATCAACTGCCGGTGAGAGCCCTTGGTGGCCGCAAGAACCGGAAATGAAGCCCACTCCTGCGCAAGATGCTTGCCGAACTCTGTCCGACTGATTGTTCCAGCGATAAACTGATTATACCCGCGTCGAATGAGCAGATGATAACCGAGACGATCCTGCAAATCCGGGTCAAAGACCTGCGTACCGCGCAAGCCAAGCTCCTGAGCCAATCCTTGCAGCGTTGCGCGCATGAACTGGTATCGCCCCGAAGCCGACGATTTGAAGCGCTTGGCAAATGATGCTTGTGCGTCGATCAGTTCGCCAAGCGTCATGCTTGTGATCGGCTTCGGCAACTTCCCCTGATTGTGACCATAGATAACGTCATATGATGCGCGGCCTGTGCTTCCAACTTCCGTCTGTGCGATGAAGTCAAGCAAGAGGGCTGCTCCGGCTGGTACGGTTCTATCCATAATATTTCCTTCGCCAATAGAAAAAGCCGCCCCGAAGGACGGCTTGAGAATGAGTGCCAAAGCACGAAAGACTGAGGGACTTGCCCCTTACTGTTGCTGGATGAGCGAAAGCCCCGCCGCGTTGATGCGTCGTGCCATTGTGTTACCTCTTTTGTGGATTACCTGTGGATAAATGTGATTTTACGACTCAGTGAGGTTGTGTTACGCACACGCAAGTCGGTGTTGAAATTCAAATCGGCAGGGTTAAGGACTATGAAGTTTACGGTAGACAAAGAAAAGGCAGTTGAAGCACTCCTCTATATCATCTCAAGATATGGAGAAGCTGGGCGTTTCCATGCCCTAAAAACTCTTTACTTTGCTGAACGTGAGCATCTTCGTTCATTCGGGCGGCCGATTGTTGGCGATTGCTTCATAGCCATGGAAAATGGGCCTGTGCCGTCCTATGCCTATGACGCCTTGAAACAGAATGTCCCAGAGCCAGAACGAGATTTGATTTCTGCTGCTGTCTCTCCTGCGGAAGGGGCATATGGGCACCCAATATACACGCCTCACCGTAAGCCTGATCTTTCTTTCTTCAGCAAGACCGATCTGAAGTGTCTCGACTGGGCGATTAACCACTGCAAAGGTCGCTCGTTCGGTGATATCTCTGACGAAACGCATCTGCATAGCGCATGGCGAAAAGCACCGTTGAACGGCATCATGTCAGTTGACGAAATGCTTGATGGGGTGAGTAACGAAATCAAAGAGGAAGCAGAGATATTCTCATCTTATGGCGTCCTGTAAGCTTGGTCATGTCTACATTGTAGACACAATACTCACCAAACCACCTAAAGAAAAATATGCCGTTTGCGTTTGTATAGCTAACGGCTTTTTCCTATGGATCAATACGAACCCTCGCCCGCATGACTGCGATCAACTATTCCTTCCGGCCGGAATACATGAACTCGTAAAGCATGACAGTTACTTAGACGTTTCCAAGGTGGTTCGTCATCCTGACTTCGAATTGGCAAACGCCAAAGAATTTGCACGCCTCTCGAAGGAATGCTGTGAAGCAATCATCGAATTCATCGATGCTGGTTTAGACTTAATGGTTCCAAAGCACGCGGCTCTAATTCGAAGCAATTTAATCGGCCTTCTTTAACCGCGCCTGCTGGCACGGTTCTATCCATTGTGTTTTCCTATATTTGTGAGATGCTGATGTTGCGCTTTGATGTTACCCGCATCGTACAAGGCGCAGCCCCAGTAGCGCCTCCAAGCCTCTGGGGCTTTTCTTTTTCAACTTTTGCGCTAAATCATGAGTTGTGTGTGAACGTCCCGCCGGAAGTTCGCACGCGGCCCCAGAATAGCCCGTCAGCATCTGGGGCTTTATTTTTTTATGACCTATGAACTTTTTTCCCATCACGGAGTTTCTCAGACGAAGAGGAAATATGATGGCAACATTCATTACTACAATAACTACAGCGTGGATTGTTCTGATCGCCTTTAGCGCATGGACAGAACGCGACCGAAAATAGCTATATACCTATTCTACAAATCACATTAGGTTTGAGGCACGCATGGAATTATTGATTTTGAGTGGTGTTGAGATTTTCATTTATTCCGGTCTTATCGTTGCAATTTTTATCCTCGTGCTATTGGGCTTTACAGCTAAAGGAAGCCTCTGATTACCCTTAATTTACCACTCTTCAGGACGATGCGTCGCTCAGATTTGCGCCTTGGCTACGCAGCCAGCAGCTCAGCCGCTCTTGCTTCCCCAAATAACTGATGTGCTATCTGCTCAAGCAACGGCCAAAGCTCATGATCTGATCGGAATGTGGCTGCTGTTTCGAATATCTTGCGCGTGCGGAACGGCTGCGCTGCCATCACTTCGGCCACCTGTTCGGCTTCTGCTTCCGTCATACGCTCCCAGAGAGTAACGGCTGGGAGAATTTGCACGATAGGTTCGGGATCAGGCTCAACTATGTCCGAACCGTTCCAGAGCTTGCCAAGAGCATCGCGGCCCTCAAATCCGAAGCTTTCATCAATGCCGTACATCGTGAGCCCGTCAAGCTGGATCATGTCAGCCTGGTCAGCCATACATACAACCATGCCGTTATCATTGACAGCGATGTAATATGCATGCGGATTTGCTGCCGCGACATCAAGCCAGTCTTCGCCACTGGCATCGCGATAGATCAACACAGAGACGCTTGCTCCAGTTTCTTCATCCGTGATTGCTTCCTTGGCGACTGTCAGTTTTTCAAAGTTTTTCATATGATTATCCTAAGCCGCGTTGCGCCAACTGCCGTTGATCTGGATTTGAAGTGTTTTTGAATAAGCTCCAATCGCTGAGAAATTGGCCGCGATCTGTAAGCCTGTTACAGCTGCGCCAGCGGCAGCGCGCCATGTGCTGGCATTTGGGATCGTGCCGCTATAACTTTCAGCGCTCCATCGCGTATCTGTAACGCAAGTTGCAATTTGGTTATCGACGTAAGACTTGCTTGCCGCCTGATTTCCGGAAGTCGGATAAGTTCCCAATGTGAGATTGGTGGCATTCCCGCCATTGGCGTTCAGCTTGGTATTTAGCCAAGTATCAACATACGCTTTTCGAGTTGCGTGGTTACCGCTTGTTGGATCGCGATTAACCAACACGTTGTTGGTTGAGAACGTAGCATCGCCAGCGCTTTCCGATGACATTGTCAGAGTTCGGTCGTTTTCGTTCCACCACAAGCGACCGTAACCGGACCCATAAGCGCTCGTGCTAAACGAGCCGATGGTCATGTATCCGCCGCCGTCTCGATGACTGAGGGTGCCAGAAACGCCGCCGCTCATAGAAACTGAGGTGCCATTGAGTGGACCGGTCATCGTGTCGCCGGACTTGGAAACCTGCTGATTGATGAGCGTATCGACGTAAGCTTTCGTGGCAGCATGCAAACCGGCTGTCGGTGCGCCCGAAAGTGTCAACAAGCCGGTCATCGTGTCGCCAGCTTTTGCGACCTGTTTTGCGATTTCACTGTCCACGTATTGCTTTGATGTGGCGTGATTGATCGAAGTTGGTGTGGTGTTGCGAAGGTAAAGTATGTGAGCTTTTAATGTGGCAGTTTTACCTGAAGTCGCCGGGTCAAATGTCAGCTCGCCCCCGTTTTCGTTCCACCACACTCGCACAAGACCATCGCCGTAAGCGGGAATAGCATACGAACCAATTGTCAAATAATCGCCACGATGCTGAATGACACCAGATACCCCACCCGTCGCCGTCAGCGATGTAGCCGTTAGCGGGCCAGTCATCGTGTCGCCGGACTTTTTGACGTAGTTGTTTTTTACGTCTTGTACCTTGGCGTCAGTTTCTGACTTACTGTAAACGTCAAGATTGGTGCGCGCGCCAGAGGCAGACTGCGCTCCTGTTCCACCCGCTGTGATTGGCCGAGCAAGGTTTAGGTCAGAACGGATATCCTCAAGCGGCGTATTGTGCTGCTGGGCCTCAATAGTTTCGCCTGTGACCGCCTCATAGACTGGCGGCAGCGAATAAACGCCTTGTCCGTTTCTTGGCAAAGTAGCCTCCTGTAATCATTGGAGGAACTTTCCGCCTAATAGTGCGAAAGACTAAGGGACTTGCCTCTCGACTAAAAGTTGCGAGTCGGCTTGACTGGTTGTGTTAACAACGGGGAGGCTTAAATGGCTGATACTTACGTAATATCTTTTAGAATAGCCGACAAAACGGTAGGAGGAAAAACATATGGTGAACGTAGAGAGTCACTTATGGAGGCCGCATTCACAAAAGGACTGGGATATTGGGATGCAACCACGTCTTTTCTGCTCGTAAATTCCACTCTAAACACTGAAGCCTTTGCAAAAAAGCTATCAGCGGGCCTCGATGCAAACCACGATATGCTGGTGGTTTTTGACCCGTCTGATATGAGTTTAGCTTATTTCGGTGCGGTTATGGAACCACGCGTACTTGCCTCATTCTTCAACACCGTGAAAAAGCTTCCCTGAATATCGATAGGCACTTTAATAAGCCTTGCAATTCTGAAAATGATTGCAAGGCGGATGCGCTTGGACAATGGCATAACTCGATCCTCTCACGACAGTTTCAAACAGCATGCGCATGAGGAAGCGAAAGACAGAGGGATTTGCTGGAAAATGGTGCCAACAAAAGTTTTATCAGACGATAATTTTGATAACCTTAGCCGTGAACAGCTTCACGCTAGATGGACACTTTTAGTCGATCTTCGAAGTGAATTTCAAGGAAGCTGGGGAGCGTATTTCTTTATCGCAGTTCTGATTACAGTTGCTGTCGGAGCAGGGGCATTCTTCGGCCTTGAAGGATTCAAAAATCCATCAATATTATCGGTAGCGCTGCTGTATGGCCTTGTCGTAGCTTTGCTGACTGTGTCATTATATTCTTATGTGTGGTTCCGCTGGATCGATAAGCGATTTAGACGCGTGAATGAACGATTAGACAAAATGCGGAGAGAAGCTTGAGCCGTACCGCCCAAATCGCATGTGTCGTGATTTTCATCACCCTGATGATTATAATTAGTCAGGGTGCGAAATCTGTCATGTCATTTATGGGCGGTGACTTCGCGCTTGGCGTTGTTGCAGGCTGCGCATTCTGCGCTGTATTATATTTTGTCATCCAAAAGCTAGAAGCCGGGAAGGCCTCTAGCAGCATTGAACCCGCTGTTCAAAAGAAGCGCTCGCGCGATTTCCTCGACCTTTGAGTTAGGCAAGCGGCCCTGTGCCTGCTGAACCTTCACAAGCGCGTCAATAACGGCCTTGCGGTTTCCTGAGATAGCTTCGGCGAGACTGGTATTGTTCGCACCGCGTCCGCTTTTCAAGATGGTGTCTGCTACCTTCTCGACCATACGAACAACTGAGGATCGAGCAGCGCCACTGACCCCGCCAGCCATAAAGCCTTCACGTGCACCAAACTTCGGCGCAGCTTCTCCGCCAAGTTCTTGCATTGCTGCATTGCGTGCCGCCGTCTCACTATTCCGCGTGACAATCTGGCTGGTATCTGCAAATCGAGCTTCGCGCTCCAGTAGGTTCAAAGCGCTATCCGCCTTGTCCTGCCCAAATAGCATACCAATGCGGTCCCGGTTCCAGTCACCTTCACCCTTAAGCACATTGCGAAGTGCAACAACATCATTGGCCTTTGTGCCAACTTGCCGGTCAATGTCGGCGCGTGCGGCCTGCTGCATGCGGAAAGTATTGCCAGATGGACCAACCATCAAGCCGTCTGGATTAACGCCCTCGGTAATGGCCTGCCGTAATTCTTCTGGGCGCAAAGCTTCACGCCCGCTATCCAGAGCTTTTACGCCTGTGCGCAGACCTTCATTCTGGCGGGCAAGCTCCTGATATTGAGCGTCGGCCATCTTGATACCAGGTACATTGCGTGCGAGCAGTTCATCAATCTGCTGGCGCGCATTTGTATAGAGCGCAATGGCCTGCGGGTCAGCCTCGGTAGCCAGACGGCCATCAATGGCGTTCCGGGTCTGGAAAAGCGTGTACGGATTGGTATCAAGCACCCCGTCGCTCGATACGTTTAACCACTTACGGATTTCAGTTGCGGCTTTCTGACCGGGGCCACGTCGAACGGATGCTTGTGTATCAAGGCGGCTCGCCAACTGCGATGTATCTACCGGACTGGCGTTTTTAAACGCTTCTTCATATGCCGGGGCAAGATCGCGCTGACCTTGCCGAATAGTATCATTGATCGTACGCGGATTTGGAACCGGACCTAACGCATCATCAAGACCGCTTATGACGCGCTGATTTGCGCCTGCATTTCGGTATCCAACAGCTTCGCGCACAATCTCTTGGCCGCGACCCGGCGTTGCAGCCAGCGCACCGGCTTGACGTTGAAGGTTAGGGCCAAGGTCCATCAACATTGCATCCGGTCCAAGCTCGTCAAGTTGGCTACGCATTGCGAGTGCGTCTAAGCCATCATCAGTCACGGCCCTGTTGAGCTTGGAAAGCGCACCGGACGTCATGTTTGCGCCCTTTGCAGCGGAACGGTTAGCAAGAGAATTGCTCACCTTGCGAACGCCAGCGCCAACAGTCTGACCAAGAGCAGGAGCGGCAGCGCCTGTAACCGCACCAAATCCCATTCCCATCTTTATAGCTTCTGGATCTCCCTCAGAACGGATACCCGCATCAGCACCGCCAAGAATGCCGCCTGACAGTCCAGAGGCGATTGTTTTCTGTCCAAGGGAGCCGGTCGCACCAAACGCAGCCGGTGCAGCCATAATCATAGGAACTGTGCCAGCAACGCCACCTGTGATGTTCAAGCCGGTATTGACGTATGGATGCTGCTCTTCGAACGCCTTGTCTTTACCCTGCTGAATATCCATCGCCTGCTTATATCGCTCATCCCAACTATTGCCGGGAAGCTTTTGAAAGCTGTCAGGCAACAGCGGGTCGATAAGCGGCGCAAGCGTAGCATTGGTGGCCGCATCCATCTTGTTTAGCAAGCCGCCAAGGATCGGAACACCCGTACCGAGAGCGCGGACAGTGTTGTCAGCGTTCAAGCTGCCGTCTTGTTTCTGCGGAGCCTGATTGCCGCCCATAGACGCCGCGATTTCATTTACGGTCGTTTCCTGCTGCTCCGGCGAGAGGCTTAGAAAGCTGTCATCGACGGTAACTTTACGGCCGTTGATTGTGAGTTTAGCCATTAGTCAATGCTCCATTGAACGCCAGTCGATGTGTTTTTGCTGCCCTGCTCCTTTGACGAAGTTCTGAAACCTTCAAGCGGGTTTTTAAGGTTTTTAATCTCGTTTCGAGCTTCAGCCGCCGAAAGGTCACGATTTGCCACGCGATCTGCAATATCGCCCATCTGGATTTGATACTGCGTGATACCCCGCATCGTATCGAGAATGAGGTTATTGCCGTCTGGTGTATTGATGATGCGCGGCAATGACTGCTTAAACAGTGCCAAGTCAGCATCAGACATAGGACCGGAACCCGGCTGGCGCTGTTGTGGAACAAGCTCGTTGATCAAAGCTTGTGACGCCTGCAAATCGTCCAAGCCGTCTGTCTTGATACCGTATTCACCGGCAGCAAGTTTCAATGCCGCACTTGCGCCTGACGGCGAAGCCTCCATTAATCCGCCGAGACGTTCAATCTGGGCAAGCTTTGACCGCGCCTGAATACCGGTGTCGGAAAGGGCTGCAAAAGTATCGGCATTCTTTTTGTCGAGAGCCTCATAGAATTTATCACCCTCACCAACGGTCACACTTGTGCTGCTGGCACCTGCCTTCTTCATTGACTGCTGGTAATCGGCAAAGGTTCCCTGATAGCCTTGGCTCTTGGCAAACTCATATTCCTGCATGTCGCCAGTTGGCTTCTGACCTGCGCTATAAATAGGCTCTGCATTGCCTGAACGCTTGTCTGTGCGCAAAACGGTGCCATCAGGCAAAGTCGTGAAACCATACTCGGTCTGAGGCTTGGCACGCAAAGCATCGACTTCAAGCTGTGCCTTCTGCATTTTCAACTGGTTTAACGGGTCAGCTTGCTGCATCTGGTTTTGAAGCAGAGCATTGACCATGGCACGCTGATTATCGTTCATCCACGGGTTTTGCGCTGCCTGCATAAGCTTTTGAACTATTGCCTGTCGCGCGTCACCGCCCTGCTGCCCTGAGAACGGCTGACCAGTCGGTGCAGGTGGGAAAGTGCCAGTGGCGTCCGCAACTTGCTGCGGTGCCTGCCCCTGTGGAGCAAGCGCGCCACCCAAGGCCATGTCATTCTGTCGCAACAGAGCATCACGAATAGCTGTTTTTGGGTCGGCCTGCTGTTGTTGCTGGACAGATGCCATTTGCTGCGGCTGCGCTTGTCCCGCCTGAAACGGCATGCCCGCGCCAGCCGAAAGCTGAGGGTTTCCCGTAAAATCGTAAGGAACCTTGGCCGGAGTAGGTTGCGGTTGATTAACCATAGGCTGCAAAGCCTGCCGTGGATCAATCTGCGCATCACTCATAGTATCAGGCATCGGCTGAGCAGCCTGTGACGGATCGACAGGATTATTAGGATCAATGCGATTTGGCATTGTCTGTAACGGAGAGGGGTTAGCGCCCTGCCCCATATCCAGACCGATTGAAGGATCAAGGCTGGCTACCTGCACGCCTCGCTGTTGCTGCTGCGGTATATCAATAGCACGCGCTATAGCACCGACAGAGCGTGAATAGTTCGGGTCGGTCGCATAGCCAGAAGCGCCAAGCGCCTGCAACTGCGCGTCCAACCCCTGCGCTTCCCGCATAGGGCGATAGCGTTTATTGGTGGACAGGAAATCAGCGTACCCGGCTACGCTATCCTGCGGGCTGGCGAACGTGCGGAAACTATCGTTGATCTTCACGCGCTGGCCGTTGATGACCTCATGCGTAGTGAGGTTCTGACCGCCACTCTGACCGTGGCTTTTGATACCAAAGAAATTGTTGCCCGGTGCAGATTTTCCCCATCCGGTTTCCTGTGCGGCCTGTGCAACGATGATGCGCGGATCAACGCCGATACGTTCCCCGTGTTCGATAGCGGCTGGCAAGAGCGTATCAATGAATTTTTGCTTGTCGCCGGAAAGGTTGACAGTTTCCGTCCCTGTCGCTGCGCCACTAGTAGGTGAAGCACCAGCCGCCACGCTCGACGGATATGCAGGCGCAGATGCACCGCCACCGAAAAGCGAACTGAAGTCGATGCCGCCAAATGCTTTTTCTGCGCTGGCTTGCCCGGCTTTTTCGGCTTCTCCAACACGTCGGTTCATGACATTTGCCACGATGCCGTCACCAAGAGCGTTCAAACCTTCGCCTACGTTGCGGGGTGCGTGCGACTGGCCTAACAGAGCCATTGCTATTGCGCGCTTACGCTTGACGCTTTCGGGTGTTTCACCAGTATCGCCGCCGAAGATAAATCCTACCATTACGCGGCCTCCACGGCTTTTTCATAGTTGACAACACGAACACTGCCGATGCGGTGCACAGCTTCAGGGTTCACCTCCTCAACTTCCTGAGCGATCAAGCCAATATGCGTCATGCTATCGCCCTTATAGTTGTAGGCGTAGATCGGTAGACCGTTGTCGAGAGAGCCAACGCGACGAATGTTTTCCTTGGTGGAAGCATCCGAAAGGCCGATCAACTTTGATCCTAGACCAAACAGTCCGCCAAGAATGCCGCCTGCCTGTTGTTGCTGCTGTTGCCATGCGCCAAGCTGGTTTTGATAGTTCTGATTAATAAGGCCCGCCACGTCTGTTGTCGCAATCTGGCTGTTGGCAGAATTAACAAAATTCGGGTTTGTGACCTGTGCGCCGGAGAGCAGAGCCGAAATCTCATTAATCGGCTGGTTACGCTGCTGATATTGCTCCTGAAGATACTGATTTCGCTGAGTGTTCTGCGCATTGAATTGCGTCTGCTGATCGGCATATTTCTGACCGGCAAGCGCATTGTTGTTCTGTGTGGTCTGGTTCTGGTTTTGCCACATCTGCTGCTTAGAGCTATTGCCAAGATTGGCATTACCCATGGCCTGCTCATAACCTTGCTGCTGTGCAGAGTTTCCAAACTGAGCATTGTTTGCGTTCTGTCCGTACTGCTGCGCCTGCGCAGCGTTCGCAAACTGGCCGGATCCCAAAAGCTGATTGTATGATTGTTGCTGTGCCGAATTTTGGAATTGCGCTTGTGCCTGATCAAGGCCAGCAAGTCGGCTTTGCTCCTGACCAGACGCCAATAGAACCGAGGTGCGCTGATCGTTAACATTGCGCTCCATCTGGTCCATAGCCGTTTGATGCGCTGCTGAACCCGGCATAATGCCCTGATTGGCTAATCGCTGTGAAAGTGCCGAACGGTCCTGCTCAATCTGAGGATTGAGGCGCGACATAAGTGCGTCTTGCACCTGTTGCACATTGCCACTGTAATCGCCGCCATAGGAACGCGTGATATCACCAGCATTTCCAATACCGGTTTGAATTTTTCCAGCATCAGAAATCTTGTTTTGAATGTTTTCCGCCCCAACGCTAGTTTGAAGCTGCGGACCGCCTCCATACTGCTGGTAGTTAGGAGCTTTCAAATTGGCGGCATTACCGCCAGCAGGAGCGCCATCAAGGGTAAACGGCTTGCCAAGCAGATCATTCAGTCGCGATGACTGAGAATTAGCGAGCTTTCCAAGGTTCAGGTTGGTTGCGTCTTCCTGATCCTTGATGGCCTGCTGCTGGGGCGAAAGCGTCTGTGTGGCTGTCGTCAGAGGAATTTCATACGACTTTCCAGTATAGGGGTCGTAGTAATTCTTTGTTCCAGTCTGTGTATATGTCAGCGATCCGTCAGGCGTGACCTGATTGACATTGTTCAGCCAAGAGTTTGCAACGGCTGTACCAATATTGGTGCCTGTCTGCGCTGCTGATGTTTCTTTAGGATCTGGCGCTTTGGGCGCTTTGCTTTTTCCCAATTTTTCAAACTCCGGCCAGTTTCTCACATAACCAGAGATTGCGGTTTTCAGTGCGAAAGACTGAGGGACTTGCTATTGAAACGGCTTGAACGCCAGTTGTCATCTGTGAACGTAAAAATATATTCGTTCTCATCACGACCACGCAGCCGCGGGATTAAAACCTCAGAAAAACCATATGATCGTGCAATGCGCACCATCGGCTTATTCTTCTCTGATACACGCATGACGACCATCTGACAGGCCGCATCATCGAACACGTAATCAAATATGCGCTGCAAAACGGACCGCGTGAGCCATCTTCGGTCCAACGCTGCCGCCGACATTTCAATCACACCTGCTCGCGGTTCCCAATTATGAAACACAACTGCTGCAATGAGCTTCGGGCCGTCAAAGACGCCCATAGCTGTTCCATCGCCAAACCCCAGCCCTGAGCCACCTATTGAACGGTCAACGAAGGAGCTAAGGCGAAATCGCAACTCTGGATTGGTACTATCGCCCCACAGAATGTTCATAGGATGTTACCCGCTTCATATTGCAGGTGGATAGCGATCAATTCCAGATCAGGAGGGGCTATGCGGCCGGAAGTCATGACGATGCCTGCCGACAATGCTGATCCGACAGCGGCAACAGACTGCCACTCGGTCAGGAATTTCTTGCTTTCAGTTGCACCCCACGTACTGCTATCCCAAACAGCGCCGCCCCAGACATTGCCGCTCGCATCGCCGTAGCTGATACCCGCATCAGGAATATCCGTTTCATAATCGGCATTTGCGAACAGGATTGGTTCAAAAGCATTATTGGATCGAGCTATGCAACGCGCATGTAGTGCAACTTTTTGGGTTGGTGACGCCATATCATCAAAGCGAGGCAAGAGAGCTGCGGCATACGGCTCACCGCATTCAGCGCCACTCGTCTCACCTTGAACCACTCGTCCGTCACTTGTTCCGAAGAAAAGCTTATCATCAAACACTATAGCGCAGCGTGCATCCCATCCAGTATACCGACACCACGCGCCTGTTTTAGCATTTGCGACGAGGCAAAAGCGAGCGCTGCCAGCAAAGGCAGGGACAACAACCATAAGCAGGCTTTCAGTGGGCCATACGACAGCGCTAAAATCATATCCCGCAAATGCACGGCTAAAGACAACGTCTCGCCATAAAGTTTCAATCGGAAATGTGATGGCAACAGAGGCGAGGCCCGCGCGATCTTTTTGCATGATCTGGGAAACACTGACAATGCCATCATCGGTGATGATTGCTATATCGCCACCGGTTTTAAAGAATGCATTATTACCAAGTGGCTTGCCGATTACGTAGGTGCCAACTTTCGACCAGGTATTAATGCTGTCAGGATCCGTTCCTTGAAAAACAGCAACTTCTCCCATGTCGGTGACAAACACGCACATATCATCCATGCCGCTACCGCTGTCTGTGGACCACGTGCCGCCGAACAAGAGCACGCCGCCTTTGGTGAAGGTGCTACCCATCGGAATTTCTTTTGCTGCGCCACCATAAGAAAGTGTCGGCAGATACCAAGCGGATGCCGTACCGCCCTGCACAAAGAAAAGACGATTTTGGTATGCCCAGACAGCAGATAGCTTGCTCGTATCGACGCCAGTAATTGAGACCGGCGTCGAAGTGCCTGTAATGTCACTCCAAGACGTGCCGTCGAACCGCTTGAGCGCATTAGCGCCATTTACGGCAATCAAGGAAGAAGCACCGGCACTGTTGGAAAACATCACGCTAGACCACTTACCGCCGCCCAACCCTGAAAGAACTGGTGATAGTACTGTGTCGGGGTTCGCGGGTGTAGTTACATCGAATACAGCAGTGGGTGTGGCAGCAAAAAGCTTTTTTACTCCGCCCGTTTCATAAGCCATGAAAGTGCGGATATCGCTTGTGCCAGTGGTGGCCTTTTTCACGCTACCGCGCCGCATACGAGCGCCCTGTGGGGTGGGAAACCAATTATCCATTACCTCAGCGCCTTCACCCTGCGGCATGGCGAGACTGTCATTCTGGATAAGACCACGGCGCGGCGCAGGAAAGATTTTCGTGTTCGAAGTCTGCATCGGTGAAGACGATGGACCTGCAAGACGGTTGAACAGCATGCTTCACCTATGCAGTTGGGATATAGTCAGGAACCGGGATATCAAAAGGGCTACGCATTTCATCGCACCCGCCGAAGTTGATGGTACGAACGCCACGTGCATCATTGATCAAACGCGACAAGCGGCCCTCGTATTCATTCAATCGGTCAGCATATGGCAAACCTTTGGCGCGCCTGAAGCGCCAGACAATACCAATTTGAACTAAGTCACGTGGGAACAGGAGAACAGCTTCTTCATTTGTCCACTCGCTGCTGCCCACACCGCCAACAGAGTTCCAGTTTTTGGACACGTACGAAACAGTAAGGCTCTGGTTTGCCTCCAACGGTCGATAGAAGCCAATCTTGAATGCACCATCGATACCAGACAGACGATAATATCGATTGCCAGCAGCGGAGCCGTGCTGCTTTAGAAAAGTCCACCCGCCGTTGCTTGTGACTGGTATACCGGCCCTGCGCGTTGTGGTAGTTTCATAAACTGCGAAATCATCCCTCGTCAGGCGCGAGAAGTCAGAGGGCAAATCGTATTTCTCAACACCAGTGCCCGTGATAATCAGGTCTTTGGTTGTTGGATCTGGCCAGTCGAGACGCTCAATGAGTTCTTCAACCGTCTCAAGCAGAAAATCTTTTAGCTCCGCATGAGACAGACCCATTGCGGGAACCCATGCACCGGGAGCTTTGATCTTGCACTCGCGAGCAGCCCTATTCATGAGTTCCGCAACGGTTGCCATCACTTGCCCCCGATCATCATAACAATCAAGCTCACCAAACCGAGGGCAAAAGCCAGATATGCGCACATGATAGATACGCGCCAGTGCTGACGATCCTGAGCAACGAACTGCGACATAGCTCCAGAGAGTGCGGCAAGCAGCGCAATAGGACGTGAGAAGTCGCCGCCATAGACGATAACCCCCACGAGAAACACAGCTGCAAAAATGGCTGCACTCAAAGCAAATCCGATGAATTCAAGCCCTTTTTCCATTAGGCTGCATCCTCATCAGCTTTCTTGTCGTCTGACTTGGTCTTTTTGCCTTTGGTCTGTTCTTCCAAAAGCTCCATAGCAGCCGCAAGCTGTTCCTTGAGGCCGTCAATTTCCGTCTGCTGGCCTGCCAGTTTATCGGCAACGACATTACGGTCCGATGCATCAAGAAACGCCTTGGCCTGCGAAATGAGGTCACGCACATTCGGTAGAGGCACCTTGCCCATGACGCTATCCGTCAGGCTGGCGACTTCTTCCACTGAGCGAATGCCAATACGTGAGAGCGCCTGAGCCTGTTCTGCGGTTACACCGGCCCATGCAGCAAGAGGCGTACCATTCAGCGGCAAATCCTGTCCCTGCTTCCATGCTCCATATGCAGGCTCGATCATCGCCCACCGGTGACGCATAAAGGCAATCTTCTTGCCGTCATCGTCATTATCGATGTTCTCAGGCGGCATGAGGTTCTTGACGCGATCCCAAATACGGGAGGTCATGACAGCGTGCACCGGCGCATACTCAACCCACTCTACAGGGCGATCACGCTTGCCGGTTTCCTTGTTCATCGCGTACTCGACCTTAAAGCCGGTAACGCGGATTGTTGGATTATCCATTTTCAATTCCTTGTTCGTTGGAAGGCAAAGGCGGGACCGTAGCCCCGCCCCTTTTGATCAAATCGCGGTTTTCTTGAACCAAGCTTCATCGCCGTTCGCGAGCGCGAATGCGGGAGAAGTCCAATCGCCAGCGCCGCCAGCCATGGTAAAAGCTGGCTCGGTCAGCACCGACACAGTGGAGGCGGCGATTGCAGCCGATGCACGCGCATAGACATACAAATGGCCGTCATCAGCACGGAACGTGGTGCCAACCTTGAATTTGCTGGCACTGTCGTTCTTTTCGCCGGGCTTTGTGCCAACAAGGGGAGTAATCGGAAAAGGCATGATTTTCCCTCCTTAAGCTGCATCAACCAACACGCCCTGAAGCGAGCGGTTTGAGGTTACGAGATTGCCCATCCAGTAGATTGGCACGACAACGGCGTCCTGATTGGTCGGGCGCTTTTCTTCGTCCGGCGTCCACTTCGCTTCCTTGTGCTGAACGATGTAGAGATAATCCGTATTCAGGAAGTATCCCTTTTCAGCAGTGGTCGCGAAATTGGTGTTATCGTCAAAGATCACGTCCGCCGTCTTGTACTTCAGGCCGACGAAACCAGCCTTCGCAAGATCAGCATCCATGTAGCGCTGAAGCTGCTGTTCGCCTGCTTCGTAGGTCGAATAGAAGTCGTGAGACAGCACGATCAGATCAGGCTTGTCAGCGCCACGGTTCAACGGAAGCCAGAGCTTGTTAAACTCGCCCTTGAGGGTCTGAGCCGTATAAGCATCAGTACCGGCGATTTCGCGGAACTTGTTGCGCCAGAAAGTCCAAGTAGCACTATCAATGCCGCCCACAACGCCCTGACCGTTAAGCTGGATCATCTGAGCCAGACCGCCAACCTGGTTAACAAGCGAGCCGTCCGAATAGATATCGGTCGAAAAGCCGTTAGCAGCGGTTTTAAGCGCATTGTCCTTGCGGGCCTTAACCAGATTGATCATACGTTCTGCCGAACCCATGTTCATACGGATTTCGCGGCCCGATGCCGTGACGTGCAATGCGATCTGCTGCCAGTCGAATTTAGCCGTGGTCAGCACATCAGACGCATTGGTGTTCAAGCCGTCATAGCCGGAATAGCGCTGATAAGTGTTGTTTTCAGCATATTCGAGAGGAAGCGCGATTTCATAACCGCCGTCTTCTGTTTTGATTTTGCCCTTCTTCTTCAGGATAGAAAGAAGCGCATTATGCTTGCTCACGTTGTCGGTGACCTTCTGGGACCAGTTGCGGTCCGTTGTCGTCACCATTTCCGTGAATACCTGTGAGGGAATAGCCATCTTGTTTCCTATTAGCTGGCTGTCGCCCGTTCATAAGCCGCACGCATGGCCTCTTCTTCGGTCATGGGGCGTTCTTTGCCGGTCGATGTTGATTTCACGTTGATGGAAGCGGCTCGCCGTGCTGCCTCGGTCCGTTTCGGGTCGGTCTTTGCTACCGTCGCTGCTGCTTCGGATGCTCTGACTTTTTCCCTGACTGCCGGTATTGCGTTGACTGCCATGTCATAGGCCGCATCGAGAAGTGATGCCAAAGGCGTTCCCGGTGCTGCACCTTTCTGCGCGATATCAATGAACATCGGCAAGCTGGCCTCGATATCGGCATAGTGTTCCTTGCTCTTGGCAAAGTCTCCTATGATTTTCTCGGCGTCTCGCTGAGCCATTCGTGCGTCAAGGTGCTGGTCTATCGATGAAGGATCAGAAACGCGGGTAAGCTGGCCCTTTAGGCTCGCTATCTCCTGTTGCAGTCCATACACCAATTGCTGATCGCCGGTCGGCTGCTGCCCTGAAAGGCGCTGCGAAAGACCGTCTAAAACTCCGTAATGCTGCGCAATCTGAATGATTGTTTCCAGCGGCGCACGATTAAGACGAACCTGAACCGCCCCAAGCTCAAGCGCACCCTGCGCAAGCTGTTCTGGCGACATGTCCGCAAACAGTTCCGGCATGGTTTGCTGTGCCGTCGATAGCCGGTCTGCAATCGGCTTGACCATTCCAAGTTGACGGCCAACCTCACCAAACCTGCGGTCAACTTCCGCCTGATGGTCAGTGATTGCCTTCTGTGCTGCTGGCGTTAGGCTTGCCCACTGGTCTTTGATCGACTGTGGCATGTGCGCCGGGGCCGAAGTCGCTTGTTCGGCTGTCGAACCCGCGTCTACAACCTCGGCCCCTTCCTCGCCTTCCAGCGAAGCTTGATCGCCGTTCGCAGCGGTAAACTTACCATCCTCACCGCGTGCGGTGCCGGTATCTTTGGTCAGACGATTGAACGTCTCAAGCATAGCGTCATCTTCACTCGGCCCATCATTCACCTGCTCAATGGCAGTTTCAACGACCGGTAAGGCGGCGCTTTCTATTTGCGGTGCAGAAATTTCAGCGGTTTCGACAGTCATCTAAATTCCTCGCTGACCTGTAAGCCGCGTTTCTCGGCAAAGGCCTTGTTTCGGATTTTGCTTTTCGTGGGAGACATAGACGGCTCGTATTCAACGCAGTTATTGCGTTTCAAATCCTCCCGGCGCTCTGAGCGCGAGGTGATCGCTTTGCCGTCGATTGGGGAGCGATATTCTGGAATGTCAGAAATGACGGTCGGCATGCAGACCTGACCAGCAAATGGCTTATGCATCGCCTCACCGGACTGCTTGTCGATAAACTCACCATTTCGCCAGACATACGCGCCCAAAACTACCTCCTTTAAAGACAGTCTCAGCCTCGGATTATTCGTGCGAAAGAAAGAGGGATTTGAAACATGCGATTGCAAAAAGCTTGTTACGAATGAATTATGTACATACTCGGAGGCACCAATGAATCATCCTCTCGGCTTTTGCCGAACCCATGGCTTTTTCCCTGTAGGCGGAATAGTTATTGAGAACTCCAAAAATGTGTCGTTCGATGGCGGGGTCGTACAGTGCCCTACATGCCGGAAACCATCCGAATTAATCTCAGGGTCTTACACATCGATTGGAGATAAACTTAAACTTTATCTCGGTCCTTCCGTATCCATGGAAGCGTTAAAAGCCTTGCGCGATATAGCGGTGCGCCTTCAAAGAGACGAAATAACCTCTCAGCAAGCAAAACATGAGGCAGAGAAAATTTCTCCACGGTTCGGTGGTATTTTTGACGCCAAGAATTGGAGCAAAGAGGTAAAAGCGGCAATTTGCGCTGCTATTATATCTTCTTTTGGGACTGCGGTTGCTAACAAGCTGACAACTCCATCTACTCCGACTATTACGGTTCAACCCGTTATCGAGCGTGTAATAGAACGACATATTACCGATCTAAAATACAAACCTCGATACGTTCCAATTCCTATTCCGAGACCGAAACGTTAGCCGACAAGAACAGGCCTGCCCTGCTGCTCCTTGATGCCAAGCTCGCGCTGCTTCAATTGCAATTCGGCCTGTTTAATCTGCAATTCAGCCTGTTTGGTTTCCGCGTCAGTTTTGGCGTTCATGAAGTCAAGCTCAAGCTTCTTGGCCTTAAGCTCCAAATCCTTTTGCATGGCTTCCTGCGCTGGATCGGGCTTGTCCTGCTTGGCTGCTTCCTTTGCTCCTTGCGAAATGCGCTCAATCGCATCTTCAGCTTGTTTACCGAGGCGGAAGGCACGCGCAAACGATGCGTAGATTTCCGCCATAGGCTCGGCCATGTCTGGCGCTTGACCAATGACAGGAGCCATGGTCGCGAAGAACTGCGATGTACCTTGCAGGAACTCAGCCATTTCGCCTTTGACGCGAGTAAGGTCAGCTTTAACCGTGCTGTCGCTTTCCACATCAACGCGATAAGACGAGGACACCGGGCCGCTCATCATTTCCATGATTTCCGGTGTAATCTCGATCCCTGTCATTTCCTGCAATGTCTCAGGAGAGAACCTGGTCACAATGATATCAGCCATCATGGCGAACACATTGCGCACCTGACGCTCAATCATGCGCTGCATCTTCTGAATGCGAAGCGATCCCCACTGTGTCTTGATCTGCTGCGCGCCAAGCGTTTCATTGGCGTTTGAAGCACCGCGCACAATGTCGGAAATGCCGGTAATCTCGTAGATAGCCGACTTGATCACGTCACGCTGTAGATAAAGCTGCTGTAGAACGGCAATCGCCTGCTGGATCGGCCACCAGACAACAGCCTTTTCCAATCCACCCGTCTGCACAAGCTGCTCAACGTCTGCGATAGATACAAGTTCGTTGTCACCTGCCGACGCAATCTTCATGATATCAGCAGCATTGCCCATTACACCGCCACGAACCTTCAGTCCCTTCATGATAGCGGCGATACGCTTGGTGCACAGGTCCAACTCGTCGGCCAGCTTCTTATAGACCGTGAACGGACAAACCGGCGTCATATTGCCGGTAAGTGTAATAGGCTGGACAATCTCAGGTGTCGGGAAGAAACCGGGAAGCCCTAGAGGGTCTTCCTCAATCTTCTGCACAGCGCCGGTGTTGGCGTCGATAAACCAAACTTTTTTTGTGCGCTTGTCCCATACTTCCCAGACACAGATATCGTTGTCGTCATCATCCTGATTATCCATGGTCGGCACGGCCTGAGACGCTACAAGCTCGTCATCCCTGAAGTCCTCAAGGTCTTCACGCGGCATATGGTGCTGAAACGCAATCCAAGGCACGTCTTTCCAGCGTTTGGCCTTACCCATGCGGAAATCACGCCATGACCACGCCTGAAAGTCTATGCTCTCGTCTGTTGCTTTATCCTCAACAACAGGATCGCCGGTTTCAGGGTCAATGACTGGCTGGCCCTGTTCGTCGGTTGCTGGCTGCTGCTGAAAGGTCGCTTCGAACGACAGGCGAAGGACACCGCGACCGGATAGAAAACTATCCTGCGCCACACTCTCGATTTCCGTATCAAGCTTATTATCGTCAATGAGAACGGTAATAGACCGCTCAATCATTGTGCCGAAATCTTTAGCAGTCTTGTCTGCAAGAGCTTTGGCTTGCCAAGCCTGCATTTGCTGCTGGAACTGCTGAACCGCCTGTGGGTCTGGTTGTGGCTGTTGCTGATCCGGTCCGCCCTGCCCTTCTGGCTGCTGTGGTTGCGGTGGCGCTGGCGGTTGTGGTGCTGGACCTATCGCCGTGATGAAGCGCTGTCGAACATCCGGAACAGGCGTGGAATTGTAAATCGCTGGAACAATGGTTTCCACATTGGAATGCAGAATGTTGAAATCATAGAGCTTACCGCTCTTGGCCTTTGCCTTCGGGTTACAAGCATAGGTCTTTTCAGCGGCTTCCGCATCGTCCCGCCAGCCTTCTTCACGGCTCTCAGAACCGCGAATGCGTTCAAGCCATTTGCCGCCCTTTTCGAGCAACTTGGCCCCGTCAATGTTCGTCTGGTCTGGCGTATCTTGTTCCATGCTCGCAAGCTATGGATTTGACAGCGAAAGAGAGAGGGACTTGAAATAGTTGAATGCTTTAATAAGTATAATAAAAAAGGAGAAAAGAATGCTTATTTGGCTTACACTTAAAGACGCTCGCGATGATGGTAATGTTCTGATTAATATCAACAACATTAAAAGAGTGGAATACAAAAATAACGAGACGGTGATCAGCTTTATTGAGGACGATGAAATCAGTGTCGTAGAGTCTTTCCAAGAAATTTTAGAATTACAGTCAAACGCGATAAAAGGTCAGGCGCAAGAATAACTATCCTTCCCTCTCCCTTCGCCTGCGCACCATAGCTTCGACGGCGTCTTTCACGCTCATATTTCCCTGAATTAGACCAGTTGGGCCAACGGCGTAGATTAGCTCTTTTGGCTTAGCCGGTTGTTCATCCTTCGGCTTTGCCAGCTTCCACGCCAGCGACAGATAACGGAAGCTGGAGGCTATGTGTTCGCACCAATCCTTGACCGGATTGTCACGGAACACCTTTAGCTCATCATCCCATTCACGGCGGAACTGCTTCAGCCCTTCAACACCAAGCTCACAGCGCTCACTATCGAACACAGCAACCTTGATGGTCTGGCGGGCAGCGTGAATACCATCAGCAACAGACACCTTTGCCACCCGAAACGGCTTGCGGCCTAGAAGTTTAAGCGTTTCAAACCGTGTGCGCTTACTACCCCACTCGGCCACAACAATATCATGTGGCACATAATCCGTACCGGTGTAGCCCTTACCTTCAAGCCACTTTACCCATTCCTCAAGATCGTCACTATCAGGCCGGTAAAAATCAACGATACGTGGTCCATCCTCGCCGGGGATCACCTGAAAGCACCATATCGGATTGTTTGCTGCCTTGCCCAAATCCCATGCCGTATGAACCGGATAGCGCGTATCGACCGGAACGAGCTTAATCCGTCCGTCTCGTTCGGCTGCGTTCATTTCAGCGCCGAAGTACGCGCCGACCATAGCACCAGAGAATGAGCAGTAATATTCCTGTTCAAACATCGCCAACCCAAGGTCAGCGCCATATATGTCCTGATACTCGGCCAAACTCTCGGCAAGCTGTTCTTCGCTCAATGCCTTCGTCTCATGGATGCTGGAAAGCTGCGCAAACCACTGATCATTGCTTACCGCACGCTGATACATCGTCTTGGCATGATTGTTGCCGCGAGGCGTGGTGATGAAAGCAGCGGTCCCTTCCGTTTCTTCAATCATGGGCTTGTGATACGCCCACGCGGCAGGGTTACACAGCGCCCACTCTGAATAAGCTATTCCGACAGGGCCTGAACCCACCGTGGCGTTATATCGATCAGAACCAAGCAACTGCCATGTTGAACCCCATACCGTCTCAATGAACATGTCATTGTCGTTGATACGCTTGCGGATTTCAGGCGGGAAAGCCTCATCAATGCGGCGCTTGCCGGTACGACCATTAATCCCGTTCCAGATAGCCTTACGGGCCTGCGCATATTCAGGAAAGCAATGCCAGTATGTGCCAACACGTTTCTGCGATAGTTCGCGAAAGCCGTTCAGCACAATCTCATCCTTGCCCCATCGCCGGTGTGCAATCTCAATCAGGCGCTTTTTCTTCTGCTGTACCAAAGCCTCATGAAATGCACGTTGATACCACCGGACGCGGAATTCATGCATCATGCTTCGTCAGGCCCTTTTTCATAGACCGTGTTGAAGGTGACGGTTGTCTGGCTGTTTACGTCTGACTTGTCAGCAAGACCCAGATCACGAGCAATGATATTCGGGACAAGAAGCCCCGCTGAGGCTCCTTCGAACTTCTGTCGGTAGATAACTGCCTCGGCTCGTGTGACGATATGGATTAAATCGGCGCGGTCTTTTTTCCATAATTGCCAAGTCGTAAAATCAACATCAAGGAACATACATAGGCCACCAATTGTCATTGCTCGCATCTTTGGCAGTGACGCAATGGTGACATTCCCCTCATAAGCGAATGCCTTGGCCTCATTCAGGGGGTTATCCTCACACCACTGGAAGTATTCACAGCATGCGGACCATAGATCATCAGGATTGCTGAACTTAGGTTTTGGCCCATGGGATGAGCGTGCTTCCCAGAAAGTGTTACCCGGTAGGAACCGGCCCTTTTCGTCACGATCAGACACAGAGAGCCTCCTTAAGTCTCATTTGCACAAGGCGGGGATGAACAGAGAGAGCTTTTGCAATCTCTTTTACGTCTAGTCCTCTGCTATTGAGTTCAACAATGTTTCTGCGGCGCGTTTGAGCAGCCATGATCCGCTTAGTTGCTCTTGTGCGGGTAGCGCGTGGATCACCTGCTTTACGTGCTGTCTTGATGTACCCGCGCACAGTGTCGATCGAGATATCAAGTTCCTCTGCAATCTCTGCTGCTGTTCGGTGTTCCCACCACATCGTTAGAACGCGATCCTTACGACGAAACACAACAGGGTGAGGCTTTCCGCCTTTCTTGTTGCGTGATGAATACAGATAGAACATTGCTGTTTTGGCCCTCATCGCATTCTCCCACGCCGCGAGCATTTATAAGCGGCAAAGTAAGTACACCGGCCATGACGATGCCAACGCCGGAACAACTGGATATTGTTTAACTCAACCAAAAGTATAGGCATCGCCACATCACCAAGTGGACTGCGATAATGAGTACCCATTCCAAAAGTGATCTGGACTGGTTGATAAGCCTGTGCTGAATTATCAGCAGGAGGAGCTCCATGTCTGAAGATCTGATAATCGGAATTACCTGCTCTGAATGTGGGCACACGGATACTAAGACAGGAGCTTGGCTTAAATCTCACCCCCATAAACTCTCATGTATCGACTGCGGGGCTGATGTCGTCATCGATAGTGAAAAGCTGTTCACCGGAATTGATGAGGCAGAAAAAGCTGCAGCTAAGTTTAAAACATCCATCGAAGGCCGGAGAAAGCTGCATTAGCACCATAGACAAGCAGTCGCACCAACAAGAATATCAAGTCATGTGATGTTATTTGGTCTTTTCTTGTAGAAAACCCCGCACAATGGCGGGGTTCAACGGTGTGTTCACTCGTACGATGATTGTAGTTTTGTGACAGTCCGACTATTTGGGGTGCATGGACAAGATCATGAACGCTACAATCATCACCTTCACGCTTATAGCCGCGATCTATACCACTTGGGCCGTTAGCACTGGCGCACTTGTCTAAACTGGCTGAAAATTCTGCGGTTTGAACGCAATTTACCGGCCTGCCCCATATCCTCTGACTAAGTTGAAACTGACCTCAATAGAAAACCGCCCAGATTTCTCCAGGCGGTTGAAGCTAGACTATCTAGATTATGTGATTAGAACTTGTAAGCTACACCAAGGCGAACTTCGTTGGCCTTGAACTTGTTACGGGTATTTTCGCCATCAATTTCAAAGTTCTTGTGGCCATAATCGGTATAGCGATACTCAAGGCGCAGAATGACATTGTCGGTTGCCGCGTAATCAACGCCGGCACCGGCGGTCCAGCCTGTATGTGTCTTGCTCGTGGAGAAGCCTTCTTCTACACCATCGACAATAGAAGTACCGGAGTTTTTGATGCTACCAAATGCTACACCACCTGCGATGTAAGGCAGGAAGCGGTCCACTGCTACACCTGCACGAGCGCGCACTGCACCCGACCAACGCAGCTTTGTTTCAACGCTATCAAAGTCGCCATCTTCATCAGTTTCCGAGAAGCGCTTCTTCAGATTGTTGTAGGTAACGTCACCATCAACACCCAAAACAATGCTATTGCCAACGTCAAAGTTATAACCAGCATAGAGACCGCCGAGGAAGCCATCTGGCTTCAACCTGCCGCCGAAACCATCTACATCGCTGTATGTGGACTTGCCCCAGCCATAACCGATCTGACCACCGAGATAGCCACCGTTCCAAGAAAACACTGGAGCTGGCATTACAACAGCAACAGGCTCTTCATAAACAATAGCGTCCGCAGCGTTCGCGCCAGAAATTCCAGCGAATGCAAAAGTAGTAGCAAGCAAGATCGACTTGATTTTCATAGTATTACTCCCAGCCCGTAAGAACGCCCAAAATCATTTGTTATTCCTGATATAAACAACAGACCAAGAATGTCTGTAGCAACAGGGCAACACCTCATGGCAACGGGTATATTAAGGCATCTCATCAAACTCGTGGTTAAAAAAGCATTACGCCATAATGAGCCACTCACGAAGCTTGTACGAGCTACTCTAGCCGAAGTTTCAATCGTCATAATGCGCAGTTCTCTGCGTTTTCCTTGCGTTCTAGCTGCGTTCGCTTCGCCATTTTATCGAACGTTCTCAAGTGTTTGCTTGCGTCCGCTCTGCGTCCAGCCTCAAAAATCCAATGAAAACAATGATAGATTTCAACGGGCGTTAAACGAGCGTTGAACGGACACTGCGAGGCGATGGGATGTACTGGCACCGTGAACCTAGGATTGCCGCAAGCACTACCTACCCATGACACATATGCGGCTTGTTTGTCTCTTTCGCCGCCTCGCAATGCCTCAACCGGACAATCTGGCCGGTAGTTGGTATCAAGCGGACAATTTGTCAAAACCAACTGGACACACTGCCCACATGCAAAAAGCGGCACAAGGCCGCTCAAGAGACAGTTCTACCGATTAATCAATGTGTATTGCATTTCGTTACGAATGTCAATTCATTGCGCATCCGTAACGAACTCTGTTCCACTAACTAAAGGAGTTTTAAGTGCTTAGCGAGTGAGCGTAGATCACTATGCAGTACGTGGCCCATTTCCCTCTCGTCGGCTCCGAATTTATTAGCAATTTCTTTCGTTGTCTGACCTTCCACGCAATAAGCAGTCAGGCGAGCAGTACCAAATATGCCGAGGCATTCACGAACCTGTTCCAGCTTGTCCATAGCCTCACACCGACGATCTGCCAGACCGATACGCGCACCGCCTCCGATGCCGCCCATTTTGTTCGGAGAACCCATGTCTGCAACGCCTGCCCTTTCCCATGTCCGGGCGTACTCACTACCGGCCAGATAAAGTGCTGCGTTCGTATCTTTTCCTGCTGGTTTGGCGCGCGCATAACGCCATTCAAAAGTACCCGGCTTTGCTCGGATCGATCTTGTCTCTGAACGGGTCGCTGTCACACGTACCGAGGTTTTGACGATCTTGCTGCCCTCATAGCCTGCTGGCGGCAACTTCTTTGCTTTGCGCTTTGGCTTGATCCGCATATCCGTAATCATTACAGGCGAAACTCCTTTTGCTGGTTCATAATTGCGGTTTTCTTGCCTGGACTTTTCTCTTTCAGACCAGCGCGACGGCTATCTGCTGTTGCTTTCATCCATTCAGTTTCGAACCGACGCACCGTCGCGCCTTTGCTCTCCAACTGCCGCAGCTCTTTCAAACATTCACTTTCGGTCATGCCGCTTCGATGAGAACGGCGCTCGCCATCCTCAATCACGTCAATTCGCCAGCCCGTTTGTGGGTGCTCATAGAACTCAGCAATCATCACGACAGGCTTGTAGCGAAATGGCCGATCTGTTGTTGCAAGGCGATGAGCATTCTTTTTGCCCATGAGCTTTGCGGCGATTAGCCGATCCTCATCAGAAAGAACCGGCTTTGATGGCTTGCTTGAACTAGAGCCGAACCACTGCTCTCGCATGCGCCGTTCAAGTTCTTCATCGCTGATGTCCGTCATTGCGACCTCGCTTTGATCAGATTGCTTTCTGTGATGGCTTCAACGGCTTGCTGCGCCGTCAAACCGTACGCCTGACGCAAATGCGGTATCACCGGACGCGGTTTGCTAAGTTGAGGCGTGGTTGCCAACCAGATAGCAGCCTTGCGCACCTGTCGGCTTAAATCACCGCTCATGATGATGCCCCTTTCGCTGGCTTGGTTTTGAACATGTCGTCGCCACCCGCATGCAGGCGGTTATGATGCGATCGGCACAACCAGCGCACCTTGAGCGCCTGCGAATAATCATCGTGATGAGCGTCAACCCTTGGCTCCCCGCAGACCTCACAAGGACGCTTGGCTATCTTTCCCTGATTGAGCGCACGCTGAACCGCGATATGCGCCGCGTACTTTTTCGGGTTGGCTCGCCGCCAGTCGGCTTGGCGTGTGTCGCTCTTGAGCCGTGAAGCGGCATTGTTTACCATTTGTTCTTGAGGCAAAATTGGCCGATGCGTCATGCTACGCCTCCGGTGTCTCGCTTGATCATTGAAATGCGGATCATTTCGGCATGCACAGCCTGAGAGAAAGCCTCAAACTCGGCGCGTGCCTGTTCTTCCGAAAGACCGATCCTATCGAAGTGTTTCCGATTGGCTGCTGCCACTTGCTTCCAGTAAAGCTCGGCGCCTTCACCTTGACGGTCGATAAGCATCGCCGCCGTGTGACGAACTTTTCGGATGCGCCTATTGAGCGGGAACATCAGCACCTTGCAGGAAGGTTGCCAACGAAAGAGAGGAAGATTACCCTTACTCATAGGCTTCCTCCTGCACTCGTTTTTCTTGCGACGAGCCGCGATTGCAGCAAAGCATCCGAAACCTGAATTAAGCCGCTGTGCTGCGTAGAAGATTTAGAAGGGGTATATGGTAAATTATATGTGGTGAGATTTTTACACCCATCACCATGTTCATAAGTGGCTACATGGGTGGAATTTTTACACCCATTGGGTGAGTTTTTTTCATCCATACCCTGTTTTATGGGTGAGTTTTTTTCATCCATTGGGTGAGTATTTTTCACCCGCGTTTTTTTCTTTAGATCGTCCGGTGCGGTCCACTTCTTGAAATCATAGGACGGCACCAAACTTCTTTCAGGTATATCCTGTTGCAACTCGGTGAGTAGCCATGTGGTAGCACGGCCCTCGGCCCCATATCGGGTTTTCCAATCAAACGCCCCTTTGATTACAGCTTTAATCAAGCCGCGACCTTCCAAATCCCTGAAAGAGCTAATTGCTGTTCTGTTTGAGCAGCCGAGCGCTTCCATAGCTTCACGCACTGAGAACGAAATGCCGCCATTGTTGCTGCCATTATAGCGACCGCGAATTTCGATATAGAGGAGCTTCGGATATGGCGATAAAGATCGCCATGCCTCTGTTTTTCGTATCCAGTGGAATAACTGGACATAAGGCGGACAGCCCTTGCTACGGCCTTTGTTGTTGTGCTTAGCCATGCTGCCCCCTCTCTGCGGTGGACGCGACGGGCTTTGACAGGCGAGCATCTGCCCACACATCAAGATCAGTCTTGGCATAGAGTGGAATGCGGCCCGAATACTGCATCAGGGGCCCACCGCCATTGGTGGCGAGCTTTGCCAATGTGGAGCGCGACAAGACGATGCCAAACTTTGACAGTAGATAATCAGGAACTTCTTTTCTTCTGAGGCGTGGGCGATCCATCATTCTATCCATCCACCCATATCAGCGATGCCCAGCTCTGCGGGATCGTCTTCACGTTCATCATCTTCAAACTCTGGGTCGCCATCGATCTGATCGAGCAAGGCAATTGCTTGATCGATCCATGCTTCGAGCGTTCGGCGGCGATAGCTGTAAATAGCTGGACTCATTTCGCACCGCCGTTCTTCGGGAACACTGCGAATGCAATGCGCCTCGCAACCTTGAGAATGAGAATTGCAAGCGTCACGCGAATGAGGGTCATGCTCCACCACCCTTCCTTATGACTTCCAAGATTTCGATTGCGTTTGTCAGACGGGTATCGGCAATGTCGAGCACCTGTTGAAGTGCGTTCGCTTCCTCTCGTTTGCCGAGAGTGCCTGCTGCCATAAAAGCCGCCTCAACAAGTGACTGAACACTCGACAAGAGGTCGGAAGCCGCCACAAGGGTGCAAGGTTCTGGACGTGAAGTCATGCCACACCTCCAAAATCCGCAACTTGGAATTCTTCATGCAGAATGCGAGCGCGACGAACGAGTTCATTCAACAAGAAATCAAATTGATTGATATCTGTAGAATTCAGGCGAAAGACAACGTATCCGTTGCTGTCCTTGTTAGTGTCCCGGTTCAACCCGTCAAAGACATCAGCGGCCAAAGTCGTTAGGACGTGAATGTGATGAATGTCGCTATCGAATTGTTCCACAATCTGATTGCTCATGCTGCACCACCCTTCACGAGACGAAAGCGCCGCTCAATGTAGGGATGCGTACACATAGTGGCTGTGACCTGAACACATTCAGACACAAAGCGCTTGAAAACAGCGGTAGCCTCTTTCTTGGAATAACCAGAATAGTGAGAGCCTTCGGCGTCAACGCTTGGGTTGCGAACAATAGCGCGCACAGTAAGGGCGTAGGGCGAGTGCCGCACAATTTGCGTAACAATCTCAGCAGATAATCCGTAATTCTTATGAATACGCATCCTGATTTTGCCGATCGCTTCGCAGTCGCTTGGCATTTTGTCGAGAATAGTGTGCGCCTGTGAAACCCTATCAAGCCGCTCGCCAAACTGCTGTAAAGCTTGAACCTGTTCGGCTTGCTGGCGCTCATATTTCACTTGGAATTGGAGCATCTGCAAAAGAGCCTCCGCCGAATTAATCGGGCGATAGACTGTTTCTTCGAGTTCACGTAGCCGCTTGATGACCTTGCGACGTAATGGTGCGCTGTAGCCCAGCAGAAGAGTTTCAGTCAGTTCACGATCAAGCTGGTATTCATTTTGATCGCGGTTCATGCTGTCCTGATAGATATGAGCAAATCTGCTCACATCTTCCTCAAGCTCATTCAGCATCTTTTCGATATCTCGTTTTACGTCTGGGTGACGCTTGCCAGTCAACTCCGCAATCTCGCGGCTCGACATAGTGACGATGTTCCCGCTTTGGCCGTCTGGAACTTTGGGCGCAGTTGTGCTATTCAACGACATGTTGATTTCTTTCTATTTGAGGTGGGAAGTTTCAATCTTGGCTCGGCGTTGAGGCTGCAACCTCTGCCGGGCCTTTTGGTTTCTCAGTCATCATCGCTCGTCCAATATTGGCGCAAAGGCCAAGGCTTGCGGCTAACGGCGCGACTGGAACGACAATTCTTCCTCCCACTTTAATAGTCTGAAAATCACCGCGCTCCGCTGCGCTGTAGGCAGCATTACGCGCTAAGCCAAAAAACAGTTTACCTGCATCAGGTACAGATATTGTAGGTCTTGATAAGGCTTCTTCGAGCGTCATTAAACGTCCTCGTTTAGTTAGTAAGGTGTGTACGATTGTGACGTTATCACTTTTTAACTCTCTTGCAACCTTTTTGTGAGTTATGTACACACTAAATAAAGGAGAGTTTTTATGGCCCGTCCTAAGCTTGGCGAGACAGACACTGAACGCATGCAGCTGAAGATTACATCTGCGGAAATCGCAGCAATAGACGATTGGCGTTTTGGCAATCGTGTTCCGTCTCGTTCCGAGGCCGTTCGAAGACTTGTTCAAATCGGACTCTTCGCAGCAGAAAATTCTGAAAAGGAGATGAAACTCAGGTCTAAATACCGGCAGGATTTAGGGGAATTGTTTCTAAGTCTATTAGAGTTCGTATGGGAGCATGAAAACAACACCGACACGTTAGACGAATATTCGGAAAAAATCCTCGAAAGCATTAAATCATTTAATAAGCTTTCTTTAGAGCACACAAAGACATATGCATTTAAAAAAATGCTTTCTGAGCCAAAATATAATCACGTTGACATTGATAAGCTCTCAGCTAAAGCCAAAGAAATATTAAACAACGATAACTTTAAAGATGATGTAATCCAGAATACGTATGAAAAGCTTAAGGAAGAACGTGAAGGCAGTACGAATGATGACGCCTAGAACGCAAGCAAGCATATGTAATCGCTTCCTTGTCTCGAAAGCGCAACGCACAGGGAACGCAAGAAAAACGCAGGATTGGCAACTCCCGCCGTTGGCGGAAGTTTCACGGCTTCATTGTTTACATCAGGTTGATGCAAACCCCATTTGGCGATCCACTTCGATCGCAATCTTATCAGCTGCTGCAATGAGAACGCTATCAAGCCGGTGAGTGTATCGGCTGGTTATCCCACTGCCAGAGTGACCGAGCATTGCGCCAATGGTGCTATCTGAAAAGCCCAGATCAGCGCCTACACTGGCGAATGAGTGCCGAAGCACATGAGGCGTTACATCTTCAAAGCCAGCAGCCTTGAATATCCCGCGATAGAAACGCTTGATCCCGGCGAATGGACGGTTCTCAAGCCTTGGCGCTGGCAGCACGAAATGATTGTCTGGATCTCGTGCCAGACCAGCCAGCAGCGCAACGGCTGGTGAACCGAGCGGACGGATGGATTTGCCAGTCTTGCTGTCTTCAAGCTTGAGCAAGCTGTTTTCAAGATCGACCTCAGACCATTTCAGATTTTCAATTTCCCCGATCCGGCAACCAGTTAGTGCAGCCAGACGCAAAGCAACAATGCCTTGCCATGCCTTCGTCTCATCCGTTCCAGCATCGCGCAGCGCTTTGCCGAATGCCTTATATTCATCTGGAGATAATCGCCTGTCACGCTTGCCGATAGCCGGCTTTTTCACGCCATAGGTCGGATTTGTTTCAATGATGCCCTCAGACACAGCATAGGAAAGGATAGCGCCCAGCGTGGCTGTCGTTCTCGTGGCAATGCCAGTGCCACCCGATACGCGAATGCGCCCACGCAACTTGCCGGACTTCTCGGTTGCCTTTGCTGTCTTGCCTGCCGATACATCGCGGATGAATTTCACAATGTCCGCACGCTTAAGGTCAATGACCAGCTTCTTGCCGAGCAATGGGCCAATATGAGCATCGACGGCGCTCTTGTCCGTGGCAACGGTGCTTTGCTTTTTCGGTTGACCGCCTCGGCCAATGATAAGTCCCTTGCCAGCAGCTGCCAGATAATTATTGCACAGTTCCCAGACGGTCAAAGAAGTGCGCCTCGTCCTGCGCTCAAGTGCCGGATCGTCGCCCCTGATCGTGTCGCCCAACGTCTTGATTGCCAGCTTCCGCGCTTCTTCCGTTGTGACCGAGCCGTGACGCCCTATTGTCATTCTGCGTCGAGCACCGTCAGCCGTACGGTAATCTACAATATATGATCGTGAACCAGCAGGATTGATCGATACGCCGAAGCCTTTAAGGTCGGAACACCAAAGCGTATACTGCTTGTCTTTTGGCTCGGCTTTATCGACAATTGACTTGGTAAGTTTTGGCACCGTGCGACCCCCACATTTCCGAATTACTCACCATATACTCACCACAAAAACGGAAATATGGGAATATAGCCGGAAACGAGTGGAAACAGATGGAAACAGATGGAAACTGTAAGGCATTGATATTAATATCGTAATCGACTTAAAAGAAATTTCTGGAAACAAACGGAAACGTTTAAAAATTGCATTGACATTGTAGGGGTCACAGGTTCAATCCCTGTTACGCCCACCATTCGAACCCCCAATACATCAATATGTTATATGAAATCCATCAAGAGTATTGATAGCGCTCTCTAGGTTCACTCAACCTATTGACCAATTTCCCATCCGCACTGACTCCTCTCGCGAAGATTGAGAGAACTCGGTGGACTGAACAAGAACAAACCGCCCCGAGGGGCGGTTGTGATTGTCGATTAAGAATAATTACTTTGCCCAGCGGCCATCATATTTGAACTCTGGTGCCTTCTCAATTTCTTCCTTGGTCGAGTTCATAACTGCCGACCATTTTTTGTCTTCGTCAAAATAGGTGATGTCCACCGCATCAGGAGCGACAATCACGTAGCGCTCGCCGACACCCAAAAAGCCTCCAACGGACACGATATAACCGCTCAGCACACCGTCTGCGATAATAAGGTCCTTAATCTCGCCGATAGTTTTATCATCGCCATTCACAATGTTCAGGCCGATAAGATTGTAGCTGAGAACCGCAGTCGGTTGGGCTGTCACGAACACTTCTTTTTCTGCGACAGTGGCAGTCTGGGCGTTAGCAAACGAAGCCAGGGCAACAGTTGCAGCAGCAGCGAGTAGAATACGACGCATCCAAATTCTCCAAAATAATCAATGACATATTGTTCGTATACATAATGCTGCCATGCACAAAACGTTCCATAGGTGCACAAATAATCTTTTAGCTACCCTCTCCCGTTCCATCGTCTGAAAGAAGTTTTAACCTGCGCAAAACTCGCGGTAGCCGTGTTTTTATGCCATTCTAATATAAAACACCTGACATCAGATAATGTCAGGTGCAATTAGAAAACGGTCTTAGCAGACGCTGAATAATAAAATTCTATTCTCAATGACTTAACTCAAAATCATTGCCAGAGAAATGATGACCAGAAATGCTGCGGCTGCAATCGTTTCAATTCGCGAATATAAAAGCATGTTTACCTCCGATCATGGTTAACGATATCTAAACAACGCAGAAGACAGGGATTGGTTCATGCCTTTCTCCAAAAATCCGATGCGCAAGAGATACATAGTAAGGAGCGTAGTTATTTCTCATCCTGCGCCAGCAAGAGGAGTGCCCGCGATTTCTTCGACGCCGCTCATTTTGTAGCTATGAATGGCATTGGCTACGCGACAATAGACGCTCTTGATACGGCTACAACGCCATCCAAGGCACCTTGCGATGCGGCGAACACGAGCAGAGACGGAAGCTGCAGCTAGTGGCAGTGCTTTGCGCTTCTGCAACGAGTTAGGGACTTCACAAAGTATGCATTTCTCGTTGCTCCGAAGGATTTTTCAAATTTAGGAAAAATCTGCATTAAGTTTCAGGACGTGAAACGCTCGAATCAAATTTAAACGTCGAGAGGTGGCTTGGACAACGCCGATTGCCGCACATGCTCAACCAGGGTCATCTTCAATGTGGCGTAGCGGTCTTCGACATTGGTTGTTTTGTTTAATATGAAGAGTATGAAAAACCCGTAGTTAGTTATGACATAATCACAATCATCGAACTTGATAAAAGATTGACAGCGACTCTTAACCGGGCAAGCTTCCATAACGCGCTAGATGCTGCCGAAGTTCTCGGCGTGTCCTACCCAACTTATGTCAGGCATGAGAATGGAACTCAGGCTTCGCGTGGACAAAGGAAAACTCTAAGCCAGGCAGTTCAAAGTTTGATCTGAACAGCCATTGCGCGGGACCGCCCATGATCGATTTGCGTCAAACTATCGTGAGAGTGGCATTGCGTTCGACGGTTCTGCACATTTCCAGCAGAAATAAGCAGTCAGCAACTCCATATGGGGTTCATCCTTTTTGCATTTCTGACGCGTTTACACCTTGATCATTCACGCTCGCCTCCAAAGCTAGACTTTTTCCATCTCCTCGACTTCTGGTGGCAACTGGTCGCCATAAGCAAAGATAAGCTTAGGCGGCTCGAAATCGCCTGTATCCGCGTCGCCGGTATTTATGAAAGCAATCACCATAGGGCTACTATTTGCCATGCGCTCTGCGGTCCGCCGAGCATGTGCTACATCTTTTGCAATAAAAGGCGTATCAGCAACTAGCTTGCCCCGCTGACCATGACTGTAGCTCTGAACTACGAAATGTGTTTCCATGTCTATTACCTATATGCGCTACTAAGCTCAATACGTGCGTCAGGATGGCCTATAAATCGAAACAAATCAAGAACATTAAAGGAGAACGTAATGGCGCATCACCCGCTACTACATCTGTCGGCCTGGCCAAAAGGTTGGCATATATCCGGGCCGAAGATAAAAGAACCAAACTATGGATGCGCTAAGGTGTAATACGGGAGGCTTCTATGAAAGCGATATCGACGGCTATCTGCATAATTCTGTTGGCCGCGGCCGTTAGTGGCTGCGCGAACAGATCGTGTCGAGATTGGCCAGGAACCTGTATCATACAGTGATTGTAGCGGCGCTATCGCTGGAGCAATTGGAAAAGTTAAGACGAAACTGACAGCAACAATCTCAGTTGCACATGCATGTTGGGTCGAAAGAACCGGGTACCAGCTTGATACAAACCATCAAGAAGCAAGCTTACCTTTATGCGCAAAACGCAATCGAAGAAGTGATGCTAAAGGCCTTTGTAAAGATGCACCTGATGGTTGGCCTTAAGTCAGCGCGCCTCTTAGATTTGAGATTCCATTTCTGCAGCTTGAAGCCGTTTAGAGTTGCCAACCCCGCTTCGGCGGGGTTTCTTTTAGCTTTGCAAAGCCCCTGTTATTAAAGTTTAGCATCCACTCAGCCGCTTAAACTGCAATTTAAGGCATCGTCCGTATTGATGGCCGAGATTCCAGAATTAGTACGAGGGGGCAAAAATGATTTCAGATTTTATAATCGGTTCAGCAGTAGGAATGGCAGTGATGTTTGTTCACTTGCTGGCCACGCTCACCGTCTATTCACTGGTGCATCTGATCGGAAACAGGATTGATGAAAACAGAGTGATATTTCTCGCCCTGTCATTAGTGACGCTGTATTTCATCCTCTTTATTTGCCTGTGTTGCAGCGTGACGATCTGGGCAACGACCTATTACCACATGGGCTTAGTTGATACTTTTGGCGATGCATTTTACTCGGCAATGCTAAATTACACCACGCTTGGAACTGGCGACCTCAACCAAATTGCAAAGACACGCCTGTTCGGCCCAATTACCGCGGCAAGTGGCATCATCATGTTTGGATGGTCAGCCGCTTTGCTGGTTTACATCATCCAACTGCATCTGCCCGTCATCCTGAAAAAGAAATGGGAACGCTGATAGGCACAGCTCTGCAGAAGTGGAATTTCCCTAAAATACTTTCAAGTATCTAAAAGAATCCGCCGCAATAACCCTGCGGCGGGTTCCTTGAATCTTGAATTACCCCTTTTACCGAGGCCCTCTTTTGATTGGCTGAAACCCGTCTGGTCGCACCCAATTAGCTTTGTTGTCGTTATTCATCGGACGAACTAATTGTGGTCTGGCAGGACGATTGTCAGGACGCGCATCTGGACGCCTGTCAGGGCGGGTGTTCTGATAATCTGGGCGACGTGAAGGTCGCTCATGACGCTCACCTCTGCGATAGTTATTATCCCTGTAGTATCGGTCATTTCTATATCGGCGTGAATCATATCGAGGTCCCGAACGATAAACTACGGCTGAACCACCGTAATAACCGCCATATGATTGTCCATAACCACCGCCACCGCCATAATAGGGATCTCCCACACAGCCCATAAGCACAACCGACAGTAAGCCTATGGAGGCCGCAGAAAAAATCTTTCTAATCGTGATCATTTTAATTCTCCGCATTCTCGTCATGTATATAGAAATACCCTGATCACTTCGAACGGCAAGAGCAATAGAAAAGCTCCTTTTGCCCACGCCCCAATGGAAACACGCTCTAAATCATATTCCACATGTCACAAACAACCGGCGCCTGGCGTCAGGACACAGTGATTTTTGGACGCTGAATTAGGTTAATGACGAAGATCATTCCTGCGTCTTTCCAGTCTTGATGAAATAACCTCGCCCAATAAAATACTTCTTGACGCCATTTCGTTATTAGGTAGACTGAACTACCTAATAACCACGATCTAAGAAATAATGTCCAGCGATATTTCCACATCATCCAAAACAGCACGTGAACGGCTTTTAGAGGCTGCCGCTATCCTGTTCTATAATGACGGAATTGCAGCGACTGGAATTGATTCAATTACCCGACGTGCGGGAGTTGCCAAACAAAGCCTTTACAACAACTTTTCATCCAAGGCTGATCTCGTAGCCACTTATCTCGAATTGCGTCACAATGAATGGTTGACGCTTTATAATAAGCGACTTGAGAATAAGACGCAGCCCAAAGAGAAGATTTTGGCCGTCTTTAAAGCCTATGAGGATCACGCCGAATTTGCTTATGAGCATGGCTTTCGCGGCTGCGGACTTCTGAATGCGGCAGCAGAATTATCAGCAGGCGACCCCGGTCGCGCAACAGTGCGAAAACACAAGGAACAGATTGAAGGTTTTATCGAAGATCATCTTCGCGCACTTCTCACGAATGAACAGCAAGTTAAACTGATGGCCAGACACCTCTCCTTCATCCTTGAAGGCGCGATTACGCGTGCAGGGCTTGAAGGAAACGGCAGACAAATGCGCGAAGCCCAGGATCTGGTCCTCGCACTTCTGAAGAACCTTTAATGCAATCATCAAAAGACTACTTGCTCGGCATTGCAGGCATCATCATTGCTTCAATCGTCTGGGGAACAACTGGCACCGCCGCAACATTTGCGCCCGAAGTTAGCGCTGCGGCAATTGGTGCGGCTGCCATGGGAATTGGCGGGCTGCTGCAAGCTTTGCTTGCTTTCAAAGGGATCTCCGCCTCCCGCCACGCTTTGCGTACCCATTGGCGTTGCCTTGCGCTGGGCGCTGTTGCTGTCGCAATTTATCCTCTCGCGTTTTATGCATCCATGCGAATGGCTGGAGTAACAATCGGAACGGTCATATCCATCGGTTCGGCACCTTTGCTTTCCGCCCTTATTGAATACAAGCTCGACGGTTTTCGCCTTTCCGCCAGATGGATAGTAGGCGCCCTCACTGGTATTCTCGGAATGATACTGCTTAGCCTTGCAGAAAGCGGCACAGCACACGCATCCGCTACAAATAACTCGGCTATGATAGGCATATTATTGGGGCTTGTGGCCGGTTTCACCTATGCACTTTATTCTTGGTGTGCGCGACGGGTTATGCAAAGCGGCATCAGTTCAACAGTCGCTATGGGTGCGATTTTTGGTCTTGGTGGATTATTGCTAATGCCAGTTCTGGCAGTCACCGGCGGCGCATTTCTGGCGTCATGGAACAATGCAGCCGTTGGCATCTATATGGCAATCATTCCAATGTTCATCGGCTATGTCTGCTTCGGCTATGGGCTAAGCCGGGTCCAAGCAAGCACAGCAACAACAATTACACTTTTCGAGCCTGTCGTTGCAGCGTTTTTGGCCGTCATCATTGTAGGAGAGCGTTTGCCTTTACTCGGTTGGTTAGGTGTGGTGCTGGTTGTAGCCTGTTTGGTTATTATTACATTGCCACAGAAAACGAGAAGGCCTGCCAATAATGCTATTTTTAGAGGAAATATGCCACAACGGACAAAAAGTTAACAACCAGTTAACGATATAGACTGGCGATCCGTTTCGTTTGAAGTTATGGGCCTTTCGATAAATATCTTATGAGGGGTCTATGTCCTACTTCCCAAATTGGCGTCTTACCAACGACAGCACCGTCTTGCCCGACGAGCGTCTTCCAACTGCAGCAGCGGTTCCGATGGGTATCCAGCATTTGCTGGCTATGTCCGGTTCCACCATCGTTGCACCACTGCTCATGGGTTTTGACCCAAATGTTGCCGTCTTCTTCTCCGGCATTGGAACACTGTTGTTCTTCCTGATGACCGGCGGGCGCGTTCCGAGCTATCTCGGCTCATCCTTTGCCTTCATCGCGGTGGTTATCGCAGTCACCGGCTATGCTGGCAGCGGCCCTAACCCGAATATCGCACTGGCACTCGGCGGCATCATCGCCTGTGGTGCGCTTTATGCCGTGATCGGCCTGATTGTCATGGCTGTCGGAACGGGCTGGGTCGAAAAGCTCATGCCGCCCGCGGTTACTGGCGCAATTGGCGTTGCCATTGGTCTGAACCTCGCACCTGTGGCTGTCGGCCAGCTTAAAGGTTCGGCCGCGCATATGTCCATTGCACTACTGACGGTGCTTTGCATGGCAATGATTTCTGCCTATGGATCGCTTGCAACCAAGCGCATCGCAGTATTGCTGGCTCTCTTGTTCGGTTATTGCCTCGTGCTGATTTTCGGTAACGGTTTTGGCTTTGTTCCCGGCATTAACTTTGCTGCAGTTGGCGCGGCGCCTTGGTTTGGCCTGCCAGCTTTTACGACACCTGTTTTCACATGGCCTGCAATCACGCTGATCGCACCTGTTGCCATCGTTCTTGTTGCTGAAAACCTTGGTCACATCAAAGCGCTTGGCTCGATCACCGGCCAAAACATGGATCGTTATATCGGTCGCGGTTTTCTGGGTGATGGTATTGCCACGATGATTTCAGGTTCTGGCGGCGGTACTGGTGTGACCACTTATGCGGAAAACATTGGCGTTATGGCAATGACGAAAGTCTATTCAACACTGATCTTTGTGATCGCTGCGATTGTGGCCATTGCACTCGGTATGTCACCAAAGTTTGGTGCAATCCTGCAAACCATTCCAGCGCCTGTTCTGGCCGGTCTTGCCGTATCGGTATTTGGACTTATTGCTTCAGCAATGGCCCGCATCTGGGTGGTCAACAAGGTCAATTTTGCTGATCCGCGCAACCTCTTCACCGTTGGCGTTGCGCTGATTTTCGGTGCCGGTGACTTCACCGTTAACATCGGAAGCTTTGCTCTTGGTGGTATTGGTACGTCAACCTTTGCCGCTCTGATCATGTATCAGTTGCTCAGCATTGGTCGTAAGAGCGACGAGATCCACTAAAAAATGCGTCGCGCAAAACCAATCAAGGTTTTGCGCGCCACGCCCCCGCCCGCATCAATAACGTCGTACTTTAATCAAGCGCGACGTGTTCCCGACGAAACAATATCGAGATAAACAGCCAGCACCAAAATGCTGCCCTTGATAATCTGCTGCCAGAATGTATCGACGCCCAGCATCGACATGCCATTGTCGAGGCTCGACATAATGAGCGCGCCAACCAGTGCACCAATCACTGAGCCGACACCGCCACGCATCGACGTTCCGCCAATGAAGCAGGACGCAATAGCATCAAGTTCGCCACCAAAACCTGCCGATGGCGTACCCGCTGCAAGACGCGCAGTGGTGGTGAGGCCAGCCACGGCTGCCATCAAGCCCATCAGCGCAAACACCGCCATCTTGACAAAGTTTACATTGACGCCCGAAAAACGCGTAGCTTCCAGATTGGAGCCAACCGCATAAATGTGGCGTCCGAAGACTGTCTGCCTTGAGATAATGGTGAAAACACCCAGGATAACGAGCAGCACGAGAACCGGAAACGGAACACCCTGATAGCTGTTCAGAACCAAAATGAAGCCCAAAATCAGGATGCCTGTTCCAACCAGACGCGCAACTTCCATAGCGGGTGAAAGCATTTGCAGATTGTGCTTACGCTTGCTGGCGCGCGTTCGCAGAGTGATCAATATGAGCACGGCGAACAAGGCCATTGCGCAGACATTGCCAAACCATTCTGGCAAGTAGCCCTGCCCGAGATATTTAAAGTCTGACGAGATAGGCGCAATGGTAACGCCCCCCATAATGCCAAGCACGATCCCGCGAAAAACCAGCTGTCCGCCGAGTGTGACGATAAAGGATGGAATGCCAAGATAGGCCGTCAACCAGCCGTTAAAGCCACCCAAGATCACGCCTAAAACAAGCACCGTGCTGATTGTAGCCCATAATGGCCAGCCATAGACAACATCGAGTACAGCCGCCACGCCCCCCAGAAGACCGAGCAACGCACCGACAGACAAGTCGATTTCACCCGCCACGATAACGAACACCATGGCTGAAGCCAGCATGCCGGTAATTGCCATCTGTCGGAGGAGATTTGAGAAGTTACGCGCCGTCAAAAACTGTGACCGACCCATTTCTGGATCATAAGTCATGACCGCAAAAAATGCCCAGATCAAAGCGACCACGATCAGCAGCGCCACGATCTTATATTCTGATAAAAATTTTCTGAGGCTTTTGCCTGTCAACGTCATGTCATGCACCGGTTAGATTAGTTGCGGTTCAATGTTCAAAAAACTAGGCCGCATTGGTTGCAGGCTTGCCAATTGCAGCGGCAAGAACCCTCTCTTGGGTGAGATTTTCATTCGGGAAGTCACCGCGCAATTTGCCCTCGCCAATGACGAGAACACGATCACTAATGCCAAGAACCTCTGGCATTTCCGACGACACCATCAAAATTGCCACTCCTTGCTTCGCGAGTGCGAATATCAGCTTGTAGATTTCATACTTCGCACCGACATCGACACCGCGTGTCGGCTCATCAAGGATCAGAACCTTCGGATCCGGCAGCATCATCTTAGAAAGAACTGCCTTCTGTTGATTGCCGCCCGATAGAGACGCAATCGCCAGCATCGGGTCAGCCGTCTTCACTTTCAGACGCAAAATTTCGCGCTGGATCGTTGCAAGTTCGGCTTCTTTGTCGATGAGTCCACGCAATGAGAAGCGATCAAGGACGGAAATCGTCATGTTATGACCAACCGGCATGATCGGCAGAATGCCGTCGCGTTTGCGGTCTTCCGGCACCATACAAATGCCCTGCTGCACCGCATCACGCGGCGTGCGGATTTTGATTTCTTTGCCTTCCAGAAAAATTTGTCCCTGATGCACACCGGGCCAGACGCCAAACAGACTGGAAACAAGTTCTGTACGACCCGCGCCGACAAGACCTGCAATGCCGAGAATTTCACCGCGCCTTAATTCAAAGGAAACATCATCGACCACTTTGCGGTCGGGGTTTGTAACGCCCCAGCAGCTTATGTTGCGGGCTTCAAACACCACCTCGCCAATGTCATGCGGCTCGCGCGGGAAAAGGTTTTTCATTTCACGACCGACCATCATCGTGATGATGTCGGGTGTCGTGAGTTCTGCCATTGGGCGCGTCGCAATATGTGCGCCATCACGAATGACAGTAACCGTGTCAGAAATTTCGGCCACCTCATCAAGCTTGTGCGAGATATAGACACAAGCCATGCCCTGCGCTTTAAAATCCTTGATCAGATCAAGCAGAATACGGGTTTCTGATGAAGTCAGCGCCGAAGTCGGCTCATCCAGAATAAGAAGCTTCGCATTTTTGTTGATCGCTTTTGCAATTTCGATCAGCTGCTGCTTACCACCCGTATAATGATAAACCGGCAGCGCGACATTGATGTCGAAAATCTTGAGGCGTGCGAGCAACTCAGTCGCCCGTGCATTCATCTGATCATAATCGATAAAGCCGCCCGTTGTCGGCTCAGAACCCAAGAAGATGTTTTCGGCAACCGACAAATGCGGCACCATCATCAATTCCTGATGGATAATAACGATGCCAGCTTCTTCCGTATCGCGAATGCCGCTGGCTTTTAGTTCCTTGCCTTCCCAGAAAATCTCGCCCGTCCAGGTGCCATAGGGATAAACACCCGAAAGCACTTTCATAAGCGTCGATTTACCCGCTCCATTTTCACCGCAAAGCCCGACGCACTCTCCCGGACGCACTTTCAGGTAAATTCCATCCAACGCCTTTACGCCGTTGAAATCCTTACTGATGTTTCGCATTTCCAAAAGATATTCGGACATAAATTAACGACCTTGCAGTATTTCGGGGCAGTATTTCAGGCAGCAATTTCAAAAAGCAAATTGACCATAGACAACGCTGTCATAAATTGGCCAACCAAGGCTTGCTGAAGATCAGACGCCAAAAAGAAAAAATGTCTGGCGTCTGATCTATCAACTTATTCCAAGTTCACCGAAAAGAAGCTTACTTCCCTTCGATCTGTTCCTTGGTGTAGAAGCCGTCCGTTACGTAGACGTCAACATTGTCCTTGGTCACAGCGGTTGGCGTCAGAAGCAATGTGTCAACTTCCTTCGAACCATTGTCGATCTTGCCATTAAATTCAGGCTTTTCGTCCCGAACCAGCTGAACCGTCAGCTTCGCAGCTTCTTCAGCAATCAGCTTGAGTGGCTTGTAAACAGTCACTGTCTGCGTGCCATCAACCAGGCGCTTTACAGCGGCAAGATCGCTATCCTGACCGGAAACTGCTGTTTTGCCTGCAAGACCCTGAGCGGCCAATGCCTGAATTGCACCGCCAGCTGTACCGTCGTTGGAAGCAACAACAGCGTCAATCTTGTTCTGGTTAGCCGTCAGCGCATTTTCCATGATCGAAAGCGCTTCAGTCGGGCTCCATTCCTTGACCCACTGCGAGCCAACAATCTTAACCTTGCCGGAATCAACCGCTTCCTTCAGCGCCTTTTCCTGACCAGCACGAAGAAGCTTAGCGTTGTTGTCGGTTGGCGAACCACCCAGCAGGTAATAATTACCTTCTGGCTTTTCCTTCAGCACGGCTTCCGCCTGCATGAAACCAACGCGCTCATTATCAAAAGAAATGTAAGCATCAATATCGGCATTGAGGATCAGGCGGTCATAGGACAGAACCTTGATGCCAGAAGCCTTTGCGTCGGCCACAACCGCATCAAAAACCTTGGAATTCATCGGCACGATCACGATGGCATCGACGCCCTGCGAGATCAGATTTTCAACCTGCTTGACCTGCTTTTCTTCATTGCCGTCAGCCGACTGAACGTTGACCTTGGCACCCAGCTTTTCAGCTGCTGCGATGAAATAATCGCGGTCACGCGCCCAACGCTCTACGCGCAAATCATCGATAGAAAAGCCGATAACCGGATTTTCCGGCGATGCAAATGCTGGTGCTGTCCCCATTGCACCAATGCCCAAAGCTGCGGCAACCAACGCACCTGTCAAAAAATTACGACGCTTCATGCACGTTCCTCCAAACACCACCGACGCCATGTCGGCTGATACAAGACCTCGCCCCGAACGAAACCGCCCCCGGAGTTTGGTACGACAAAGCAGCCTCTATCGAGACCACTCATTTCTTATATCTGGCTGATCCTCCCTGCGGCGCTAAGCGCCTAGATCACTCCAGTCGGGCCATACGCATGACGCACGGCCCCTATCCTCGGCAGCAATTGATACGCGAACAAAAATGAATAGCAAGCATTTTTCTGATTTACGTACCTCATTTTTACTCCTATGTTCCGCAGCGAGGAGTGAGCATGAAACCTACCGTCCATGATATAGCCAGAACTGCGGGTGTTAGTCTCGCCACGGTTGACCGTGTGCTGAACGACCGCCCCGGCGTAAAAGGCAAGACTCGCGACCGTGTGACGGAAGCGATGAATGTGCTTGGCTATGTGCGTGATGTGGGCGCTGCCAATCTCGCTCGTGGCAGGTTATATCAGTTTGATTTCATTTTGCCGGATAATGAAAATACCTTCATGCTCAGTCTGCGCGCGGAGCTAAACGCTGCTGCCGAGCGCAGTATCGCAGAACGGGTATTCATCAATCTCATTCTCGTTCCCCCATTTGATGAAGCAGCTCTTGTCAAAGCTTTGGATGCGAGCGCGGAACGCAAACCAGATGGGGTTGCGTTTGTTGCAATCGACACCGACCCGGTGCGCGAGGCATGTAAAAGACTTGCAGAACAAAGCATTAACGCAGTCACTCTCATTTCAGATCTCGGCCTGTCATCACGTGCGCATTATGTCGGCATTGACAACGGCGCAGCAGGGCGCACCGCGGCGCGTTTACTGGGTTTGTTTGTAAGCGGAACAGATGGCGCTATCGCTGTCATTGCTGGTTCGCTCAAAGTACGTGACCATCAGGAGCGTTTTGAGGGTTTCAAAAACGCTATGGAAACGGACTTTTCGGAGCGTTTGATTCTACCAGTACTTGAAGGTTTCGACGAGAGCGCTCAGGTTGAAAAACTGGTCCACAACCTGCTTGACCAGCGCAGTGACATTGCCGGTATCTATAATCTTGGGGCGGGTAATAGTGGTCTTGTTCAGGCACTCGATACCCATCCTGGCCCTCGCCCTCTCGTTGTCGCCCATGAGCGAGATGACGTGACTTCACAGGCACTGGAAGAAGGCTTGATCCATGCCGTTTTGGCGCAAGATGCGGGGCACGAAATTCGCAGTGCTATCCGTGTTTTGAAAGCTACAGCAGACCGCCTTTCCATCGTGCCGGGACAAGAACACATTCGCATTGAAATCTTTCTTAAAGACAACCTTCCCCAACCCGATTGAGGCATGGGGCATACGACTATTCGACTGGAGCAACTATGTATCTCGGGCTTGATCTAGGAACATCTGGCGTAAAGGCGCTTCTGATTGATGACAATCAGGCCGTCATCGGTTCGGCCCATGGCGAACTTGAAGTCTCACGCCCGCATCCAGGTTGGAGCGAACAAGATCCCGCACAATGGATCAAGGCTTGCGAAACAGCCATTGATGGTCTTCGGGCTGCGCATCCAAAACAATTTGCAGCCGTTGCAGGCATTGGTCTATCCGGCCAGATGCATGGCGCAACGTTGCTTGATGAAAATGATCAGGTACTCCGCCCATGCATTCTCTGGAACGATACCCGCAGCTATAAGGAAGCTGCCGAGCTCGATGCTGATCCGGCATTCCGTGCCATCACCGGCAACATTGTCTTTCCGGGCTTCACAGCACCTAAGCTCGTTTGGGTCGCGCGCAACGAGCCGGATATTTTCTCCCGCACGCGCAAAGTGCTTTTGCCAAAGGATTATCTGCGTCTTTGGATGACCGGCGAATACGTATCTGATATGTCAGATTCGGCAGGTACGAGCTGGCTCGACACCGGCGCACGTAAATGGTCGCAGGAGCTGCTTGCAAAGACCGGTCTAACCGAAAACCATATGCCAGCGCTTGCTGAAGGCAGCGACGCAACCGGAACTTTGCGCTCTGAACTGATGGCGCGCTGGGGACTATCAACAGCCCCAGTCGTTGCAGGCGGTGCAGGTGATAATGCGGCCTCGGCCTGCGGCATGGGAACAGTGCAACCCGGTCATGCTTTCGTGTCACTCGGCACATCGGGTGTGTTGTTTGCTGCCAATGGCGCTTATCAGCCAAAACCTGAAAGTGCCGTTCACGCATTCTGTCATGCACTTCCCGGCACATGGCATCAGATGGGTGTGATCCTGTCGGCTGCGAGTGCCCTTGATTGGTTCTCCCGCATCACCGGCACCAGCGCACATGAACTGGATGCAGAACTTGGCAGCACAATAAAGGCCCCCGGTAGCACGACGTTCCTGCCCTATCTTTCGGGCGAGCGCACTCCTTACAACGACGCGAAGATTCGTGGTATCTTCAGCGGTCTCGATCATGAGACAGATCGCAAAGCGATGACGCAGGCAGTCCTTGAAGGGGTGGCTTTTGCCATCCGCGACAATCTTGTAGCGCTGCAATCGGCCGGTACAGAGATCAAATCTCTCATCGCAGTCGGGGGCGGTTCACGCTCTGCCTATTGGCTCAAATCCATCGCAACAGCACTGAATGTCCCAATTTCACTGCCTGAAGAAGGTGACTTTGGAGCGGCCTTCGGTGCAGCGCGACTAGGCCTAATTGCTGCAAGCGGCGCTGACCCTTTTGCGATCTGCACACCGCCGCGCACAGCCCGCACCATAGAACCAGAACAAGCGCTGCTCTCGTCTTATGACGAAGCTTATCAGCGCTACCACGCACTTTATCCCGCGTTGCGCCCTCTCGCGTAAGAGAGCGCGCACTTTATCAATCATCTAAATCGGAGGAATATGATGAGCACCGGATTTTTCGGCGACATCCAGAAAATACGTTACGAAGGACCAGACAGCGACAATCCACTGGCGTTCCGCCACTATAACCCAGACGAAATCGTCATGGGCAAGCGTCTGGAAGATCATCTGCGTTTCGCTGTCGCCTATTGGCATAGCTTTGCATGGGAAGGCGGAGATCCGTTCGGCGGACGCACTTTTGATCGTCCTTGGTACAAGGATGGTCTTGAAGCTGCAAAGCTGAAAGCAGATGTTGCGTTCGAATTCTTCTCGCTCCTCGGCGCACCATTCTATTGCTTCCACGACGCCGACGTGCGCCCGGAAGGCGATAACTTCGCTGAAAACACAAAAAATCTCGAAGCTATTGTCGATATTTTCGAGCAGAAGCAGGCTGAAACCGGCATCAAGCTTTTGTGGGGAACAGCAAACCTGTTCTCACATCGTCGTTATATGTCGGGTGCTGCTACAAACCCTGATCCTGAAGTGTTTGCGTTTGCAGCCGCGACCGTCAAAACCTGCCTTGACGCTACAAAACGTCTTGGTGGCGACAATTACGTACTTTGGGGCGGTCGTGAGGGCTATGAAACCCTGTTGAACACGGACCTCAGCCGCGAACTCGACAATATGGGCCGCTTCCTCAACCTCGTGGTCGAGTATAAGCACAAGATCGGCTTCAAGGGCACGATCCTGATCGAACCTAAGCCACAAGAACCAACAAAGCATCAGTACGATTACGATGTTGCCACGGTTTACGGCTTCCTCAAGCGCTACGGTCTTGAGAATGAAGTGAAGCTCAATATCGAACAGGGCCATGCTATTCTCGCCGGTCATTCGTTCGAGCACGAACTGGCACTGGCCCGCAGCCTCGGCATTCTCGGCTCCATCGACATGAACCGCAATGATTATCAGTCGGGCTGGGACACAGATCAGTTCCCGAACAATGTGCCTGAAATGGCGCTGGCCTATTATCAGGTTCTGCTCGATGGTGGTTTCAAAAATGGTGGCACCAATTTCGATGCCAAGCTGCGCCGTCAGTCGCTTGATCCGCAGGATCTGCTGATCGGTCATATCGGCGGCATGGATTGCTGTGCACGTGGCCTCAAGGCTGCGGCTCGCATGGTTGAAGACGGCGCGCTGACCAAGCCATTGGATGAACGTTATGCGGGCTGGTCTGGCGATTTCGGCAAAAAGCTCGCAACCGGCCTTTCGCTGGAGCAGATCGCATCCGAAGTCGAAACAAAGGGTATCAACCCGCAGCCAAAATCTGGCCGTCAGGAATATCTGGAAAACGTGGTCAACCGCTACGTTTGATAGTTTCAGGTATACAAAAGCCCCGCTCACTTAGCGGGGCTTTTGTTTTAGAGTGCCTATCTAATTAAATTAGGCTGGCACTCCAATTTTTATGACGCGCATCTTATCCGAAAACCGTTTCACACTTTTCGGGATGCGCTTTAATTCAACGCAACATCATTTGGCTTTCGACAAGCCGCAAATCGATCAAGCGCCTGATCATAAGCAGATGTTTTAACCGCCATCATGCCCAGTACCGTATGAAATAGATTGTCATGCGATGACGGCTCAGCTGTTGTTTTGCGCAAACAATCAAGATTTAACCCCGTATCGACGGCATATTCAGGCGAAAACCATGTGATGAAAGGAATATGGGTCTGCTGCGATGGTGCAATAAAATAGGGTGCCGCGTGAAGATATAGACCATCCTCACCGAGCGACTCACCATGATCGGACATATAAATCATCGAAGACGCAAACTTGTCCTGATGTTTTTTCAGGAGATCGATAACTTCAGAAAGAATATGATCCGTGTAAAAAATGGAGTTGTCGTACGCGTTTACGATTTCCTCATGCGAGCATTTGGCAAAGTCATTTGAACGGCAGTCTGGCTTAAAGCGCTCATACTCCGACGGATATCGACGATAATAAGCTGGGCCATGACTACCCGTCATGTGTAGAACGATGGTCGCATTGCCCGTTGTTTCGTTCAGCTCTTTCGAAAGACTATCAATCAATATTTGATCAAGACACTCGCCGCCCTCACAATAACGCTTGTCTTGTGCACCCTGCAAATCAATCAGCTTGATGCGTTCGGCAACGCCTTTGCTGCCAGTATTGTTCTCATACCAACTCGTCTGTACACCCGCATGTTTGAGCACATCCATCAGATTCTCAGAACCGCGGAACTTGGTGTTGGAGTAATCCTCACGTGTGAAAGGCGAAAACATGCACGGCACCGAAACGGAGGTTTCCGTGCCGCAACTTGATGTATTGGTAAAAGCTATAACGTCGCGCTTTTTCAATTCAGGATTGGTTTCACGCGAATATCCATTCAGGCTGAAATTTTCGGCACGCGCTGTTTCACCGACCACGACAACAGTCACCAGCTTTTTGCCTGCTGGCAGTTGAGTGAGCGTCTGCTTGGCATCCAACCCCAATGGCTCCATGACGATATCGCGGTTTTTATATACGTGCGAAACATATTGAATGGTGCTCGCGATTGGCGTGCTTGGCATTATCTTCTGCATAATATCAGCCCCATGTTCACGGAACATGGAAGAATAGGCCGCATAATTCGTGCCTATTATGACAACAGATGCGATCACACAGCTTAGGATGACGCCTGTATTCACCAGCAACTTAGAGAGTATGGGGCGGTGTTTTATACGCACCCAAGCGATCAACAGCGACGGAACAATGCCAAATATGATCATATGCCAAAGATAGCTTGAGGTAAGCAGCGCACCCGATTCAGCTTGCGTCGTTGTAAGCGCTGCTTCGACAACGTATTTGTCAATAATCGTGCCGAATGTATCTGTGAAATACGAACCGCCTGCTGCAATAATCACAAACAGGATCAGCATTGGCTTGATGATATATTTTGCTGAGAACAGCATAAAGAGCGCAATATGCAGCAACAGCAAGACAACTGCGATGCCAGTCAGCCTCCACGGAGCGTCAGCATAATATGTGCCAATCGCCCGCCAGAATGAAGTATTTGTAAAAATGAGAACGTAGAGCGCCGTTAAAAGACACAATGGTCCACTGGCGATTGTGGGACGAAACTTCTGCATGGCACGCTTTCGAAATTTTTGAACACGCGCGCCTTACAAGAGCAACCAACGACAGAGGTTGGCTTTTCAGGCCCGTTTCCGCCAGACATGAAATCAAGACGGCTTTTTTACGGCGGCTATATCCTCAAACTTTTCAAACAAGCCCGCGCATCATGTCAGATCATCCAAAAGGTGTCGAATCCAGCTTATGCCAAATCTGGATGCACCTTAAGCGGCATATCATCATGCATAGTTACAGTTTGTCGCTCAATCATACGGTGCACTAAAGGGGGGGTGGCGCCTTTGTGAAGGGCGAGCAGACGCTCTGACACTTCGGCATCCGACTGGGTTCGGCGCTGATTATGACGCACATATTCAACCCAGGTGGGCACATGGTAGCTTTCTGTCCACGTCTCTGGGTTTTCCAGATCACGCAGCAGCGCCCATTGTCGTGCACCATCACGAATACGGATACGCCGTCTCAAAGCCATCGCGGCAAGGAATGCAGGGACATCTTCCTGTGCGATTTTATAATCGACCATGATCATGATCGGACCACTGCGTGAACGAAGATCAAGCCGCAACTCGGGTTCGCTGAAGCGGTTCAGCGGGTCGAGATTGAGAGATTCAAAATCCGGCTGCGGCAAAAGAAGCCCAACCAGCGCACCAAACAGCAGGACGCAAGACGCCACGAGCAAAGCATAAGGCACGCCAAATTCATCAGCAACCGAGCCCCACAGCCAGCTGCCAGCCGCCATTCCGCCGAAGGTTGCGGTTTGATACATCGCAAGCGCGCGCCCGACCACCCAACGTGGTGTCGATAGCTGCACCGTCACATTGAACAGAGACAAAGCAAGCACCCAGGAAAGCCCCGCTGGAAGCAAAAAAATACAGCTCATCCAGATGCTGCGACTTACCGAAAGCAACGCACAGCTCAATGCAAAGGCGACAAAAGCACCACGAACCAGCCATTCATTGCCGAGCAACTCACGCAGGCGTGCACTCAACAGAGCACCGCCAATCGCCCCAACCCCAAAAAAGCCGAGCATGATGCCGTATGTCAGCGCGGTACCCTTGACCAGATCACGCGCAACGAGCGGCAAAAGTGCCAGAATAACAATCGCCGACAGACCAAAAAGAAAGCCACGAAACATCACTTTCAAAAGGTTTGGCGACATAGAAACATAGCGTAGTCCAGCCACCATCGCCGGGCCAAAGGCTTCACGCGGCAAGGTCGACTTGGCAAGTTGTGGCTGCCAGCGCCAGAGTGCCAGAATAAGGGCGATATAGCTGAAAGCATTGAAGATGAAGGCAAAGGCAGCACCCGCTGCCGCAACAATTGCACCGCCAATGGCAGGGCCAATGCTGCGCATGAGATTAAAGCTCATGGAATTCAGTGCGACCGCCGCAGGAAGATCGGCTCTTGGAACAATATCCCCCATCGAGGCTTGCCATGAAGGGTTGTGCAGTGCCCCGCCACAGCCGATGAGAAAGGTGAAGCCCAGCAGCATCCATGGCGTTAACATGCCCAAATAGGCAAAGGTTGCAAGCGCCACAGAAACGACCAACAGCATGATTTGCGCGGTCAACATGATGCGGCGGCGATCAAAATTATCGGCAAGGGCTCCGGCTGCAACCGAGAAAAACATTACCGGTAATGTCGTTGAAGCTTGAACCAGCGCAACCATGTCATCTGAATGCGCGATGGTCGCCATCATCCAGCCTGCGCCAACTGTTTGTACCAGACCGCCAAGGTTTGAAAACAGCGTTGCGGACCAAAGAGCGCGAAAAGTTCCATATTGAAACGGCGCCAAGGGGGAATTTCTTTGCGGCATTCGGACGAACCTCCATCCTACACCAATACTTTAAGTGACATAGATATAGCCACAAAGGATTAAGTGAATTCGTTCAGGCGCGACGCGACGACACAGTGTTATGCGACCTGCCCTGCACACCAGCCCGAAGACCATGCCCACTGGAAATTGTAACCACCTAGCCAGCCTGTGACATCCACAACTTCTCCAATGAAATAGAGACCCGGCACGCCTCTTGCTTCCATGGTTTTGGAATCAAGATCACGCGTATCAACACCACCGAGCGTCACTTCCGCTGTCCGATAACCTTCCGAGCCCGCAGGCTTTACATGCCATTCATTGACTGCCGCAGCAGCACGCCGCAACACGGCATCCGAACAATCAGCCAAATTGCTTGCAGGGAAATCGGCGGCAATGAGTTGCGCCAATTTCTTTGGAATGAAATAGGAAAGCGCAGTTTGCAGAGCTTGTTTGCCATTCTTGGATCGCTGCTCCCGCAATAGTTCAAACAGATCGGCCTTTGGCAGCATAGAGATAACAATCTCATCGCCTTCTCTCCAATAAGATGAAATCTGTAGGATAGAAGGACCGCTAATACCACGATGCGTAAACAGCATCGCTTCCGCAAATTTCGTCTTCTTGCAAGCCACAACTGCATCAACCGCAACACCCGCGAGAGGTTTGAGCCGCTCAAGCAAATTTGGTTCAAAAGTCAGCGGAACCAGACCGGGGCGCGTCTCGACCAGACGCAAATTAAAGCGCTTGGCTATATCATAGCCGAAGCCTGTCGCTCCCATTTTGGGAATGGACTTTCCACCTGTCGCGATGACGAGCGATTTCGCCGCGACTGTTCCGCCGGAATGCCGCACAACATAACCGTGTTCGCCTTTTTCGACATTTTCGACATTTTCGATTGAAGTCTCGAGCTGCAAACGAGCGCCGTGGCGATGCATTTCATCGAGCAACATATCGATGATCTGTGTTGCCGAACCATCGCAAAACAATTGCCCAAGCGTCTTTTCATGATAGGCAATACCGTATCGCTCTACCAGTTTGATAAAATCACGCTGCGTGTAGCGGCTCAAAGCAGAAATGCAAAAATGCGGATTCTGCGACAGGAAATTCTTTGGGCTTGCATGAATATTGGTGAAGTTACAGCGTCCACCACCAGAAATGCGTATCTTATCGCCCGGCTTTTTGGCGTGATCCAAAACCAGCACCGAACGACCGCGTTTTGCAGCTTCAATCGCGCACATCATGCCAGCAGCGCCAGCGCCTATCACCAAAACATCGACGCTCTGCAAAATTCAACTCCAGCTTTACGGTCAAGCGCGCACCATATTGCGGGAAATTTCAAGCGCAAGATATGTTTTGCAGATTTTAAACATATACGGGATAGAACAAGATAGATCGGTTGAATTATGCCGAACGGGGGAAGATTTGAAAATTTCAGCATCCAGATTGCCAGAAACAAAATCTGCAAAGTCCCGTTTTCCGGGCAAACCAATCTGGTGGATGCTGTTCGTGCTTTTAGCCCTGCTAGGCCTATTGAGCGTCACGCTGACCGTTCCAATTGGGCCGATGTATTGGGACACGTATCTCTATCTGGATGCAGCTCAACGTATTCATACAGGACAAATACCATCGGTCGACTTTTCAACGCCTGTTGGGCCGCTTGGATATTATCTTTTCGCATGGGGCATGAAGCTTTTTCCACACGCCCAATCTTTGTTGCTTGTGCAATGGTCATTGCTTGCAGTTGCAGCACCTTTGATGATCGTCGTGCTTCTGGAAGTTGATAGAAAAAGCAGAACGCTTGCCTTCGCACTTCTCATTCCATTCCTGGTCTTTGCCATCTTTCCCGCCAACGTGCAGACTTACACATCTTATCCGGGGCTGGATGGCTTCGGCATCTATAATCGTCAGGTATCGCTGCTGCTTTATGTGTTGACATGCGGACTGATGTTTATTGCAGATGGCCGCAAACTAGCAGCCTTTTGTGCCGTTGTTATGCTCGCACTGTTTCTAACAAAAATCACCGGATTTTTTGTTGGTGGTCTTTTCGGTCTGACTGCAATTCTGGCTGGGCGCATCTCACTTAAAAGCGTTCTGGTTTCGACGGCTCTTGCGCTATTCGCCCTCGTGGCACTCGAATTAAACAATCACATAGTTTCGGCTTATATTGCGGACATTCAGCAGCTGCTTTTATTGAACGAAGATGCATTGCTGCCGCGTTTCCTGACGGTTGTTTCCGGCACATTGGACGTCATTCTGCCAACTGCAATTCTTGTTGTGGTTCTGCTATGGCTCGAAACCACACGCAGCATAGGTCGTGACCGCTTTTTCGACCGTAGTTCGATATGGGTTGCCGTCATTTTGTTCGGCGGCATTGCTGTAGAGACACAAAACACCGGCAGTCAGGAATTTATTTTTATCTGGCCAGTTTTGCTGATGATCTACGATCGTATCAAACATGTCGAAGGCAAAGCCAAAATCGCTTTCGTGGTGCTCGCAGCTTTCTGCGTTATTCCAACTTTTAGCAAAGTAACGCATCGAACTTTGCGGGCGATCGCTGTGGCACCAACCTATGTGCAACCGCCTGTGACCGAGCTGAAAAACATGCGCCAAGTTTCGGCCCGGCCTGACATTATGACTCGCGCAAAATTGCTGCCCGAGCATTATGCCAATTACCCCGCGCCTTATGAGACCCTTGCAATGCAAGGACAGCTGCCAAGCTGGCGCCTTTATTCCGAACTTGATTATCAAATGTATTGGCTCATCTCAGCTGACAAAGCCGTTAAAGCGTTTAAACAATTTGAGACGAAATCCGGTCTGCATCTTGATACGCTGATGACGCTCGACTTCACCGATCCGTTTCCTTGGCTACTTGATCGCAATGCGACCCGTAAAATCCAAATTGGTGCAGATCCGTTCCGCACTGTTCTCGCCATGTCGCCTGAAACCAAAGCTGCGGTTGAAGCAACTGATGGCGTATTGAGGCCTAAATGCCCGATGACGACATCGCGCCTTGCCTTGCAGGAAATCTATGCCGATGCGCTCAAAGATCGCGATGTGGTTGCGCTCGACCCTTGCTGGGATTTATTGCTGCGTCCCGGCATTCTGCAAAAATAAAAGCCGGGTGAAATCACCCGGCTTTTTCGCTTTACTTGATTTGCGCTTTCACGAAGTCTTTGACGATGCCAACAATGCCGCGTCCGAGAATTTCATCCAGCGCTGTGATGAACTCATCCACATGCTGACGGCCACAAATAAGTGGCGGCTCGAGCCGGATCACGTTGCGATTATACTCTGTGAAGGCAACCAACACGCCGTGATCACGCAGCAGATGACTACCAATAAAGCCCGGCAGTGAGCCTTTCAACTTGTCATCAAGCATAGCCAGCACAGGGCGAAGTACCATTGGCATGGCGTTGGAGAAGTCATGAAACTCCAGCCCAACCATCATGCCCTTGCCGCGCACGTCCTTGATGAGTTTCGGATAGCGTGCGTGCAGCTCATTAAGACGCCCCAGCAGATAATCACCGGTTTCCGCCGAGTTATCGATGAGATGCTCGTCGTAAAGCACGTTGATTGTTTCAATTGAGGTGATGCAGGCTTCGCCAATACCGCCGAAAGTTGCCATGGCGTGGATCATCGCCGTCTTTGGCGTACCATAGGCTTTCATATAGACGTCACGCTTTGCAATCATCGCAGCCATCGCTGTCTTGCCACCGCCCAATGACTTGGCTAGCGCCGTGACATCGGGAATAACCCCATAATGTTCAAACGCGTAGAATTTTCCTGTCCGACCAAATCCGCACTGCACTTCATCAGCAATCCAGATGACACCATACTGATCACAGAGCTGGCGCAGCTTCTGCCAGAATACAGTATCGGCTTGAATGATGCCGCCGCCGCCCTGAACGGTTTCTAGCACGATGACGCCAATTTCAGGGTCTGAGCGGAACGCGTTTTCGATTGAATCAATATCGCCGAACGGTACGCGCACCGTATTATCGACCAGCTTGAACTCACCACGATAAAGCCCGCCATCGGTGATCGAGAGCACACCCTTGGTTTTGCCGTGGAAAGAATTTTCGGCATAGACGATCTTCGGCTTCTTCGGCCCTGCAGCACGTTCTGCAACCTTGATAGCAGCTTCCATTGCTTCCGAACCGGACGAGCCTAAGAACACCATATCAAGATCGCCCGGCGAGCAGGCGGCAATGTCATAAGCGAGCGCTGCCGCATATTGCGACATGAAAGCAATCGCAATTTCGTGCCGCATTTCTTCCTGAAATTTGCGGCGTGCTTCCAGAATACGCGGGTGATTGTGCCCCAGCGCCAGAGACCCGAAGCCACCGAAGAAATCGAGAATCTTGCGACCATTTTGGTCATAATAATACATGCCTTCGGCACGCTCGATTTTCACCTTGTGAAAGCCGAGCAGCTTCATGAAATGAAGCTGTCCCGGATTTAGGTGTCCAGTGAAAAGCTCAGTCATGCGCGGCAGGTCAAGCGCCTTGGCGTCTTCAACCGTCAGAAGTTTCGGCTTAGGCGTGGTATTTGTCGTTACTAAATTTGTCATGGCCTGTCCTCACGCTGCCTTCGATGCAAGCTTTTTGTGATATTCGCTATAGGCTGCGATCAGCATATCTTCATCTCGATATTGCGGCACCCAGCCGAGTTCCCGCTCGCCTTTCGACACATCAAGAACGCACATTTCATCGGCAATCAGATACTGCTCGGGGTCCATCAAAGGCTTGTTGAGCCAGTCGAGGAAATCCAGCGTGCGCTTGACCGCCCAGGCTGGTGTCGGCACCAAAATGGATTTCGAGCCCGCGTGTTTGACCAGATCGCCAAGCAATTTGCGCACCGGCGGCGGATTGAGCGAGCCGAGATTATAAACCTCGTTCGGCACGCCTGCCTTGAAAGCGGCATAGCAAGCAGACGCACAGTCGAACACGGAAATAAACTGATAAGGATTTTTGCCCGATCCGATCATCGGCACGGGCAGATTGTTATCGATCAGCTTGAACAGCTTTTCCAGAATGCCAAGGCGTCCCGGTCCGATAATCAAGCGCGGACGGAACAGCGAAATGTTCATCCCTTTCTTGCGCCATTCTGCGGCCAATTCCTCGGTCTTCAGCTTCGACAGGCCATATTCACCAAGTGGATTGCAGGGGTGATCTTCCTTCTGCGGCCAGACATAAGTGTGGCCATAGACCATATCGGTGGTGAAATGCACGAGGCGCTTTGCGCCAGCCTCGTCCATTGCCTTGATAATGTTTTCCGTACCGTAATAGTTGACCGGAAAGAAGAAATCATGACGCTTGGCGCGCACCTGAAGCGGTGAAAGCATTTTGGCCGAGAGATTATAGACCATATCGTCGGCGCGAAGCCCAAGCTTGCGGATGGCTTCCGGGTCAGTCACATCCGTATGCACGAAAGTCGCATCACTATAATGCGCCAGATCGCTTTTCACTATGTCTGCAACAACGACTTCATGGCCATCAGCGAGAAGCATGGGAGCCAGATAACGCCCCACAAACCCATCGCCACCGAAAATAATATGTCTCATAATCCTGCCCCGGCTCTAAAAATTAAACTGGTGTACGGTCTTGAACCACTGCGTTCTGTTCAGCGTTGGGCGTCTTACCGCTCTGTGCGATCAGCACAGTTCCAATGCAAATGAATGCAATACCCGCGATCTTGTAGGCGCCCAGCTCTTCCTTGAATAAAAGCCATGCGAACACTGCCACAGCGACATAGGCAAGGCTTAGGAAAGGATATGCGAATGATAAATCGACTTTAGAGAGCACATACATATGCGACGCCATGGAAATCACAAACATGGTCAGACCAGCGAAAACCCACGGATTAAATAAAATCTGAAATATCCGATAAATCAGCGTGTCAGCTGTATAGCTGGCATTACTGAACGTCATCATTCCGTATTTAAGCAATAGCTGTGCTGCCGCATTCGTCGCGACCGTAAAGAGAATGAATGGGATATATTTCATGATCTGTCCCGTTTTAATTAGTGAGAGCGGTACGCCGCCAGAAATCAGAGCAAAACCGCGCATCGCGCATGTCTTCAAGCTGCCGCCATTCTGGAAAGCCTGCCTTGAATGTCTCGGCACTCATGCGTTGATCCTTATAGGGATTTACGCGCCCGTCTGCCTCAACGGTCATTTTGTCAAGCTGGTCCAGCAGATCAAGCGTCTTGCGCCCGCGATTGGGAAAATCCATCGTGAGCGTATAACCAGGCCTTGGAAATGACAGCAGCCCCGGAGAATGCAGATCACCGAAGCGCTTGAGAACTGTCAGGAAAGAGGCTTGTCCAGCATCGCGACTTGCTGCCAGCATTGCAGGGATTGTTTTCTCTGCCGCCTCAAAAGGTATGACGCTCTGATGCTGATATAGCCCGGCGGGGCCGTAAAAGCGGTTCCAATTGTGCAAACCATCCAGCGGATAGAAAAAGCCCGCAAAGCCTGTCAGATGCGGCTCCTGCTTACGGCGCTTTGTATAAAAATATAAGTTGTTAAAGGCTGTCAGGCTCACCTTATTAAGCATCGAAAATGGCAGATCAAACGGGACCCCGAGCCGCGCCGCGCCAGTATTCACGCTGCGATTACCATTGATCGCGTGATGACCGGTAATCAAAACGCCACGCCCTTCCGAGCGACCCGTTGCCAGTTGATCCACCCAAGCCACCGCATATTCATTGTCGCGGTCGGCTTCTTCCGCAATTGCGAAATACTCAGACAGGCTTTTAAACGGTGTGATGCGTTCTTCGACATCCAGTGATCCAACCGGCATCAGACGTATGCGGGCATTGAGGATAAGCCCCGTCAGGCCCATACTGCCAATGGTTGCCGCGAAGAGCTCAGGGTTCTCAGCACTCGAACATTGGTAATGCACACCGTCTGAACGAAGCAGTTCAAAACTCTCCACATGACTGCCGAAAGTGCCACGCACATGGTGATTTTTGCCATGAACATCATTGGCGATTGAACCGCCAAGCGTCACAAAACGCGTACCGGGAGTAACCGGCAGAAAATAGCCGTACTTGGCCACCGCCTGGATAATTTCGCTCAACAGCGCGCCAGATTCCGCTTCCAGAATTCCGGTATGCGGGTCGAAACTGACAATGTGATTGTGCGTGCGCATTGGCACAAGCAAGCCCGCATCATTATGGCAACTATCGCCATAAGACCGCCCATTGCCGAAAGCGAGCAACGTTTCCGGGCCTTCCAGTTTGGAAAATACATCGTCGAACGCAATCACGTTACGCTTGCGGCGATCAATGCGTCCAAAACTGTCAAAAGACTGGTCCATCATCGCATCCCGGCAACAAATAGCAGGATTGTTCCTATCGCGATCACGACCTGACTGCGCCAGTCATTGGCGAGAAACACGACCGGATCGTCGTCCATCTCTTTGCGATGCGCCAAAATCCAGACACGGATAATGATGTAGAGGACAATCGGAACCAACGGCCAGATCAGCCACGGATAGGTATAGAGCTGCTGAACGGCTGCGCTGTTAATGTAAAGCGCCAAAACCACAACAGCCGTGAAGCCAGACGCGACACCGCTTTGCCCGACAATATCCATATCCTCCGGTCGATAGCCGCGACCAGCGATGCGATCTTTTTCCGTTGCCGTCGAGTTCTGAAGTTCCACATAGCGCTTGACCAGCGCCAGCGACAAAAAGAAAAACATCGCGAAAGCCATCAGCCAGAATGACTGTGGAATTTCTGTCGCCGCAGTGCCACCCAAAAGCCGAAGCGCATAGAGCGCCGCGAGACAGATAACATCGACAAGAAGTGCGCGTTTCAAAACAAGCGAATAAGCTGTCGTTGCGACAAGGTAAGTGCCGATGACCAGACTGAAGGCCAATGGCAAAAAGAAACAGGTTACTGCGGTAATCACGAGCAGCAGAAATGAAACTTTAAGGCCAAAAGGAATGCTGAGCGCGCCACTTGCAAAGGGACGCAGCCGCTTCCTCGCATGTTGTCTATCGAGCGGCAAATCAATGATATCATTGATGATATATATCGCTGAAGCCGCAGCAGAAAACGCAACAAAGGCTAAAATTGAAGCAATAAAGTCTTCTGCAAAAAAGATCGTATGCGCCAGAATAGCCGGTACGAAAACCAGCAGGTTTTTAAGCCATTGATGCACACGCAGCATTTTGAGATATGGCTTTAAACCAGTAGCTGGCTTTTGAAATGACTGGCTGTCATTTGCCTTCTGAAAGCGCGATGCGGCACGATCAGGTGCTACAATGATCGCTTCGCGCGCAGCCGCAAAAACTGCAAGATCCGCACGGTCATTACCGGCATAATCGAAGCCTCTTGCACCATAATGCTCTGTCAGCGCTTTCGCTTTACGATGCGAAGACAAGTTGGTCGCGCCCGAGGTCGCAAAGACCGCTTCAAATATTCCTAGCTCTTCTGCAACGGCCCGCGCCAACGGTTCCGCAGCCGCCGTTGCAAGCACCAGTCTGCGCCCTCTTGCATGTTGATGCCGCAGATAATCGAGAAAATCCTGCCTGTATGGCAACAAAGAAACATCAAACGAAATACGGCTTGCAATTTGCTGTTTCAAGTTGGCTTTGCCCGAAACCAACCAGACGGGCAGCAAAAGCAGATATAGTGGATTTCTTTTCAGTAGAACGAAAATGCTTTCCCACAGCAGGTCAGTCGCGATCAGCGTTCCGTCAAGATCAACGGCCAAAGGCACTTCATGGCTTTTGTGCCGCTCATCCATATTAACGTATCCCCGTGATGCATGCCCGCAAGGCAAATCTCGTTCGCTTTCATCGGCAGTCATAGGACGAGAAAACAAATGAATTATAAAAATTCCCCAAACAACCGATAATTGTTATCGGGCCAGATGTCTCTACCAATCTGATTATTCGCCAATCGCTTATAATTTTGGTTAATAAACCTTCGGCTATATAAACACTGGTTAATTATTATACTCCATCATATAAGGCATTTTCGGTGTGGCATCCGACACGCACCTGCTACCGTTTCGCTTCGGTCTGAGAGCCTGATCATGAATATGGAATTCGCTTTGAATGACGGTGCCAATGTTTTCGAACTCGCACCTATTTCTCTTTGGCTCGAAGATTACAGCGGGTTGCGTGAGCAATTCGAACAGTGGCGGAAGCTTGGCGTTACGGATTTAAGAGCATTTCTCAAAGAAGACACGAGCCGCCTGCGTATCTGCACAAGTCATATCCGTGTTCTCAAGGTCAATCGCAAAACGCTGTCGCTTTATGAAGCGCAGGATTTCAACCATCTGGTTGAAAATCTGGAACGTGTTTTCCGTGACGACATGCTCGACCCGCATATCGACGAAATGGTGCAGCTCTGGAATGGCGACAACGCGTTTAACAGCGATACCATCAACTATTCACTCAATGGCAAACGTCTCGATATTCAGCTCAAAGGCGTGGTTCTTCCGGGGCACGAGGAAACGTGGGACCGAGTTCTTTTATCCATTGAAGATGTGACAGCACGCGAAGAAGCGCGGCGCGAGCAAAGCAAGCACAAACAGCATGCCGAAGGCCTATTCGAGCATTCGCCTGTTTCGCTTTGGGTTGAAGACTTCAGCCGTATCAAGCAATTGATGGATGACATCCGCGAACGTGGGATAGAAGATTTTCGGATATTTACGGACGTGCATCCAGAATTTGTACGCCAGTGCATGAGCGAAATTCGCGTTCTCGACATCAATCGTGAAACGCTGGATTTGTTTGCAGCACCGAATAAAGAAACGCTTCTGAAAAACCTGCCACATGTCTTCAAAGACGACATGGAGACGAATTTTCGCGAACAACTGATTGATCTCTGGAATGGCGTCTATTTTCAACGCCGTGAAGTCGTCAATTATGCACTTGATGGCACAGAACGACATTTATTGTTGCAATTCTCAGTTCTTCCGGGGCATGAAAACGATTGGTCGCTTGTTCAGGTCGCGCTTGCTGACATTACAGCCCGCAAAAAAGCTGAAGCCTATCTCGAATATCTTGGCAAACACGATGTTCTGACCAAGTTGCATAACCGGGCATTCTATGTTGACGAACTCAATCGGCTTGAGCGCAAAAACCACGAGCCTGTCTCAATCATCATTATTGACCTTAATGGCCTTAAAACGGCCAATGACCAGCTTGGGCACGCGAGTGGTGACGGCCTGCTACGCCGGATCGGCGAAGTTCTGAACGAAGCCGTCAAACTACCCGGTCACGCAGCCCGCATTGGCGGTGATGAGTTTGCGGTCGTTCTGCCTTATATCGATGAACGTGGCGCGGATGCTGTCATGGAAGACATTCGTCGGCTGATCGACATCAACAATCAGTATTATTCACACCTTAAGATTGAGCTTTCTATGGGTGCGGCTACCAGTATGCCGGGCGAAAATCTCGAGACAGTTGCCAAGCGCGCTGATCTTCTGATGTATGCGGATAAGCGCAAACATTATTCGACGGAAGCATTGCGAAAGTCTCAGCTCTCTTAGAGCGCGTCGCGCTCTAATTTTTACTTTACGCGCATCCCGAAAACCGTTTCACACTTTTCGGGATGCGCTCTTAATCATTCATCAAACTTGATAATCGCTTTTCCGCGCGTGAGATCTGTCACGAGTTGCGCCAGTTCACCTTGAACAGCGAGCGGCATCGCGCCGATAATTTCAACGCCCGTCGCTGTGAAGTTTTCGCTGATGATCGTCACATGTTCAACAGCCGTGAGACGCGCTTTAATCAGTGCATGATCGGAGAAGTCGTACCCAAATTGGAACCCTATAACCGGGATCACCTCGGTCTTTTCCGCTTGTCGTAAACACATGGCCGCTGTGCCGCCATATGCGCGCATCAATCCGCCACTACCCAGCAAAATACCGCCGAACCAGCGCGTGACGACCACTGCGATATTATCAAGCTGCTGACCATCAATGGCTTGTAAAATGGGCTTGCCCGCCGTGCCACTTGGTTCGCCATCATCGCTGAAACGATAATTCTGACCAATGCGCCATGCCCAGCAATTATGATTGGCAGCAAGATCGGAATGTTCAGCCAAAAAGTCTTTCGCCGCTTGTTCATTCGCAACAGGAGCAGCGACGCCTAAAAAGCGGCTCTTCTTGATCTCCTGCGTAATGGTCTCAATGCGGCTGATGGTGAACATGTCTATCCTGCAAACGGTATTTCTGCGGCCTAGCATTTTACGTAGCGGATGACGACCCCTTATGGCTCCGTTAGCATTGCAAGCATGCAAAGTTGGGTATAAGTCAAACGAGAAATGAGCAGCACTTTATAGCGCTCATATTTTTATAACGACCAAGAGGCTGCCGATGTTCGATCTGATTGTAAGAAACGCCAATCTTCCCGACGGACGTGAAAAGCAGGACATTCTGGTCAAGGATGGTAAGATTGCCGATATTGTCCCATCCAAGGGTGAACATCAGGCAGCGAAAGAAATCGACGCATCAGACCGTCTGGTCACGCCTCCTTTTGTTGATCCACATTTCCATATGGACGCGACCCTTTCGCTTGGCTTGCCGCGCCTCAATCGGTCGGGGACACTACTGGAAGGCATTGCACTTTGGGGCGAGCTAAAGCCAATGCTGACCGTTGAAGCGATGGTTGAACGCGCTCTGCGCTATTGCGATCTTGCCGTCAGCCAGGGCTTGCTTGCTATCCGCAGTCATGTCGATGTCAGTGATCCACGCCTTCTCACTGCCGAAGCGATGATCGAAGTACGCGAAAAGGTAAAGCCTTACATCGATCTGCAGCTGGTAGCCTTCCCGCAGGACGGCTATTATCGCTCGCCGGGCGCTGTCGATCTCGTCAACCGCTCACTTGATATGGGCCTTGATGTCGTGGGCGGTATTCCGCATTTTGAACGCACCATGGCTGATGGTGCAGCCTCGCTTGAAGAGCTCTGCCGCATTGCTGCTGAACGTGGCCTGCCGGTTGATATTCATTGTGATGAAACCGACGATCCAATGTCGCGCCACGTTGAAACATTGGCAGCACAGACCATGCGCTTTGGTCTGCAAGGCCGCGTGTCTGGCTCGCATCTCACCTCCATGCATTCCATGGATAACTATTACGTTTCCAAGCTCATTCCGCTCATCGCAGAAGCGCAAATGAATGCCATTCCAAACCCGCTCATCAACATCACCTTGCAGGGACGCGCCGACACATATCCGAAACGCCGCGGTATGACCCGCGTGCCGGAACTGATGGCTGCTGGTGTTAACGTAGCCTTCGGCCACGATTGCGTGATGGATCCATGGTATTCGATGGGTTCAGGCGACATGCTGGAAGTTGGCCATATGGCCGTTCATGTGGCGCAGATGACATCCATCGAAGGCAAAAAGCAGGTCTTTAATTCGCTCACCGTTAATTCGGCCAAAGCGCTTGGTCTCGAAGGTTACGGTCTTGAAAAAGGCTGCAACGCAGATTTTGTCGTGCTTCAGGCACGCGATCCGCTGGAAGCACTGCGTCTCAAGGCCAACCGCCTGACAGTCGTCAAGCGCGGCAAGATCATTGCCGAAACACCGCAGCGCATCAGCAATTTGAACCTAGCAGGACGGCCTTCATCCGTGGATGGTGCGGATTACGCGCCACGCGGATAATACCCACAGAAATGCGACGGAAAACTAATGCCTGTTTTTCAATCGTCTGATAAAAGCGCTTGAATTAACGGCAGATTCGTCTGAAATACGTGACATTGCTCATAAGCCTCAACAAAAGAGGCAGAGCAAAAAGTCGCGCATAATTGCACGTCTAAAATCACCCAAGAGGGGTTCCTATGACCAAAATATCCACATTCACACGCCGCAGCGTTCTCGTCATGTCGGCAGCACTCGGTGCAACCGCACTCACCACCAGCGTTTTCGCAGCCGAAGAAAAGCTGAAAGTTGCAGGCATCCATGCATCGCCCGTCGAAAATGCATGGAACTCGCGCCTTCATGAAGCGCTCAAGCAGGCCAATGATGAAGGCGTTATTGAATATGTCTTCTCAGAAGGCGTTTCTGCCAGCGATTATCCCCGCGCCATGCGCGAATATGCCGAGCAAGGCATCAAGCTGATTGTCGGTGAATCCTATGCGGTTGAACGTGAAGCGCGTCAGGTCGCAGCAGATTATCCGCAGACGACCTTCATCATGGGTTCGTCCGGCAAAGAGCAGGGCGATAATTTCGGCGTATTCGGCACCTGGAACTTTGAAGCAGCATACCTTGCAGGCATGCTCGCAGGTGGCATGGGCAAAACCGGTACATTCGGCTCGGTTGGCGCTATTCCAATTCCTGAAGTCAACATGCTCATCAACGCATTTCAGGAGGGCGTAAAAGAAACCCGCCCGGATGCGAAGTTCAATGCGTCGTTTATCGGCACGTTCTTCGATCCACCAAAGGCACGTGAAGCGGGTCTTGCACAGATCGACGCTGGCGCAGACATTCTGTTTGGCGAACGCATCGGTACGGCAGATGCTGCCAAGGAACGCGGCATCAAAGCGATTGGTTCGCTGATCGATTATACGCCACGCTATCCTGACACTGTCTTCGCCAATGCGATGTGGAATTTCCGCCCGATCCTCAATGCGGCCATCGCTGACGTTAAAGCCGGATCGCCAACCGGCAAGGACTACACGCCATTCAGTCTGATGAAGGAAGGCGGCAACGACATCGTTTACGTCAAGGGTTCGGCACCAGCAGACGTCGAAGCGAAGATGGAAGCGCGCCGCGCTGAGATCAAAGCTGGCACCTTCAAAGTCGAGCCAAACCCGGCTGAACCTAAGTAACGAATTTCAGGACAACAGACGTGGCACTCGATATGAAGCAACAGGATGCAACAGCGCTCGCGCAAGCGATTGCGAAAGGCGTTTTGACCGCACGAGAGGCTATGGATGCCGCAATTGAAGCAGTAGAAAAATGGCGCCCTCTGGGCGCCATTGCATATCTCGACGCCGAACTAGGCCGAAACAACGCAGCAGCTTTTGATCACAAAGATCCTTTCGCCGGAGTGCCATCGCTTTTCAAAGACCTCGGCGGACCGTGCGCTGGCCTGCCAATCCGGCTTGGCTCACGCGCATGTGCAGATGCGCCTCCTGAACTTGATTCAGAACTCGCTGCACGTTTACGCACAGCTGGTCTTAATTTCCTCGGGACGACAACTGTTCCCGAATTTGGCATGGCGCTTTCAAGCGAGCCTATAAATGGTCCCCTCGCCCGCCACCCTTTTGATGAAAAGCTTTCGCCTGCCGGTTCATCGGGTGGCGCCGCCGCAGCCGTTGCAGCGGGCATTGTTTCGATCGCGCACGCAACAGATGCAGGCGGCTCGATCCGCGTTCCGGCTGCAACCTGCGGGCTGATTGGCCTCAAGCCAAGCCGCGGCGCGATGCCAGCCGGTCCGTACTTCGGTAATTATCTAGCAGGTATTGCGAGCGAATTTGCGCTTTGCCGCTCTATCCGCGATGCAAAGACACTGTTTCCGCTGGTGGCCGGAAACATCGAAAGCTTCCTTCCAGATGTAGCGTTTTCTTCAACCACCCAACTTTCAAAATTACGCATTGGCGTTGTTTCCGGTGATCTGGCGAAATATCCGGTAACAGAACAGCGCCAGCAAGTGGTTGCAGATGCCGCACGCTTTCTGGAAGCGCAAGGCCACACGATCCGCAATGTTGATGCGGGCACGCTCGCGCCGCTCACTGATGCCAGCGCAACAGCGTTTGACCGGATTATCTCGGCCAATTTAGCCTCGGCAATTGATGCTTTTTTGATCGATGAAGCAAAGCTAGAAAGACTGACGCAGGCTGTAGCATCACGTGGGCGCAAGATGAGCGCTATCGATCTTTATGACGCAATGAATGGTGGCGTTATGACCGCCTATCAGCTTTGGCAGATATTCCATGATGTCGATGTGCTGATTACGCCGATGCTGGCAAGTGGTCCGCAACCTATCGGCTCTTACCCAATGGATCACGACGATGTAGACGCGCATTGGCATAAGATGAATGTCTTTGCGCCTTATGCGGCATTGGCCAATATTTCCGGTTTCCCGGCGCTTTCCATGCCTTTTGGCGAGGACACGAACGGTCTGCCGCTTGCAATTCAGCTGATTGCACCGATGGGAGCGGACAATCTTCTCTTAAACCTTGGCGAGTTGTTGGAAGAGGACCAACGCTGGCAGCACAAATTTGGCGTTGCGGGGTTGAACGCATGACCACGACAGTTCTAGAACTGCAAAACATCACCAAGCGGTTCGGCGCACTGACCGCCAATGACGATATTTCTTTAAAGCTTGAGTGCGGCGAAATCCTCGCTTTCCTGGGCGAAAACGGCGCTGGCAAAACCACGCTGATGAATATCCTCTTCGGCCATTATGTCCCCGATGAAGGCCGTGTCTTCGTCAAGGGGGCAGAAATCCCGCAGGGAAAGCCCCGTGCCGCAATTGATGCAGGCGTTGGTATGGTGCATCAGCATTTTACGCTGGCACCTAATCTCACGGTTCTGGAAAACATCATCACAGGCACTGAAAGCCTCTGGAAGCTGAAATCAGCGCACCGTGCTGCGCATGCCAAGATCGCCGAGATCGCCAAACGCTTTGGTCTACAGGTCGATCCTAATGCACGGCTTGGTGATCTTTCTGTCGGCGAGCAACAGCGCGTGGAAATTCTCAAAGCGCTTTACAACGATGCCGATATTCTGATCCTCGACGAGCCAACCGCCGTTCTGACGACACAAGAAGCAGAAGGTCTATTTAAAACACTCAAAGAAATGGCGCGTCAGGGCCTGTCGCTGATTTTCATTTCGCACAAGCTGCATGAAGTCATGTCTGCAGCTGACCGCGTTGTGGTCTTGCGCGGCGGCAAGCTTGTCGCTGAGCGTAAAGCGTCCGAAACATCGAAGGAAGAACTGGCTGAACTTATGGTTGGTCGCCGCGTTTCGCGCCCTTCGCGCGCCGCAGCTACCCCCGGCGAGACATTACTCGAAGCAAAGAATGTGAGCGTGATTGAGGATGGTGCTACACGCCTGACAGATATCGACTTTCATCTGCGCGCAGGCGAAACGCTTGGCATCATCGGCGTGTCCGGAAATGGTCAGGCAGCGCTGGGTCGTCTTGTTTCGGGCCTAAGCCAGCTTGCCAGCGGTTCCCTTGTGATGTTCGGGCAGGCTGTCACCAAGTTTGATCCGCGCGAATTTGTGGGAATGGGTGTTGGCCGTATCCCTGAAGATCGCAACACAGAAGGTGCTATCGGCGATCTCACACTTTGGGAAAATGCCGTGCTTGAACGCGTCCGCGATCCGCAGTTTTCCAATGGCATTCTGGTCAACCGCACAGCTGCGCGTGAATTTACCGACCGCATCATCAAAGACTTCGACGTGCGTGGCGGCACGCCCGACAGCCGTATTCGTCTGCTTTCGGGCGGCAACATGCAGAAGCTTATTCTGGGCCGCAATCTTGAAACGGCTCCACGTATTCTGATAGCGGCGCAGCCGACACGCGGCCTTGATGAAGGTGCCGTCGCAGCCGTCCATGCCCGCATTCTGGAAGCGCGATCCAAAGGTGCGGCCGTTCTGCTGATCTCGGAAGACCTTGACGAAATCATCGGCCTTGCCGACCGCGTTCAGGCTATCGTCAAGGGTAAGCTGTCACCGCCGATTGATGCCGATGAAGCCAATGCGCAAAGACTGGGCCTGATGATGGCCGGTGAATGGCAGAATAATTCCACGAAGGGGCTGAACTGATGCGTATTGAACGACGCGAAACACGGCCCATGGCTTTGGTGGCAACCGCGCCGGTTATCGCTGTTCTCGCTGCCTTTGTGCTCGCTGGCCTGCTGATTGCAGCTGCCGGTGCGCCGGTGCTTGAATCTTTCCGCCAGATGGCAATTGGTGCTTTTGGAACCAAGCTTTCAATCACCGAAACGCTCACCCGCGCTACTCCTTTAATGCTAACTGGCCTTGCGGCGGCGGTCGCGTTCCGCTCCAAGCTCTGGAATATTGGCGCTGAAGGTCAATTCTATATGGGCGCGCTGGCAGTTGTAGCGCTCGGCACGCAATTAGCCCTCCCCGCAGCTCTGCTTATTCCGTTGCTGCTGATCGTCGGTGCCGTTGCTGGCATGATTTTTCTGCTGATCCCGCTTGGTCTGCGCCTCCGCTTTGGTGTCGATGAAGTCGTGACCACACTGCTGCTTAATTTCGTCGCCGTACTATTCGTTTCGATGATGATCGAAGGTCCAATGAAAGACCCGCTGGCTTTCGGCTGGCCGCAGTCAGAGCCGATACCCGATGCGGCTGTTCTACCCAAAATCATGTCGGGCATGCGCCTTCATATTGGAATCGCAATTGCCATCGCACTCGCGCTGGTCATCGCCTATGTGCAGAAGCGCACGGTGTTCGGTCTTGAAACCAAAGCAGCCGGACTTAACCCGCAAGCCGCTCGTTTCGCGGGTGTTCCGCTTGGAAAAACGCTTGTGAAGGTTGCCTGCATTTCTGGTGGTTTGGCTGGCCTTGCCGGTGCAATACAGGTTATGGGTGTTAAAGGCTATGTCACGACCGACCTGTCCCCGGGCTTTGGCTATTCCGGCATCATTGTCGCCATGCTCGCCAATCTGAACCCCATCGGCGCTATTTTCTCAGCACTCTTTGCCGCCGCAATGTTTGTCGGCGCAGACGGCATGAGTCGCGCTATTGGCATTCCAAGCTTCATCGCCGATGTGACTGTGGCACTTTCACTGCTTACAATGCTGGTTGCGCTCTTCTTCACCCAATACAGGATCGCCCGATGAACGAGTTGATGGATATCCTGCTTTCTGCTGGCCTCTGGGTCTCGGTTCTACGCATCGCAACACCGCTTATTTTCGGCACGCTCGGCGCACTTTATTGCGAACGTGCGGGCGTACTTAATCTCGGCATTGAAGGTATCATGACCTTTGGCGCCATGATCGGCTGGCTTACAGTCTTTAACGGAGCAGACCTCTGGGTCGGTGTACTTGCCGCCGCAGCATCGGGTGCTGTGTTTGGCCTGCTGCATGCAGCGCTCACCGTACCGCTTGGCCTCTCGCAGCATGTCGTGGGGCTTGGCATTACACTCTTTGCCTCGAGCCTTAGCTATTTTCTGTTTCGTCTTCTGGTGCCACTGTCGTCAACGCCACCATCAATCACGCCGTTCCAGCCCGTTAATCCGTCATGGCTCGCAGACATTCCATTCATCGGACAGGTACTTGGTACTCAAACGGCGCTTACATGGCTTGCCATTCCACTGGCACTCCTGCTCGGTTATGTTCTTTTCCGCACACCGCTTGGCCTTGCCATCCGCATGACCGGCGAAAACCCGCATGCCGCCGAAGCGCAAGGCATCAATCCGATCCGCGTTCGCATTTTTACGATCATGTTTGGCAGTGCGCTGATGGCTGTCGGCGGCTCGTTTCTGACGCTCTCTGCGTTCAACTCGTTCTTCCCGACCATGATGCAGGGACGCGGGTGGGTATGTATCGCGCTCGTCGTATTCGCCTCGTGGAAGCCTGCACGCGCACTTTTGGGCGCTCTACTCTTTGCACTTTTTGACGCATTCCAGCTACGTTTGCAGACGGTTTACGGCAAGCTGGTGCCTTATCAGCTTTTCCTGATGATCCCTTACATCATGTCGATTGTCGCACTCGTCATCATGGCCCGCCGTGCACGCGTACCACAGGCATTGATGCAGCCCTATCGCCGCGGCGAGCGCTAGGTTTCACTCAATAAAACTACATACAAAAACGGCGCCTTTCGGCGCCGTTTCTTTTTAATCATTTTTCAAAGCAATCAGGCAAAGCCTTACTTACCGCTTTTTTCAAAGCGCTTGCGCTCATTTGGATCGAGGTAGAGCTTACGCAGACGGATCGACTTTGGCGTTACTTCAACCAGTTCGTCGTCCTGAATCCACGAGAGCGCGCGTTCCAGCGTCATGCGGATTGGCGGGGTTAGCTTAACAGCTTCATCCTTACCAGATGCACGAACGTTGGTGAGCTTCTTGCCCTTCAACACGTTCACTTCCAGATCGTTATCACGTGAGTGAATGCCGATCAGCATGCCCTGATAAACCTTGACGCCAGCGTCAATGATCATTGGACCACGATCTTCAAGGTTAAAGAGCGCGTAAGCAACTGCTTCACCCTGATCGTTTGAAATCAGAACGCCGTTGTTACGACCAGCGATTTCACCCTTGTAAGGCTGATATTCGTGGAACAGACGGTTCATGATCGCCGTGCCGCGTGTATCTGTCAGAAGTTCCGACTGATAGCCGATGAGACCACGGGTCGGTGCGTAGAACTTCATACGAACGCGATTGCCGCCCGAAGGACGCAACTCGACCATCTCGGCCTTACGTTCCGACATCTTCTGAACAACTGTGCCCGAATATTCTTCATCAACGTCGATGACGACTTCTTCAACTGGCTCAAGCTTTTCGCCGTTTTCGCCGTCTTTCAGAACAACGCGCGGACGCGAAACGCCAAGCTCGAAGCCTTCACGGCGCATGTTTTCGATCAAAACAGCAAGCTGCAATTCGCCACGACCCGAAACGAAGAACGAATCTTTTTCGTTTGATTCTTCGATCTTAAGCGCAACGTTGCCTTCGGCTTCTTTGAACAGACGGTCGCGGATAACGCGGCTCGTTACCTTGTCGCCTTCGGTGCCAGCGTAAGGGCTGTCATTGACGATAAACGACATAGTAACTGTTGGCGGATCGATTGGCTGCGCTGCGAGCGGAACGCTGACCGAAGTATCGCAGAACGTGTCTGCAACGGTACCTTTTGAGAGACCGGCAATAGCAACAATGTCGCCAGCCTGTGCTTCATCAATGGCCTGACGCTCGATGCCGCGGAACGCGAGAATCTTAGAGATACGGCCTGTTTCCAGAAGTGTTCCGTCCTGACCAAGAACCTTTACAGGCTGGTTGGACTTAACGGTACCGGAATGGATACGACCAGTAATAATACGGCCAAGGAACGGATCGGCTTCAAGAATTGTACCGATCATGCTGAATGGGCCTTCAGCAACCTTTGGCGCTGGCACATGCTCAAGCACCAGATCAAACAGCGCAGACAGACCCTGATCCTGTGGACCTTCTGGGTTCAACGCCATCCAGCCATTACGGCCTGAACCGTAAAGAATTGGGAATTCGAGCTGCTCATCGGTCGCATCAAGATTTGCGAAAAGGTCAAAAACTTCGTTGATGACTTCTTCATGACGACCATCTGGACGGTCGATCTTGTTGATCGCAACGATTGGACGAAGACCAACCTTAAGAGCCTTGCCAACAACGAATTTCGTCTGTGGCATTGGGCCTTCAGCAGCGTCAACGAGAACGATCGCGCCGTCAACCATCGAAAGAATACGCTCAACTTCGCCGCCGAAGTCGGCGTGACCTGGTGTATCGACGATGTTGATACGCGTGTTCTTCCAGACTACGGAAGTGGCTTTCGCGAGAATGGTGATACCGCGCTCACGCTCGATGTCGTTCGAATCCATCATGCGTTCTGCAACGCGCTGATTTTCACGGAAAGAGCCTGACTGCTTCAGCAGTTCGTCGACCAATGTGGTTTTGCCATGATCGACGTGTGCGATAATAGCGATATTACGCAATTCCATATGGAGATCACTTCTTTATGAGTTGGGAGCCGCGCCAAGATGGATGCACGGAAAATCAATGAGGCGCTCTTACATGTTTTTTTACGTTTTAGAAAGGGGCAGTACGAAACTGCCCCTAAATTAACCGAAAAAGTCCAGAATTGCGCGTTTATTTACACTGCAATTGTGACAGTTTTGCCGATGTTTCTACAACAATGTGCCTGAAAGAATGACCAGTGCCACGCTGAAATAGATCACGAGACCCGTCACATCGACCAATGTAGCGACAAATGGTGCCGATGCACTGGCAGGATCAAAGCCTAATCTACGAAGAGCAAACGGCAACATCGAGCCTGTTAACGAGCCAAACGTCACAATACAGACGAGTGCCATGCCAACTGTCGCCGCAACCAGTATCCAATGCTCACCATAATCATAAATGCCGAGGCTCTGCCAAATGGCAATACGCACAACACCGATGAAACCGAGGAATGCACCAAGGGCAAGACCCGTTGGTATTTCGCGCAAAGCAACACGCCACCAATCCTTCAGGCTTAATTCCTGAAGTGCAAGCGCGCGAATGATCAGCGACGTGGCCTGCGAACCTGAATTACCACCCGACGACATGATCAGCGGAATAAACAAGGTGAGAACCAGAGCCTTTTCAAGTTCAAGTTCAAAATGCTGCATTGCACTTGCTGTGAGCATTTCGCCGAGGAATAGAACCCCCAGCCAGCCACCACGTTTTTTGAGCATTTCGCCGAAGCCAATACGCATGTAAGGCTTATCAAGCGCCTCCATACCACCAAAGCGGTAAGCGTCTTCACTTGCGTCCTCGGTCATGGCATCCAGCACATCATCGACAGTTACAATGCCGATGATGTGGCGGCTGTCATCAACGACAGGAACGGCCAGCAAGTCATGCTTACGGAAAAGACGGGCAACATCTTCGCGATCTTCAAGCGGCGAGATCGTGATCGGATCATCGTCGCGTGCAAGCGAGAGGATTGGCTCATCCAGTTCACGCACAATCAGGCGGCGCAGGCTGACAACGCCCAGCAAAACGCGGGTTTGCGGATCGACCACATAGATGGCGTAGACAGTCTCACGCGTGCGCTCAACCTGACGGATATGATCAAGCGTCTGCCCGACATTCCAATCAGAGAAAACAGTGATGAACTCAATGGTCATCAGACTACCGGCCGTATTCGGCGCATAGCCCATCAGCTTCTTGAGCGCAGCTTTCGTTTCGGGCGCGAGAATAGGGAATAGACGCGCACGGTCAGCGTCATCCAGTTCATGGAAAACGTCGGTCGCGCGGTCAGCAGACATACCATCCAGAAGTTGGCTGGCAATGTTTGGCTGCAAAGTTGCAAGAATTTCGGTCGCACGTTCCAATTCCGGCTGATCGAGCAGACGGATAGCGTCATCATGCGAAAGCTGGGCAACAACGGCGATTGCGTCGTCTGCATCCAGTTCATTGACGATTTCTACGGCGTCGCCGGTACGAATATCAGCGATGCGGCTGGCAATTGCAGCAGCAGGGAGGTCGGCAACATTTAGAACTTCGGTGAAGTTGTTGTCGGTCATTAGCTTGCCTTTCTGTCGATCCGCCGTCAGAGGCTGATCGTGCAAGCTGACCGCAAACGATCAGATCACGAACTGCCTTGACGGCTGAAACAATCGACTGTGACTGTCGCTTGGCATAAGAGAATAAGACTCCGGTTGAAATGCAGCCATAGAGTTGCGGCTGCGTGGCTGATTTGCGCCCGGTTGCCCCGAAAGTCAACCCCCGGTCCCGATCATGAAAGCTTTTTCATAATCCCGACATACCCTTGTCTCTTCGGCTGCAAAATCCTAGATCTGATACATATCGAATTCTTTTTATCTGGAGTCTCTGATGTCCGAAAAGCAGTCTTATAATCACGCGCTTACCGAATGGAATGGACCGCTTGGCCTGCCGGATTTCACAGCATTTAAGGACGATGATTTCGCTGCTACTTTCGACGCAGCTTTGGCTGAAGACCTCGCGGAAGTCGAAGCGATCATCAATGATGCCGCTGAACCTACCATTGAAAATACGCTGAAAGCCTTGCAGCTTACCGGCCAATCGCTTGATCGCGTTTCTTCAATTTTCTGGATGCGCGCTGGCGCTCACACCAACGATACTATTCAAGCGCTGGAACGCGAAATCGCCCCAAAAATGTCGCGTCATTATTCGCGCATAATGATGGACCCAAAGCTGTTTGCACGTATTGATGCGCTTTATGAAAATCGCGGTCATCTAGATCTCGACATTGAAACAAAGCGCGTGCTTGAAAAGACCTGGAAAGGCTTTGTCCGTTCCGGTGCAAAGCTTGATGAAGCAGGCAAAAAGGAACTCGCAGGCATCAACGAGAAGCTGGCAGGCCTTGGCGCACGCTTTGGCCAGAATGTGCTCAAAGATGAATCAAGCTGGGCATTGTTTATAACCAAAGAAGCTGACCTTGCGGGACTGCCCGATTTTCTGAAAAACGCCATGCAGAGTGCCGCAACGGAGCGCGGTCAGCCAGACGCTTGGGCGATCACGCTGTCTCGTTCGATCGTTGAGCCATTTCTGACATTCTCACAAAACCGGGAGCTGCGCGAACAGGCGTTCAATGCGTGGGGCAAGCGCGGCGAAAATGGCGGAGAAACCGACAATCGCGACGTGGTGCGCGAAATGGTGGAACTGCGCGAACGCAAAGCACATCTGCTCGGCTATGCTAATTTCGCAGCCTATAAGCTCGATGACACTATGGCTAAAACGCCAAAGGCCGTGATGGATCTACTGGAGCCGGTCTGGGACAAGGCACGCGCCAAAGCGCGCGAAGAAGAAACTGAGCTTGAACGCCTGATCGCGGCTGATGGCCACAATCACAAGGTTGCGCCGTGGGACTGGCGTTTTTATGCCGAAAAGCTTCGTGCCGAGCGTTTCGCTTTCGATGAGGCCGAACTGAAGCCCTATCTGCAACTTGAAAAAATCATTGAAGCAAGCTTCGATGTAGCAACCCGTCTTTTCGACATTCGTTTTGAAGAGAAAAAAGGCATTCCCACATGGCATCCAGATGTGCGCGTGTTTCGAGTTCTCAATGCGGATGGCAGCGAGCGCGGCTTATTCCTCGGCGATTATTTTGCCCGCACCTCCAAACGTTCAGGTGCATGGATGAGTTCACTGCAATCAAGCCATAAGCTTGGTGTCGGGCAGAAACCGTTCATCTATAACGTCATGAATTTTGCGAAGCCCAAGGCTGGTGAACCTGCGCTGCTTTCGCTGGATGATGCCCGCACGCTGTTCCACGAATTTGGCCATGCGCTACATGGGCTGTTGTCGGATGTAACATGGCCTGCGATTTCCGGCACCGCAGTTTCGCGAGATTTCGTTGAACTGCCATCACAGCTCTATGAGCATTGGCTGACCGTGCCAGAAGTGCTTGAAAAATATGCGGTGCATTATCGCACAGGTGAGGCCATGCCAAAGGCGCTTCTCGACAAGGTGCTTGCTGCACGTTCGTTCAATGCGGGCTTTAACACGGTCGAGTTCACCTCGTCCGCACTCGTTGACATGGCCTTCCATACTGGCACCGAAAAGATCACAGACCCATTGGCTTTTGAAGCCGAGACGCTGAAAAAGCTTTCGATGCCTGACGCAATCATCATGCGTCATCGCACGCCGCATTTTACACATGTGTTCTCTGGCGATGGCTACTCAGCCGGTTATTATTCTTACATGTGGTCGGAGGTGCTCGATGCCGATGCATTCTCGGCTTTTGAAGAAACCGGCGATGCTTTCAACCCCGAACTGGCAACAAAGCTTAAGCAATATATCTATGCTGCTGGTGGCAGCCGCGACCCTGAAGAACTTTACAAAGCCTTCCGTGGCAAGATGCCAACGCCCGATGCGATGATTGAAAAGCGTGGATTGAACTAAACAAAACAAAAAGGCCGGGAAACCGGCCTTTTTTCATTCAATCAATATTCGCCAAGCTTAATGTCCGGCGTATATTCGACGCCCTCGACTTCTTTGATAACTGGCTGACCACAATGCAGCACACCCGTCGCTGCATTGAACGCATAGGTGGGCGAACCATGCAACTGCCAGCCTTTGTTCAAAGCTGCTGTCACACGATGACAAAATGCGGAATCGTCTGGTCCTGTGATGAAACGGTAAAGCTTCATAGTTTTCTTCCTTTTAGCCTTTACGAAGTTGATTTTGCGAGCACGCGCTCAGCCATTTTAAGATGGAGGCGCTCGACCATCTGACCGTCCAGCGATACGACGCCCTTATCAGCATTCTCCGGCTGTGCGAAGACGGCAACCACTGCACGGGCATGAGCCAAGTCATCATCAGACGGTGAAAAAGCACGGTTAGCCGATTCGATTTGCGAAGGATGAATAAGCGTCTTTCCATCAAAGCCCATTGCAGCACCTTGAGTGCATTCTGCTTCGAAGCCCGCAGTGTCGCGGAAGTCGTTATAGACACCGTCCAGAATATCGATACCGCCAGCACGCGCAGCCAATAATATCTGCATGAGCCATGGAACCATATAAGGCCGCCCAGATTGCGGACGCACACCGGTTGCCAGCGCAATATCATTTGGGCCAACCACAAAACAGCCAAGCCGTGCTGCAGAGCGATGACCTAAAACAGCAATCTCATCCGCATTCAAAATACCGCGCGGTGTTTCTATCATCGCCCAGACGCGCATTTCAGGATCAGCATCATGCCGATCAAGCCGGCTCGCCGCGTCCATCACATCCTGCGGTCGCTCAACCTTCGGCAGCAAAACTGCATCCGCGCCAATCTTTGCCGCTGCAATAAGATCGGCCTTATTCCATTGCGTATCGGCAGCGTTCACGCGCACAACGCGTTCAAAGCCAACCTTTGGATGCTCGGAAACATGCTTACTCAATGCGTCCCGTGCGGCAAGTTTCGCTTCCGGCGCAACAGAGTCTTCGAGATCGTAAATGACGCAATCAGCTCCGAGCGTCAGCGATTTTTCAACTGCACGACTATTGGAAGCGGGCACAAACAAAACGGAACGACGCGGACGAGCAATTGTTTTCATGCGCAATTTGTGCACCGATTGGCATCAGCGCACAAGCGCCCGCACCGTAAAGTTTTAAAGTCCGCTCGCCTCGTGTTCCAACTTCCCTGTGAACTCACACGATGCGCCGTGGTAATAGGTACACCCGGCAACCTCTTCGATCTCCAGATTATACTCGCCAACAAACTTCATTTTGATTTCACAAAAACGAGGGTTCCGAAGGGATTCCTTTTCGCTCGGGTCAAAGCCTTCGCTTTCGATTTTGAACGTCGCATTTTTGTCCTTGATCGTAACATCACCAGCAACGTCACCACCGCAACCCGGTTGATTTCCGATCAACGGAACCATCGTGGACAGAGACACCGCATAAAGATCGCCACCTTTATGCTTCACATTGGCTTGTAGCTCCATGCCATCATTGCCAGTATAACTTCCCTCGTGGACATTATAACTCGGCTTGTTTTCCGCAGCGGCTGGGAAACCAATAACTGCAACTGTTAATCCCAACATAAAAATTCGAAGCATATTCCACCCGTCACTGATCTTTAAAACATCAAAGCGTGAATCAGACTTTGATTATTTCAGCTGGCAGGTCAAGGACACATAATACGCTCGGAATTTTGCATAATTGATTTTGCAAGGGCTATTTTTGCTGAAATGCGCTGTTACGGCGCGCCAATTTTATGAGACTTGAAATCTGGCTTATGACTGCTTATTTTGCATTCACGGTTGGAATGCACCTGCCGCTCGCGGCCTCAAGGCCATGGTAAAGCATTCTGAATTCACGTTCCTGTTCCGGTGACGGCAGAAACGGCAATGCGGGCACCCGTTCACGAAAATGCTGCTCACATTCAGGAGCAATACCATGACCACAGCTATCCTTGCTGGTCACACAACAACTGACTTCAAACATCAAGCTCGCCGTCTAAGGCAAGCTCTGGGCGAAGAAGGCATTAATATCAGCCACGGAAAAGCACTTGATCTCGTCGCTCGCCAATCAGGCACACGCGACTGGAATACGCTTGCAGCCAACGGTGCCAAGGTTGAAAAAGCAGAGGTTGAAGACGGTACAGCACCTTACCGCGTCAGCCAGCGCGTTTCGGGCATGTTCCATTCAACCGCATTTGAAGCCCGCATCATCGGTGTTGAAGAAACGATCAAGCCTGATCTCTGGCGGATCACGCTGCAGTTCGATCCTGCGATTAATGTTGCAGTTTCACCGAACCTATCGATGCTACGCAGGCGTTTTACGGTTGTTGTCGGTGCAGATGGAAAGTCTCGCAGATTAACTGGCAGCGAAAGCGGAAATATTGCCTTAAACGTGCAGTAATTTCGCGTAACGCTGCCGAGACGCACGATTCCGAATTTTAGATCTGAAATTCAGACATATTCGTGCGTTTAGACCGTTATGTGCATCCGGAGCGACTTAAAACGCCCGGATGCACACTTATTATGATCCGAGGTTGCGACCTATTGGGCACTTACGCCCTGAAACATTGACTCTCTGCCATGCTGATGTAAATCAGATTTCAAATTTACCAATACCAAACTGACAGGCCGCAGACATGGATAAGTTTACCAAGCTCACGGGCGTTGCAGCCCCCCTGCCTATCGTCAATATCGATACGGACATGATTATCCCGAAGGATTATCTGAAGACGATCAAGCGTACGGGTCTGAGCAAGGGTCTGTTTGCCGAAATGCGCTTTAACGAAGACGGAACTGAAAACCCGGATTTCGTGCTCAACAAGCCTAGCTATCGTAACGCGCAGATTCTGGTTGCTGGCGACAATTTTGGTTGCGGCTCTTCGCGTGAACATGCGCCATGGGCACTGCTTGATTTCGGCATCCGTTGCGTCATCTCGACGTCATTCGCCGATATTTTCTATAACAATTGCTTCAAGAACGGTATTCTGCCAATCAAGGTTAGTCAGGAAAACCTCGACAAGCTGATGGACGATGCATCGCGCGGTGCCAATGCTACGCTGACCGTTGATCTTGAAACCAAAGAAATTCATGGTCCTGATGGCGGTACAATTACCTTCGATCTCGATGATTTCCGTCGCCACTGCATGCTCAATGGTCTTGATGACATTGGCTTGACCATGGAAAAAGTAACGAACATCGACACGTTCGAGGCAAAAAACGCTCAACAGCGTCCTTGGGCATAATGGCAGTTCTGTTATGCGCCTTTAGCCGATGTGTGGTGGCCTGAACCATTGAATAGGACACGGTTGGCTGAAATGGCCCGAGAAGATCAAAGCGGTGACTGGGCGGGGCGTCTCTCGCCCTCGCTGGACGAAATTGAATCCATTGCGATTGAAGCGCTTGCGCATCTTCCGCAGGAGTTTCGTGCGCTTTGTGGCGACATAATAATCCAAATTGCTGACTTCCCTGAAGAGCAGATCGTTGAAGATATGGGCTTAGAGACGCCTTTTGATCTTCTTGGACTGTTTGAAGGCATGGGTATCGGTGAGCGTTTTAGCCTGCAAACTGGCGACACGCCTAACCGCATCACGCTCTTCCGCCGCGCAATTCTCGACTACTGGTCCGAGAATGAAGAGACGCTTGGCGACATTATCACCCATGTCCTCATCCATGAAATTGGCCATCATTTTGGCCTTTCGGATGATGATATGGAAGCTCTGGAAGCGCATGCGGACTAATGCAATACATAATCGCAGTGCTGTATAAGCCCATCAGTTCTGGTCAAAATTGAGACAATTTTGGTCGTTTTCGATACAATAGAATACAGAAATTGCATGCGGAAAATGCTATAAATTCGCTCAGTTCAATCTGAGTGATGATTATGAGCCTTTCGCCCGCCGCCTATCAGCTCCTTCTTGTTTACACGACCTATGTGATTGCCGCCGGAAGCCCCGGCCCAAGCAATATGCGCATCATGGGTGTTGCAATGCATCAAGGCCGCAAAGCTGGGCTAATGTTTGCGGCAGGTGTCGTGACCGGCTCCATATTCTGGGGCCTGATGGCAGCGACGGGCGTATCTGCAATCCTTACACGGTTTGCTGAAGCGCTGATAATTCTCAAAATTTTCGGTGGTCTTTATCTGCTCTACCTCGCGTTCAAAGCAGCACGCGCTGCAATGACATCAGATGAGAAAATCGCTGCACGCAATATAAATGGTGATGCGTTCCTCTCAGGCGGCGAACTATATCGTCGTGGCCTGCTGCTGCATCTCTCCAATCCTAAATCGATATTGTCGTGGATAGCACTTGTCACGCTTGGCCTTGGCACCAATTCGTCATGGTCACAGATGACAGCATTCCTCGGCGGCTGCATTACGCTCAGCATCACGATCTTCTGCGGCTATGCGATTATCTTTTCGACCGCTCCAATGGTGCGATTATATCGTCGAGCAAGACGCTGGATCGAAGGTGTTCTGTCAGCGGTGTTTGCATTCGCCGGTATTCGTCTGCTTCTGTCACGCTAGAACCATCTGAGAAATGAGTGTCGCAATGAAGATGTTCCATGGTCTCTCCGCCTTCCCGCTCACGCCAATTGATGCCGAAGGCAATCTGATCGAGGACGCGCTAAAAGCTTTTCTGACGCGCATTCATGAGGCAGGAGCAGATTCGATCGGCCTGTTAGGAAGCACGGGTGGATATGCCTTTCTCACACGAGAACAACGTCAGCATACAGTGAAGATTGCGGTCAATCATATTGGCGGAAAAATACCGCTGATTGTTGGTGTTGGCGCGTTGCGCACTGATGAAGCACAGGCACTTGCAAGAGATGCCGCGGATGCAGGTGCTGATGCATTATTGCTTGCCCCCGTTTCCTATACGCCGCTCACACAAGAAGAAGGCTTTGAGCATTTCAAGGCTGTTGCGCGGGCCACTGATTTGCCGCTCTGCATCTATAACAACCCGGGGACCACACGATTTGTTTTCAGTGATGAGCTGATTGCTCGACTTGCAGATATCGATAATATCTACGCAATCAAGATGCCCTTGCCCGCCGACGAAAACTATGCAGCAGAGATTGAAAAATTACGCGCTGCAACACCCGATGACTTCGCCATTGGTTATAGTGGCGATTGGGGCGCAAAAGATGCACTTCTCGCAGGTGCCGACGCTTTCTATAGCGTTGCGGCGGGTCTTCTACCAAAACAGTTTTTATCACTTGTACGCGCTTCACAAAGCGGCAATCAAGCCGAGGCAGAACGTATCAATGCAGCGTTCGAGCCGCTCTGGAACCTGTTCAAAACCCACGGCAGCTTCCGCGTGATGTATGTCATCGCCGATCTATTAGGCCTTACAAAAATCGAACCACCACGACCCATATTGCCGTTAGCGGCAGAGGTGCGTGGGCAGATTGGAACTGCATTAAAAGCGTTGGAAGAACTAACCTCATAAACAAAAAAAGGCGCTCAACCGAGCGCCTTTTGCTTTTCTCGTTTTATGCTACGCTCAGGCGGACATCTATATTGCCACGTGTTGCATGTGAATAAGGGCAGACGATGTGCGCAGCATTGACCAGTTCTTGCGCCTTGGATTTTTCAACACCCGGCAAAGCGACTTCCAGAGCCACATCTAGGCCAAATCCTGTGCCATCATCACGCGGGCCAATACCGACTGTCGCAGTGACTGTGCTATCAGCGGAAATAGAAACTTTTTCCTTGGCTGCGACGAATTTCAGCGCCCCGAGGAAACAGGCTGCATAACCGGATGCAAACAACTGCTCAGGGTTGGTCCCTTCGCCGCCTGAACCACCCAGCTCTTTTGGAGTATCGAGAACGACGCTGAGACGGCCATCAGCAGTCTTTGCGCTGCCTGTGCGGCCGCCGGTTGCGGTGGACTGGGTGGTGTAAAGAATAGCCATTTCAAACTCTCCATCGGTAATCGTTAAACTATCTCCACAGCCAAATTCGCAGATTTTTATATTGGGCACAATCTAATTTTGTAAAATTTATTTACACAAATATGTGATGCACAATTTAATTGTGCATTCTGTATATTGACGCTAAGGAGGCGAACATGAGCGAGAACCGTAAAGACTCCCAATTGCACCTCTCAGATATGGTTTGTTTTGCAATCTATTCGACTGCGAATGCGCTGACACGCGCTTACCAGCCAATCCTCAGCAAACTGGAGCTTACTTATCCGCAGTTTCTGGTTATGATTGTTTTGTGGGAGCAGGATAATTGCACGGTTTCGGAAATCGGCGCGAAGCTTAATCTCGATTCAGGCACCCTCACCCCGCTTTTGAAACGGCTGGAGGCGGCAGGTCATCTCGCGCGCCGCAGAGATCCACAGGACGAGCGGCAGGTTCGTATCACACTGACTGATCAGGGCCGTGCTTTGCGCATAAAAGCAGCAGACATTCCCGAGCAGGTCTTTTGCGCGCTCGGTGAGCCGTTGGATGATTTACAGGATTTGCGCGACCGATTGGTTAATGTTCGCAATAATCTCAAAGACAAAACTTCAAGGTAACAAAAAAGCGCCGGATTGCCGGCGCTTTTGTTTTCAAACTACAGTCTTGATTAAGCCGCGAGCGACTTTGGCGTGATCAAGCCACGCGAAACCAGAAGTTCTGCGATCTGGATCGTGTTAAGTGCTGCACCCTTGCGCAGATTGTCAGAAACAATCCACATTGACAGGCCGTTTTCAACAGTGATGTCTTCGCGGATGCGGCTGATGAACGTCGCATCTTCGCCAGCCGATTCATAAGGCGTGATGTAACCGCCGTCTTCGTGCTTATCGATAACCTGGCAGCCCGGCGCTTCACGCAGGATTTCCCGCGCTTCTTCAGCCGAAATCGGGTTTTCAAACTCAATGTTGACCGCTTCTGAATGGCCAATGAAAACTGGAACACGCACAGCAGTTGCTGTGAGCTTGATCTTTGGATCAAGCATCTTCTTGGTTTCAGCCATCACCTTCCACTCTTCTTTGGTGTAGCCGTCTTCCATAAATTCATCGATATGCGGGATCACGTTGAACGCAATGCGCTTGGTGAACTTCTGTGTTGTAATAGGATCAGCAACAAAAACCGCACGCGACTGCTGGAACAGCTCGTCCATGCCTTCCTTACCAGCGCCAGAAACGGACTGGTAAGTCGCGACAACAACGCGCTTGATCTTGGCTGCATCGTGAAGTGGCTTGAGTGCCACAACGAGCTGCGCAGTCGAGCAGTTCGGGTTGGCGATAATGTTGCGCTTGCGGAAGCCTTCAATCGCGTCTGGATTCACTTCAGGAACGATCAGTGGCACATTCGCATCATAGCGCCATGCAGACGAGTTATCGATGACAACGCAGCCCTGCGCGCCGATCTTTGGCGACCATTCCTTGGAGACGTTGCCACCAGCGGACATAAGGCAGATGTCGGTATCGGAGAAATCATACTGGTCGAGCGGCTTAACCTTCAGCGTCTTATCGCCATAGGATACTTCCGTGCCCTGGCTGCGACGCGAAGCGAGAGCCACGACTTCATCAGCCGGAAAGCCACGTTCTTCGAGGATATTGAGCATTTCGCGACCGACATTTCCGGTGGCGCCGACAACTGCAATCTTAAAACCCATTTACCTTCTCCTGTCCTCTCCGCTTCCATAAAAACCCGCGACCAGCGGGCCTTTACCCTGGGCCGGACCCGGGGAGAGAGGGCGAGCAGGCCAAGGGGTCAGACCGTTTTGGTGGTCGTTTTAATGTAAGTGGCCGTGATAGTTTTAGAGACAGACGCCATGCAGGCACCGATGGCGATAAGGCCATTGCGTCCAAACAGGCTATGTGATGCGCGATATGCGTTCACGGGATGTCTCCTTTTATGATTGCGCTTTTAAGCCCTTTGGAGAAAGAGTCAATGTGTTTGCAACTGCAAGCGCAACAAAACTGCTGGAATGTCCGGGAACCATGCCACTTGTTACGCATCATCTAAAAAACAAAAGGTCCGCACAGCATTAACCGTGCGGACCTTGCATGCAATCGAACGTTATTTAGAGCACATCCCGAAAAGTGGGAACCGGTTTTCGGACCAAGATGTGCGTCAAAACAAATGATTAGAGCGCCGATCTGATAATATCAGACCGAAACGCGCTCTAGTAGAGCAAACGTGTGCGGATGGTGCCCGGAATTTCGCGCATCGCCTGAAGAACGTCCTCGGCATGTTCTTCCATCGCATCTCCTTCAATCACCACATAACCCACTTCACCATCGGTCTGCAAAAACTGGCTGATGATGTTGATATTGTGTGACGAGAAAATATTGACGAGGCTGTTGAGAATGCCCGGACGGTTTTCGTGCACATGCATGAAACGCGTGCCGTTTGGACGTGCTGGCAACTGTACCTGTGGGAAGTTTACGGCACCGAGCGTCGAGCCGACATCGGAATACTCAACCAGCTTGCGGGTCACTTCCATGCCGATGCGCTCTTGCGCTTCCGCAGTCGAGCCGCCGATATGTGGAGTTAGAATGACATTTTCAAGCCCCTGCAATGGCGAAACAAACGCATCCTTATTCGATGCAGGTTCAACCGGAAACACGTCGATTGCTGCACCAGCAAGATGGCCTTCTTTAAGCACTGTGGCCAGCGCTTCCAGATCAACCACATTTCCGCGTGCATTGTTGATGAGGAAGGCGCCCTTCTTCATCTTACGCAACTTGGCTTCGGTGATCATTTTGGCCGTCGATTTGTTCGATGGCACATGAAGGCTGATCACGTCGGAAATTTCGAGCAATTCATCCAGCGTTTCTGTCGGGATCACGTTGCCATATTGCAACTTGTCGGTCATGTCGAAATAACGAACGGTCATGCCAAGGCTTTCGGCAAGATTGCCGACCTGCGAACCGATGTTACCATAGCCGACAATACCCAGCGTCTTGCCACGCACTTCACGACTACCCGTCGCGCTCTTGTCCCAGCCTCCGGTATGTGCCGAGTTGGAACGTGGGAAAATGCGGCGCATCAACATGATGATTTCGCCAATCACCAGTTCCGCAACCGAACGTGTATTCGAGAAAGGTGCATTGAAAACCGGAATACCGCGCTTGCGAGCAGCTTTCAGGTCAACCTGATTGGTGCCGACCGAAAAACAACCGACTGCAATCAAACGCTGTGCAGCTTCAAAAACCTCATCGGTGAGCTGCGTGCGCGAACGAATGCCCACAATATGCGCCGACGCAATCGCCTCAATCAGCTCAGCCTTATCCAATGCCTTTGGCAGGTGGACAACATTGGTATAGCCAGACGATTTGAAGTAATCGACAGCGGACTGATTGATGCCTTCGAGAAGAAGAACATTGATACGCTCACGCGCAAATGAAAGACGTGCGGTCATTTTTGGGGCTTTCAGGCTCTGGCTATGCTGATCAACTCGCCATATAGCTTGGTTGGCATTTATCGCGAGAGCGACTTAGCATTCAAAGCTGAAGAAAAAAACCAAATTCGACAAAAATTGACGGATTGACGTCGTATTTGGACAAACATTCCTACTTCACAGAATATGGGCCAACAAAACGCCTACGCGATGGCCATTCTTAAAATAATCTTAGCTCAAACCATATATAAGAAGTCGCAAATCTCAATCGCCCAAATTGGGCAGGAAAAATTGTAACTGCGACTCTTACATTTTCAAATGCTCAGCCTGTCAAAACTCTGTTTGAGCAATCGTGTTCCGACCGCTTTTCTTGCTTGCATATAATTGCTGGTCTGCATGCTGGAGCCAAAGATACCCACCCATGTCACTTCGGGTTCGGGCAGATGCAATCCCGATACTGAGCGTCACACTTTTACTGACTGTAGAACCAGTATGCGGAATATTCAGAGATTGAATCTGAAACTGAATTTCACGCGCCGTTGCCAGCGCACTCTCCGGATTGGCCTCTGGCAAAACACATGCGAACTCTTCGCCGCCATAGCGCGCTGTCATGCCTGAAACTTTGTGAACCGCACGTGTGAGCGCTGCTGCCACCATGGAGATACAGCGGTCCCCTTCCGGATGACCATATGTGTCATTGAATAACTTAAAGAAGTCGATATCCAGCATGATAACGGAGAGCCACGCACCTGTCGGACCCAAACGAGATATTTCTGCCGTAAGTATAGATTCCAGCTGACGACGATTGCTGAGCCCGGTCAGCGCATCAGTCACGGCCATTTGAGCAAGCTGATCACGCAGGCGTTTAAGTTCAATGTGGTTTGAGACACGAGCATTAAGAACGATAGGATTTATTGGCTTGGTTACATAATCAATTGCACCAAGCGACAAACCACGAACTTCGGCCTCCTGATCATCAAGTCCTGTCGTGAATATTACGGGCACATCGGCCAACAGCCTATCGCTTTTGAGGCGCGAACAAACTTCGTATCCATCAAGGCCCGGCATCATGACATCGAGCAGAATTAAATCCGGCAACACCGAACGTGCCACCTCTAGAGCCTGTTCTCCTGAAGTCGCAAAAGATATTTCATAATGATCTTCCAGCACCGCGTTCATGATCTCGATATTTGATACTTCATCATCAACGATCAGAATTGTTGCGCGATCTGACATCTGGCTTACTCCGGTAGTTCTGCAACGTACTCATCAAGAGAATTACTCTGTTTTTGATGAGCAAGTGCATTTAGAAATGGCTTAGTTTTTTTTCATGAGGCGAAATCGGCTGCGTTATCCGACGCTTATACTTTCACGGGATGGATAATTCGACATCACATTTTTAAGCCTCACGTTGTGTTGAACTTGGACTATCATCAACGAAAACTTCATCCAATCTCTGAAGTGCCGTATCATAGTCGAGTTTATCGAGCGCAGCCTTAGCTGCATGGAGAGCTTCTGCTTTCTCTCCTTCATAAATGGGCGATCCGACCAGCTGCAGCAATGCATCAAAACTGGCACGCGCGCGCATGCTACGGCGTTTGAGGTTCTCTCTAAGGGTAGAGACTGCCAATTTTATATCTTCAGATTGAGCACTACCTTCCGCCTGTTGCACAGGTTCTGCTCCAGTATTTATTAAGCTTGATGCAGCCTTCAACGCCGGCTTCATTGCAGAATTGAGCGCAGACAGCGTAGATTGAAGTCCGACGAGCTGTTCATTAGCGATCGCCAATTCCACTTCAGCCGAAATACGCGCTATATCTGGAAGTTCGAGAGAAGAGGCGACTCCCTTCAATGTATGAGCGAGACGACGGGCAGAAGTTAAGTCGCCTTTGGCAATCTGATCCATCAGTGTTTGGATAACGTTTTCGAAATCATCATGGAAACTTATGATCAGTCGGCGCAACAATGCCCGCTTTCCGTTCACACGAACGAGTGCCCTCGTGAGGTCGAAAGGTTCCAGGCTCTCCGGCAACTCGGAATAATCAACGCTTATCTTTTTGTCTTGCGGACGACTTACATCAGCTTCAGCACGGCGCGGCTTCATCCAGCGCTCGAGTGTACCGATTAATACACTTGGATCGATTGGCTTCGCGATATGATCATTCATGCCCGCTTCCGCACATCGACGACGTTCTTCTTCGTAGGCATGCGCGGTTAAAGCGATAATGGGCAACGCCTCAGCGCTCCATTCACGACGAATATGTCTTGTCGCTTCAAGACCATCCATTTCAGGCATCTGCACATCCATCAGGATGGCCGAATAAGCGCCTTTTAATCGTGCAACACTTTCACAGGCTATTCGTCCGTTCTCAGCTATATCGACATCCAGGCCCGCATCATCAAGCAACTGATAAGCAATCTCACGATTGATTGCATTATCTTCAACCAAAAGCACACGCGCGCCTCTCAAAGGCTCGGCAATCAGCTCAGAATCTCTGGTTGCTTCGGCGTTGGTGTTTTCGATGGGGAATAGCGTGTTAAGTGTCTGCAAGATTTGCTGCGCTTCTATAGGCTTGGGCAAATATGCTGCAATACCCGCACGCGAGGCCTGAGTTTTAAACTCATCACTTCCATATGCGGTAATCAGAATTATTTCCGGCAACTTTGCCAGTTTTGCGCTGGCATAGAGGCGACCGACTGTTTCAAGCCCATCCATGCCTGGCATTTTCCAGTCAATTAAGAGCGCGTCGTAAGCTTGGCCACGTTCGAGCGCAGTTTCCAACGCACTGATAACCTCTGTACCAGAAGCAACCAGATCGACGGCAATCGACCAGTCAGCGAAAATACCTTGCAAAATTTCACGCGAAGCAGGGTTATCGTCAGCGACCAGTACTCGAAGCTTCTGAATATGCGGCTGCGGCCTTTCAACGATTGAATATGCACGGTCTACCTTCGCCAGCATCGCCGTCACAGTGAAAACGCTGCCTCTTCCTGGCGTGCTGAAGACCGTGATGTCACCGCCCATTTGAACAGCGATCTGCTTACTGATGACCAGTCCTAATCCTGTGCCGCCAAAGCGGCGCGTGGTAGAACTATCGGCCTGAGAGAACGAGTTAAATAGCTTTGATTGTTGCTCCGGCGTCATCCCGATACCAGTATCGGCAACTGTGACCTGCAACTTGTAGCCACTTGTCTCGGTCACAGTTCCGCTGACGCGCAGCGTTACAGAACCATTCTCACTGAATTTAATTGCATTGCTCAGAAGATTGAGGAGAATCTGTCCCAGACGCATCTCATCGCCAACAAGACGATCGGGTACATCTTGATCAATATGAAGATTCACATCGACATTTTTAGTCCGTGCATCTGCACCGGTGATTTGTAATTTGCGGTCGAAAAGCGCACGCAACTCAAACGGCCGGTTTTCAAATGTCAGCTTACCAGCGTCGTTCTTAGAAAAATCCAGAATATCATTGATAAGACGGAGCAATGATCCGCTGGCCGTGTTAATTTTGGAAAGATAATCGCGCTGCCGTTCCGTCATGTCCGTACGCGACATCAAGTGGCAGAATCCAAGAATTGCATTGAGTGGCGTGCGAATTTCATGGCTCATATTGGCAAGGAACATGCCCTTTGCCTTGTAAGCTTGCTCCACCTCGGTAGAGCGCACTTCAATCTCGGCATTCTTGACCATGATTTCGTCGCGCATGTTGCTAATGCTGTTGACGCACGCGACAAGCATATCGGAAAACCAAACCAAAACGGCAGCTTCAAGCGCTACAATAACGGCGTGAATCATCACGCGGCGAAGATCGCCTCCGGTTGGAAAAACCAAGAATGGCAGGAAATAATCAAGAGCTAAATGGTGGAACGCAACAGCTATTGCAGCAATGATGGTCGCTCTGCGATCACACCAGCCAATGGTTAGCGCAAGCATGGCAAAAAAGTACATATGCATGTCCATTTGCCATATGTGGCCACGCAATAAGTAAAGCAAAACAGCCGGTTCAGCGACAAGCGCGACAGCAGAAAGAAAACGGGTTTCAGGCGCTATATCAGCGCGCAACCACATTAAATTATATGCGAGCGCAAGAACCCCTGCAGCCAGAGCTCCGCCTATCACGGAATTCCCGTTCGCGTAGGCGATAGCTGCAAAAAGTGGAACATGCAGCCAGAAAAACACAACCAAAAAACGCGCAAAACGTCTGCGAATATCATCAAGTTCGATAATCATGATGGATTAAGCCTCTGGGACTTTGAGATCAAAACAGCTTGCAAGTTGGGATGGCTCAAAAACGAGCCACGCACCGGCACTATATAACGCCGAAACAGCATCGGAACGCGGAGCATTCACAACCAGAACATTCGTGCGCTCATTGAAGGAAATTACGTCCGCTCCGGTTTTATTTACCAAAGCAACGACTTCAGAAGCATCAGCCCAAGGGTTCAACATAACTGCAAAGTTATTGCTTTCCCCTTGTGGTAAAATCATTGCATAGGCAAGCGCTCCTAGCCCCAACACAAATAAGGCAAGGGCGGGCAAAAGCTCTCTCATACGCCACTGGCTTTGTACCAAAGGGGAACCCATCTGCATGCATCCGCAAATTAAAACGCGCTTCTCGTAAGAGTGTTTATTATATAAAAATCAGCATGTCTCGCAGTAAGTGCTAATTTAAGATTGCAATTTTCACTTAAACCACAACCTTAATAGCAAAGCGGTATAAAATGCCGTTTTTGTAATACTCAGTTCGTTTAAACTGTAATGACTTTATCCATAAACCATTTCAATTTTCCGGCGACGGCAGCATCGAGCATCAACAAATACGGTCATTGATTGAACACAAATTTTCTCTGCAACCAAAGCCCGCGGAACTAGCTAGCATTGGCTGCATATTCCCGCAAATGATTGAAAAGGCGTTTTGAATAACCAGGCAATTGCGCTTCATTTCGTGTGCATAGATAAAGCTCGCGGTCGGCCCAGCTTTCATTAATGTCTGTGATACTCAGCGCCATATAGCTTCCATAACGCAATGCAGCACTTTGCGGAACAACTGCGATACCGGCACCGCCTTCGACCATGCGGCAGATGGCTTCAAAATTTTCCGCACGCATTCGGTAATCAACAGTACGACCAAGCTCATTGGCAAGCCGACCCAGAAACTGCATGAGTGCTGTCTGCTTCGGCAGGCCAATCAGCTTGAAATCGAGAATTCTGGAATAGTTCACCTGCAACGCTGAAAGCGGATGTTCAGGCGGTGTAACCAAAACTAGCTTGTCTGGCACAAACCGCCATTGTTCCAATCCGCTCATATCAGCAGACGATGCGACAATTCCGATATCTGCTTCGCCATTCCTTAATAGACTCACCACTTCCAGACTGGGCTTGTCTTCAACGCTCACGGTGACATCGGGATGGGCTGCAAGAAATGTCCCCAGTGCATGCGGCAAATGTTCCGCTAACATATTCGTGTTCGACAGCAATCGCACATGTCCACCACGGCCATCAGCAAAATCATCAAGTGCAGTCTGCGCGCGTCGTGCATCGTCAATCAACTTGCGTGCATTTCGCGCAAACATTTCACCCGCCAGCGTTGGGCGAATGCCACGTCCGGTTCTATCGAACAGTTTGAGATTAAAGGATTCTTCCAGTTTCTTGAGGCGCGCACTGACCGCTGCGACCACGATATTATTCTGATTTGCCGCAGCCGTCAGGCTTCCGCCTTCAATGGCGGATACGAAGATACGCAGATCAATCAGATCGAATTTCATGTGTTGCACTTTCACAAATGATGAAATCAGATTTTAGCAAAGACTGATTTTCATATCCAGTCACTTAGAGCTATTCCAAAAACCAAGTCGCGTAACAGCTTATATCCAATTCTTTGAATCGATGATGAGAATAGGAATATCCAAGAAAATCATATTCTTGGATTGCTATGCTTGTTTCGTTTCGGGCAGAGATAGAAGGCTACTTTCTATATGAAAGTCGCCTGCGCTTTGCATTGAATATTCATGCTTCATGAAAGCTCGATCAAAATGTCGCAATCAGGCAGCTTTAAGCAATACCCCGTTGCACCCCGTCCTTCATGGAAAGCACTTATTGGCGCAACAGCCGTTTCCATCGTGGCGCTAGGATCAACCGCCATGGCCGATGAACCATCTGCAGAGTTGATTGCCAAGGGGCGTTATATCGCTACCGCGTCCGATTGTGCTGCGTGTCATACGGCACCACACGGCGGGACACCTTTTGCGGGTGGCTATGGAATCTCATCGCCGCTTGGTACTATTTTCTCAACAAACATCACGCCATCAAAGGCTGATGGCATCGGCAACTACTCGGAAGAAGAATTTGCGCATGCCGTTCGTGACGGTGTCGCGAAAGACGGCTCGCATCTATATCCGGCAATGCCCTACACGGCTTATGCAAAGATGACCGATGAGGACGTGAGAGCGCTTTATGCCTATTTCATGCATGAGGTGAAGCCGGTCGATCATCAGCCGCAGAAGACAGAACTGCCGTTTCCGTTCAGCGTCCGGACCTCGATGGCTGCGTGGAATCTGCTTTTCCTTGATAAGACTCGCTTCACGCCGGATGCTAGTAAATCCACAGAGTGGAATCGCGGCGCCTATTTGTCAGAAGCGCTGGCTCATTGCAGCACCTGTCACACGCCCCGCAACGATCTGATGGCCGAGCAGAGCAGCAAAGCACTGTCGGGCGGTTCGCTGGGTTCGTGGTATGCGCCGAACATCACATCCGATCCGGTCAGTGGGATTGGTGACTGGTCGCAGGAAGAACTTGTGCAATATCTGCGCACAGGACACGTCGCAGGCAAGGCGCAGGCCGCAGGCCCTATGGCAGAAGCGATTGAGCATAGCCTCCAACATTTGACGGATGACGATCTCAACGCAATAGCGGTTTACGTGAAGGACGTGGCTCCGATTTCGTCGGGTGACAAAACCCCACGTGACAAATTTGGCAAGCCATCGGTCACGGAATATGCGCTGCGCGGACTTCCGGGTGAAGTACCGAACGAAAGTGGCTTTCGTATTTTCAGTGGTGTTTGTGCCAATTGCCATCAGATGGATGGCGAAGGCAACAAGCACTATCCGTCGTTGTTCCACAACACGGTGACGGGTGCTGATCGCTCAGACAATCTGCTTTCGGCAATCGTATTTGGCGTCAATCGTACGGTTGATGGCCACACCGCTTATATGCCGGGCTTCGGGCCAGATGCCTTCTACACCGATCGCCTTTCCGATCAGGATGTTGCCGATGTCAGCAATTATGTGTTGGCGCAATACGGCAATCCGGATGTCAAAGTGACGCCCGCCGATGTGAAGCTGATCCGCGAAGGTGGACCAAAGCCGCTGATTGCCGAGCTTGCACCCTTCGCAGCACCGGCAATGGTGGTCGGCATCCTGATCCTGATTGCGCTGATTGTCTGGCTGGTTCGCCGCCGTAAGCGGGCAGCCCACGCCTGATCATTTCTTTCACAATTGCATTGCGCACTCCCGCAGGAGACCAATAATGCCAATCGATAATTTTTCTGACACCGTTTTCGGTCGTCATATTTCCCGCCGATCCGTGTTGCGAGGCTCCGTTGCAATGGTGGCGCTGGCGGCAATCGGTGCTCTTGCCGGACCTTTGCCAGCATCGGCTGCCGACGAGGCGCAGCAGGATTTCATGCAGCTTTCCACTTTTCTGACCGGCCACGATCTCGATCCGGTGCTGGGCAGCCGCTATTTGGCAGCCTTGCAGAAACGCAATCCCGACCTCGTCGCACAAATGAATGCGCTCAGTTCAGCTATCAAGCAGAGCAATGCTGCCAATATGGATGCATTTCTGGAGCTCCCTTCCATTGATCCGAAGCTGATGGAAACCGCGACTAAGATTGTATCCGCCTGGTATCTCGGCGTGGTCGGCGAGCCGGAAGATGCAGAGCTGATCGCATATGGAGAAGCGCTGATGTACCGCCCGACACGCGGCATTCTGGCGATCCCGACCTATGGACCCGGCCCAGATGCCTGGGGTCCGAAACCTGACACCAAGATTTGACAGGAAGAGAACAATGGCAAACGACGCATATGATGCGGACCTGATCGTTATCGGTTCGGGCGTAATGGGCGGTATCATTGCCAACAGCCTCGCAAAGGCTGGCAAGAAAGTGATCGTGCTCGAAGCAGGCCCGCGTGTAGATCGCCGCGATATTGTCGAGACTTTCCGCAACGCGCCTGTGAAACTTTCACTCGCCAACGCAAAATTGCAGGGTGCAGGTTCACCGTTCCCAAGCTTGCCGCATGCACCATCCACCTATGGCGATTATCTCCAGCAAGTTGGCCCGGTTAAGTACAACACGTCGTACTTGCGTGTGGTCGGCGGTACGACATGGCACTTTGGCTCGTCGCTGTGGCGTATGATTCCTAATGACTTCCGTTTGAAGTCGCTTTATGGCCACGGTCGTGACTGGCCAATCAGCTATGATGAGCTTGAACCATTCTATGCACGCGCTGAAGAAGAACTCGGTGTGAGCGGTGTCGATGGCCAGGATGAAAGCGGGCATGGCGGTGCTGCCTATCCACCGCGTTCGATCCCGTATCCAATGCGTGGCCTTAAGCCTAGCTATATGTTCAACCAGCTTTCTGAGAAGCTCTCAAAAGGTGGTTTCAATCCGATCCTTGAGCCAAATGGCCGTGCAACGCGCCCTTATGGCAAGCGTCCGGCCTGTGGTGGCAACAACAACTGCAACCCGGTCTGTCCGATTGCTGCTAAATATGACGGTTCGATGCATATCGATGAAGCCGAACGCCATGGCGCGATCATTCAGGACAACTCGGTTGTCTGCAAAATTGATGCCGATGACACCGGCAAGATTACCGCAATCTGGTATAAGCGCCCGGATGGTTCAGAGCATAAGCTCACCGCACGTTATTTCGTGATGGCTGCTTATGGTATTGAATCGCCAAAGATTATGCTTTTGTCGAAGTCTGATCGCTTCCCGAATGGTATTGCCAACTCATCCGATCAAGTTGGCCGTAACCTGATGGATCATACCGGCATCAGCATGAATGTGATGGCGAAAGAAGATTTCTGGCCGGGCGAAGGTCCAACCCAGCTTCTCGTTTATCTCAACCAGCGCGATGGCGAGTTCCGCAAGGATTACCCAAGCTACAAGATCAAGGTTCGTAATACCGTTCCGACGGGGCAGACGACGTCGAGTCTTCTGAAGAAGGGTGTTCTGGGTTCAAAACTGGACGCTGAAATTCGTCGTCAGTCGGCACGGTCGCTCAACTGGGCAGTTGATTTTGAAACGCTGCCATTGGCTGAAAACCGCGTCCTCCCAAGCACGGACAAGGTCGATGCGCTGGGCATTCCGGTCCCGTCGATTTATTACAGCGTGACCGACTATTGGAATGCAGGTCGCGACCGCGCATTGCAGGACTTCGACCAGATCGCCAAGCTTCTCGATGGCGAAATTCTGAGTACCGATGTCAAATGGCAGAACCGCCAGCACATTATGGGAACAACGATTATGGGCGACGATCCGAAGAACTCGGTCGTTGATCGCGATTGCCGCACGCATGATCACCGCAATATGTTCATTGCGGGCACCAGCGTTATGCCTTCATCGTCCTGTGTGAACCCAACGCTGACAGGTGCAGCTTTGAGCGTGCGAATTGCGGATACGTTGATCAAAGAGATTTAATGAAATGCATAGGGGTGACATTGGCCTGAATAAGGAACGTGGTTATCCCTATGCAAACAATCGATAGCGAAAAGCACTCTCTTTCAAAGGGTGATGACCATTCTTTACTGTTTATCCGGTGCTGCGACTAAGTTGCAAAAGTCGAGATCAGCATGATATTCGTCAAGCTATAAAAGCCATGAGCTTGAACTGGCGTGATAGCTAGAGCATTTCTGAATCAAGTTGGACCAGATGAAATGCTCTAGCCTTTTTTACGCACATTTTGTTCCGAAAACCAGTTCCCACTTTTCGGGATGTGCTCTACACCACTCCATCGACAATAATTTGCATTTTTCCCTGACTACAAGTCTCAATTCGCGCTTCAATGCCGTAGACACCAGCCAGCATATCTGAGGTGACGACAGCTTTTGGTGTTCCATAAGCATAAAGTCCACCATCCTTCAGAACTGCGATCGAATCCGCATAGCGTAAAGCAAGTGAAACATCGTGCAGCACTGCCACGACGATAGCGCCTTTCATACGCACGAGGCGTGCCGCAGACTGCATCACAAACACCTGATGCTTAAGATCAAGCGCACTGGTTGGTTCGTCGAGCAACAACACCTCAGGTTTGCGAACTATTGCCTGCGCAAGCGCCACAATTTGCCGCTGTCCTCCTGATAGCTCGTGAAGATTGCGCAAGGCCAGATCTGCGGCGCCCAAATCATCAAGTGTCTCATAGGCATTACTGATTGCTTCATCCCGCCCTTTACTGCCGCCAAAAGCACTCATGACAGCTTCAAGCGCTGGAAGGCCAATTGCCGGTGGCTGTGATTGCGGCATATAAGCAATCATCCGGGCGCGTTTTGCCCCCGGCACGGATGCCATGTCCACTCCATTAAGATAAATTTGTCCACGGAAAGAACCAATGCCTGCGATTGCCTTGAGCAGCGTCGATTTACCAGCAGCATTCGGGCCGAGCACCGCAACGAATTGGCCGGGGTTAACTGGCCCCATTGAGAGTGAATGGATAATTTCTTTACGCCCATATCGAACCGACAAGTCCGAAATCAACAGGCCTTTCTCGTCTGCCTTCATCGACCCGACCTGCCTCTGAAAATCAGCATAATAAATACCGGCACACCAACAAGCGCTGTCACGATGCCGACAGGTACAATCAGGCCGGGCAGCACTGTCTTGCTCGCTATGGACGACAAAGAAAGTAACAATGCCCCCACCAGACCACTTGCGGGCAGTGCATAACGCTGATCTTCACCTACGAGTAGTCGCGCAATGTGAGGTCCGACCAGCCCGATAAAGCCGATCGTTCCAACGAATGCTACAGCCATGGCCGACAAGACACTGATCCGTAGCAACGCAAAATAGCGCAGCCTTTTCACATCTATACCGAAACTAATGGCGCGTTCCTCGCCCATGCGCAGCGCTGTCATCTTGCCAGATGAGGCAAAAGACAGCGGCATCACGACGGCGAGCGCTATCGCCAGAACAAGCACTTTCTCCCAATCTGCACGCGCTAGACTGCCAACAGACCAGAAAACCAGCTGTTGGAGCACATCTTCCGTCGCTATCAACTGAAATAAAAGAACGACTGCATTACAGCTGAACACCAGAGCAATGCCGAGCAAAACGGTTGTTTCCATGCTGGTTCCACGCAATCGCGCCAATGCATCAATGAGTAAGACCGAACCAAATGCAAAAACAAACGCCGCCGCCGATACCAGCCAATTATAGGGCAACCACGCAACTGACAGACCAAAGACAATAACGGTCGACGCACCCAGCGCCGCAGCAGATGCAACGCCTAATGTGAAAGGACTTGCAAGCGGATTATTAAGCACGACCTGCATTTCAGCACCAGCCAGCGATAATGCAGCCCCAACAAGCAGTGCCATCAGCGAGAACGGCAAGCGCACATTCCATATAATAACTCGATCCGTCGGAGATAAATCCGACGGATGCAACAAGCCATGCAAGAAACTTTGCACCGTCATGCCAGATGAACCTGTAACGATATCATAGCAAAACGAGACGATCAGAAGGGCAAGCAGTCCCGAAATAATGGCTAACCGTCGCTTGCGGAGGTTTCCATAGCGTAATTTCAGCGCATTAAAACCAGAATCCGCATTCGTTTCGATAATCGTTTTCATATCCGAAGACATATTGATGATCCCGCCGCCTTACTCTCCTTGCACAGGATCAATCCAATAAGTGCCATCATTTTTGATTGTCAGAAACTCATTCAACTCCTCTTGAGTCTTTGTAGGATCAACATCCTTGAACAAGTCAGGATGCAGCCACTTTGCGAGCAATTCGACAGCAATGATGTTATAAGGTGAGTTGTAATAGTCGTGCCATAAGCCATGAGCATTATGCTCACGGATCGCCCTCAACTCCTTGAATTCCGGACGCTCCAGAACCGTGTTCAGACTTTGACGGGCAGTTGCTTCGTCAACCGCGGCACCAAGCAAAACGCCCGGCGCACGGTTACCAGTCGCAACATAAATGTCGGGATCAGCCTGTAAAACATACTCAACAGCGACATCGCCGATAGCACCGGGAACGACGCTTGATGCAATATTACGTCCGCCAACGGTATTGATGAATTGGCCGAGCCCTCCATTGCCCGTTGTATGACCGGGAGCTTGCCAGACGCCTGGAAGAAGTTCTGCAAAAACCGTTGGCTTTTTCGCCTCATCGAGATCACGCACTTTATCGGTCAGGCGCTTGAGATGTGCCCCATAGAAATCGGTAAAGGCTTTGGCCTCGTCTTTCCGATCAATCGCTTCGCCAAGCAGTTCGATGCTTTTGGGCGTATTTTCAATCGGGTTAACGCGAAAATCGACGTAAACGACGGCAACTCCAGCCTTCGCCAGCGTGTCAGCAATCGGGCTATGCGCTTTGGGGCCCTCACCCGCCACGCTGAAAACCACCAGATCCGGTTTAAGCGCGAGAATGGTTTCAACATTCACGCTGACTTCAGAAGCCTGGCCTATAAGAGCAATATCCGCAACCTCAGGAAATGCGGTTTTATAGGCTTCAAATGTATGCGGATCGAGTTTACGCAGATCGTTCTGCCAGCCGACAATCCGTTTGAAGGGGTTGTCGCGATCCAGCAATGCTAGGGCATAGCTCAGACGGCCTTCCCCCAATACGACACGTTCAACATGCTCCGGAACCTGAACCTTGCGTCCCAGAACATCCGTAATTTCCGCTGCCTGAGAAACAAGAGGTGAAAGAATACAAACCGCGGCTAAAGCCAAGGACCGCACCGCATTAACAAACGACATATAGATACTCCTGCCAGCTGTATCAGACGTTCACAAAGCATCTGCCACAAAACATCCGCTTAATTGAAAGCCACAAACTTAAACATGACAATAAATGTCAGATATCTGCCGTCTTGGACGAAACAACTGACTTAAGGAACTGAAACCTCTGCATACCAATATGCATGCGGTGCATTTTACTTTATAATCAAACTGCGCGTAATGCATTCTATGGGAAATAAAGTAGGAGAATGAAGCCTGAGATGGCACTTCCAAACATCAATCAGATTGATCTCAATCTTCTGCGGATTTTCGATGCGATCTTCCGTGAGCGAAATATCATGCGTGCGGCGCAGCGCCTCGGCATGAGCCAGCCAGCTGCCAGCCACGCTCTCGCTCGGCTACGACATACGCTTCAGGATGATCTATTTGTGCGTTCAGCACGCGGCATGTTACCAACTTCACGCGCTGAACAACTTTCAGGCCCCATTCGTCAGGCATTGAATTATCTTGAACTCGGCCTTCAGGCGCAAGATTTTAATCCTCTGACCGCAAACCAAAAATTCCGTATAGCGCTCGATAACTGTAGCGCCGTCGCGCTAACTGCCAAACTCGTTCAGACAGTCGAAGCCAATGCTCCCGGAATTTCTCTGATCTTGCGCCCCAGTGGAACGATTGATGTGGATCGCCTCATTGATGATTCTGAGCTGGATCTCTTTATCGGCAAACCTGGAATTGAGCGCGAACGCTTTGCTTCCGTGGAATTGGGCGACGATGATTTCGTTGTTGTTCATCACAAAAATCTGCGCGAACCCAATACAAAAATTTCCGTAACGGAACTCATCAGCCAACCACACCTCAATTTGTCATCAACAGGGGATGATGTGGGGTTTCTCGATACCTGGCTTGCACAACAAAAGGTATCGCGCAACGTCAAGCATTCTATCCCCTTACTCGGATTCAGCACTGTGATGGAGGATCAGGATGTCTTGGCAGTTATGCGGCGACCGATTGCAAAGGTCGTTTGTCAGAGCTCACATCTAGCGATGAGCGAACTACCTTTTGAATCGCCACGGATATCAATCTGTATGCGATGGCATAAGCGCCTAGATTCCCAGCCTGCGCATAGCTGGCTACGCGATACAATTGTTAGAAATATCTTCTCTTAAAAAGCCAAAAGGAAATCCGCCACACCCCATCGCAATTCCCTTAATAAATCCCATGCATGACGGCATCATAATGATTTTCTATTGCCATTGTGCAGCTACAAGATTTTTTACTAAGGGCCGCTTTATCGCGAATAACGACACTCCCTCGACGCGTTTCGATTATTTCTTCTGATCTGAGTTGACCTAGAGTGCGCGTCACAAAGGTTCGTCCCACACCAAGCATTTCAGATAGCTGATCATGGGTAAGTTCAAAACTATCTGAGTTGGTACGAGCCGAGGCGGCTAGCAACCATTTTGCGGTACGTTGCGTAATCGTGTGCGTTGCATTGCAGGCGGCGGTTTGAAATACCTGTGCCATAAGGCAGTCAGAATACCGTGAAAACCAATGCCTCAGCGCCACAGATTCAGCCTTCACCTGTTCTAGAGCAGCTGTTTTAATACGAAGAAATCTGCCCGGATTGCGTACAATTGCGGTCGCATAAGCTGGGAGACTGCCATTCGATACAATTCCACCGATAGCACCTTCCCGGCCAATTAACGCCACTTCCACTGCACTATTGTCATCATCAACCCAGCGCTGAAAACTTGCCATCGCCGAGCCGCAGGGGAACCACGTATTTAAAACATCGTCACCTGCTTTGTGTAAAATTGTGAGGGCATCCATTTCGAAAGCCATTGTGTGCGGAGCCAACCTTTTTCGGTCATCCTCACTAAGCATCAATAACAACAGATTATCTGAGGTTTCGCTAATCAGTTGCGTACTCATTGAAAACATTCTTTTATTTCCCTGCAAAATGTCCATAAGTGGACAGACGCGAAAGAGGTGTTATGTTACTTTTTGACATAACTTCGGCAATTAATAGGGACTTTATTTTTGCTCGCCCCCTGAAGGAACACATAAAAAAGCTCATTGCAAAAATGCTCCTAATTCAAGAAAGCATTAGGCGCATAAAAGTTCCCGTCCTTAAAACACCTGTTTAATTCGTTCATGTGAGAAAGTGCGCCGCTTCTAATGTATATACCGGAGTCTGTTAACCTCACGAACTGCGATCGCGAACCTATTCATATTCCTGGTTCCATACAGGCACACGGCGCGATGCTCGTCATTGACCCTGTAACTCAACGATTACGATATGCGTCAGCTAACTTCTCAACGTTAACAGGTTATACCGGCACCCTGACCCCTGGAACTGACATTTCTCAGATCGCTGGTGATAAGAATGCGCATGATTTTCGCAATGCCGTTGCCAAATCAAGAGAACCCGGTCTTTCTTCCATCATTATTGGCTTACGCTTTCCCGGCAGAGCCCCCCTTTTTGACGCCGTCGTCCATTCGCACGACGGGAATATTTTTGTCGAATTCGAACCCTCACCAGATAGAGGACAAACAGCGCGACAAGCGCTTGATCTCACACGCTCCGTTATTCACAGATTGGGGCTGGAAGAAAATGTAGATCGAGCAGCCACGGCTGCGGCACGACTTGTTCGCGCAATGCTTGGTTACGATCGTGTTATGATCTACCGTTTTCTTCACAATGGCGCAGGACGGGTCATTGCGGAAGCAAAGATATCTACCCTGAATAGCTTTATGGGACAGCACTTCCCGGCAAGCGACATTCCAGTTCAGGCCCGCAAGCTATATATAAGCAACACGATCCGGATGATCGCGGACACGACATCCTCACCCGTTGGATTAAGTCCTGCACTGTTGCCGGATGAAAAACCTGTAGATATGTCTTTCGCACAATTAAGAAGCGTTTCGCCTATTCATTGTGAGTATCTGAACAATATGGGTGTCGCGGCATCACTATCCATATCAGTAATTGTGAACGGCGAACTATGGGGTTTGATTGCGTGTCATCATGATACACCAAAAATCACGCCATTACCGCTTCGCATTGGCGCAGAACTCTTTGGACAGTATTTTTCACTTCACATTGCTGCTTGCGAGCGTCGGGCAACCTTGCAAGCGACTGCCGATACGCGGTCGAAGCTCGACTCCATCGTATCGAGGCTAGGCATTAACAGCTCAATGCGTGATGACCTAATTAGCCAGTTACCGGAGTTTGCAAAATTAGTTGCAAGCCACGGAGCGGCTTTATGGATGAATGACCAATGGTTTCAGACAGGGGATGCTTTGGATGAAGAACCGACGCGTCAATTGCTGAACAATATAAAACAACAATCATCAAATGACATATGGTCCACGTCTGAGATAAAGTCCTTCCTTCCAGATATAGACTCCAATGTAGCTGGATTGATAGCAATCCCTCTGTCCGTCACATTTGGTGAGTATCTTATTCTATTTAGAAATGAAGAGGCCCATCAAATCGAATGGGCGGGAGAACCTGTAAAACAGGTTTTAAATACGCCTTTTGGAGAGCGTCTGACGCCACGCGGTAGTTTTGATACGTGGCGAGAGGATGTGAAAGGTAGATCAATGCCTTGGACAGCAACAGATATTTCTGTCGCCCGTGCCATAGCAACATATCTGCGAGACGTTATTCTTCGCCAGAACGAGATATCAGAGAAAGAACGTGTTCGCACGGAACAACGCCGGCGTATTTTAAATGCCGAACTCAACCACCGGGTTAAAAACATATTGTCCCTCGTTAAGTCTATCGCCAAGCAAACCGGGATGGGTGCCAGAAATGTTGACGAATATGCGCAAACGTTGGAAGGACGACTTCGCGCGCTTTCCTCAGCGCATGACCAGTCATTAGATGGTTCCAAGAGCGGCTTTATTAAAACATTAGTCGAGAGCGAAGCTGATCTATTTAGGGACAATGAAACACCCGATAGGATAGTTCTCGATGGCGCTCCCCTCATCCTCGACCAGCGCGCCTATAGCGTCCTGTCGTTGGTAATGCATGAAATGATGACCAATGCCGCAAAATACGGCGCGCTTTCAACAGATCAGGGTCAATTATGTATCAGATGGGAGCTGACCGAAACTGGAGACTGCCTGATCAACTGGAAGGAAATAGGTGGTCCAGTTGTTGTTCGCCCAACACAAACCGGCTTTGGTACAAAGCTGATCAAAAGTTCCTTTGAATATGACCTTCGTGGAAAGGTTCATATCGAACATCACGATAGTGGCTTATGCGCAACATTTCAAATTCCCGCATCCCATGTTGTATTAGGGGAACTTAGTACGCTTGCACCCATTTCACAAAACGCGTTCAATCAGCCACAACTTGATGGAATTTCGGTTCTTGTCGTGGAAGACCAGAGTCTTATCGCGATGGACGTCGAGGATACCCTGCGGGAAATGGGTGCGAAGAATATACAACTTGCAAGCGATACAAACGATGCCATCTCAACTCTAAAATCATTTCAGCCAGACATTGCTATATTAGACTTCAATCTTGGATCCAAAACATCTGAGGCAGTCGCAGATATTCTTTCTGAACACAAAATCCCATTTATATTTATGACAGGCTACAGTGACGATTCAGCCATTCCAGAGCGTTTCCGTGCCATCGATATTTTACGAAAACCTATCAGCAAATCATCACTCGCTACCAAGTTAAAAAATAACTTGGAGGCGAAATAAAAAACACCAAACTTACGGATATTGTGCTCCGGTGACGGTCAAATAAACTGCATAAAGCGATTTTGTTGCAGTGATGAAAAGCCGGTTGCGACGTGGCCCGCCAAAAGTGACATTTGCGACGGTCTGTGGCGTATTGATCTTGCCGAGAAGCTGGCCTCCAGGCGAAAAGCAATGTACGCCGTCGCCCGCACTCGTCCAAAGGTTGCCGTCTGTATCGAAGCGAAAGCCATCTGGCAGACCGTTATCAATCGTGCAGAAAATCTTACCGCCCGTGACGCCCCCGCCGTTATCAACGATATCGAAAACGCGGATATGACGCGGTGCTTTTTCGTCGTGGCTATAGGCGCTGTCGGCAACAAAAAGCTTTGTTTCATCAGGCGAAAAGGCAAGACCATTTGGCTGCACAAAGTCTGTGATGACGGCATTAAGCTCGCCGCTTTTAGGATCAAGTCGATAGACATTCCGGGTCGGCTGTTCAGGCTCCGCTTTATAGCCTTCATAATCACCCATAATACCGTAGGTCGGGTCGGTAAACCAGACGGACCCGTCAGAGCGCACGATAACGTCATTGGGTGCGTTGAGCCTTTTGCCCTGATAGTTGTCAGCAAGCACGGTGATGCTGCCGTCGAGTTCGGTACGGGTGACACGACGTCCGCCATGCTCACAGGAGACCAGTCGTCCTTCACGGTCGCGCGTATTGCCATTGGCAAAATTCGATGGCTGGCGAAAGGTCGAGACCCCGCCATCTGGAACCCAGCGCAAAATACGCTGGTTGGGAATGTCACTCCAAAGCAGGCAGTTTAAATCACCGAACCAAGCCGGACCTTCGGCCCAGCGACAATCGCTGTAAAGTTCATCAAGATCGGCGCTTGATACGATCAAGTGTTTAAAGCGCTCATCGTGAACTTCGTAAATTGAATTATTCTGAGACAAGAAAAATACTCCGGGAATGCTGTTTAGCGCTCAGGTCTGCGGCTACTGGCAAGGAAAATCACCGCAATAATGGTGAGCCCCGTCAGTACCAGACGAACACCGGCACCGAAGCCATAGGTGTTGAGCATCGAGACTATAAGGAACATGAAAAGTGCGGCACCCCAAATGCCGGGAATGTTGGAATCGCCACCCGCAACCGCAGTGCCGCCAATGATGACAACGGCAATCGACATCAGGAGATATTCCGTGCCCATGTTAAGTGCTGCGCCGCCTGAAAAACAGGCAAGTAGGAAGCCACAGAGCGACGCTAAAACTGCGCAGATCAGATAGGTGACGAAGCGTGTGCCATCAACCGGAACACCTGCCATGCGCGCCGCAAACGGGTTTTGCCCGATGGCTGAAATCCAACGGCCATAAATGCTTTTCTTCAGAAGTACCCAGCCAATGACCGACAACAACAGTGCAACGATTGCAACATTGGGAATGCCAAAGACAGAGGAGGTGGTGAACTGTGCCAAAACTTCAGGCGGCTTTACGCGCAGGCCGCGATTGCTCCAGATGGCAGTCGACTGGATAAGAAAGCTCATCGAAAGAGTCGCGATAATTGGCGGGATACGCAGCAACTTGATCAGTGCATAATTGCAAATGCCAATGCCAAGGCCGATCAGGAGCGCAACAGCGAGGCCTGCCAGCACCATGCTGTCCTGCGAGTCCATCAGCTTTAGAGCCAATGTCGCCGCAAGGGTCATGGTGGCCGGAACCGAGAGGTCGATATTACCGGGTCCGAGCGTGATGACGAACATCTGCCCGAGGCCGACAATCACCGAAAACGATGCGAAGGTGAAAGCCGCATGAGAAAGCCCTGCGGCACCCGCGCCACCGGTAAATGCTACGGTGATGATCCAGACCGCAATAGTCGCGATAAACGACCATATCCATGGGCGAGTTGTGAGAACGGAGACAGCGCTCATTGCTTTTTCCCCTTGCGGTCGAGACGGTTGAGGAAGAGGCGGAGTGCCAGCACCAGAATGAGGATTCCGCCCTGCGCACCGATCTGCCAGTCTGGAGAAATGCGCATGAATGAGAGGAATGAACCCGCGAGGGTGAGTGTCAGCGCGCCGATAACCGCGCCGATTGGCGAAATACGGCCACCAACAAATTCACCACCGCCCAGAATGACGCCAGCAATGGAGAGCAGCGTATAGCGCAGCGCGATATTAGCATCTGCCGAGGTAGTGAGACCAACAAGCGCGATACCTGCAAGCACTGCAAAGAAGGCTGCAAGTGCATAGGTTCCGGCACGAATTGCGGTGACAGACCAGCCTGCGCGTTCGATGGATCGGGTATTTCCGCCTGCGCCGCGCATCAGCACACCGAAAGTGGTGCGCATGACGATGAAATGCGTGACAACTGCAATCAAGATGCTTGCAACAATCGCCATCGGCACAAATGGCGGCTTTGTCGTCATAATCCAGCGCGCCCAGTCAGGCGCCTGACCGCCGGGTGACGGCAAAAGTAGAACGGCAAGCCCGCCCCAGACGAACGACATTCCGAGTGTCACAACAATGGATGGGAGATTGCGCAGGTGGATGATCGCGCCAAGTGCTGCATAGGCTGCAATTGCCGCCGCAAGGATCAGAACGCCGATGACGGGATCAGTATTGAGATAGGTCGCAGCTACACAGACTACGAAGCTCACGAAGGTTCCCATCGATAGATCAAGGTCATTGACCGCCATGATGAGCATCTGCGCGATTGTTGCGAGTGCAATCGGTACTGCGAGATTGAACAGCAGGTTAAGTCCGGTATAGCTCATGGCGCGCGGCTGCATGTAGAAAACAGCGGCCAGCAGCAAAGCGAGCGAGAAAACCGGCGTAAGCAGGCGGAGAGATGAAGCGGAGAGACGCATTATTCGTGTCCTCCCTCAAAGGATGCAGCAAGCACGTTCTTTTCCGCGATTTCGTCGCCGACCAATTCTGTCACGATTGCACCGTCGCGGAAGACATAGACACGATCACATAGTTCGATCTCGTCCATTTCGGTGGAATACCAGACAAAGGTACGGCCATTTTCTGCTTCATGGCGCAGGATTTCATAGACTTCCTGCTTGGTACCAACATCCACTCCGCGCATGGGATCGTCCATCAGAATGGCGTTGGCAGTGGTGGCAAGCGCGCGGGCAAAAAGCACTTTCTGCTGATTGCCGCCGGAAAGCGAAAGAATGCGATTGCCCATATCCGGTGTTCGGATCTGGATTTTGTCTTTCCATTGCCCGCCGAGTTGATCTTCGCGTGATTGATCGACAAGCTTCAGCGATGAGAGGCGATCAAGCGAACCAATGGTAAGATTGTGCAAGATGCTCCAGAGCGGAAACGTGCCGTTCAGGCTACGATCACCCGCTACGAAGGCGATTTCGCAATTGCGCGCAGGCAACCAATTTGGCCGACCTGCATAATAAAGATCAAGCAGCATCTTGGTCTGGCCATGACCGGCAAGTCCAGCGAGGCCGATAACTTCGCCCTTGAAAGCCTGAAACGGCTTGCTGTCATGGGGGCGCTTTTTTGCAGAGAGAACAGCTGTGCCCGTCGTGTCGGCTTTTGCCGCGCGGCGTGCCGCTTTTTCACGTTCGACGCTACCCATAGCTTCGACAAGGCTGCGGTTGGTGAATTCACTTGCTGCCCGGTTGGCGACGACCTTACCGTCTTTCATGACGACAATGCGGTCGGATGTTGAGAGGATCTCACCAAGCATATGCGAAATGAGGATCACCGAACCGCCTGTGCCCACAAAGCGACGGACATAGGCCATCAGCTGTGCAGCAATGCCCGCATCGAGCGATGAGGTCGGTTCATCGAGAATGACCAGCTTTGGCGGTGTGCCGGGGGCGGTGAAGTTGATGGCGATTTCGACCATCTGCCGCTCGGCAATGGACAACTCGTCTACGGTTGCCGCGCAATCGATCTTGTGACCGGGGAAAATCTCACTGAGCTTTGTTGCGATAAGATCGACAGCCTTACCGCGCCAGTTCGCGCCCGTGAGGTCGCGCTGCATGATGCGGACATTTTCAGCAATTGTCAGATTGGGGAAGAGCGACAGCTCCTGAAAGACGCAGCGAATGCCGTGCTTGCGGGCAGTTGCCACGCCATGACCCGCCTCACCGTGATAGGAGAGGCTGCCTTCATGCGGGGTAAGGCCGCCATTGATGACGTTGACGATGGTGGATTTGCCAGCGCCATTATGGCCGACAAGCCCGACACATTCGCCTTCATGGATCACAAGTTCAGCGCCATCCAGTGCCTTAACCGCACCGAACTGCACGCGAATATTGCGTGCGGCGACGACCTCGCCTTTGTCGATTGAATGAGACATGCATCCGAACTGTATTGGAGATAAGGGAGGGGCGGACACAGGAAATGCCCACCCCCTGGGAGAAAAGGTTTACTTCGCTTCTGCGATGACCTTCTGTGCGTCTTCCAGCGAATATTCGACATTCGCAACGCCACCCTTCTGGGTATTACCGAGATCCTTATCGAGCGATTCCTGGCTGACGCTCAGGAACGGAACGACGAGGTCTTTCTTGACTTCCTTGCCGTCGAGAATCTGCTGTGCGACCCAGAAGGCGAGTGTTGAAACGCCTGGCGCGATCGACACCGACATGGTTTCGTAGCCGTTCGCATCTTTCTGCTGCTTCCACCACTGCAGTTCGTCTTCACGGTTGCCCATAATGATAATCGGCGTTTCGCGCTTTGCAGCGGCAAAGGCCTGTGCAGCACCATAACCGTCGCCGCCCTGCGTTACGACAGCATCGATCTTCGGCAGACTTGGCAGAACACCTGCGACTGCGCGCTGTGCAACATCTGCAGCCCAATCGCCATGGACCGAGCCGACGATCTTGAAGTTCGGATGCTTCTTCACGCCTTCTTCGATACCAGCATGCATCTGATCATCGACTGAAACGCCAGCCAGCCCGCGAATTTCGAGAAGATTTCCGCCTTCAGGCAGACGCTTTGCGAGATAATCCACCTGACCTTCGCCCATGGCCTTAAAGTCAACCGCAATGCGCCATGCACAAGGCTCGGTGACAATGCCGTCGAACGAAACAACGGTAATACCGGCATCGCAGGCTTCTTTGATTGCGCCATTCAATGCAGTTGGTGAAGCGGCGTTCACGACAATCGCGTCATAGCCCTGCAAAATCATGTTCTGGATTTGCGCAGCCTGTTCTGTGGCTTGATTTTCAGCGGTCGTGAAAGCGTCGGCTGCAGAAACTGCGCCTGCGCTGACGGCTTCCTTCGTCACTTTGTCCCAGCTCTGAAGCATGGCCTGACGCCATGAGTTGCCAGCATAATTGTTGGAGAAGGCGATCTTTTTCGACGATGTGTCGGCAAATGCGCTACCGCTTGCCATCAAAGTGGCTAGTGCGGCGGATGCCAAAAGAATTTTCCCAAGCTGCATTTTATTCCTCCCAGTTGCAAATATCCGCGCCGCAGAGCGTTATGCCCTTCGGATCGTTTGAATTTGAATGTGGCGCGAAACCTCCCGCACCGCCGCTCCTCAACGGCACCAGCACGCCCGCGACATTTCCTGTTGTCTTGCGAGCAATTTTCTGGTCAAGCGAGGATGTAATAAAACTGTTGCGCTGTGAAGGCTGATCGAAGCAACTGTGCTGCGAGTTTACGCAGCAAAATTGCGGGAACCCGCAAGACGCGCCGGTAGATAAGCTGCGTAATATAACAAGCTAAGCAACCTGTCTTTGGGAGGAGAGTCGCTTGCTGGAACTAGCACCTGCACGCTTGCTCGACCGCTATCTGAATATTTCCAGATTGCTGGCGGGACAACTCGATTTCGATTCCATCATTCAGGCCGTTGCTGCTGAGATTAACCATATCTTGCCCTACGATCATCTTGATGTCTGTATCAAGATGGTGGATGGCAAGTTTCATATCGCCTATGAAAGTGGGATTGCGACGGCGTGGAGTCGTAATCCACCCGCCCTTCTCTCTGGAAGCCCTATCCGCACGGTTTTATCTGGCGAGGCTGAGTACCTGCTAACCGATGATGCCCGCACTGATCCGCGCTTTCATTTTGAGGGAGCATTCTCAACCCCAATTATCGAGCATGATCTTAAAGGGCGTCTTCATGTGCCACTGAAAGCGCAAGGTAATATTATCGGCGCATTGAGTTGCTCCAGTCTACAAACCGGCAGTTACTCGATGCGTGACGTGGAAAATGCGCAATCAATTGCTGATCTTCTGGCACCGTATTTCTTCGCAATCCGCGCCGCAGAACAGGCCAAACGCTCTGCAATTGTAGAGACAGAAGCACGGGCCCGCGAAGAGGGTTTGCGTTTTGGTGCGCTTAAACTCACGGAAGCTTTGGAGACCGAGCGTCATCGTATCGGCATGGACTTGCATGATCAGACATTGGCTGATCTCACGCGTCTGGCTAGGCATGTTGAGCGGCTGACGCGCGCGCCAGATCTTTCCGGCGAGCAGCTTGAACCACTTTTTCGAGGTTTGCAGCATTGTATGCAAGACCTTCGCCAGATCATCGAAGAGGCAAAGCCATCAGTGCTCCAGCTTTTCGGTTTTGCGCAGGCAACGGAAAACCATCTTGATCGCTCGATCCGCGAAAGTGCGGTCGCCATTGAGTGGTTTCTAGAAGATGAGAGCGATGGTATGACCGACCGGCTTGAGGAGAGCGTTGCGACCTCGCTTTTCCGCATTGTGCAGGAAGCAATTAACAACGCGATCCGCCATGCCCTAGCTGGAGAAATCCGTGTTCGACTGCGTGATAAGGGTGGGCGACTTCTCGTTGAAGTCATGGATGACGGTATCGGTATGGATCGTCAGGCGCAGCGTATCGGACATGGTATCGATAATATGCGAACAAGGGCGCGGCTCATTTCAGCGAGCTTTGCCATCAGAAAAAATGCGGAGGGCAGCGGCACATGCGTGACAATTCATCTGCCCCCGGAAATGTGCGCGACAAGTGGAGAGTAAGATGCAGGTTTTGATCGTAGAAGATGATCCGTTGCATCGCACCTATTTGGGCGAAGCGATCCGCGCGGCGCTGCCCGAATGCAGTGATGTGCTGGAAGCGGATAATGGCTCGACGGGTGAAAAGCTCGCTCGCATGCATCGTGCAGCGCATATTGTGATGGACTTGCAGATGAGTGGGCGCAACGGCATTGAAGCTGCTCGCACCATCTGGAAGGAAAATCCGGAAACGCGCATTTTATTCTGGTCGAATTATGCCGATGAAGCCTATGTGCGTGGTGTTTCGCGCATTGTACCGGAAGGTGCGGCCTATGGTTATGTGCTAAAATCGGCATCCGACGACAAACTGCGTTTGGCACTTCGCAGCATTTTTGTAGAGGCCCAATGCGTAATTGATCGTGAAGTTCGTGGACTCCAACAAAAAAGCCTTGGCCATACCAGCGGTTTTAGCGAAAGCGAATATGAAATTCTGATCGATATAGCACTTGGCCTGACCGATCGCGTTATTGCGCGTCGCCGTAATCTGTCGCTCCGAAGCGTTCAAAACCGCTTACAACAGCTTTACGAAAAGCTTGGTGTCTATCAGGAAAAAGGCGAGCCTGATGAAGGGCGTTTCAACTTACGCTCGCGCGCAGTAACTGTCGCACTGTTACGAAAGCTTTTGAATTATAGCGCACTGGAACGCGCTGAAATCGAGCTGAGTGAATGGCTTAAGTAAATACATTAAGATCTAAGCATCTCGATCATAGATCTATTCTTAGAAAAAAACACTATAATATTGCTAACAAATCCGCTGCTGAGAGCCCATACAACATCGACAGTATGACCCTGATATCAGCAGCGGTAATTTTATCCCCAGATGCCTTTTCTAATTAAAGGCACCACTGTCACTTCTGCTTTCAGGGCGTTCTTTCGCAACCTTCTCGCGATAGCCGCTGGCCCGATAAGCCGCATTCGGCTCGATTGCTCCGCCGGTACGTCGACGTGCTTCTGCCAGAATTGGCTCGACGTCGGTACGATAAGCGCGCTTCAACGTATCAGATGCCATCAGGGCATCGTTTTCCTGCTGATAGGTTTCCAGCGCTTCCCGATCCACCAACAAAGCCTGCGCATAAGCACGACGGATTTCATTGGCAGATGAAATCAGGCTTTCAATCGGGTCGGTCACATTATGTGACTGATCAATCATGTGCTCAGGATGGAAATCCTTTACACCGCGATAATCGGCGTCGACAAGCTCATTGAAAACGAGGAACAGGCGGTATGGATCGATTGATCCCGCATCGAGATCGTCGTCACCATATTTGCTGTCATTGAAATGGAAGCCACCGAGCTTTCCGAACTGGATCAACCGCGCCACGATCATTTCAATATTGGTGTTTGGTGCATGGTGGCCAAGATCGACCAGACATTGCGCCTTTGGACCAAGGGTCGAGGCTATAAGGTAATTCGTGCCCCAGTCCTGCACGACTGAAGAATAAAAGGCTGGCTCATACATTTTGTGTTCAGAGAACAGCCGCCAGTCATCCGGAAGCGCTTTATAAATTTCACCCATCGAATGCAGATAACGCTCGAATGCGCGGGTGAAATTCTGCTGACCCGGGAAGTTTGAACCATCGCCAAGCCAGACGGTCAATGCCTTCGAACCGATGGCATTTCCGATCTTGATGCACTCAATATTATGTTCAATAGCCTGAGCGCGCACGGCCGGATCGACATGCGTAAGCGAGCCATATTTATAGGAATGCTGCTGATCAGCCGAATCCGAGAACGTGTTGGAATTCATCGCGTCAAAACCAAGCCCGAGTGCTTCCGCATGGGCTTTCAGTTTTTTCGGATCAGTCTTATCCCACGGAATATGCAGCGAAACGTTCGGCGTCGCGCGTGACAATTCGTTGATGACCGAACAATCGTCGAGTTTGTCAAAAATTCCGCGCGGCTCACCGCGACCGGGGAAACGGCCAAAACGTGTGCCGCCAGTCCCTGTTCCCCAAGAGGGGACAGCGACAAAATATTTGCCAACCTTATCAGTGATTTTTTCAATTTCGATGCCACGACGGGCAAGCTGTTCGCCAAGAGCCTGATAGTCACTCTTCTGTGCATTCTCAAAGCCTGAATTATGCTCAGCGATGAAATCGGCTGCAATACGTTGTTCGGACATGGTTCCTCCCAGAATGTCCTGAATTTCAATAAAGGAAGACAGAGAAGCAAGAGCGCCCTTCTGCCTTCTTGATTATTAGCGCGGGAAGCTCACCTGATTTCCGGCGTCAACATTGATAATGTTGCCCGTGGATTTGGCTGAAGCATCACTCGCAAGGAAGTAGATCGCTTCTGCAATATCTTCCGGCAATACATTGAGTTTGAGCAGCGAGCGCTTGCGGTAATGCTCTTCCAGTTCAGTGACGTCGATCTTAGATGACGCTGCACGCTGTTCACGCCATTCGCCGTCCCAGATTTTCGAGCCGCGCAGTACAGCATCCGGGTTGACCACATTCACACGAATACCAGCTTCTGCACCTTCAAGGGCAAGACAACGCGCCAGATGGATTTCTGCAGCCTTTGCCGTGCAATAGGCAGATGCACCGGGCGAAGCGGCGAGCCCATTCTTGGAAGCGACGAAAACCACGTTACCGCCAAGGTTCTGACGCCGGAAAAGCCGAAATGCCTCGCGAGAAACAAGAAAATATCCGGTCGCAAGAATATCAATATTGCGGTTCCACATCGAAAGCTCGGTCTTTTCGATCGGTGCAGACGATGCAATACCGGCATTTGAAACCAATATATCGATGCCGCCAAGTTCAACACTTGCCTCTGTGAAAGCGTTGATGACCGCACTTTCATTGGTGACGTTCAACTCGACGCTGCGAACCTGATCGGAACCAAAACGCTTGGCAAGATTTGCGTGAGCGGTTTTGAGCGATTCTGCGTCGATATCTGTCAGAACCACGCAAGCGCCCTCACCTGCCAGACGTTCAGCGGTGGCATAGCCGATGCCACCTGCACCGCCCGTAATCAACGCAATGCGTCCAGCCAGGCTTTTAGGTTTCGGCATACGCTGGAGTTTGGCTTCTTCAAGCAGCCAATATTCAATATCGAAGGCTTCCTGTTCGGGCAGCCCCTGATATTCAGATACGGATGATGCGCCGCGCATGACGTTGATTGCGTTCACATAGAACTCGCCGGCAATACGCGCTGTCGCTTTGTCGCGCGCGAAAGACAACATGCCGACGCCGGGGATCAGGAAAATGACCGGGTTGGGATCGCGCATTTTCGGCGAGTTGTCGTGCTTGCAGCTCTCATAATAGCGCGTGTAATCAGCGCGATAGGCTTCGAGTGAAGCTTCGAGACCAGCAACCACACCATCAACATCCGGTTTCGCGGGATCGAAATCGACCACAAGTGGGCGAATTTTCGTGCGCAGGAAGTGATCCGGGCAAGATGTGCCAAGGCGTGCGAGTGGCTCTAGTTCTTTCGAATTTACGAATTGCAAAACCGCATCCTGATCATCGAAATGGCCAAGCTTGCGCTCTTCCTTTCCGATCAACCCGCGTATCTCAGGCATGAGACGCGCAGCAATTGCACGGCGTTCTGAATCATCAAGGCTTTGTGTGACAGCACCGCCAAAAGCGGCCTTGCCTTCACCCTTCTTATCAAGCCATTCGATAGCCTTGTTGATGATTTCAAGCGTTAGCTCATAGCAGGCTTTTGCATCATTGGCCCATGTGAAAAGCCCATGACTTTCAAGGACTACACCCTTTGCATTCGGATTTGCTTTCACGAAAGCTTCAAGGTCAAGACCGAGCTGGAAGCCCGGACGGCGCCACGGAAGCCAGCCAATTTCGTCGCCGAAAATCTCTGCCGTCAGCTCGCGGGAATTTTTGGATGCGGCAATTGCGATGATCGCATCAGGATGCATATGATCAACATGCGTAAATGGTACAAAACCATGCAATGGCGTATCAATGGAAGCGGCACGAGGATTGAGATTGAATGTGCAGTGCGGAAGGAAGCCGACCATACGGTCTTCGTCTTCAACGCCCTTATAGATGCCCTTCAACGCGTCGAGCTTATCCTGATAAAGCGTCGAAAAACCGTCAAGCTTAATGGTGCCAACATCGCCACCAGAGCCTTTAACCCAAAGTACCGGAACGGTCTTTCCAGTGAGGGGGTCGGTTTCCTGTACCTTGGCTGATGTATTACCACCACCATAATTGGTGATCCGCTTATCAGAGCCGAGCAGGTTTGAGCGGTAAAGCAATTTTCCAGGCTCATCCAGCGTTGCCGCTTTCGCGTCGTCCCATCGATTATCCAACAGCCTATTTTGCGCCACCATCTCATCCTCCCGATATATGGTGAAGACCTGACTGAACGCTGTTTACGCCCAATCGATCACATTTCAGGCAGATATGGCGTTATGTAACGGAAGGTGTCAATCAAAAATAATCATAATCGATCAACAATAGTAAATTTTATATCGCTAGTGATTGTTTGTGATTGACATCTTCCCCTTTTATGTTTGATACATGAGGGAGGAGGAGCCATGCACGAGAGAGAACGCCACCGTATTATCCTGAGTGCAGTTCAGGAAAAGCCGGTGATCACCATTCAGGATCTTGTAGAACTGACGGAAGCGTCTGAGGCGACGCTGCGACGTGATATTGCATCTCTTCATATGCAAGGCCGTATTAAACGCGTTCGTGGTGGCGCAGAAGCTATTCATCCACCGCAACTCAGCAATCTTGCAGGTCGTTCCTTTAAAGTATCGGAAGCCGAGAATACGGATTGCAAACGCGCAATTGCACGCGAAGCCGTATCGCTTTGCGAAGAAGGTGACAGCATTATCATCAATGGTGGCTCAACCACGTTTCAGATGGTGCATTACCTTGCAGCGCGGCGCATGCAAGTACTGACAAATTCTTTTGCAATCGCTGAACATCTTTTGCGGCAGTCCAAAAGCACAGTTCTGGTGCCGGGTGGCGCGATTTATCGCGAACAGAGCCTTATTCTGTCGCCATTCGATAATGACGTGATCCGCAACTTTTACGGGCGACGCATGTTTCTGGGATGTCAGGGCATCAGTCCGCTTGGCGTGATGGAAGCAGACGCTTTGATTATTCAAAGCGAACAAAAACTGATGGGCCAGGCGGACGAAATCGTCCTGATGGTCGATTCATCAAAATTCACCCGCCGTTCAAGCCTCATCCTTTGTCCTCTTGATCGGGTCAGTACACTGATCACCGATGACGGCATTTCGGACGATGCACGACGGATGGTCGAAAATGCAGGCATCAGGCTCATCGTAACGCCTGTATCTGCGAATGCTGGCAAAGGCAATGATCGGGGAGAGACCACAGAGGTTGCCTAGGCTTTAATATAAATCGGAATGTTCTTAATCGGGAGGAATGGGACATGAAACTTTTCAAAAAACTGGCAATGAGCACGGCTATTGCCGTTGCTCTCATGGCAACTGCGGCGCAGGCTGCTGACATGAAAATTGCACTTGTTGCGAAGTCGCTGGGCAATGGCTTTTTTGAAGCCGCCAACAAGGGCGCACAGGAAGCTGCCAAGGAACTGGGTGGCGTCGAAGTTATCTACACCGGCCCAACGACAACAACTGCCGAAGGCCAGATTGAAGTTATCAATTCGCTCATTGCACAAGGCGTGGATGCGATTGCAATTTCGGCAAACGATCCGGATGCAGTTGTTCCAGCACTCAAAAAGGCTGCGCAGCGTGGTATCAAGGTTATCTCATGGGATTCAGGTGTCGCACCTGAAGGCCGCATCGTCCATCTCAATCCATCATCGAACGATCTGATTGGCAAGATGTGTTTGACGCTTGCAGCAAACCATCTTCCGGACGGCAAGGGTGATTTCGCGATCCTTTCGGCAACAACCACCTCGACCAATCAGAACATCTGGATTGACGAGATGAAGAAGCAGCTCAAGGATTTTCCGGGCCTTAATCTCGTCACCACCGTTTACGGTGATGATCTTGCCGACAAGAGCTATCGTGAAGCACAGGGCCTCCTCACCTCCAATCCCAATGTGAAGGTGATTGTCGCTCCAACTACGGTTGGCGTGCTTGCTGCCTCGCAGGCTGTCAAAGACGCGGGCAAAATCGGCGATGTTTATGTAACCGGCCTTGGTCTTCCGTCCGAAATGGCAGGCGCCATCAAGTCGGGTGCAACCAAGGAATTCGCGATCTGGAACCCGATTGATCTTGGTTATTCTGCAACGCAGATTGCCTATCATCTCGTAAAGGGTGATGCAGACGGCAAGCCGGGCTCGGAAATCGAAGCCGGTCGCATGGGCAAGATCAAGATTGGCGAAAACGGCGAAGCCGCGATGAGCGATCCATTTGTCTATGACGCATCGAACATCGACGAATTCTCCAAGGTCTTTTAATTTTAAGACTGAGGCTGGCGGTGCAATGGATAATCTTGCACCGCCATCATTTTCCGAATTGAATTCAGGTATTTCTGATGAATGCAGCTTTGCAGAAAAGCGGGCAATCGGTGTTGCCTGCCAGCCATCCGGATACGCCTTTGCTGGAAATGCGCGGCATTGCCAAGACATTTCCCGGAGTGCGAGCGCTCGATAACGTCAATATCGCGCTCTATCCAGGCCAGGTAACAGCACTGATCGGCGAAAACGGAGCGGGCAAATCGACGCTCGTCAAAATTCTGACGGGAATCTATCACCCGGACGAAGGCGAAATTCTGATTGATGGTCAGCCGGTTCATTTTTCGACTGCGCAGGATGCGACCGACGCCGGTGTAACCGCCATTCATCAGGAAACGGTGCTTTTCGACGAATTATCCGTTGGCGAGAATATCTATCTCGGCCATGCACCCCGCACGAAGCTTGGCTTCGTCAATTGGGCGGCAGTCTTTGCACGGGCACAGGCTCTGCTCTCTTCGCTGGAAATCACGGTTGATGCACGTATCAAGCTGCGAGAACTTTCCATCGCGCAGCGGCATCTGGTGGCAATTGCGCGCGCGCTTTCGGTGGATTCCAGCGTCGTCATTATGGATGAGCCGACCGCGGCCCTGTCACGCAAAGAGGTTGATGATCTTTTCCGCATCGTCGAGCGGCTGAAATCACAGGGCAAGGCGATCCTGTTCATCAGCCACAAGTTTGATGAAGTCTACGAGATTGCGGACCGTTACGCTGTTTTCCGTGATGGCTGTGCCGTTGGGCACGGACTATTGTCGGAAATGAACGAGCGCGAAATTGTCCGGCTGATGGTTGGACGTTTGGTGGAAAAGGCTTTTCCCAAGCAGGATGTTGCGCTTGGCGACACGGTGCTGAAGGTTGCGAACTATTCTCATCCGACCGAGTTCCGTGACATATCCTTTGAGCTGCGGCGCGGTGAAATCCTTGGTGTCTATGGTCTGGTGGGCGCGGGTCGTTCCGAGTTCGCACAATCGCTGTTTGGCATGACGACGCCTTCATCCGGCCAGGTTGTGCTGGAAGGCAAGGAAATCAAAATCCGCCGCTCGGGCGATGCAATTGCTCAAGGCATTGTCTATGTGCCGGAAGAACGCGGACGGCATGGCGCGGTTTTGCAGATGCCGATTTTTCAGAATGTATCACTTCCCTCACTGACGCGTACATCGCGGCGCGGGTTTCTGCGCATGGCGGAAGAATTCAAGCTCGCACGCAAATATGCTGAGCGTTTTGATCTGCGCGCTGCTGCACTTTCGGTTCCTGTGGGAACGCTTTCCGGCGGCAATCAGCAGAAGGTGGTTATCGGGAAATGGCTCGCGACCCATCCAAAGGTCATCATTCTAGATGAGCCGACCAAAGGCATTGATATTGGTTCGAAAGCCGCAGTCCATGAATTTATCAGCGAATTAGCTGCGGAAGGACTGAGCATCATTATGATCTCGTCCGAGCTACCCGAAATTATAGGTATGTCGGATCGCGTCATGGTGATGCGCGAAGGGCTGGTGGAAGGCATTTTTGATCGTGCCGACCTTGATGCCGAAGTTCTGGTGCGTGCCGCCACCGGAAATAGCGGTGAGAATGCGGGGTAGAATATGAAAAAGCTTCTTAAACAACGCGAACTCCTGCTTCTCGTCATCATCGCAATTATGATCGGGTTGTTCTCGATGCGCGCACCGGGTTTCAGCTCGCCCCGCAACCTCGCAAATATTTTCAACGACACGTCCATCCTGATTATTCTGGCCCTTGGACAGATGTCGGTGATCCTGACAAAGTCCATCGATCTATCGGTCGCGGCCAATCTGGCATTTACCGGTATGGCGGTGGCGATGCTCAATGCCGCCTTCCCCGAAATACCACTGGTCGTGTTAATTGTTGCTGCCGTGATCATTGGCGCCATACTCGGCGCAATCAACGGCATTCTGGTTTGGAAACTGGATATTCCGGCTATCGTGGTCACTCTGGGCACACTGACAATCTATCGCGGTATGGCCTTTGTGCTTTCCGGTGGTGCTTGGGTAAACGCGCACCAAATGACGGGACCGTTTCTCAATACGCCGCGCACGGTGTTTCTGGGACTTCCGCTCCTTGGCTGGACGGCGCTGCTCATTATCGGCTTTATCTATGTGCTGCTCACTCGCAGCTTCTTTGGCCGAGCACTTTATGCATCAGGTGGCAATCCAACGGCAGCGGTCTATGCCGGAATTGACGTGGGCCGAACGCGTTTTTTCGCCTTCGTACTCTCCGGTTCGTTGGCGGGTTTGTGCGGTTATCTCTGGGTTTCACGATATGCGGTTGCTTATGTCGATATCGCCAACGGATTTGAACTCGATAGCGTCGCCGCCTGCGTAATCGGTGGGATCTCGATCATCGGCGGCATTGGCACGGCCTTTGGCGCAGTGCTTGGAGCATTGTTTCTCGGTGTTATCAAAAACGCCCTACCCGTCATCAACATCTCACCCTTCTGGCAAATGGCGATTTCCGGCGCGGTTATCATCGCAGCCGTGATCTTTAATGCCCGACAGGAGAAACGCGGCGGACGCATCATTCTGCGTGACAAGGCCGCTAAGACTTATGAGGAGCCAGCAGCGTGAGCGAGATAACGGAACGCCGCCATATCCCGGATCGGCTGGGTACCTCCTATACGCGGCTGTTTGCCAGCTGGGAAATGCTGTTGCTTGGCGTGGCGATTGCGATCTTCGTCGCAAATTCCTTTGCCTCGCCATATTTCCTAAATGCCTGGAACCTTTCCGACGCAACTTTTAACTTCACCGAAAAAGCGCTCATTGCCTTTGCAATGACGCTGCTCATCATCTCCGGTGAGATCGACCTGTCGGTCGCTGCGATCATTGCCTTAGCATCGACCGCCATGGGGGCCGCAGCACAGATGGGTGTAGGCACACCCGGACTGGTTTTGATCGGCATTGGTACAGGACTATTTTGTGGTGCAATCAATGGCGGACTCGTAGCAGGAATGAAACTTCCTTCCATCGTTGTCACTATTGGTACGATGAGCCTGTTTCGCGGCATTTCCTATATTGTGCTCGGCGATAAGGCCTATGGCGGATACCCAGAAAGCTTCGCTTATTTTGGTCAAGGCTATGTCGTCTGGGTTTTCTCGTTCGAGTTTGTGCTGTTTATCGCTTTTGCGCTGATCTTTGGCGTTCTGCTTCACGCGACCAGCTTTGGCCGTCGCATTTACGCAATTGGCAATAATGAATTTGCCGCGCGCTTCTCGGGAATTCCGGTTGAGCGCATGAAGTTTACGCTGTTCATGCTGACAGGCCTGATGAGCGGGATTGCAGCGGTCTGCCTCACCTCGCGTCTCGGCTCCACCCGTCCATCGATTGCTCAGGGCTGGGAACTTGAAATCATCACGATGGTCGTGCTCGGCGGTGTGTCGATCCTCGGCGGCGCAGGCAGCATCATCGGCGTGGTAATCGCAGCTTTTGTGATGGGACTTGTGACCTTCGGCCTCGGCCTTCTCAACGTCCCTGGCATCGTTATGTCCATCTTCATTGGACTGTTGCTGATCATCACGATCTCGCTGCCAATCCTCGGGCGCAAGTTCAAAGCAAGGCGTAAAACATGACAACCGAGCGCTATGCGTTTCGTATGAAACTTCATGCCGGTCAGGAAGCCGAATATCGGCGTCGTCATGATGAAATCTGGCCGGAGCTTATCGATCTGCTGCACGAAGCTGGTGTGTCCAATTACTCGATCTGGCTAGATGAAGAAACGCATCTTCTTTTTGGCACGCTTACCCGCACGAAAGCGCGCGGCATGGCTTCGCTGCCGGACCATCCGGTTATGAAAAAATGGTGGGCGCATATGTCCGACATTATGGAAACAAACGCCGATAATTCGCCGGTTTCCGTCGACCTCAAACCAGTCTTTCATATGCCATGAAACGCATTGCCATTCTCGATATAGGAAAAACAAACGCCAAAGCTGTGCTGCTCGATGCAAAAACTGGGGGTGAAATCGCCGTTCATCGCACGCCAAACAAGGTTTTGCGGGAAGGGCCTTATCCGCATTATGACATCGAAGCGCTCTGGCAGTTTTTTCTGAAAAGCCTCACTGATTTTGCACAAAATCCCGGATTTGACGCTATATCCATCACGACCCACGGCGCCTGTGCGGCTTTGCTGGATGATACGGGTAAGCTTGCAATGCCGGTGCTCGATTATGAGCATGAATATGTTCCAGAAATCCGGGCTGCTTATGCGCGTATCAAACCACCTTTTGAAGAAACCTTTTCGCCATCATTGGGCGTCGGACTAAATCTCGGCGCGCAACTACATTATTTGAAAACCGCGTTTCCAGAAGAATTTGCCAAGGTGAGCCAGATCCTCACTTACCCGCAATATTGGGCGTATCGGTTGACGGGTGTACCATCGGTGGAAGCAACATCACTTGGCTGCCATACGGATCTCTGGCTTCCGAAAGTAAGCACCTATTCGTCGCTGGTTGAAAGCCTCGGGATTGAAGGTAAGTTCCCGCCGTTGCGTTCGGCATTCGACGTTTTGGGGCAGATGCATCAGGATCTGGCAGATGAAATAGGCATATCTGTTCCGGTGCAAGTTTATTGCGGCATTCATGATTCCAATGCGTCGCTGCTGGCTCACCTTTTGCACAGAGACCCGCCTTTTTCCGTCATATCGACCGGGACATGGGTGGTAAGCTTTGCCGTTGGTGGTGATCTCGATGGGCTTGATCCCAAACGTGATACACTGGCCAATGTCGATGCTTATGGGCGTGCCGTCCCATCCGCGCGTTACATGGGTGGCCGTGAATTTGATATGATGACCGACGGCATCAAAACTCCAACGCCAAACAGAATAGCCAAAGCACTAGAAGTCGTCCTCAATCATAACATTATGGCGCTTCCATCTTCTATTTCTGGCAGCGGCCCTTATCCCAATAATTCACTTCAATGGATAAATGCTGACACTGCAAACTCTGATGAGCTTTATGTTGCAGCATGCCTTTACGCAGCCTTAATGACAGCGACTTGCCTTGATCTACTAAAAGCCTGTGGTCCAACTATCGTCGAGGGGCCTTTTGTAAAAAACCCCATTTACTTATCCGCACTGTCCAGTTTCACCGAGCGTGATGTTACGGCTGTATCCGGCAGCACCGGCACCGCCCTCGGAGCTGGACTACTTGCAGGATCAACTGTTCCTGAAGTAGAAAGTGAAACATATTCAATTAATAGCGATGCATATTTGCTTTATAGAGAATATTGGGCAAATAAAATAAATATATAAATCAAACATTATCGATATACACAAAATAATATATAAAAAAGCGATCGGTGATCAGACCGATATGCTTTAAAGCACAGCTAAATTTTCCAAAATCAAGAGATAGAAATATTAACAAAATGGCTTTGCCGAAGCGAGCGTCGTCAAAGACGTCTCGATGATCCCGATTTTCTGCTTAGCAGTAAAATAGCAAAAAGCGTGTATTGACAGGCTGAGATTTGTTGTGTGCTATAACACTTAACAAAAAGAAACCTGAACTGGGAACAACATGAACCACCACGCTACGCCGCGGTTAGAGGACCGCCTTAAAGATTCTTCACTCCTGCGGAACAAGGCATATATCGGTGGCGAATGGATAGCTGCTGACAATGGAGAGACAGTTATTGTCACAGACCCTGCAACCAATCTTGTGATCGGTTCTGTCCCAAATATGGGCGCTGCTGAGACGCGCCGCGCAATTGAAAGTGCTGAGCAGGCCCGTCATGCATGGGCAGCGCTGCCAGCCATGGAGCGCGCAATCGTTTTGCGTCGTTGGTTTGACCTGATAATTTCCAATCTTTCCGATCTCGCAACGATCATGACTGCCGAGCAGGGCAAGCCGTTAGCGGAAAGTCAAGCCGAAATCCGTTATGCTGCGTCTTTTGCGGAATGGTTTGCAGAAGAGGCAAAGCGTGCCTACGGAGACCTGATCCCGGCTCCACGTGCTCGGTCTCGTATCATGGTTCTCAAGCAACCAATAGGTGTTGTTGCAGCGATCACACCTTGGAATTTCCCTGCCGCAATGATTACCCGTAAGTGCGCACCAGCTTTTGCCGCAGGTTGTTCGGTCGTGGTTAAGCCGTCAGAATTTACGCCCTACTCGGCACTTGCAATGGCCGAACTTGCTGAACGTGCTGGTATTCCAAAAGGGGTATTCAACATTGTAACTGGTGACGCGACTGCAATTGGCGGCGAAATGACTTCAAGCCCGATTGTTCGTAAAATCAGCTTCACAGGATCGACCCGCGTCGGAAAAATTCTTCTCGAACAATCAGCTAATACGGTCAAGAAAGTAGCGATGGAGCTTGGAGGTAATGCCCCGCTTATCGTGTTCGAAGACGCGGATCTTGACGTTGCGGTTCAAGGCGTTCTCAACGCTAAATTCCGCAATACCGGTCAAACCTGCATCTGTCCGAACCGCATTTATGTTCATGAAAACGTACACGACGCTTTCATCGAGCGCCTCTCTGCGGCAGTCAGCGCATTGAAAATTGGTGACGGCTTTGGTGAAGGCGTGCAACAGGGTCCGTTAATCAATGAAGCTGCGCTGACAAAGGTGGAGCGTCATGTAGCCGATGCTGTCGGCAAGGGTGCAAGAGTTGTTGTGGGCGGCAAACGCCATAGGCTTGGACAGACCTTCTACGAGCCAACGGTGCTTGTTGATGTCGATGCGACGATGCTCTTTGAAAGCGAAGAAACGTTTGGTCCAGTTGCGCCCGTGCAGCGGTTCTCGGATGAAAAAGCCGTGATCAAAGCCGCGAATGCCACCACATCCGGCCTCGCAGCTTACATTTTCACCCGAGATCTGGACCGGATGTGGCGCGTTGCTGAACAAATCGAGTCAGGCATTGTCGGCGTCAATGAAGGCTTGGTTTCCAATGAAGTCGCACCTTTTGGCGGTGTAAAAGAATCTGGCATCGGGCGGGAGGGCTCGAAGTACGGGATCGAGGAGTTCCTTGAGTTGAAATACATCTGCATCACCCAGTCTGCAGCATGAATACCCAACGGCATAACGCCGCGAGGGTAATATAAACGCATAAAAACAAAGGGGAATAACGTGAAAATCACGAGCACTTTGAAAATGGGAATTATGGCTTGTGCAGCTGCGCTAATGGGAGCAACAGCACTGAGCGGAGCAGCACATGCAGGTGCCGCTTTGGATGCAATTAAGTCCAAGGGTACTCTGGTCTGCGGCGTTGGTCAGGCCGTTCCGGGCTTTTCCGCTCCAGCTGCGAACGGCGAGTTGGCCGGCATCGACATTGACTATTGTAAGGCAATGGCAGCCGCTATTCTTGGCGATGCCTCGAAAGTCAACTATCGCCAGACATCTTATGCCGAGCGTTTTGTGTTGCTATCGTCGGGTGAGATCGACGTTCTGGCTCATGATACAACAACAACACTGAACCGCGAAGGCGCTCAGAGCGCCCGCTTCACCTCACCAAATTACTTTGACGGCTATACCTTCATGGTACCAAAGTCTCTTGGTATCGATAGTCCTGATAAGTTGGCTGACGCTACAGTCTGTATCCTGCAGGGCTCCACTTTCGAAGTGAACACTGAGAATTTCTTCAAGTCTCGCGGCCTCAACTATACACCACTTGTACTAAGTGCCTGGGAGCAGCTGGATGCAGCTTTCTTTGGCGGACGTTGTGATGCGTTCGGCGGAAATTATGGTAACCTTGCCGGATCACGTGCCGGTAATGGTAATGTCGACGATTACATCATCTTCCCGAATTTCATAACGCTGGAACCTTACGCACCTGCTGTCAAAAGTGGTGATGAGCAACTTTTCCTTATAGCACGCTGGGTCATGTTTGCGCTTGTTGAAGCTGAGCGGCTTGGGATTACGCAGGCTAACGTTGAAGATCTTGCCAAAAACTCTACCGATCCGGAAGTTAAGCAGATACTCGGCACCACACCGGGTAACGGCAAAGATCTCGGTCTGCCGGAAGACTGGGTTGTTAAACTTGTCTCAGCTGTTGGCAATTACGGTGAGAGTTTCGAGCGCAACCTAGGTAAGGCTTCCCCTCTCAAGCTCGACCGCGGTCTTAATGACCTGTGGACGAAGGGTGGCCTTATGTATGCAGCACCGTTGCGCTAATGCGTAGCGAGCGCCTTCAAAACGCGCTGTTTGTTGTGGCAGCCATTGCAGTCTTTGCGTGGCTGTCACACAATCTTGCGTCCAATCTCGCTGCACGCGGCATCAGCATCGATTATAGTTTCCTGTGGAGCGCCACGTCTTTTCCAATCGGGGAGTCACTGATTTCCTTTAGTTCAGGAGACAGCTACTTTCGGGCGTTCCTTGTGGGTCTGCTCAATACAATCAAGCTGGCTGCTGCCGCTATTGTATTGTCCACCTTGCTCGGGCTTCTGATTGGTCTTGCAGGTCGCGCTGCTCACCCGCAGCTTCGCACGCTAGCGAAGACTTATATTGAGGTCACGCGTAACACACCGCTTCTGCTCATTCTCGTTGTCTGTGCAACTGCCGTCCGCGTGCTTCCTGCACCGCGTCAGGCATGGGCACTTGGGGACTTTGTTTTCATCTCAAGCCGTGGTCTCCATGTGCCGACAATTCTGTTCGGAGATACCGGGCCCACGCTGGCCGCCATCTTCATTGCAAGCCTGATCAGTGGCTATGTATTCTGGCGCTTTATGGTGAAAGGGCGCAACGAAACTGGACATTTTTCCCGACGTGCCACAGGTGGCTTTTGCGTCTCTCTTGCGGCTCTTCTTGGCGTCATCATTTTTGCACTTGGCTGGGGCGAGATACAGAAGCCCGCGCTGACCGGCTTTAATTTCCGTGGTGGCGTGGGCCTTACGCCGGAATATATCGCTATGTTGATTGGTCTTTCGTTCTACACGTCAGGTTTTATCGCAGAAATTGTACGCGGAAGTCTTGCTGCTTTGCCAAAGGGGCAAACAGAAGCGGCAAACTCGCTCGGCCTCAATCCATTGCTCACACTTTATCTGGTTCTTGCACCACAAGCGCTTCGGCTCATGCTGCCACCGCTGGCCAATCAGTATCTCAACGCAATCAAGAACACGACACTCGCCGTTCTCATTGGTTATCCTGATCTCGTTTCGGTGGGTAACACCGCGCTCAACCAGACAGGCCGGGCTATTGAAACCGTCTCTATCTATCTGCTGATCTATTTGTCGCTCAGCCTGATAACCTCTGCTGTTATCCGCTGGTTGGAGAAACGCGCGCAACTGGTGAAATCATGAGCGAACCTTCTGCAACACTTCAACGTCCGTCCGATGGCTTCGTATCGGGTTGGCTCCGACCTTATTTTCATCCGTGGCCGCACGCCCTGCTGACAGTCGTCATCACTGGCGGACTTCTCTACCTGTTCTGGCACTTCTATCAATGGGCTGTTGTGAATGCAGTATTTGGTCCGGCATCACCCGATGTTTGCAGGGCGGCGGCTGGAGCCTGTTGGGCGTTTCTCTATGAGCGCTATCACATTATCCTTTTCGGCAGCTACCCAATTGATCAGTACTGGCGTCCTACACTCGCTGTCGTGTTGGTGCTTTCCATCCTCATTATCAGTGGCTTTCGTCGTTTCTGGAAACCGGCACTCGCACTGGCTTGGGTAGCAGTCATGGTCATCAGCCTCATATTGATGAGGGGTGGCATTTTCGGTCTACCGGCAGTGTCAACAAGTCGGTGGGGTGGCCTGCCGCTTACTGTTGGCCTGTCTGCTTTTGGTATTGTGCTGGCACTTCCGCTATCCGTTCTGATTGTGCTTGGTCGCCAGTCGAAAGCCGCTATCGTCCGGCGTTTCTGTTCGCTCTATGTTGAGATCGTGCGCGGTCTGCCACTCATTGCTGTGCTTTTCATTGCTTCAACGATGCTGCCGTTTCTGCTGCCCGGTGGTAATATGGTCGACAATATCCTGCGTGCTCAGGTGGCTCTGATCCTGTTTCAGGCTGCATATCTTGCTGAAGCAATCCGTGGGGGCCTTGAAGCTGTGCCACGCGGTCAGTCAGAAGCAGGAAAGAGCCTCGGACTTTCCGGTGGTCTTATTTCACGTCTGATCGTGCTGCCGCAGGCATTTCGCATCGCTCTTCCAGCGATCATCAACACCTTTATCGAGTCCATCAAAGACACGACCCTGATAAGTATTATTGGCCTTATTGACGTGCTCGGTGGTGCACGTGGAGCAATTGCTGACGGTGCGTGGCTCGGCTTTTATCGTGAAGCATATCTTGTCGTTGGTGGTGCATTCTTCGTGTTTTGCTTCATTCTCTCCATTCATTCCCGGCGTCTTGAGCGCGAATTTGCTCTTGAGAGGCGCTAGAAATGGACATTAGGCAAAACGTGCAGGCAGACGGCGTTGCCATACAGACATATAGGACGCTCGTTCAGGATACGCTGAACGAACAGATCTACCAGCAGATCAAGGAAAAACTCATCATCGGGGAGTTTCGCCCCGGTGATAGACTTGTTCTTCGCAATCTTGCTGCGGCTCTCGGGACGAGCGTGGTTCCGGTCCGCGACGCTCTTCAAAAGCTTGAAAGCCTTGGCGCACTACGTCTTGAGCGCACGTTTATCGTGCCACGTCTGACCATACTTGAACTTACGGAGATCCGCGACATTCGAGTGGCATTGGAAGGGCTTTCGGCGGCGCGTGCTGCGCGAGCTTCAACGCCCGAAAGCCTTGCCGGTTTGCGTGTGCATTTTGAAGCCATGATTGCAGCGGCAGGCGCCAATGATACAAGTCTCTTCCTGCGTGCGAATGCCAGCTTCCATCTGCATATCGCAGATATGAGCAACTCTCCTATTCTGCGCGACATGATTGAACCGCTTTGGTTGAGAATGGGCCCTTCGGTACGCCTCGCAAAGGCCGAACCGGGCAAACTGATTGACGCAATTCCTGATCACAAAATAGCTTTTGACGCCATAGCGTCTCACAATGCTTCAGCCGCGCGAAACGCTGTCGTCTCTGATGTTGTCAACTGTTTCGGCATTCTGGCTGATTCATTTCAGGAAGCAGAGGAATGATGGCGCGAATTACGACGATTGATGCAGAGACCCTCACGAGAAAGCATTTTGGTATCGATGGTCAAGCCATAGAGCTTGGCGGTGAACGCACACAGAATTTCCGCATCCGTTTAGCCGATGGTGCAGCGTTCACGCTGAAGATTTCTGATCCGCAGGAAAGCATCGAGAGTGTGCTTTTGGAAAATGCAGTTCTTCTTCATATTGAAAAAACAGCACCTGAAATCTCAGCGCCCCGCGTCACATCCGCGATCAATGGTCAGCCTATTGTTCCCGTGGCGCTAAATGATAGCAGATATTTGCGGTTATTGACCTATCTTGAAGGAACACCACTTTCGTCTGTAGCTTTATCATCAAGAGCATTGCGTCAGACAATTGGACAGGCAGTAGCCAACCTTGATAATGCGCTGGCGAGCTTTGATCATAGCTATGCACACGAGCGCGATCTTATATGGGATGTGAAAAATATAAGCCGTCTGCGCGAACATTTGCTTCTGATAGAGGAAGATCGTCGTCCCCTTGCGCAAGCAATGCTGGATCGTTTTGAAACTCTTGCCAAGCCGCAAATAGCCTACTTGCCCACACAGGCTGTTCATAGTGACATGAACGGTCAAAATATCCTTATTAATGGCGAACAGTTGGCGGGCTTTCTGGATTTCGGCGACTTGGTTCACGCTCCTCGTCTTGTTGATCTTGCAGGAGCCGCACTGTTACAAATTCGCGGCGAAGAGGATGATTTTGAGAATGCCGCCGATATTGTCGGGGCCTACCATAATGCTTCGCCTTTGTCGGAGCTGGAATTCACGCTCTTGCCAGAGTTTATGATCGCACGTTGCGTCATTAACGTCATTGTTACAGAGTTTTTGGCCGATAGTGACCCAGTCAACCGGCCTTACATCATGAAAAACAATCCCGCCTCCTGGATGCGATTAAAGCGGTTGTCAGCATTATCGCAAAACCTATTCAGCTCCCTTCACCAGAAATTAAGGCGCATGCCATGAGTGTACCTGTGATGATCAATGCGTTCGATGCGAAGAACGCCGGAAGCCTTGATGAGCGCACGAGAAACCTTGTTGAGCGCCGTCAGCGTGTTCTCGGTCAACCGTACCGCATGTTTTACGAAGAGCCAGTCCATTTTGAACGCGCGTCCGGTGTTCGGCTCTATGATGATGCGGGAAATGCCTATCTTGATGCCTATAACAATGTGCCTTGCGTGGGGCACTGTCATCCTCGTGTTGTATCAGCAATTGCTGAACAGGCTGCGCGCCTCAACGTACACACGCGTTATCTCGATGAAGGTATTATCAGTTATGCTGAGAAGCTGCTCAGCCACTTCCCGGCCCAAACCAACCGTTTGATGCTGACCTGCACAGGCAGCGAAGCTAATGATCTGGCCCTGCGTATTGCCCGTAACCATACGGGCGGTACAGGCTTTATTGTCACCGCTAATGCTTATCACGGTATCAGCCATGCGATAGCGGCCATGTCGCCTTCGCTTGGCCCAAATGTGCCACTGGCAATTGAGGTTCGCACGGTTGCTGCGCCTGATGCGCGTGTCGCCGGTTTTCCTGAGCAGGTGTGTGCTTCTTTTGAGAACGAAGTTCGAATTGCTATTGCCGATATGCAACGCCATGGCATTCGACCCGCTGGACTTCTCGTCGATACCATTTTTTCGAGCGATGGTGTTTTTGCAGAACCGACGGGTTTCCTTAAAGGTGCCGTCGATGCAATCCGTGAAGCGGGTGGCCTCTTCATTGCAGATGAAGTGCAGGCTGGTTTCGGTCGTCTGGGTTCGCATATGTGGGGCTTCCAGCGCCACGGCATCGTCCCTGATCTTGTCACTATGGGCAAGCCAATGGGCAACGGTTATCCTATTGCAGGCGTCGTCGCACGTGAGGCAGTTCTTGAACGCTTTGCTCGCGAAGCTCGTTATTTCAATACATTCGGCGGCAACCCAGTTGCCTGCGCCGCTGCCTCGGCAGTCCTTGACATACTGCGCGATGAAGACCTTCTGGCAAATGCCTCGAAAGTCGGCAAACATATGAAGGCCGGTTTCGAGGGCTTATCGAAGCGCCACGCGGCGATCGGTGATGTGCGTGGTGTGGGATTATTTCTGGGCGTTGATATTCTGGACGAGAATGGCGCGCCCTCACCAGGTGCTGCTGGTAATCTCGTCAATGAGCTGCGTCGGCGGCACGTGCTGATCAGTGCATCTGGACCGCTCGGTCATGTTTTGAAGATCAGACCACCGCTGCCCTTTTCGATCTCTGATGCAGATGAGCTTTTACAGATATGTGACGAAGTGTTGAGTAACTTCTGAGCTCAAATAGTCATGTGGTAAATATTGATCAACTGTGCAGCCTAATGGGCAAAGCCGCAATAATAAAAGGATGCTCGAATGATAGGCGAAAATGTCAAACGTTTCGACGATCTTCAAGAAGATAGTCCGCAAATGGCGATCTCGGAGACCGAAGTGGCTATCGAGATCAAGAATATGCACAAGTGGTATGGCGAATTCCACGTGCTGCGTGACATCAACCTGAAGGTCATGCGGGGCGAACGCATCGTTGTGGCCGGACCATCGGGTTCGGGAAAATCAACCATGATCCGTTGCGTCAACCGTCTGGAAGAGCACCAGAAAGGGCAGATCATTGTGGACGGCATCGAGCTTACCAATGATCTCAAAAAGATCGACGAAGTTCGCCGTGAAGTCGGCATGGTGTTTCAGCACTTCAACTTGTTCCCGCATCTGACCATTCTGGAAAACTGTACGCTGGCCCCGATCTGGGTGCGTAAAATGCCGAAGAAGCAGGCTGAAGAAGTGGCTATGCATTATCTGAAGCGCGTGAAAATTCCGGAACAGGCCAATAAATATCCGGGTCAGCTTTCAGGTGGTCAGCAGCAGCGTGTGGCGATTGCCCGTGCGCTCTGCATGAGCCCGAAGGTTATGCTGTTTGACGAGCCGACTTCGGCTCTTGATCCGGAAATGGTCAAGGAAGTGCTGGATACGATGGTGAGCCTTGCTGATGAAGGCATGACAATGATCTGCGTGACACACGAGATGGGCTTTGCCCGGCAGGTCGCAAACCGTGTGATCTTCATGGATCAGGGCCAGATCGTCGAAGAAAATGCGCCAGCCGAGTTCTTCGACAACCCCCAGCATGAACGCACGAAGCTTTTCCTCAGTCAGATTCTACATTAGGCGGCTAATAACACAATGCACTCCTGAAAAAGGGCGCTGTAATTTATACAGCGCCCATCTTTTTGTTGATTAGTTCAGGTTTTCAGAGCTGCGCCACTGGGCAGTATCGTCAAGTGTTCTGCGGAGACGTTTCACCGTCTCGTGCACCTGTTCTTCGTTGATGATGAGTGGTGGGCACAGTGCAACGACATCGCCGATAGCGCGAACAATGAGTCCATTCTCGTGTCCGGCAGCGAAAGCGCGGGCACCAATTTTGCCTGGCGTAGCAAAAGGATGGCGGCTTTCTTTATCCGCCACAAGCTCGATACCAGCGATAAGGCCAGCGCCTCGAATTTCTCCAACAAGCGGATGATCGGCAAGTTCTGCCAGTTTAGACTGTAAAATTGCACCCATACGGGCTGCATTTCCAATCAGATCACGTTCTTCAATGATCTTGAGATTTTCAACACCCACGGCTGTCGCCACCGGATGACCGGAGGCAGTGAAGCCATGGCCGAAAGTGCCGATCTTGGCCGTATTGTCAGCAATCGCATCATATACGGCCTCTGTAAATACAACTGCTGCAAGGGGCATATATGACGAGGTCAACTGCTTTGACACGACCATGATGTCTGGTGTGAAGCCATAATATTCACAGCCAAAGGTCGTGCCAAGACGACCAAAGCCACAAATTACTTCATCAGCAATCAGCAGAATATCATATTTGCGGCAAAGCGCTTCAATGCCTTTCCAATAACCTTCTGGTGGCGGCATCACGCCTCCCGCAGCCATCAATGGTTCACCGATGAAGCCCGCAATGGTTTCCGGACCTTCCTCAAGGATCACTGCTTCGGCTTCAGCAATCAGCCTTGCTGTGAACTCAGCTTCACTCTCGCCTGGCAAACCATAACGATAAAAATGCGGGCAAGTCAGATGCCTAACCGGAATGGCTGGGAGGTCGAAATCGCGATGATTGTTTGGCAGGCCCGTCAGACTGCCAGAGGCAATCGTGATGCCATGATAGCCACGCGTGCGGGCGAGAAATTTCTTTTTTAGTGGTCGGCCAAGCGCATTGTTCATGTACCAGACCATCTTGATCATGGTGTCGTTGGCTTCGGAACCAGAACTTGTAAAAAACACCCGTGTTAGCGAAGCAGGCGTCATCTCAACGATCTTCTCAGCAAGACGGATGGATGGCTCATGCGATTTGTGGCTGAATGTATGATAGTAAGGCAATTTAGCCATCTGCTCGGCGGCAACTTTGACGAGACGCGGTTCGTCAAAGCCAACCGCGACCGACCACAACCCGGCCAGTCCTTCAATATATTCTTTGCCAGCATCATCGTAAATGTAGATGCCTTTGCCACGATCAATGATCATCGGGCCTTGTAGCTCGTGCGCGCGTGCATCTGTGTAGGGATGCAAAGTCGTCGTGATATCCGCATGGGCGAGCGAGTTGGAAAGCCTATCATTCATTTGTATCTTCCTCCATTTGACGTTTGCGCAGTCGTCCGTCTGGGCACGAGAGATGCAAGAGACCGCATCATTAAGATCTGCTCCGACCATTCATCTGACATGATCTTTTCAAGGCAAACTTGGCGGCATCAGATTATGGCCACACTTCATATTTGTCTAGTGTTATAACAGTTTTATGGCAATGTTTTTAATGCTAAAGATTATGTTCGATGTTATGACGACGGCACATTAAGAGGAGACCTTATGCAAAACCGTGATACCGACCCAGCAGGAGCGAGCGCGCCTGAACTGTCACCAGTTTCCCGTGACATGCTTCATGAGCAGATTTATGAGATGCTTAAGCGTAATCTTATGATGGGGCGATTTACACCGGGTCAGAAGCTACCTCTCCGAGGTCTCGCTAAAAGCCTGGGAACCAGTTTGATGCCAGTACGCGATGCATTGCAGAGGTTGGAGAGTGTTGGCAGTGTGGTTTCAACAGCCAATAGAACGATGATGGTGCCGATATTCACCACTAAGGAACTGCATGATATTCGCGTGCTAAGAACTATTTTAGAGACTGCTGCGCTGGAACGCGCGATCGAAAACCGTACGCAAGAGCAGCTTGATAAGCTGAAAATCTACGTTGCAGATATTTGCCGCTCCGCTGAAATTAACGATCTGGACCTCTTTCTGGAAGCGAACTATCATTTCCATATGTTGATCGCAGAAATGAGCAACCTTGCCTTCATCAGCCAACTATTGGAACCACTTTGGATGCATATTGGTCCTTCCGTGCGGCAATCTGTTCCAAACGACACACTTTTTCGAAGCTCTGCTCAGCACCATCTCGACGTTTACGACGCAATCGTTGCGAAGGATATTAAAAAAGCAACAGTCGCCCTGCAGCTTGATATTTCGGAAGGATATACTTTCTAAATCAGCTTTACGGCAAATGAAGATCGATTTTTATGAAACCAAATACCGATTACAAAATCACGCGATCAATAAAACATTAGACTGCGCGTAATTAGATAACAATAGATTTACCTATCTCGGGGCCGCAAACAACAACCCATTAGAAGAATTACGCATAACATCCATTTGTATTCCATATATGTCCCGAAGGCGTTCAGGCTGCATAATATCGTTGCAGGTCGAGCGGGCGATTAATTTACCACTGTGCAGAGCTAGAACCTCGTCACAAAAGCGCGAAGCCATATTAACATCATGTAAAACAACGAACACGCTTAGGTTTTTTTCGTGCGATAGTTTTCGTACAAGCGATAAAACTTCAATTTGATGAGCAATGTCCAGCGCAGATGTTGGCTCATCCAACAACAAGCACTCTGCATCCTGCGCAACCAACATAGCAAGCCACACACGCTGCCGCTCTCCACCTGAAAGCGTATCAACCAAGCGGTCAGCAAACAGGCCTAATCCTGTCAGTTCAATGGCCTCATCGACTTTCTGCCGATCAATCGAGCCAAACCGCCCAAGAGCACCATGCCAAGGGTAGCGTCCCAATGCCACGAGTTCTTTGACAAGCATACCCGTAGCTGGCGCAGTCTGCTGAGGAAGATATGCAAGCTTACGCGCAAATTCTCGATCGCCCCATTTATCAAGCTTTTTACCCGCGAAGCTTATCGTTCCTGCCGATGCAACGTGTTGCCGAGCAAGAATTTTAAGCAGTGTTGACTTCCCTGAACCGTTGTGTCCGATAAGTGCAGTCATATTGCCTGCTTGTATCGATACGCTCAGCGGCTGCAAAAGTGTGCGTCCTTCAACCGAAAAAGTCACATTCTCAAGTTCAAACAATGCAGACATGCTAATCCTGTCCCGGTTGCAGCTCGCCCAGATGCCGTGGTTTAAATAAACTGGCCGTCAGCGCGATAATAGTTAAATTTACCATTGGCGATGAGTATACATCTACGGGTCAGGGGAGCTTCCCCTGGATAGTCCATCATTGCCATATTTTGAATCTGTGAAATCTCTATTCACCTTGAAACTTACAGAATTAAGTTCGCATCGGGCCAGCCATGCGTGAAAGAATGCCGTCTTTAAGCACCAGTTGATGAAACAGTGCGGCCAGTATGTGGGCGACAATCAACACGCACAGAACCCATGAAAGCAGGCTGTGCAGCGCATTTGCGGGTGCCATCATCCATTCCACTTTCTCGCCGGTTGCGGGTACAATATTAATGCCCCATTGCTCGCGTCCCTTACCGCTGCCATAGGCGCGAAACAGTGCCAGAGCCGGAATGGCGAACAGCAGCACATAGAAAGCATTATGTGCAATGCACGCCAGTTTGCCCATCAGTCCTGCTTGATGCGGCGGGCGCTGATTGCGATTGATGAATGCCCAGATGCCACGCACGACAACCAGTACAATCGTCAGAAACCCGACCGTTCCATGTGCTGGACCGAAAATTCTGATGGCATCAAGCACCGTTGAAGGGCCAACCATTTTCCACGAAAGGATCATAACAAACTGCCAGAGCAGAATATAGGCCATTGCCCAATGTAGAATTCGGCTCACAAGCCCGTATCGCTCCGGAGAATCCATCCAGAGCGACGTGTTCGTATTCATCAGATTATCCCTTTCGTCCAAAGAACGCACAAAGGACGCTCCGAATATTTAAATCTGTGCATCATGCTTCTCGAAAATCGTCATGATTTCCGGGCCGACGCGAGCGCCCAGGCAAGATAGGGCGCACCAACCAAAGCTGCGAAAAGGCCCAGCGGCAACTCATAAGGGAAGGTCGCATTGCGCGAACCAAGATCGGCAATCACCATCAAAAGCGCGCCTAGCACGGCTGATGCCACGACATGCGACTGAGCCTGATCAAAGCCCATTCGCCGCGTCATATGCGGTGCCATCAGCCCCACAAAGCTCAACGGGCCGACGAGAAGCGATGCGGCGGCACTGGCAATCGCGGCAAGCAGGATCGTCAATATTCGTGCAGACCGCACCGGCAAACCAAGTGAGACTGGAATCGTCTGCCCCAGCGGCAGGATGGTTAACCAGCGGGACGCGAGCAATGCCAGCCCAATCACTGTGAATGTCAGCACGACAAGGAAAAGCGAACTTTCCGGCGTTGCCGTTGCCGATGACCCGCTGAGCCAGGCAAGAATCTGCCACGATCGCTGATCGCCGATCGAGAGGAAGATACTCAATATGGCAGATGCGAGCGAACCGACCGAAATACCGGCCAGAAGCAAACGTGCAGATGACAGCCTTCTGCGGCTCGCAAAGCTCAACACAACCAGCATAGCAATCAGCGCACCAATGGACGCGCAAAGTAGCAATTGCGCATTATTGGGTGCGGCGAAAATTGTCAGTGCTAAAGCAAAGCCTATGCCTGCTCCGCCACTGACGCCGATTACTTCCGGGCTTGCCAGCGGGTTGCCGGTTAGTCGCTGGAGGACAGCGCCCGCCATTGCAAGCAGACTGCCTGCGGCAGCGGCTGCCAGAAGGCGCGGCCAGCGCAAAGGCAAGATATCGCGAAGATTTTCGCCTGTCAGAAGCAACCAGCCTTCCGGCGTGCGCGCAAGCGCAAGAGCGAAAAAAGCTGCGACCAGCAGAGCGATGAGCAGCAAGCAAAGTTTGGCATTGGAAGCACGTCTGAAAACCTGTGCAGGTGAGGATTGCTGCGATCCTGTCGAACGCACACGCGGAATGAGCCAGAGCAACAAAGGCCCACCGATCAGTGCAGTAACTGCGCCTGTCGGGAAAGTCTCACCCAGATTTGCGCCGAAAACTTGCACCGCCCCGTCGCAGATCCAGAGAAGAACGGCACCAGCAAAAGGTGACGCCAGCAGGATTAAACTCGGCTTTCTGACCCCGAAGCCACGGACGATTGCGGGGGCAGCCAGACCGACAAAACTGATAAGCCCGACACTGGCCGCAACGCCAGCACTCAGCACCACCGCAACAGCCACGACCGCCACACGCAGCCATGCCAGCGGAACACCCAGCGAGCGCGCACTGCTATCACCAAGGCTTGCAAGCGTCAGCGGACGGCTCAGCATGATTGCGGCAATGAGGCAGACAAGGAATTGCAAAGCAAGGGCGACCGTCGATGACCAGTCCTGCTGGCTCAGCGAACCGCCATTCCATGTCACGAGCGACATGAGATACTGGCCCTGCGATAGCGTCATCGCGGCGGAAATCGCACTGCACGTCACACCGATCAGAAGACCGGACACAACCATCGTCACTGGCTCAAGCCGACTACGCCAGCCGAGCAGAAACACGATTGCGGTCGCAACACCAGCGCCCGAAAGCGCCACCGCCCAGCGAAACTGGTCAAGCACTGTCGGGAAGAACAGCGTTGCCGTAACGATTGCCAGCTGCGCGCCCGATGATACGCCAAGCGTCGATGGATCGGCAATCGGGTTGTTGAGCAAACGCTGCAGCAAAGCACCCGCCAGCCCCAATGCTGCACCGGCAAAAATCGCAACGGAAGCACGCGGAAACAGCGCATAGGCCAGAATGACCTGCTCGGTACTCATGCTTTGCGGATTAAACGGCAGCGAAGGCCATTGTGCAAAAGGCAAAAATGCATTGGCGTTCCAGAGAAACAGTCCAAGAGCAATCATAACGCCTATTACAGCACTTGAAATCAGTCCGCCACGGGTCACAGAAATGCCTCGCCACTTGCCTGCAACGCCCGGCTCAAAAGCCGTGCAAATCGCAATCCGGCGGTCAGTCCGCCATAAGGATTGATGTTACCCACCATATAGACACGGCCGTCGCGGACAGGTTTGAGCGATTGCCAGATCACGCTGTTGCGCAGGCTGTTGCGCGATTCAACTGGAATATCCGAGATGATGATGATGCGCGCATCAGGATTTGCTGCCAGATTTTCCAACGGAACGGGAGCCGCAAATGTAAAGCGCGAGCGATCCGTCCAGGCGTTTGGCAGACCAAGCCGTTCCAGCACATCACCAAACATACTATCATTGCCGAAAGCGCGGAAATGGCGCGCATCGCCAATATTGATGAGATAGGTCGGGCGCGATGCAAAAGGCTTTAATGTCTCTTTGGTCTCGGCAATAAATTTCGCCTGAGCCTCAATAACACTTGATGCTTTGGCGCTGAGTTCAAGCTTGTCGCCCAGCGCCGTTACAGCTTGCAGCGACTTCTCATAAGGCCCCTCGCCGCGCACATAAAACGGCAATGACATGATCGGCGCTATCGATTTCATCGCCTCTTCATGCCGGGTATAAAAAGGGGAACTCAGGATCAGATCAGGCTTGAGCAGATAAAGCAGCTCGAAATTCGGCGAACCACGCAGACCGAGATCGACAACCGAAGCAGGCAATTGCGGCTCAACCGCATCTTCACGAAACCGGATCAGCTCTGTTGCCGCAATCGGCGTGACACCCAATGCCACCAGACATTCGAGCATGGCCCAATCGATTGCCGCAATACGCGGAAATGGATTGGCGCGCGCCACATTCGGCAAAGCCAAAGCCGCCAGAAGGCCAAGGGCTTTCCGGCGGCTGATTTGAGATGCAGAGACTATCGATCCGCGTTGCGGGCCTGTTACCATGTAAATGTCAGCTTGCTCATATAGGTTCTGCCATCACCATAGTTACATCCGAACGAACTGCAACTTGCGACATACTTCTTGTCCGCAATATTCTTAATATTGAGCGACGCTTTGATGTGATCCTTTTGATAGTGGATGACAGCGTCCGTAAGCGTGATTGCATCAAGATCAAAAGTGTTTGCGGTGTCGCCATAACGCTGGCCGACATAACGCACGCCGCCGCCAGCACCAAATCCTTCAAGTATGGAACCTTCCTGAAAGGTATAATTGAGCCAGAGACTTGCTGCGTGTTCCGGCACGTTGGCAGGACGATTACCGTTATCCTTAACGCCTGAAATTTCTGCATTCATGTAAGTATAGGCTGCGCGCAGATCGAGACCCTGTGCGAGACTTGTGACGCCTTCAAGCTCTAATCCCTTAACCCGAACTTCACCGATCTGTTCTGTTGTCGTGCCTCCCTCCGGCAAAGCAACAGAGTTCGGAACATTCTGCTGGCGCAGATCATAAACCGCTGCCGCAAAGTAACCATCCCAGCCATTTGGCTGATATTTTACGCCTGCTTCCCACTGCTTGCCGGTCGTTGGCTGCAATACACCTGCGGTTGCCGAAACTGCTACAGGTTCAAACGAAGTCGAATAGCTGACATAAGGCGCGATACCATTGTCAAATACATAACCAAGGCCCGCACGGCCTGTTAGTTTCTCATCATCCTGATCAAGCGGGCGAGGTATATTGGTATTGCGATTGGTTGAAGTGCCGCGGGTCGACGCCCAATCCTGACGCAGAGCAAAAGTCGCGCGCCAGTTTTCATAGGCCAGCTCGTCCTGCGCATAGATACCGACCTGCGTCATGCGGGAATCGACAAGCGTGTTAACGGTCGGTTTCGCAGTCAGGTACTTGATCGGCCCACCATAGACAGGGTTGTAGGCATCAAGTGTAGTCGCACTCCAGAACTGCGTTCCGGCACTGTTGTCGAAATAGCGATAGTCGACACCGACAAGAAACTTGTGCTCGACCGGACCTGTATCGAACTCGGCGACCAGATTATTATCAATATTGAACGTGTTCAGGCGTTCGTTCTGGACTGTGGCCGTGCGGTTGATCGTGCGGCCGTCCTTTGCGAGACCGGTCGATGCCATGCCAAGCGCCGTATAATCCCAGCGTTGATTAGTGTAACGCGCGTTCTGCCGGAAAGTCCATGTTTCGTTGATGCGATGTTCAAGCTCATAACCGAGATTGACGACATTGCGGCTTGAATCGTCATAGCTTGGATCGCCGACATAGAAGTCGCGTGGCAGGCTGTAATCGGTCGCGTTCAATGTGAGCTGTGCAGGCAAGCCCGAAGGTGAGCTTGGATTGTCGTGCTGGAAGCTGGTCAGAATGGTGAGCTTGGTATCTTCATCTGGTTTCCATGTGAAAGCGGGCGCGATGAAATAGCGATCATTATCGAGATAGTCCGTCTGCGTGCCAGCTTTGCGCACCATACCCGTCAGGCGATAGGCAAACTGATCACTTTCCGCGACAGGGCCGCCAAAATCGAAATAGGTTCCATAGGTATCATAGCTACCAGCCTGAACGCCAATCTCGCCGAATTTCTCAAACGTCGGTCGCTTGCTGATCATATTGATCAGGCCACCGGGATTGCCCTGACCGAACATCACTGAGGCAGGTCCGCGCACCACTTCGATACGCTCAAGCATATAAGGATCAACCGCAGAGGCACCAGCGGTTCGCATCAAGCGAAGGCCGTTGAGAAACTGGACCTGACGGCCATCAAAACCACGGATCAGCGGTGAATCAAAGCGCGGGTCAGAACCATAGGGTTCGGAAACCACGCCTGGCGTATAGCCAAGCGCCTGTCCAAGGCTCTGCGCTCCCTGCGCCGCCATTTCATTCGCTGTCACGACAGAGATTGACTGTGGAGTTTCAACGAGTGGCGTTCCAGTCTTGGTCGCGCTGATGCTGGTTTTAGCGACGTAGCCCTTAATCGGTGCTGTGGGATCTTCCGAACCGCCATTCACGACAATCGGTGCGAGCACAGTGGTGCTCGCTGCTTCCTGCGCATTGACTGCAACGATTGTGGCCAACGTCGTGCCGGAAAGAATAACAACCGATAATGTGCGGCGATTTCGGGCCAGGATTTTCACTTTGATCCCCTCAAGGTTTAAACTGGACCCCATTAATCATCTTTTCTTAATCTATCCAATAATTCAAGGGCGTATTTTTCATAAGTTTCCTTTATAATAATCAAAATCGCCATAGTCTTGGATTATCCAAAGAGCCAATTATGCCAGAACATCGCAGCAAACTTCTCTCATCCAAATCCTTTGAACTTCGCCATTTGCGTTATTTCTGTGCGCTTGTAGAGGAGAAAAACTTCGAACGGGCGGCTGCAAAACTTGGCATCGCCCAACCGGGCTTGAGCCAACAGATCATGGCGCTGGAAACAATTCTCGGTGCGCCACTTCTTGATCGCTCGCGCCGCGCTGTTCAGCTCACACAATCGGGCGAAGTGCTTTACCGTGAGGCTGTTAAAATCCTGATGCAGGTCGATGCGACCATGATTGCGGTTAACCGTGCCGGGCGTGGTGAAATTGGTCAGATCTCCATTGGCTATGTCGCGTCAGCCGCCTATTCAGGCATTGTTTTCGAGACCATTCGCAAATTTAAAGAGGAGTATCCTGACGTCTCCGTCAATCTGGTGGAGATGGAACTGCGGATGCAGTTAACACGCATTTCCGAAGGGCTTCTCGATATGGGCTTCGTGCGCTGGCCCGCGCCACTTCTGCCGGGCCTCACAAGCCTCGTGGTGAGAAAAGAGCCCCTTATTGCAGTTCTCAGCGAAACGCATCCGCTGGCGCATCAGGCTACTATTCAGCTTCAATCGCTCAAGGATGAAATCTTCATTACCCCGCGTCAGCCTGCCGATATTGGGTTTCATGGCACAACGATTGACGCGTGCCACAGCGCTGGATTTGACCCCAACATTAGTGCACAAGCACTTGATTTTACCGAAATTGCCAGTCGCGTGTCGATAAGTATGGGCGTCGCTCTGGCCCCCAAATCCTTAAATGCAGTAGGTTTGCCCGGCATTCGATATATCGATGTAACAGGAGTTCCAACCACATCAGACGTGGCCCTCGCATTTCGCAAAAACGAGGCGTCTCAATCAGTTAAAAGATTTATAGCAATGTGTAGACAGATAGAATTATGAGCAGAAAGCAAATGGAACCATTATCTTGCTTCGTAGAATGCTATTTCTGACTGGCTTCATATCTCTCGTGCCCAAATCAAAAGCAGTAATGTCAATAGACTCTACACTTCATCGGTATGACAGCGCTCAAGAATCTTAAGTGCAGTGCGCATATGTGGCTTATCAATCATTTGGCCATCGATGCGAATAACGCCCGCGTCGGGATTTTCTTGAAACGCACTTACGACTTTATGTGCCCAAATCACTTCCTCAACTTTGGACGAAAAAGCATCATTCACAACAGCAATGTGATTTGGATGAATAATCGCCTTGCCGGCGAAACCATCGCGACGGGCTTGAACAGCTTCGGTCTCTATACGCTGGATATCTTCAATATCAGTACAGACTGCATCTATTGCATCGACCCCAGCCGCAGCAGCACCTGCCAGACATAGATTTCGAGCCATCAAAAATGGCGCCGAATAGCTTGTCCCACTTCGGTTTTCGATTGCCCCCAATGACGCCGCAAGGTCTTCCGCTCCCCACATCATCCCGCAAAGACGATCACTTGAACCCGTGAATGATGCCATCTGAAATAGCACCTGAGCGGTTTCCGTAACGATTGCAATTATTTTGGTTATTCCCAAACTCAGATTGTATGAGACTTCAAAAGCATCCAACCAATTCGATAGCAAGGTAACATCGCGCCCGCAGCCTGCCTTTGGTAATATGATACCGTCCGGTCGAAATGGCATAGCAGCAGCGAGATCATAAATACTCTGATTTGTATCGAGAGCGTTGATCCGTACAAAAAATTTCTGTTTGCCACGCGGGGCTTGCAACATAGTTGCGAGACTCAATCTGGCACTTTCCTTAGCAGTATGGGCAACAGAATCCTCAAGATCCAGAATAAGAGTATCGGCCGCACTATGTCGTGCTTTTTCAAATTTCCGCAAACTATCGGCTGGAACAAAAAGATAAGAACGCATCAGGCAACCTGTCGTCTTTGCATCATTGCCATACGTCGGCAGATCGCGACAATATCACCGTGTTGATTGACGCAAGTATGCTCGAACTCGACCAGTCCGGCATCCGCACGAGATTTACTTTCACGGAGAGAAACAATCTTTGTTCGACTGCGCAATGTATCCCCATGGAATACAGGCTTCGGAAATCGCACATCCGACATACCAAGATTACCTATGGTAGTACCCAATGTGGTATCTTGAACACTCATACCTACCATTATTGCCAATGTATAAAGACTATTGAACAGAGGCTTACCCCACTCTGTTTGCGCTGCGAAATGCGCATCAATATGTAATGGCTGGGGGTTTAAAGTCATCAGACTAAAACTGATATTGTCCGCTTCAGTGACGGTCCGGCTTAATTCATGCCTGAATTCTCGACCGATCACGAAGTCCTCATAATATAAACCCGCCATTCAGCGCTCCTCTCTCGGCAGCCTAATCTTTATTACATTCAGTTGGTTTGCAGTTCTGAGCCCGGTAGCGCTGCAAGCAACCGCCGTGTGTAATCATGTCGTGGTGATTGAAAGACCTGCTTCGCAGTTCCCGTTTCGACGACCTGCCCTTTGCTCATAACAGCAATGTAGTTGCAGATATTCGAAGCAACCCTCAGGTCGTGCGTTATGAAAAACATCGAAAAGCCCAACTCTCGCTGCAAAGACTGCAAGAGTTCCAGCACCTGCGCCTGAACCGTAACATCAAGTGCTGATACGGCTTCATCGGCCACAATAACGTCCGGCTCCAATGCAAGGGCGCGAGCAATGCAAATACGTTGTCGTTGGCCACCGGAAAACTCATGGGGAAAGCGTTCCATGGCTGAAGGCAACAATCCGACATGCTCTAAAAGATCGCGAGCACGATGAACTGCGTCACCCTTCGACTTACCGTGGCGAACAGGACCTTCGGTTAAGGACTGTCCGATCGTTCGGCGCGGATTAAGCGAGCTATAGGGATCTTGGAAGATCATCTGGATACGATGACGTACTCTTGTCAGGGTCGCCGTATCGATTGCCAGCATATCCCTCCCTTTGAAGAATATACTGCCACTATCGGGTTGTTCAAAACCCAGGACAGCTTTCGCAAAAGTGCTCTTCCCCGAGCCTGATTCACCAACGATGCCGAGTGTTTCCCCTCGAGAAACAGATAAACTTACACCATCCAGTGCAGTCACTTCCTGCTTTTTGCGAAGCCAGCCCTTTTGGCGATAAGTCAATCGCAAGTCACTAGCCTGTAGTACGACCGATGAGTTAGCATCACTAGGAGGCAAATACTGAAAACGAGGCACAGCGGCGATTAACTCACGCGTATAGGGATGTTGTGGATTGCCTATGATTTGATCCGGCAAACCACTTTCGACAGTTTTCCCCTGCTTCATAACTGTGACATGATCGGCGACATCTGCAACCACACCAAAATCATGAGTAATCATGAGAATTCCACTGTCATGCTTTTGCAGCAACTCGCGGAATAATAACAAAATCTGCGCCTGCGTTGTAACGTCAAGCGCTGTAGTGGGTTCATCCGCAATAATTAATGCAGGCTCCATAGCGAGCGCCATGGCGATGGTCACCCGCTGACGTTGCCCACCGGAAATCTGATGCGGATAGCGTTTATACATTTCTTCCGGATCAGGCAGATGGACGTCCGCCATTAGCTCTATCACTCTCTTGCGAATATCTACCGAACTCATGGAAGGTCGGTGAAGCTGCAAGACTTCGGCAATCTGATCTCCGAGGCGCATCACCGGGTTAAGTGCAGTCAACGGCTCCTGAAAAATCATAGCCATTCGATTGCCACGTAAGCTGTTCATTCGGCTGACACTCGCATTGGTGATGTCTTCACCATCAAGCCGCACGCTTCCTTGAACCACACGCAACGCATCAGGCAAAAGCCCCATAACGACAGACGCTGTAACCGATTTTCCCGATCCCGATTCCCCTACAACGCAAGTAATTTCCCTGCGCTTCACCGTTAAAGACACATTATCCACGGCATAGGCACGATCGAGTCCACCAGGAAGTGCAACGCTTAGGTTCTCAACCTCTAGTATGGCACTATTGCTACCCGCTTTGAGCGTCATGACTGAATCCTTGTCGTACGTGCCAATCTTGGGTCAAGGCGATCCCGCAGGCTGTCACCAAGTAAATTGACAGACATAACGGTGATAGCCAGCATGAGACCCGGAGCAATAATCGTCCACGGCGCGCGTAAAAAAACCGTTCGACCATCGGCAACAATATTACCCCATGTTGGTGTACCTTGCGGAAAACCAACGCCCAAAAACCCAAGTATAGCTTCGGACAAAATGGCAGACGCAAAGATATAGGTGGTCTGCACGATCAAGGGTGCTACACAACTTGGTAGTATATGGCGTATAAGAACGAGAGGTGTGCGTATCGACATACCAACAGCGGCCTTGACATACGGCTCCTCTCTGACGCTCAGTACGACGCTTCGCACCAAACGAACAACACGCGGAATTTCACTAAATGCTAGTGCGCCGACAATAGTTAGAAGACTTGGACCTAGCAATGATACAACAGCGACTGCAAACAGAATGTTCGGAATAGCCATTATTGCGTCCATCAAACGCATAATCAGTCCGTCGATCCGTCGGAAATATCCAGTAACAAGCCCAATAACGGTCCCTAGAAGACCACCAGAAAAAGCTGTCAGCAACCCCACCAATAATGATAGCTTTGCACCATAGAGAGACAATGCAAATACATCTCTCCCCATCGCATCTGTTCCAAACCACGCGATTTCTGAAGGTGGTTTCAATCGCATACGCGGACGCACCATTGTTAAATCCGCCGGGATGAACCAATGGGCTGCAAGAGAGGCTAAAATTATAATTGCAAGTATCAAGCAACAGGCTATCGGCAGCATATTATTAGCTACGAAATTACGCCATTGTAACTTGGGCGAATGTAAAGAGATCGTCTCAGAAGCCACTGACCTACCCTCAATACTGAATTCTTGGATCAACAACGATGTAAGCTATGTCAATTAGTAAATTTACTACAACATAGATCAATGCAAAGAAAAGCATGAGTCCCTGAACAACGGGATAGTCGCGTGCGAGTATTGCATCAATTGTAAGGCGTCCAATACCCGGAATATTGAAAACACTTTCCGTCACAACAACACCCGAAATTAACATGGCAATACCTAAGCCAATCACAGTGATGATCGGGATTGCAGCATTCGGCAGCGCATGCCGCCAAAGCATTCGAAATGCTGGATTGCCTTTTGCTTTTGCGGTGCGGACAAAGTCCTGATTGAGAACATCCAGCAGGCTTGATCGCGTAACGCGAGCAATAAGTGCTATAAAAACAAGAGCGAGCGTTAGCGAAGGCAGGATCAAGTGCCTTATAGCCCCACCTAAATCAACCAGGGGGCTAACATAGCCCTGCACGGGCAAAAGCCCGGATTTGACGGAAAAAAACAGCATTAAAAGATACGCAACAACGAATGCTGGTATTGAAAAGCCAAGCACAGAAAGAGTCATTACAGCGCGGTCCACCCATGTGTTATGCCGCCACGCAGCAAGTGCTCCCAACGGCACTGCAACAACTACAGTGAGAACGATGGCAGACAACGCCAGTATAAGAGTGGGTGCCAACCTATCTGCAATCAATGTTGTAACTGGCATACGAGACAGGATTGATTGCCCGAAATCACCTTGCAAAATGCCAGCAATCCACGTCAGAAACTGAATAGCTAAAGGTTGATCCAGCCCCATTTGCGAGCGCAAAGCTGCAACCGCTTCAGGTGTCGCCGTATCTCCGGCCATGATTGTGGCCGGATCACCAGGACTTAAACGAAGCAATAAGAAGACGATCAATGCTACGAACAACATAACTGGTATAGCAGAGACCGTACGAAGAATAAGTAGCCTTAGCATTAGCTTTTGCCCACTCCCCAGAGAATGGCGACAGGAGAGCTCACGTAATTTGCAAATTCAGGCCGGATTGCCGTGTACTGGTCATATGTTCCAAGCGGGATATAGAACACCTGCTCATAGGCGCGTTTCTGCATTTCAGCAGCAATCTCTTTTTGTTTTTCCGGATCGGATTCCTGCTGATAGCGCGTTTTAAGCGTTTCCGTCTCGGGATCCACGATAAACCCAGTGTAGCCATCCTTACCCCGGGCATCGAAATTCATATTGCCTAATGGAGATATCAGATCAATACCATCAAAGACGGCGTGAGCGAGGTTCCAACCGCCGTCACTGACAGGCCCTGAATTGGCACGCCGGGTTAGAAAAGCGCTCCATTCCATGGTTTGGATCTCACTTTGAATACCAATCGAGCTCAACAACTGTTGGGTCATCGGCGCAAGAGCTGAAAACGAGGCAAGATCGCCGGGTGTGATAATGACAACCTTCTCGCCGTTATAACTCGACTCCTCAACGAGCTTCTTCGCACGTTCGATGTCCGGTATACCACTATCAATGAACCCCGCATCGGTTTCCAGTGGGGTATTACACCCAAAAAGAGCTGGACATATTCTATAGGCGTCAGGGTCACCCACCACAACATCCAGATAGTCTTGCTGTGTTGCTACTGCTTGCACGGCCTGTCGTAATTTGATGTCATTAAAGGGAGGTTGCGCCCAATTAAAACGAATAGTTGAGATCGTTGGACTGCCCTTTGGCTGAAGCAAAATATCGCTTCCCGTAAAATTGATACGATGATCCGGATTAATGGATTCCATAATATCAAGTTCACCACTCTGAAGAGCACTCATTGCCGTGTCTGGGCTTGGAAACCAGATCGCTTCGATCCGGTCAACATTGGGCACCTTTCCACCTGCAAGACCATCAGCGGGTTCGGTACGCGGAACATATTTCTCGTTTTTAACATAAGTCCAGCCGACACCGGGACGAAACTCTTCCTGCACAAAACGAAATGGCCCAGAGCCCACTACTTCTTCCAGCACAGTCGTTGGGGGAAGATCAGCAATGCGCTTGGGCATAATGAAAAGAGGTATTGACGACGGGCGAGCAAAGGCTTCAAGCATGATACCAAATGGTTCTTTGAGAACTATGCGAAAGCTTTTATCGTCCGTCGCTGTGATCTCTTTTGTTGCCGCCTGCAAGCGGACACCAATTACATCTTTTTGCCACCAGCGTTTAATAGAAGCGATTACATCTGCTGATGTTACCTTCGCGCCATCATGAAACTCCAGTCCATCTCTCAATGTAAAGTCCCAAGTCAAACCGTCATCTGATATCGTCCAATGATCAACCATTTGGGGCTGAGGCGTATATTTGGAATCCATGCTGAACAGATTATCGTAGACTAGGAATGCATGGTTACGCGTGACATATGCGCTCGTAGTAACAGGATCAAGAACCCGCAGGGCCGCGTGTGGCGCAAAACGTAGGACACTCTGGGATGCTGCCAAAACCGGACGAGTGGCCGCGAATAGAATAGCGCCTCCAGCAAAAAAAAGTGCCTCACGACGATTCAATTTCATATCACCTTCTCCTCTGAAGATCGTTTTTTATTTTTATCTATCGTTTCTTTATCAGTAGACTTTGCCCCGCCGGGGATCGGGCCAGAAAGAGGTATTGGCTCTGGCGGGTCCACCACCTGCTGCCATTGGCACCCCATCAGCGCGCCAGCAAGACGCCCCAATCATGGTTCCATTGGATAGGAATTGGATTGCCCCCATTCCACCAGCGACGTGAGCGACCGGCAGGACGCGATGCCCTCTCGCAGATAATCCCTCGCGCACTTCATTCGAAAAGCCGTTTTCAACTTCGACTTCCTGACCCCATGTGAAAACACGGGGCGCTTCTACGGCCTCCTGCAACGACATGCCATGATCGATCAGATTTATGACAGCCTGCATTGCGGAAGCAGGAATACGATGAGCACCGGGCAAGCCCAACGCGAATTCAAGCTTTCCATCTTTTTTGCCGATTAAAGCTGTTATCCCGCTGGTAATGCGTTTACCCGGAGCAAGGGAAAGTGCTTTCCCCGGATGAGGGTCGAACAAATACATATAATTATTAGGAATAATCCCGGTGCCGGGGATGACCACGCGCGCACCAAACAGACTGTTAATGGTCTGTGTTGATGTTACTACATTTCCCTCTCCATCAGCAATTGTAACATGCGTTGTATTTGCTGACTCAATAGTGAGAATTTTCGCTTTTTGCGCACGCGCATGGTCTGGATCGAAGTCATCTGCCCGCTCCCGAGCATATTCCTTGGACGTCAGTCGTTCCAAAGGCACATCCACGAACGCTGGATCTGCGGTCACTGCTAGACGATCAGCTGCAGCAATCTTCATTGCCTCGATCAGTCGATGCAAGGTTTCAGACGTCCCAAATCCACCTTCGGAAACATCGTTAGATTCCAGAAGATTAAGAACCTGAACAGTCTGCACACCACCCGAACACGGCGGCGGCGGACCGAAAATATCAAAACCACGGTAAGTTCCATGAACAGCTTCACGACGAACGACCGCGTACTGTGCTATATCCCTCTCAGTGACCCAGGTTCCAGAGGCCGACAAAAATTGACGCATATGTTCGGCGAGTTCACCCTGAAACAATGCATCTGGCCCGTCGGTTGCGATGGCCCGAAGCGTACGTGCGTAATCCTTCTGAATGAGGCGTTCGCCTGCTTTCAGCGGGACACCATTAGGAAGGAAAATCGCAGCGATTGCGCTATCAAGTGCAAGATCTGGCGCAATTTCTTCTATGCAGGTTGCAAGATAAGGTGAGAGGATAAAGCCCTCTTCAGCGTAACGAATGGCTGGGCCTATAAGCTGTGTAAGTGGCAACCTACCGAAATTGGAAGCCATCTCACACCATGCCTTAAGGTTGCCAGGCACAGCAATTGCTTTCGGGCCAACGCGGTTCTGGCGACCTTTTGTCTCCATATAATCCGGCCAGCTGTCAGAGATGGGTACATAACTATCAGCTCGGGTTTGAGCCGGAGCAGTAGCGAGGCCGTCGAAAACATCTATCGCGCCATCCGCGTGATGAACCACAGCGGCCCCACCACCAAATATGCCAACCATCATTGGTTCAACCACGGTCAACGTAAATAGCGAGGATACAGTAGCATCAAAAGCGTTACCGCCCGCGGCGAGCATTTCCATTGCCGCAGCCGAGGCCAAAGGATGGTTGGTAACCGCCACCCCTATGGTACCGGAGACTGAACCCTTTTCACATTTAAAAATTGATCCCGCCCGCTTTGTCCAGTCTGCCAACGTAATGCCTTCCAACTTCGCGAAAATGAGCGATAACGCCTTGTGATAAGCCGATTTTCAACCAATTTCGCCGTGATCCCGTTTATGGTTGTGACGTAATCATAGCTTCGTCATAGCAGCATTAAATGCCAGCCGACCCTTCATCACAATACGTTGCCAGAGCGAATTTCATAACTAATACTTATCAGTTGAGAGGGTTAATCTCATCAATCATTCGCACGCGACTGAAAGTAGCGACGCGCAACGGAAACAAAAGTTCGCACGATTGGAGAATGATCGCTACGTCGGAATGCAACAGCAAGTTCGGCACGTGTGCCAACATCTTTTATTGGTCTATAAACAACAGACGGCAGCTGAACACACTGAATTGACTGCGGCACCACTGCAACACCAAGTCCCACCGAAACCATACTGGCAATAGTTGTGAAATCTCGCCCTTTGAGCCCAAACTCTGGCTCAAATCCAGCAGCCTGACAAGCCAAAGTTGTGTAGTAATTGAAGCTGACTTGTGATGGGTGGTCCGGAATAATGAACTTTTCGGTTTTCAGATCATTGAGAGCGACTTCAGTCCGCTCTGCAAGCAAATGATCGGCTGGCAAAGCAATCATTAAGTCTTCATGCAAGATAGGAATGGATGCAATACTTGTCGGCAAAGGAGCAGGCGGACGAATAAACCCCACATCCATGCGCCCGTCTCCGATCGCATCAACTTGACGCAACATCTCCAATTCAGAGATTTCCAGCTCGACAGAAGGATGTGTTTTGCGGAACTCTCCAATCACACGTGTTAGCATGCCAGTGTAGGCCGCCGAGCCAACATACCCAACAACTAGCCGTCCAACCTCACCGCGAGCAGCACGCTTTGCTGTCTGGGTCGCAACCTCAAACTGGGCAAGAATTTTTCTGGTATCATCAAAAAATAATTCACCCGCGAGCGTAAATCGTAATTTTCGGCGTGACCTGTCAAAAAGTCGAACTTCAAGCAGCTCCTCAAGAATCTTGATTTGCTGGCTTAATCCCGGCTGCGCGACGTTTAATCGATCGGCGGCACGAGCAAAGCTCATCTCTTCCGCAATAGCTAAGAAGTAGCGCAAATGCCGTAATTCTATATTACCTGCGCCTCTGCGTCGTACATTATCCACGTGCTGCTCGCTGTCATTATTACAAACAGTTTGCAGTTTAAGCGAGCGCTGGTTCATTGCAATACTACATCATAACTCAAGCAACGGTCATATGACCTGATACTCCGATTACACCGTCGGCTGAAAGGGCTTCAATTTCGGTATCAGAGTAGCCAATTTCACTTAAAACCGAATGTGTATGTTGGCCCAAAATGGGTGCCGGAGACGAATGTTGTGGTTGTGTGCGGCTCCAAGTCGAGGGCACACGCATTGTTTTAACCGCACCTTCCACTGGATGCTCCTGATGTTCGAAGAAGCCAATTGCTTTGAGATGCGGATCATCCATGATAGTCGAAAGAGAATGAAGCGGCGTGTTCGGAATATCCGCTGTATTCAACAATTCATGCCATTGGGCCGTTGAGCGCAGTGGAAAAATCCGACGCAACAAATGATTGATCTCGTCGACATGCTTCTGCCGACCAGAGAAGCTCTCAAAGCGTGGGTCGATAAAAGCTTCCTCGTTTTGCACCAAAACCTTGAACCGTTGCCAATGCTGATCAGTATATAGTACGACACCTATATACCCGTCGGAGGTTGGGAATGGCTTTCTGCTGCTCGATAGTAAGCGCTGATATCCACCTTGATCCAGAGGTGGATCAAAAGAAAGCCCGCCCATATGATCACCAAGCACAAAGCTCACCATAGTCTCGAACATTGGTACGTCTATGCGCTGACCTTCACCCGTTTGATCACGATGCCTCAAGCCTGCAAGAATGGCGGTCGCCGCATGAAGACCAACAATTCGGTCTGCTATGTTAATTGGAACATATGATGGCGCATCACCTGATGCCTGCGCCAACAGCATAGGTATGCCGCTGGCAGCCTGAATAAGATCATCATAGGCTGGTCGATCTGCATAGGGCCCGTCTTGGCCAAACCCAAAAGCACCGACGTAGAGCAATCCCGGATTCTGCGCGGCGATATCTTCGTAACCAAGGCCGAGCCGTTGCATAGCCTTTGGACGAATATTGTAGAACAGCACATCACATGTTTTGGCAATCTTTAGCAGCGTATCACGTCCAAGTTTTGTTTTTAGGTCAATGGCGACACTACGCTTGCCAATGTTAGAGTGCATAAATATGCCACCCATGCTGCCGCCACGGGAAGCACCGGCACTGCGCAAAATATCGCCACCAATAGGTTCAATTTTGACAACATCAGCTCCCATATCGCTAAGAATGGTAGTAGCATAAGGCCCCATTAACACAGACGTCATGTCAAGGATACGAATTCCATCAAGAGGACGCATCTGTTTATCTCCAATTACTGGCTTATTTGGGAGGTAAGCACCGGTGGATCATAAGCTTGAATTGGCGGCAGAACGCCATCAAACCGCTCCACCTCAACAACGGTCACTTGCCCACAGCACCCCTGGGCCAACTTTGATGTACCGACATCTCGTGTTACGAGATTAGGGTTTCCGTGCCTGCATTCCCACGTGGTGGCCAAAGGATCAATCGGATCAAACCATGCACCAGTTGATAGATTAACCACACCTGGCATGACACCATCTGCAACCACAACACCAGCCAGACATGCACCCCTTTCATTGAATATCCGAATAATGTCGCCATCACGAATGTTACGTGCTTTTGCATCACTCGGGTTCATTCGGGCGGGCTCCCGCCCCCGAATTTTGGACGACTGGCTATAAGCACCGAAATCGAGTTGACTATGCAGTCGAGTGGCCGGCTGATTAGCAATTAAAGTTAACGGATATCGCTGATCGGGCACTTCATCAGGAGAAAGCCAAACGGGGTGACCTGGACAATCATCATAGTTGAAACTAGCAATTTTCTCAGAATAGAGTTCAATTTTACCGCTCACAGTTGGCAATGGTTTTGTGACGGGATTGTTTCTAAAAGCTCTGAGAAGTCCTCCGTCATCCGGAGCAGAAGGCAGAGCGATTTCGCCGCGCTCCCAAAATGTAGCAAAGTCTGGGGCGTCATAACCATATTCTTCTAATGCTCGACGGGTGGGCTCATAAAGATATTCCATCCATTGCTTGGCATTTCGCCCTTCAGTAAATAGATCAGCGCTTCCCATGAGCTGAGAAAGAGCTGAAAAAATATCGTAATCATCCCGTGCATGACCCGCGGCAGGAGCAAGCTTGCGCATTGCAATCAAGCGGGGATCAGTTGCAGCTGCTGCAATATCTTCTCGCTCCAGCGTCATTGTTGCGGGCAAAACGATGTCTGCAGAGCGCGCCATTGGCGTCCAGGCATTTTCCTGTACGATAATGGTTTCGGGCACGGCGAAAGCATGCCTTAATCTATTGAGATCCTGATGATGGTGAAAAGGATTTCCACCTGCCCAGTATATAACGCGAATTTCCGGATAAGTCATTTCGCGGCCGTTATACTGATACTTACCTCCAGGGTTGAAAAGCATGTCACAGATACGTGCGACGGGGATAAAATTTTCCACACCGTTCTTGCCCTGTGAAAGAGTTGGAATGGGCACGGCGTTTACACGCCGGCCCGTATGCCCCATTGCACCCAGCGCATAGTTATATCCCCCACCAGGCAAGCCTATTTGTCCCGTCATGGCGGCAAGGGCCAGACCGGCCCAGACCGGCTGCTCTCCAAAACGCGCGCGCTGCAAAGCGTGAGCAACAGTCACTAATGACCGCTTTTGCGACATCTCTCTCGCTAACTCAGAAATAGTCTCTAACGCAACACCCGATATATTTGCAGCCCATTGCGCCGTCTTTGGTTGTTGGTCGTCGCAACCTTCGAGATATCTCGCAAAAACATCAAAACCATTGCAGTGACTTTGCAAAAAATCTTGATCATGCAATCCATTTACCAGCATAGTATGACAGAGGCCCAACATAACGGCGACATCTGTCCCGGGCTTTATTGGATGCCAAGTAGCCCCAGCTTCAGGTGGAAAATCATCCCGCAACGGGCTGAAAAGGTGGAAGCGGCATCCACGTGCTGCGGCCTTTTCCATGGATCCACGTTCTATATGTGTTGTGATACCACCACTTGCAATATTGGAGTTTTTAAGAGCCATCCCTCCGAAAGCGAGTACGATATCCGTATGCTCCTCTACTTGTTCCCACGTTACGTTTCGCCGCGATAATTCCTCAAACGGCCCCATAACATGCGGAAGAATAACGGATGATGCGCCCGCACTATAACTATTGACCGAACGTACATAGCCGCCAATAGCCACATTCAAAAAGCGGTGAACCTGGCTTTGGACATGGTGAAATCGACCTGCACTAGACCAACCATAGGAACCACCGAAAACTTTGTCCGCACCGTACTGATCACGAACGTCAGCGAGTGTTTGGGCAACAAGCGGAAGAACCTCATCCCAATCCATCTCAACAAATGTATCACTGAGATTTCGAATTCCCGAGCGCGCGCCGCTTTCCAACCAACTTTTTCTGACTGCTGGTTTAAGAACACGGGCTTTGTGCCGCAAAACATTCGTAAGATTTCCCAGAATCGGTGAAGGCTCTGGGTCAGCGGGATGAGGAAGAATATTGAGGTGCTTACCATCCCATTTTGCTGTGAATGAGCCCCAATGCGCCGAGTGCGTCTTATGATCGGACATGTAGCGGCTTCCTCATCATGCTGAAAACTTAATCTGGCGTACGTCGAAACACTGCTATTCTGGCGCCGACAAAGACAGCCTTCCAGTATGCATTGAGCATGAATTCGATAATCATCGCTTATTGGTCGCAAGCCTCAACTTGAAAGCTAAATCCTTCACCGCTTTGCTGGGAGCTTAAATCTCACCCTAATTACTCAATAAAGAACATACTGAAATAATTGTTTATCATCGTAGCAAACAACAAACTTTTATGTCTACTAAACTTCGCCTTCCTGACGCACTGTAATCGAATTTTCATCTGCCTGCTCAGCATCAATAGACCCTTGAATCAATTCTTCAGTGACGCGAAGTTCGGCACCAACCGGTGAGAATGGCGTGGCCGGAGCAAAGGGTGCAGCTGGTATAGATTCCGGACGAACACCTCGACGCCAAATGAAAAACAACGCCATTAAAGCATTGAGCACGCACATAGACCAGAAAAGGCCTGCCGCGCCAAATTCAGACATGACAGGAGAAATAATGAGTGGGCTAACCATAGACCCAAGTGAATTGATCAACAACAACCCTTGAATCATACGAACAAGCGAATCCGCAGAAGTACTATCAGCAGAAAAGCTGACCGCGACTGGATAGATGGCAAATATCCCACCTCCGAGAAGAAAGAACACATAAATTAATAAAGGTGACGACGACGGCATGGCAATAATAAGAGCGGAAAGGATAAAGCACGCTATGCTGAGCGTAATCAACACAATCCGGCGGTCTTGCCGATCAGACCAACGGCCCACCGGATACTGCAACAACATCGCACCAAGAATAACGCTGGCCATCATTTTTCCAACGTCACTAACATTGAGGCCAATGCGCTGCAGATAAAGTGGCAACAGTGAATAAACTGCAGCAATCGCAATACCGGAGCCAAAGCAACCGATCACGCCACTCGGCGTCATCCGCAAAAGCTGAATCGGCTTGATAGGTTCAGCACGATCTACAACTGGCGTAACTTTCGGAAGAACAACTATAGGAAGAACAGATAAGGACGCCAACATCCCTGCCACCATAAAAGGCGCAACATCTCCCATAGCATTAATGCTACCAAGAAATGCTTGTCCTATCATACCCGATCCGTACAATGCGATCATATAGAGTGCCAGAATGCGTCCGCGGATCTTTTCATCAGAGGCTAAAAGCAACCAACTCTCGATGACAAGAAAGACTCCAATCGCGGCCCAGCCATACAAGAAACGCAAAACAAACCAAAACCAAATATCAAAATACATGCCCTGCAACAAAACGCTGACAGCAATTAGCGAAGCAAAGCTGCTATAGGCACGGATGTGGCCAATGCGTACGATAAGGCGATCATGGAACAAAGCACCAATCGTAAGACCAATAAAATAAGCGGATGAAACAACGCCAATCATAATAGGAGAGGCACCGGCCGCATCCAGCCGCAAGGTCGTCAGTGACGAAATAAAGCCATTTCCAATACTGACAACAAATAAACCAAGTAATGGCGCCAACAACATGGCCAGCAATTGCGGAGACATTGCAACCTCAATAAAGCGAAAAACAAGCCCTTTGATTACAGAAACAATGCATTCTCTGGCTCTGTTACCCAAAACACTTGATTCTCGTGCCAGCTTATAAACCAGAAATTACGCCATGCAAGGCCGTGAGTTAAATATAAATACAAGCATGTTTACAATCTATGGGGCTTTAAATGTGCCCGATAGCAACCATCCCTAATGACCAGCATGAATTTGGCAAGGATGGCACTAATGTCTACGTTCAGTAAGCTTATTGCCTTGCCCGATCGTAATACCCAGCGCAAATAATAGCACAGTCAAGGGCACACTCGCGCAACGCCATCCAACTGCGTGATGCCGAGCGGCTTTTTCTTATAATGATGCGTTACGCATAGAGCACATCAAGCGTGCAGGTACCACTTAGTATCACCACTACTGGAATATTGATCTTATCTAACTACGAGAACCCCGGACGCCTAAGGCCGTCCGAGGCTTCTGTTCGCTGTTCTCAATCAGGTGCTACCACTTCACTTTGAAGCCGACATTGCCTTTGATTGCGTAGCTGTCACCAAAGTTGTTGAGGCTGGTGTTGACGAGGCCCTCGCCATAGATCGAATATTTATCGTCGTTCCAGTTGTACGAACCGCCAAGACCCAGTCCACCCCACACCCGATCATTGCGGCTCGTGAAGCTGCTTTCCGCAACATTCACACGCGTGCCCTGCAGAAACTCGTAATAGAGATTAGCAATCCCGTACACCCGTGTCCGATCCAGCATGCCATTGGCATTCTGCCATGAGTTCTCATGATCAACCGTCAGACCAAGACGACCCTGCAAGCTTTCTCCACGATCAAGGCTGACATCTGCATCAAATGCATCCGTGAATGCATCAAAATCAACATTGGAATACGTCAACTGTGCCTGTGGTGTCAGTGACCATGCTTCATTGATGGCAAAACGCTGCCCGCCTTCAAGTGATAAAGCATAGCCAAAGCCATGATTGTTATCGGTGAGGCCTGTATTGGCAGTCGTCGAATGAAGATCACTGCGATACCACGTCACCTGACCCTGACCATCAAGGTAAAAGCCATTCTCGCCATACCAGGTGAGCGTTCCGCCAAGACCATAGCCGTCTGTGCTGATATCACCATCGCCGTGGGCTGAATTGGTTTTCGTCTTGCCATGGGCATAATGCACCGTGAAGCCGCCAATCAGCTTGCCGTTTTCGGTCTCCGTCAGCATGCCATCAATACCAGCCTGCATTTTGAAGACATTCTGGTTGTAATTGGTATCAGATGTCGAAAAGCGCGGTTCCATATGGTTATGCGAACCTTCAATGCGGCCCCAGACGCCATTGCCATTGCCATTGATTGCAGCACCCGCTTCATCAGGGGCTGCATAAGGCGAGCCAACCGCATCAGCACCCTGTGCAACCACACGATTGCCATTGCCCGACCAGACACGGTTACCGGTACGCTGCTGCAAGGTTGCAACACCATTCAAGCCAAGCAGAGCCTGCGGATAGGCTTCATAAACCGGAACTCCAGCCTGATAGAGCGGTTCTTCAGATTCACCCGGGATGAACTGCGAACGGAGATACCAATCCCCATCGTCAGGATCAGATACAGATCCATGAACTAGCGCATATGCATATTCACCACCAACAACCACTTGTTGACCAGATGTCGTTTCGTAATCCCCGATCAGGCTGAAAATACCTTCCGATGCACCACTAACCTCGATGATCTTAATGCCCTCAACCGTAAGATCACCATCGCCATCAAGATTATTCACGATGACGCTGGTCAATCCCTTTGTGTCACCAACAACAATAAGTCTATCTGTGGCAGAGTTATCATCCTCCAATATTGCATTGAAATGGATATAACCGCCGTCGCCATTATAGTCGCTTTGTACAGTGAGTGTTCTGAAGCTAACGTCCGCGTTCGAAAATATTATATTGCCGTTGTTTTCCAAAGAATTGACAGCAGAACTACCTGTGACGAACCACCTACTTGTATCATCCAGCGAGAGTGAATTTAATATAAGCGTACCATTATCCCGCGCGGCGCCTGACCAAACAGAGTTTTGGGCGAGCGCAAAATTAGCGAAACCGCTGCCGATGTCGACATCACCCGATAACTCAGACGACGTAACATCAACCTCTGCAATCCCCATGGCATACTCACCATAAAGACCACTTGAAAAGAGTAATGCATTTGAACCTGACCCTGCAACAAGCTTTGAATCAGAGATAGTGACTATGGTTTTGGCACTACCTAAGATTCTGAGAACGGCGGCATCCTCAACGTTGATTTCGGTCCTCGTGAGATTCACCACATTATTGTCAGCTCGACCTGCACGGTTCTCATCTTGAAAGCCTATGCTGTCGCCAGTGGATTCATAATCACGCTCAACAGGTTCATCATCAACGACGGCCAATGGCTGGTTCAAAACATCAAGGCTATTACCGAGTGAGTTAAGTGTTATAATATCCGAAATATTATAACCCGCTGTATAGATGCCAGCCGCATTGGTGCCAGTTGTTTCAATCAGCGCGTCGGATATATTGATTTCAGTGCCCAACATAGCCGCTACGCCATGGCCACCAAGTCCAGTTGTCCTGATTGTGCTGTTTCCCGTCAGGTCGATACGACCTGTTGCCTGACTGTAAACACCAACACCGCTTTCACCAGACGTAGCGATAGAAACTCCAGCCGCTCGAATGTCGGAACTTGACGTCGCAACCAGACCATATGCTTGACGGCCACTTGTAGTAATTTTCGCCCCCTGAACGGCAACGTGTGAAGGTACAAAACTTGAAGAACCACCATTACTTGACCCTATGCCGTGTGACCCGGCACCGTAAGTCATAATACTTCCGCCTTCAATGAAAGACCGTGTATTAATGTTATCAATTCCGGTCGCATTATTACCATGTGTAATGATAGTAACATCTTTTACACGAAGGCGTTCAATATCTGAGTTCGTGTAATCCATGACAGCATTGATGCCAATGCTATTTGCCGTCCACGTTTCTATGTGCCCGTTGTTCAGTGTCAAAAAGTTTTTGTTCTCGGCATATACGCCGAAAAGATGAGTTTTGCTCGACGGTGCACTTACACCCTCATCCCAACCGGTTGAAATATTAAAACTCTCTGCAAAAGCAGTGGAGTCACTGACAACAACACCGCGTCCGCTGACAGTCTTAATTATGCTATCAGATAAATTCAGTGTCGCATTGAGGCTGCCGAAAGTGCCTCGCGAAATAACGCCGACAGAACTGGCACCAACTGTTCTAATAGTAAGATTGCGTAGAGAAATATTGCTATTATTCTGACCGTAAACTGCGGAACCGTCTTTATCTGTAGCTGCGACAAGAGCAGGGCGACCTTCTTGTCCTGTGATACTAACTGTTGCACCAACACCCGCCTGAACAGTGTACTTTCCACTCTCTAAATTCAGATCAGAAGAATCAATCGTAAGGGTAGAGCTTTTGATGTTTATTGCTGGATTACTATCCGATGAAATATTGATTATCTGCCCAGAAATTTCTTGTGACCCGCTATTCAATATAATTGGCTGGGTAATTTCTTGAGCGACAGCTCCTCCCGATCCAACAAAGATGATAAGAGAGGAAATCAGCAACGTTTTTTTGTGATTTCTCACAAGGTTGCATGCACCTTTTATATTAACGACCATCAAATGACCCCCACGTCAGACATATGATGATCAAGAAATACGTTTATTTGATATAATGCAAATAAAATATAACGTTAAAAAATATCAAATTACTAAATTCGTTGGCCACTTTACTGTATTCTTTATAAATAGACAATATTACAATACTACCATTAATTGCTTTAAAAACAGAGAAGATCACAATAACAGATATCTCTGTTAAACATCCTCCAGCTATGCATACATAGCTCATACAACATATCAATAATAGCTTTCAAACGGCGGCATAGTATTGAAAGCTATAACTGAATAACATATCCAATTGCAACCAAACAGCGAATTATCGCTGCGCAATATCAAGATTTGCTCAAGGCATACAGTTGAATTTGGTAAATTCTATCAGCTCGCTTTTATTTATGCTGAAACCTGAAGCCTTAATGGTCAGCGTTCCAATCATCGTGTCATTGCACAACATGATAGATGTTGGCTTCTTTCCAGGTAACGTCATATCGCAGATAGCGCCAAAGCTTTCATTCCGCTCCTGATTCCGTATGCCGACCATTAACTCGCACGTTAACTTGGCAGAGATACCCAAATAAGCGAGATCTTTCTCGAAACTACTGGCTTGCACGGAAATTTGTTGTGTATTGCTAATATCGCGCACTTGCAAAGGGTCAGCAGCCACTGGCGCCATTGAGAATGCAATGGCAGATACACAGATACTAACCAACCGTAAATACATAATATTACTCCTCACTATTATCTCGAATAATTAAGTGCCTTTTACTAAACATTCCGGTTTTTTTGTCAATTTTAAATAACTCATGTCGTTCAGCAAACGATCAAAGCAAGATTTATAATCGGGTAAGCGCCTATCGAACATAAACATTGGAAAAGCGGCCACTACAAAAGGTGCAGTGGCCGCCTTATCGACAATATTGGATCGCGTCACATAATGACTAATGCGTCCATGTGAAATTCAAGCAAGTTTATTTCGCTGCAAGTAGTTCCGCAACGTTCAGCAATATGAATTCGTTATTCGCAGCTTCGCCGATCTGACGCCCGCCCGAGAATGGCAGATTATTGTCATTAGCGATCAGGATATGTGTATCGTCGACGCGCATCACGTCTTCAATGGTGAAGAACGGGAAGGTAAACTTGCCCTTAAGGTCGCGTGCTGCTGCGGTCTTCAGGATTGCCTTGTTGTCAGGATCCTGAATGTCCATCAGATTGATATGACCGATGCGATGGATGTAGCCGTCGGCGTCGATTTTCGATGTATCGACGAGAACGATGTTCTTGACCTTGGCTGGCAGCGGGTAGCAGGCCGAAAGATCGTCGGTCTTGCATTCAAGGCTTGGATCGCCTTCGCCATTGTCACGCTCGATGACCAATGCACGGGTGTCGTCGATAAAGTTGAAATCGCCGATAGCGGCTGCGCCTTCAGCTAAACGGAAACGGTAGCTATTGCCGGTCCATTCGCCCTTGTCGGTGTCGAAAGTGATAACACGCAGGAAATCGCCTTCCGGCTTGCCTGCGTCGTCATAAAGCGGCTTTTCAAGCATGGCCCAGAGCTGGTTGGTTCTTGGCTGAAGCCCCATGCCTTCATAACCACCCGAACGCTGAACACGGAAATCCTTGCCAGCGACCGCAGGCACGACGACGCCCGGTGTATCCGGACCCATCAACTGCTTGCCGTCAAGCATGGTTGGATAGACAGCTTTCACGCGACCATCGAGACCAGCGCGAATAATGTATGGGCCGAACTCATCGCCAATCCAGATTTCGTCATTGAGATACTGAATGCTTTCCGGGTCAAAATCCGCACCCGTCAGGTAACGGCCATCAGTGCCTTCATAGGCGATGCGAAACGGCACTTTCTTGTCGGGATCACTCAGAAATACTGATTCCACGCGTTCAACTTTGCCGGTTTCAAAATCAGGCTTCATGCGGTGGAAGAACAGCAATGCATCCGGGCTATTGGCCTTGGTGCCAAAGCCGTTGTCAGTCAGTGTAAAAATGCTGCCATCGGCTGCGCGGTTCATCGCGAAACCTGACATGCCCTGTACTGGCTGGCCGATGAAGGGAAGCGAGATGCCGGTGGTGTGGCTGCCATAGGCCTTGCCGACATCGCCCATGACGCTCATCGGCTTGTCATTGCGTGTCTTGCCGGTGAATTTGCCGGAAACCCAGGCGTCGCGGGGTGCATCGGCAGGCGGTGTTATCAGCGTTAGAGCCGGCAGATAGGCGTGACCTGCCAGTTTAGCGGTGAATGTCTCTTCAGCTATGGCGGAAGACGTCATAGCAATCGTGGCAATGGAAGCGAGAAGATAACCAAGGCGCATAAGGGACCCCCTAAATTGCGAAAACAAACGCAATGGTCCTTAAAGGGGCCCTGTGACGGGTGATTATCATCACGATTAAGGTTTGATGACAGCTGCTATGGGAGTTTGATCAAGATGAACTGGGTAAACTGGTCGGTATTGAAATTATTGTCGGACGCGATCACCAGCGTTTTCGCACCATCGATTTCCGGACCCCATGTGATGGATTCGATATTGTCGATATCAAGGCCAAACGTACCTTCATCAAGACGCAGCAAGAGTTCTTTCTTCAAGGGTGTGGCTGCAATCCCCTCAAGCGATAATTTGCCGTTCACATCAGTCGCACCATCGAAGGATGCGCGATAAATGCTGATGCGGTTGCCGACACCATGAGCATAACTCCGCTCGACAGTCAGAAGGTTCGACCCATCCGTCATGAACTCGCTTAATCCATTGTCGTTCCAGAAAGGCGGCAGCGTTGCCTTCGCAAAAATGGCATCGGTTTCATAGACATGCTCGGCGGTCGCTTCGCCCGATGCGATATTGAAGGAAATGATGCGCGACTTGCTGCCTTTATCAATTGTGGCAATCTCACCATCCTGGGCCAGCGCATTTTCAGTGCCTGCAAGCAGCGTCTTGCCGTCAGCAGTGATGGCAAGGCTTTCAAAAGCTAGGTTATTTCGGGTGCCACGTGACTTGCTTTCATCTGGCAAATAGGCTTCCGGCAGTTTGAACTCACGAACAAAGCTTCCATCGAGCTTCATTTCACGAACAGAAGGCTTGCCTTTGCGGTCGCCTTCGCTGGACCAGTAAAGCGTCTGGCTTTCAGGGTTGAAGCGAATGCTTTCCGCATCGACATCCTTGATTGCAAAAGGCTTTCCCTCGGTATCAAGCAGGGTATTCGTTTCCAGAATATCCAGTCCGTGAATGCCGGATGCGTCGATATCAAGTTTAAGCTTGTAGAAACGGGCAGGTGCCTTCTCTGAACGGTCATCGGAAATCGCATAATAGACATTTTGGGCCGGATCATAATCAAGGCCGGAAATGCCGCCAAACTCAACGCCATTGAGTTTCAGGCCGGTAGGCAGAACAAGCTCGCCGACCAAAGCGGGCACTTTTTCTTGCGCAAAGACAGGCAAGGTTGTGCTGAGCAGAATTATGGTCAATGGAATGATCGAGAGCGTTTTGCTTATCATATGTCACCTGTCTGATTGATCCGCATAGGCTAACTCGGCTTTTTTACAGACACATGAAATAAGGGGAATATTTGCAAGATTCCGTAGCTGGCAAATCATCTTTCACCAAAAAATCTGCAGACTGTTATACCACTGTCATCTAGTTTTCTTATCAGCCTCCCCACACGCATTACACAGTGGGGATTTTCTGATATGCGCAAATTGCTTCTTGCTCTCACATCGGCAACCATGTTGACGACTGCGGCTGGTGCCGCAACCGTATATCCGATTGACCGGGCGACAATCCTTGTCAATTCGCCATTCGACTTTAAGGTCGAGTTCGATAAGGTCGTTAAGCCAGAGGACGTGAAAGTTACCGTCAACGGCCAGGACTATGAAGCTGTATTTGGCAGCAAGGCTGAATTTACCGCTGAAGAAAAAGGCGCTGAAGACAAGGTTCTGGGTTCGGCCCTCATCCTGCGCGACCTGAAAATCGGCAAGGCTGGCGATTATAAGGTTGAAGTTTCCGCTGGCAATGAAACAAAGTCCGTCAACTGGGATGTGTATTCGACCGGCAATGAAGCCAAAGCGAAAAACATCATCTTCCTGATTGCAGATGGTCTTTCGGTTGCTCACCGTACCGGCGCGCGCATCATGTCGAAGGGCATGAGCGAAGGTAAGGCCAATGGCCGCCTCAATATGGATGACGTTCCACCTGTTGCTTTCATTGGTACGTCTTCAACCCATTCGATTGCAACCGACAGCGCCAACACCATGTCAGCTTACATGACGGGCCATAAGTCACGCGTGAATGCACTTGGCGTTTATGCCGATCGTACACCTGACAGCCAGGACGACCCGAAGGTCGAAACCATTGCAGAAGCAATGCGTCGCGAAACCAAGAAGTCCATCGGCATTGTTTCGACCTCAGAACTTCAGGATGCGACACCGGCAGCGCTGGTCGCCCATACGCGCAAGCGTGCTGACAAGGCTGATATCGTCGGCATGATGTATAATGTTAAACCAGACGTCGTTCTTGGCGGTGGTTCAGCTTACTTCCTCGCTAAAGACGTACCGGGTTCGAAGCGCAAGGACGACAAGGATTATATCCAGTTGTTCAAGGATGCTGGTTACGCACTGGTCACAAGCAAGGATGAGCTGGCTGCATCAGGTGAATCCAATCAGGACAAGCTGCTCGGCCTCTTCCATACCGGTAATATGGATGTGACGCTTGATCGTGAATTTCTGAAAAAGGGCACGGTTGACAAGTTCCCGAACCAGCCGGGTCTGGTCGAAATGACTAAAACAGCTTTGGATAAGCTTTCGAAAAATCCGGAAGGCTTCTTCCTGATGGTTGAAGGCGCATCGGTTGACAAGATGAGCCATCCGCTTGATTGGGATCGCGCGCTGGTTGAAACCATCGAATTCGACAAGGCCGTTGGTGTTGCACGCGAATTTGCTGAGAAGAACCCGGACACATTGATCATCGTAACTGGCGATCATACCCATGGCGTTGCTATCATCGGTACGGTTGATGATGACAAGCCGGGCACTGAAATGCGCGAGAAGGTCGGCACCTACGACAATGCGGGCTTCCCGAACTACGTAGATAGCAATGGTGATGGCTATCCAGACCGCATCGACGTATCGCGTCGTTTGTTCCTCGCCGCCAATAACGGCCCTGATCATTACGAAACCTTCCGCCCGAAGATGGATGGTGCTTTCGTGCCTGCCGTTAAGAACGAGAAGGGTGAATACGTAGCCAACGAAGCATACAAGGACGTTCCCGGTGCCGTTTTCGTGCAGGGCAATATCCCTAAGGAAGACGATACCGGCGTGCATGCTGTCGATGACGTTGTTCTACAGGCAACAGGCCCGGGTTCTGAAGGTCTTCGCGGCTACATGGAACAGAGCGACGTTTACCGCGTACTGGCTGACACTTTCGCGCTCGGCAAAGCAAAGTCTGAGTAATCTTCGTTTGAATAAGGGCAGGCGGGCTTCCCGCTTGCCCATCTTGTCTTCAGGAGTACACGATGCGCACAGGATCGCATTTCAATCGCAGGCAACTCATGCTTGGTGCATTGGCAACTGCGCCTTTGATGTGCATTGCAAACAGAGCACAAGCCGCAGAGCAGCTTGGCTTTGATAATCTGTATAAAAGTTTTGGCGTTCTGGGTCTGGAGTTTTCCGATCAGGTCAAAAGTGCTTCGGGCAGGCAAGTGGCGATCAGCGGGTTCATGGCACCACCGCTCAAGGCTGAAGCCAATTTCTTCGTCCTGACCGAAATTCCCATGTCGATCTGTCCATTCTGCTCGTCGGATTCCGACTGGCCCGATAATATCATGGTTGTTTATCTGGCATCCAAACAGACATTTGTGCAGTTCAACGCGCCAATTCTGACGCGCGGCACGCTTGAATATGGTTCATGGACAGACCCTGAAACGGGCTTCGTCAGTCAGCTTCGTCTGCGTGATGCCTCTTTCAAAACGGTCTGATGATGATGCTTGCCAAGCCATCGGGCCTATCGCTCGATATTGCCAATCTGGAAGTACGTTTTCCGGGGTTGGCTCTCCCTGTGCTTTCCATTGAAAAGTTTGATCTGATTGCTGGTGACCATCTGGCAATTACCGGTGCCTCTGGCTCGGGGAAAAGCACGCTGGTCAACGCCATAACGGGTCTCGAACCTGTTAAAGCCGGCAAAGTCGTGTGGGGCGAAACGGAAATCAGCAGCCTGTCGTCTTTCAGGCGCGATGCGTTTCGTGCGCGCAACATCGGTCTGGTGATGCAGGATTTTCACCTATTTCCCGGCCTTTCCGCACTGGCCAATGTGCTATTACCGGTTAAGCTCAGTGGCAGGGTGAGTGCAGATCATCGCGCACGCGCTCTTCAATTGCTTCAGACAGTTGGAATAACCCGTCCCGATCAACATATCGAAACGCTGTCGCGTGGTGAGATGCAGCGCGTGGCTATCGCGCGTGCGCTTCTTTCTAAGCCCGGCGTGATTGTGGCCGATGAACCGACTGCGAGTCTTGATCAGAAAACCGGTGCCGATGTTGCCGAGCTTCTGGTGCGGCTTGCGACCGAAGAAAAGGCGACATTGGTGGTCGTCACGCATGATCCGCAGCTGATGCAATATTTGCAGCGCCGTATTCGCCTTGAAGGCGGAAAGATTGCAAGCGACAGCGCGGAGATGGAATTGTCATGATCGCATTCATTCTTGCCGATCTGCGCCGCTTCTGGAGTGGTGCCGTCGCCATCATCGTTCTGCTGGCTTTGTCGGTTGCATTAAGTTCGGTCGTAACCTTGCAGGAACGCGCTGTGCGGCTTGGCACGGCGCGGGCTTCTGACAAGTTTGACCTTGTGATCGGTGCTGCAGGAAGTGACACGCAGCTCACACTTTCGTCGGTCTTTTTGCAGCCGTCGCCTCTGCCGCTTATGTCGGGCGCAATGCTGGGCAAACTTGCTAATGATAAGCGCGTGGCCTTCGCAGCACCCATAGGCTTTGGTGACAGCGCGATGGGCTTTCCCATTGTCGGCACGACAACCGAGCTTATTTTCGCCCTGTCACCACAGCTCGCCGAAGGCACGATGTTCGCACGTCTGGGCCAGGCAATTATCGGTTCGGCAGTCGACCTACCTGTCGGGGCTAAAGTCAATCCAATGCATGGTACGGTTGAAACCGGCGGACATGCACATACCGAGGTTAGCTATCAGGTAGCTGGCAAAATGGCTCCGACCGGCACCGCATGGGATCGGTCCATTCTGGTTCCCATTCGCACTGTCTGGCAACTGCATGGCATAGAAGCTCATGAAGAGCACGAGCATGACGACCATGCTGAAAAGCCGGGTAACGGATTTGGTGTTCTGGTCAACGAAAAGCCGCATGACCATGATCACGAGATCGACGTCAATGCACCGCTTGATGAGGCTTTCGATGCCGATAGTCCCGGTGTTCCGGCTATTCTAGTCAAGCCAAAGACCATTGCGGATGCCTATCGGCTGCGCCAGGAATATCGTTCTGATCGCACATTAGCGATCTTCCCGGCAGAGGTTCTCACAAGGCTCTATTCCACATTGGGAGATGCCCGCAGCCTGCTGCTTGGTATCGCCATCGGTACGCAGGTGATTGTAGTTTTCGCCTTGTTGTTGGTTGCGGTCATGCATATAGGCGCGAGAAAACGTCAGATCGGTGCGCTGCGGGCGCTTGGTGCGCCGGTTCGCTCTATTATGGCGATTGTCTGGGGCGAGTTGTTTTTCCTGCTGCTGCTCGGAATTTTTCTTGGGCTGGCAATTGGCTATGCGGCAGCGCGGGCCATCACATCATGGCTCACCGCAACAACAGCAGTCAGGATGCCAGTGGAGTTTGCGATGAGCGATGTCTGGCTTGCTATTGGCTTTATCGCGGTTGCGGCGGTGGTTTCACTGGTTCCGGCGTTAATGACTCTGCGCATGAGTGCGGCAGAAGCCTTGAGATCTTAAAACGTTGATCGATCTGGAAATATAAGATGGCGTTTGGCCGGGCGGGCATATTTCGACTTGGTCGCAACCCGCTCGATATTAAAATAATAATTATAATTCACGCGATTATACAAATTTCAGTTTTTGGACCCACTAACAGTCATTAAAACCCTATTCCATATGTTTATTGTGACAAATTACCTTCATAAAAATTATAATTATAATTAGAAATTTCATATAATTTGATGGAGAATTATATGAATCTGAAGTCACTCACACTTACCACGATCCTTTCTCAGTTTGGCATTTGGGGGGCCTATGCCGCTGAAATTCAGCCGGGGCCTGACGCGGAGCCTGCCGAATATGTCAAGATTTGCGATGCTTATGGTGCCGGCTATTTCTATATTCCGGGGACCGAGACCTGCGTCCGTATCCATGGCTACATTCGTAATGCGACAACTGGTGGCGACAATGTTTACGCGACGCGCGCCAGCGCAGTTAAAGCCGACACATGGCGCAGTCAGACACGTTTCCAATTTCGCTTTACAACGGCAAGTCATACAGATCTCGGCGATCTGAAAACCCATACCGAGATCCGCTATCAGTGGTTCAATGCGAATGACACAACAACATTTCGCTTCGCGTATATTCAACTAGGTGGATTGCGAGTTGGTCTTGATGAATCTGCGTTCCTTACCTTCACAGGCTATCTTGGGAATGTCCTAAGTGACGATATCATTCTCGCTGGTGGATATCGAACCAATCTCATCAGTTATACCTTTGAGCCAAACAAGCAGTTCTCCGCAATTTTCTCGCTTGAACAGGGCGGAAACTCCGAAGCCAACACAGATGTTACCATTGATAACTACGTTCCGCACATTGTAGGCGGCGTAAAATGGAAAGGTGACTCGGGTAGTATTGCAGGCGTTGCAGCCTACGACTCCCGCAACGAAACCTGGGCTGGTAAAATTCGCGGCGATCTCAAAATTACAGATCAGTTCTCAATCTGGTTGCAGGGTGCCTACAAATCGAACCACGACCGTTATGCGATAGCCAATGGTGAAGCTTATAGAAAAATTGATGCCTTTTACGGAACATGGGGCGGAGATTGGGCTTTTTGGGGCGGTTTAGAATATAAGGCTTCAAGGAAGCAGACTTTGAACTTGCAGGTCTCATATGATGGAACTGACAATCTGGCCATTGTAGGAACAGTCCCATATCAATTGACACAGGGGCTGCGAGTAACTCCAGAAATCGCCTATGTTAAATGGAACGACTCCAATAGCAGCCTTGATGGTAAACACGCTCTACATGGCCGCGTTTCATTGCAGCGCACTTTCTGATTGTTTAAAGCAGCCCGAAATCAATTCGGGCTGCTTAATTATTGCGTCTATGTTGAAAGCTTATCCTGCAATCAACAAAGCAATAGCACCACTCAGCGGTGGTAATAGTAGGGAAGAAAAAGTGCGGATGCATAAAAAGCGAATACCCAGAAGAGGTAGTTCATAAGAAATAATCCGATGCACCGCGAACACAGACCACCCCGTCAGAAATGCTACCATCTGCGCCTCACCTGCCCCTATATTCCAGATCGTCAGCGCGATAGGAAAAGAGATCATCGGACCACCCGGCACAAAAGCACCCAAGACACTGGCAAATAGAATGCCGGTAAAGCCACTTTCGCGTCCTACGAAAGAGCCGATTAGATCAGCAGGCAAAAGACGACTGAGAAATGCAGCTATGATAAAGCCTGCCGGAACACTAACAGTTATTGACTTTGATTGATCTCTTATTTGCTGGAACAGAACACTGATACGGTCGGGATGTTTACACCATATAAAGGCGACCAGACCAACGGCTAAAGCGAGCATGAAAATTTCACTGTTATCCATGCAAGTCACCATTGCCCCTTCAAAATTCTGCTAGCCGCAAAGCGCGCAAGAAACCCCGCAAGCAATGGTAGTGGCAGACTGGCGACCAATCGCAGCATACCGAAGTCAAAGCCAAGCAGCGGAATTTCCCAGATCAGCAGACGACTCAGGCTGAGAGCAGCCCATGCTGTTAAGAACGCAATCAGCGCGCCAATATCAGCTCCTGCCTTGGCCAATGCCAATACCAGAGGGAAGGAAGCAAAAGGACCACCGGGCATAATTGCACCCAAAGCACTGGCAATGACTAAGCCTCTCGCCCTGGATTCAGAGCCAAGCCAGCCACGCACCTTATCACGCGGAACAAGAACACTGATTGCTGAAGCCACCACGATACCGCAAAAAAGTTGCAGAACCACGCCCCCAAGTTGGTTCCCAGCTTCGTGCACCCCATCAGCGACGGCTTGCTCACCACGTATGATGTAACAGGCGATAGCGGCAAGCACGGCGCCGATAACAAATATCGCTGCTTGTCGCCGCCAGTCTGGTTTGCGCGGCACTGTAACGCTGGCACCGTCCAGACTTTTCAAACCAATCGGCTTGTTCATAATTCTATATTCCGATCAGACAATATGTTTGCACATCCGGTTAAGCAAAAACCGACCCTGCGAAGGCACGGTCGGCAAAGTCTAGTGTCAGCTGTTAATGACGTCAGGCCAATTTCTCTGTGAGTCTTGAAGGGTCCGCAGACCAGGCGGAGAACGACCCCACAAACAACCGAGCATCAACGCCATTTTCTCGCAGGACCAATGTTTCAAGTGCAGCGGCCACGCCACCACCACAATAAACACCAACTGTATCACCGGGCCTTACCCCCTTCTCCTCAAGGAGAGTTGTGATTTCTGCGGCTGATAACAGCTTCCCGTCGAGAGCCAACAACGCCTTTGATGGCAGGCTAATAGCACCTGGAATATGCCCGTTCCTATCCGAACCATCGCCTGCATATGCAGATGCAGGGCGCGCATCCAGTACAGTTTCTTGACCTGAGATGAGCTCCGCGACTTCATCGGCAGTTGCAGTGGGCAAATGCCCTGTCGTGTTGATGATAAAATCACCACCACCGATCTTGGGTAGATCGGCATTCACATCGCCGCCAGCCTGTTGCCATGCGGTTAGGCCACCATCAAGAAAGCTTACGTTCGCAACACCTGCCCAGCGGAGTACAAACCATGCGCGCGCAGCTGCCGCTGGCGTATCATTGCTATAGACAATCACTTTACTATAGGAACTGATACCCCACCCTGTGATATCTGATTGAAGCTGCTCGACGCTGGGCAGTGGTCGCGCGCCGGCGATCCCGCCCCCCTTCCCCTGCAGCTGTGTTGGAAGGTCAACAAAATGAGCGCCCGCAATATGAGCCTCTTCATAGCCGCGCTTAAGATCAGCTTTTCCCGGTGCAAAACGAACATCGAGAAAAACAACAGCTTCGCCCTTTCTAACAAGAGCGATTGCTTCTTCTGCTGCGATAATCGATGAGGTCTTATTGTCTGTCATGTCCCGCCCTCAATTTTTATTCCGACCGTCAAGGCCCAGATGGCCAGTCAGCGTTGTTGTCTCGTATTCAGTTCGATAGATGCCGCGCCTCTGCAACTCTGGCACAACCAGATCAACAAACGCTGCCAGAGGCTGTGGCGAATAAGGTGGAAACACCTTAACGCCGTCAAATTCCCGATCTTCGAACCGCTCTTCAATCCAGTCCGCAACTTCGCGCGCACTACCCACGACGGGCGCCTGATTTCCGGGAAAATTGACGATGTAATGATAAAGATCGTTGAACGTTACAGCTTCAACGTCGCCAAAGCTTTCAAGCGCCATTTCGAGCGCCCAAAGCTTGTTGGCTGCCTGACCCGGCTGCCCGTTGAGCTGTACTGGCTGTGCTGCCGCTTCTTTTCGTAGCTTTTCTATATCGACAATGTTGAGCACTTTTTCATGCTTGTCTGCTGAAACGAGTTCTATCCCAAGAAACCCGGAAACGACTTTGGGAGCATATTCTTCCAGCGTAAAATTCTGCACCATGCGATAGGTGTCACGTGCAGATCGCGTTGTTTCATCAACGAAAAATGTGAAGCCCGGCAGAATGAACTGGTCATCTTCACTGCGCCCATATTTCGGCAAACGGCTCTTTATGTCTTTATAATAGGCCTTGTTCCAGTCGCGCCCACGATAGGGGCTGAAACGAATATCGGCATATTTCGCACCAAGCTCAAATGACTGCTCACTGGTGCCTGCATGAATGATCGGAATACGGCCCTGTATTGGAGGCGGAACATTCAGTGGCCCACGCACTGAGAAAAAATGGCCTGAGTGATCAATCCGGCGACCTTTTTTGGGATCAAGGAAAGCACCATTATCGCGATCATCAACAAGCCAGTCTTCATCCCAACTGGTTATGAGCTTATTGAAAACATCAAGAAACTCGTCGGCCTGCTGGTATTTTTCTTCCGCTTTTGGATGCGCTGCCCGGGAAAAATTTAACGCAGCATCGGTGCCAGCAGCACCTGTAACCACATTCAGTCCGGCACGCCCGCGACTTAAATGATCGAGCGAAACAATAGCTCGCGCTGTATTGTAAGGGTCAGAATAGGTAATATTGATAGTTACCACGATACCGATACGGCTGGTGATAGCGGCTGCATAACCACCAAGGGCATAACCCTCGATTTTGAACACTTCATTGCCATTAGAGCGCGCCGCATCCGGGTCGCTTTTTACAGCATTGCCAATGAAATAATAGTCAAACAATCCCCGTTCTGCGGTGCGTATTGTATCGGCCATGAAGTCGGGATCAACGGTGCCAGTGTTGCTTGCTTCAGGAAGACGCCATGCAGTCCTATGATGACCTGTAGGCCAGATAGAATAGCCGAGCCGCAACCGGCGTTTGCTTTGTGTCATAATATTCCTCTCAGACCAACAACGGCCTGCTCTTCCCACGAAGTCATGTGGAAAGAGACTTGTTATCATGCTTGATTATTGGGCTGATGGCAGCAGATAGTCGGCTATAGAAACATTCTCTAGCACTTGCTCAGGCGCGGCTTTCACACCCGATGCAATCCACTCTTGAGTTGCATTCACATCAACCGGGCCTTCAACGTAACGAGCTGTCGTCAGAAACGCCAGATTTTTGAGCTTTTCCGGGTCGCCATTCGCTACTTTTGCGAAATCAAGCTTGTCAAAACGTGCAGCAAGCTCAACGCGTTTATCGAGATCAAGTTTGTCATACCAGCTTGCAAATTCCCGATACGCATCACTAAACTTCTGTGCCGTATCTGCATTGCTGTCAGCCCATTCAGCGGAGGTCCACCACCCAGCCTGAACCGCATTAGGGTTCTGGTATTTCGCCGTGCTCGGATCACCAATAGTACGGAAATTATAGCCGTCACCAGTGCCATCATTGTTGTAAGCAACGATGAATCCAAGTGATTGAATGGCGTCCACAGCGCCATTCTGCAGTGCTTCGGGCAATGCAGAACTTTGCTTGATGATGGTAAAGTTCACATCTGCAGGCTGCACACCATTGCTTTCCAGATATTTGTTAGCGAACACCCGGAAGAAAGGCACCCCTCCAATACCAAGTTTGCGCGCTTTCAAGTCTTCCGGCGTCTTGATGTCACTGTCTTGTTTGACGAGATAATTGACTGCCTGGCTGGTGTGATTGGCGCCTGCGACTAGCTTGAGACCAAAGCCATTGTGAATGGCATTTACGCCAGCAAAAGTATCAGCATAAGCAATATCGGCGCTGCCACCTTTAACCGCCGCAATGGATTCAGTTCCGGTTGCAAGCTGTACCAGCTCCGTTCGGATGCCGTGGCGCGCGAAAAACCCCTCCTGTTCCGCAATTGCGATGTTGTAAGTACCGGGTGTCAACGCGACCCGTACCAAAGTTGGCTCTTGAGCAAATGCTGACGGAGATAAAGCCGTCGCGATTGCGAGTGACAAAAGCAGACGTCGGGATATTGCAACCATTTGAGATACTTTCACAAAACGATATCTGATTTTACCGGTCAAGCGGCTTGCGAGCTGCTTGCGGCGTCCAGTTTTTTAAATTCGGGCGCTATATCTGACCCCAGGATTTCAATCGCACGCAGCTGATCGGCATGCGGAACTGCCCGCCAGTCGAGCTGGAAAATATGGCGATCATGGCCAATACGGGCATGCTGGTGCTTCAGCTTGGCAAGAACATGCTTTGCATCGCCGACAATGATATTGGAGTTCAGGTCTTCAACTGCTTCTTCATACTGCTCGCGCGTTGGTACTGGTTTACCGCGATTGAGGCGCATATTGGCAACATAAGTCTGATAATGAATGAAAAAGCTGTCGATGGCTTTTTGATTGTCATCGCCAATATAGCCATGCGCGCTCAGTGCCACACGACTGCGATTGGCCGGATGTCCCAGTTCTGATGCAGCCTTTCGATAGAGGGTGACAAGCTCTGTAAGCCGCTCAAAATCGGGACCTCTAGAGCCCGTCTGCACTGAAAAGCCGAGCTTTGCGGCGCGCAGAAACGACTCTTCCGAAAGTCCAGTCGTCTGCCACAGATCAAGATGACCACTCAATGGGCGCGGCCAGACCAGCAAGTTATCCAATGCGGGACGGCTTACACCTTTGAAAGTGACATTCTCATGGGCGTCAATATTGGCGATGAGGTTGAGTTTTTCATCAAAATAAGCACTGCGATCCGCATAGTCGACGCCAAACAGATCGAACGATTCCAGAAATACACCGCCACCAAGACCGAGTTCTGCACGGCCATGCGATAAGAGGTCCAGCGTTGCAAATTGCTGGTAAAGGCGGACTGGATCATCCGTTGAAAGAACAATCGTTGCAGTACCAAGACGGATGGTTTTGGTACGCGCCGCAGCAGCCGCAAGTACCGTTGAACAAGCAGCGACCGAAAAATCCGGGCGATGGTGTTCGCCTACCCCAAAAAAATCGAGGCCAAGACGGTCTGCAAGCTCAATACGCTCAAGCAGATCTTTGAGATTATCATAAGCAGTCTGTCGTTCACCCGTGACCGGGTTGGGATAGGTATCGCCAAAGCTGAAAACGCCGATTTCTGGCATGGAATTCTCCTGAAGATTGATCAGTTCGGCGTATGCCCCGCTCTCGTGAAGCGCTTTTCGAGCACCAGAAAGAGCGAATTGATCAAATAGCCGACTGCTGCCACGAGAACGGTCGCGGCGAGAAGTTTTCGAATATTAAAGGATTGCTGGGCTTCGAGAATATAAAAGCCGATTCCGTCATTGCCTGCGACCATGCCAACAACCACAGACATCATCAAGGATGTGCCTAGCGCCTGCCGCATACCAACAAGAATGTAAGGAAGCGCTGCTGGCAGAGCGACCTCGATTTGGGTCTGTAGCCAGCTTAACTTGAACGTCTGCGCCGTTTCTCGCAGCGTTTTAGATAGGCTCTGCGCCCCTGCATAGGATGTCATCAGCAACGGAAAAATCGCTGAAAGCAGGAACACGAGAATTTTCATTGTGTCGCCGATGCCAAAAAACAGGATCAGGACTGGAATGATGGCAGTTGTCGGCTTGGCTCGGGCAATTTCCACCACAGGCTCAAGAAGCGCCCAGAAAAAGCGTACCCGACCCATCAGAAAGCCAAGTGCAATGCCAAAAGGTGCGGCAATCGCGAAGCCGATTACGAGAAGTCGCAGCGTATCCAGCAAAGCCCAGAGCAACGCACCGCCAGCAAGTTCTTGGCCAAGCGTCTGTCCAATTTGGATTGGTGAAGACACCGTTGGATTATACTGTATCCACGCTGATACCTGCCACAGAGCTAACAATACGCATAAGACCGTCCAACCAAGTGCTCGACTGGAAACGAAGCGCGAAAGAAAACTGTCTTTAGACACTCTCTCATCATTAACGGTCACACCTGTCTCACTGATTAGTTCTGCCTCCGAACGAGGGGCTTGATAATGTTGAACCATAGAGATGATTTGCGCACTTGTGGCCTTGGTGCTCATGAAGCCTCTCCCAACAGGCGATAGAGAACCTCTCGGCGCAGCTTCAGGAAGCCAGCATCTTCGCGGCTCGCGACCTGGTCGCGCGGACGCGCAATCGGAACGGTAATATCCTGATCAATTCCTGCGCCATGCTCTTTCATGACTATGACACGGTCTGCGAGATACAGAGCCTCATCAATGTCGTGGGTCACAAAGACAATCGTTAGATTATGCTGCTTCCAGATACGCAGAAGTAGGTCCTGCATATTAGCTCTGCTCAACGCATCGATGGCACTGAATGGTTCATCAAGCAAAAGAATTTCCGGTCGCGATGCGATTGCACGCGCAATTGCAAGCCGCTGTTGCATGCCACCCGACAACTCGAATGGATAAAAGGACGATTTTCCAGCAAGACCAACCTCAGCTAAATGGCCTTCGATCAACTCCTGACGCTTTGAACCAGAAACCGAAGCCAAGTCTTTGCGATTGCTTGCATGTCTAAGGCCAAATCCGATATTTTGGCCAACACTTAACCATGGGAAAAGAGATTCGATATAGTTTTGAAAGACATAGCGCACGCCACGCTCTGCACCATCCGTTCCCTTAACAGACAGATTTCCCGCAGTCGGCTTTTCGAGACCCGCAATCAAACGCAGTAGAGTCGATTTTCCGCAACCGGAACGCCCGACAATTGCGACAAAAGACCCTGCTTCGATCTGTAGACCAACCGGAGCCAAAGCACGGACGTTTCCTCTACCTTTTGATGCAAAGGTCTTCGCCAAGCCTTTAATGTCAATCGCTATGATCTGTTTGGGACGTTTTTGAAATGCAAGTTCAACCATGGATATGGTCCACAGAACCAGTCTCAGAGTTGAACAGCAATTCGAACGTGCTGGCGAAGCCCACCGCCGTAACAATGTGCGGTCGGTAGCTCGCTAATTCATCTGGGGATCGGTCGCTTAAGACAGGCACTGCATTTCTCTATACTATGGCGGAGCCAAACTCCCGCTGCCAGCCACTTGGCAGCTATCCATATTTTTATGTAATTATAATTATAATTATAAAAGAAATTGTTTTATAAAAAATGCGCTAATTTTAGATTATCTGTCCGGTGACAAAGACACATCGCTTTTGACAGCATAGCAAAAATAACCCGGTCCCAATTTGGCCCGGGAAATCGACCTTTTAAATAGCATAGTAACGAGGTTACGTGGGCGCAAGTCCCGTTTCCATAGGCAAGGTCGTATCTAAAACCCACTCAGCCAAAGAACCATCATATTCGGCAGTGTTAGAATAATCCAGCACAGCCAGAGCAAGTGCACCGAGCGTTGATGCAACACCGCCACCGCAATAGGTTATCACCTGACGCCCATCCAGCGAAATAACTTCAGAAAAAAGCTGCCTGAGATTTTCAGTCGGCTGCAAGCCATTGGTTGCAGGATCAAGGAGCTTCTTGAATGGCAAATTCGAGCTGCCCGGAATATGGCCTAATCGTTCCCGAACGTTAATCCTTCCAGCAAAATCATCTTCGGGCAAGAAGCAAACGATATCCGCCTTAGAACTGGAATCCGTCGCTCGAACAACATCTTGCTTTGAAACAACAAAGTTTCCATCAGAAGACGCGCTATATTGAGCCAAGGGGTATGGGTAGGGGCGCCCTTCTTCTAGTTTACGACCTTCACGAAGGTATTTTTTCAAGCCACCATCCAAAACACTGACCTTTGAATGGCCGAAACTACGGAATAGCCACCATAAACGTGAGGCCCACTGGCCGACCAATCGATCATAGATAATTACGTGGCTGTCAGATGTTATTCCTAATCTTCCAGCAGCCGCATTGAAGTGCGTCTTGCTAGGCCGGGTGAACGGCAAGGCCGAACTCGGATCTGAAAACTCTGAAAACATATCTGCAAAGCGCGCTTTCGGAATGCGCCCTTCCCCTTCGAACGCATCCAAACCGCTGCGGAACTCAGGGCGTTCAGATGTCTCCGACAGTTCAAGGAATACACTCGATTCGAGAACAACCACCGAATTATCCTCTGCGTGCATTTCAAGCCAATCCGTAGAAACAAGTGGGCTGAATTGGGTCATAAAGAGTAGACACTTTCGGATTATAGGGGTGCGACGCGACGTGCAGCACTTTACCTGATTGGAATTTGATATTAATAATTCTAACTATATTTTCCTGTCGATCAAGGTAAGGAAATTGTCTCATGCTTAAACTGGCGCAATGTCATGCGCCAATAGACAGCTGCAGGTGAATTTTCTACCTTGAAAGTCGGATTTAGCTCTGAATTGCAAACATCAAGGAACGCAGGTTGTTCTCAGCCAAACGATATCCGGAAGATATTCGGACCAAAGCAATCGAAGCCGTTAATGAGCGTCGTCTTGTAAACCCGCGTGACCGCACAATCTATAGAGAAATTGCCGAACAGTTTAATATCGGCGAGCAATCTTTAAGGCTTTGGGTGAAGAAGCAGGATACCAATCCAGAAGACAGCGAAACGATTAATGAGCTTGATAGTGGTGCTGATGAATCCAAAGCTGACGATCACACACCAATGACGCAGGCCGAACTGGAAGTGGAACTGAGAAAACTGCGGTCAAATATCGAGAAATTGAAGGCTGAAAATCAGCTTCTAAAGAAAGCGTTCGTTGTATTTTCCGCTGATTGGTCAAAGTGATATATCCCTATTTAGATTTTACATCGCTCTGTTGAGAAACAAAAACAATTATACTCAACATACCAGGATACTTCATTAGTAGCCGTGCTCTATGTCGTAGTCCCGATTGATTGGCATAGGCCGTCGATATGAATAACGGCATTATATTTATTTTTATAATCAAATGGCACGATGTGCTGAGACCAAACCTCTTTCAACACCCCCAAGACATTGTTGGCAAGATCAAGAAACTCTTTTTCCCACCCAGCATCACTGCCGTTCCGCTTTTCGTGCAGCCTCGGCCAGACGCGGGACAAACTTCGGGAAACCATAGGGGATGGAGAGAACACTTAAAGCCGATGTGGACCAAACCGAGACAGGATCATCGAGCGCCACATAAGAGCCCCGCTTCACGGCGTTGAGTGCAGCGAACAAAGGTTGCGTTTCAGCAGCATCCCTTGCACCCTCCCCGTACCACATGATCAGAATATCAGCATCAATACTTCCGACGTTTTCAAGACTAACAGAAGTCGACGTCTCATCAGGGTCTGAAGTGGCGAGTGCCTCTACGCCTGAAGATATCTTCAGCCCCATTTTTGTCAGTGCCTGTACACGTGGATCAGAAGGCAGATAAACAATGATACCGGAACTGCCCGGCATATATGAGCCAAACGTAAACGTCTTACCCTGAAGTTCCGGATGATTTTTGCCAAACCTTTCCAGCAGAACGTCTGTTTCGGCGATTAAAGCTTGGGCTTCCTTAGGCTTCCCCAATGCCTCGCCAATGATTTCTGTTTGCTCCCGCCAATCTGCTTGCCACGGCCCAGAACGATAGACGACTGTTGGGGCAATTGTCGAAAGCCGTTTGTAAGCCACTGCGTCTATGCCAGAATATATACCCACAATAAGATCAGGCTTTAAGGCTGCTATCGCCTCATAGTTAAGATCGCCACTAAGCAAAAGAGGTCTTTCGCCAGTCAGCTTAGCTTCATCCCATGGAAACATTCCGCTGGGAAATGAACCATAGCGGGTCATTGCAATGGGAACCGTTCCCAGAGCGAGTACGACGTCTTCACCACTCCATCCGAGCGTTATGACACGTTTTGGCGATGGTGAAATATCGGAAGTTCCAAGCGCATGCGACACCCTCACAGTGGCCGTTGCATTTTCGCTATGCGCAAATTTAACAGGAGATACCAGCAATAGAGCGATGGAAATAAAACGGACAATCAGAGTGTAGCACTTCAGCATTATTGAGCCTTTAATCCAAAATAAGACGCTGCTGGGAGCGCTTTCGCGCTC